>DATFWY010000338.1:0-27815 GCA_035258805.1 Blastocatellia bacterium | reverse complement strand
CAAAGTAGAGCGGTCCGTTGTTAGTCGAGAGAAACATGAAGAATTGAATCATTGAATCATTGAGTCATTGAAGAATTGATTCATTGATTCATCGGATCATTGATTGAATCATTGATTGAATGATTTAATCAATGACTCAATCAATGATCCGATGATTCAATGACTCAATGATTCAATGACTCAATTCTTCAATGATTCAATTCTTTCATGACGATGAACAGTTCATGCGCGTCGCTCTTGCCGAAGCGGAAGCTGCCAGCAAAGATGGCGAGGTTCCGGTTGGGGCGATCGTTGTTCTCGACGGCGATGTCATCAGTCGGGGACGCAACCGGGTGATTGGGGCGAGCGACCCGACCGCGCACGCAGAATTAGTGGCCCTCAGGGACGCAGCTCGTGCGATTGGCAATTATAGGTTAACCGGCGTCACCGTTTACTCGACAATCGAGCCTTGTGCAATGTGCGCCGGGGCTATGGTTCACGCCCGGGCTGCAAGACTTGTTTATGGTGCGCCCGACCCAAAAGCCGGCGCAGTGGTTAGTCACCTGGGCATTTGTACGACGGAATTCTTGAATCATAAGGTGATAGTAGAAGGCGGTATCCTTGAGGACGAATGTAGGCGAATGCTACAATCGTTTTTTCGTGAAAGGCGAGATTCCCAGCGTGCGGAGAGGTGCGAGAGTGGTTGAATCGGGCGGTCTCGAAAACCGTTGTACCCTCACGGGTACCGTGGGTTCGAATCCCACCCTCTCCGCCAGTGAGACTAGTAGGCGGTAGGCAGCGCGCAGAAAGCAGCGAGGGCACCCAAAGGCTCCAATTCCTGCCTTCCGCTTTGCCAACTGCATGCCGATTCGGAGAGGTGCAGGAGTGGCTGAACTGGCAGCACTGGAAATGCTGTGTACGGGAAACTGTACCGTGGGTTCGAATCCCACCCTCTCCGCTTTGAAATTTGCAATTTGAAATTTGCAATTTTGACATTGCCGATTTGTGATGTGATTTTGAATTGGGGCTGATCTTTCATAGTTGCTCATCGAAATTGTTTCGGCATTCGATAGCAATTTTATTGCAGTTCGAATCAGCAATCGAAAATCGGCAATCGCAAATTGGCAGTTTTATCAGGCTCCGGAAACCGTGCAATCGCGAGGCTGCGAACCCCGCCAGGCCGGGAACGGAGCAACGGTAGCGGACCTCGGATGTGCCGCGGTCTCTCCGGAGCCTGACCAGTGTAGTAACTATATTCGTGTCAGACTGCCGCAGAGAGTTGTTCTCACTCTCAATGTTCTCACGCACCTCAGAAGGTAAGCCATGTTGATGACGTTTATATCTCTGGCAGTCTCGTTAATATCGGTGCAAGCTCTCTCCCCTGCTCCGCAACAAGCTCCAAATTCAAATCAGAGTCCTCAATCTCAGAGGGTCCAGAAAGAGAACAAGACCTCAAAGGACTCCACCTACGTCATTAATCAGACCGGCAGAGTCTCTGTAACCCCTGTTCCGCTTCCTTCCGGAGACCGAGCCTGGGCCGTGCAAATCGTCACCGGTGGCGGCTTCACCGGAAAAGGAAGAGGAAACCTCACATTGACCTCGGACGGAACATTGCTGCGAGATGGACCGAATGGCTCGTGCAGTATGAGACTTCCTGATGAGACAATGAAGGCGCTTACAGAGACTGTTTTCGCCGCTAATGCTGCAAACAACGCCAACGCATCGCTGGATAATCAGCTTTGCGCGGATTGTATTGTCACCGCGATGGTAGTAACCAGAAGAAAGGCGGATGGCGATGAAACGCTTACTGCCTCCTGGGACGATCCAAATCAAGGAAAAGTAGCCGCCGATATGCTCAACATCTATCAGGCAGTCATTGCGAACAAGGATTGCAAGTTACAGTAAATCTCCGGGAAAACTCTGATAATGGCTGATTCACACGTAATAGCGCGCAAATTTAGACCGCAGACGTTCGACCAGGTCATTGGACAGGACGCGATCACCAGAACCCTTGCGAACGCGGTAACGAACAATCGCGTCCATCACGCTTATATCTTCACCGGTGCCCGAGGAGTTGGAAAAACTACAACCGCGCGCATCTTCGCCAAGGCCCTCAACTGTGCGAAAGGCGTAACAGCGGAACCATGCGGCCAATGCTCCTCGTGTGTGGAGATTGCGGCGTCCCGATCGATGGATGTGATCGAGATCGATGCCGCTTCCAACACCGGCGTCGACAACGTGCGCGATGTGATCATCAATTCGATCGCGATTGCTCCGGCCCGTGACCGGAACAAGATCTTTATCATCGACGAAGTTCACATGCTGTCGACGCCAGCGTTCAATGCGTTGCTGAAAACAGTTGAGGAACCACCGCCGCGCGTTGTCTTCATTTTGGCTACGACCGCGCTGGAAAAAGTTCCGGAGACCATTCTCTCGCGCTGCCAGGTGTTTGAGTTCCGGACTATCACAATGACCAAGATAGTTCAGGAGCTGCGCCGGATAGCGAAACTCGAAGGTGTGAAGATAAGCGATGCTGCGTTGCTTGCGATCGCGCGGGCCGGAGAAGGCTCGATGCGCGATGCCGAGTCGGCGCTCGATCAGGTGATCAGCTTCGCCGTCGGCTCGTCGGTCACCGACGAAGATGTTTCCGTCGCACTCGGCCTGGTCGATACCGATACGTTGAACACAACTGTTCAGGCGATTGCCGATCAGCAATCAGGAGAACTCGTCAGGATCGTCGATGACGTGGTATCGCGCGGCTATGATCTACGAAACTTCTGTCGCGAGATGATGGTGCACTTTCGCGCATTGCTGGTAGTCAAGATCTCAGGGTTCGATTCCGAGTTGGTCCAACTTCCGGAGACCGAAGCTGATGAACTAAAACGTCTCGGCGAATATTTTTCCGAGCAGGATCTACTTCGTTTCTTCCAAATACTGACAAAGACTGAAGAGGATATTCGCAACTCATCGCAGCCACGGTTTCAACTCGAGATGGGTCTTGTGCGCATGGCGCAGGCGCGAAGACTCTACTTGCTTGAGGAGGCATTGGAACGAATCGAGGAGCTGGAGTCAAAGCTCACAGGCGGCGCCACCCCCTCGCCTCTAAGAACGGCAAGCACCGAACAATCACGTTCATCCGAACTAGTGCGCCCGTCGACTGGAACTCGCGCATCTGCGACTCCGACTCGAACTGGAGGAGGAAAAACACCCAGTGGTAAACCTCAGGCTCGGGGGCAAGCGTCGACACTCACATCAGAGCTTGCGGGCTCTCCTGCTGCGACGGCCGCTCCTCCGACGGTGGCTGCCGCTGGAGCGAGTCCTGCACGGTCGAATGTAGTTCCGTTTTCGATTGATCCACCTCCGATGGAAGAGCTCTATGAGGCGCCGACGGACCCGTTTGACGAAGCGGTTGTGACAAAGCCAGCCCGTCGAGAAAGCGGTGGTCCAGTCGAGAGAATCAAATCGGCTCTTGTAGACAAGCGAAAAATGATGATCATATCGGCTCTGGACAAGGGCACGATCTCTGTAGATTCAGACTATCTCTGCATCGAGTATTCGGCTGATAATGCGAGTTGCAAGACTCAGATTGAAACCCGTGACAATCGCCGGGCAATCGAAGACGCTTGCGAACAGGTTCTGGGACAACGCCTGACGCTCAAATGTTCTATCGCCGGGCAGAATGACGAGCCGGCAGTATCCGATGAGAGCGGTCAACAGCGACAGCAACAGGCGAGGAGCGCTGCACAGGACGATCCCAGGCTCAAGGTGTTAATAGACAAGTTTCATGGCGAGATCATTGAGGTCATTAAACCCGACCAATAATTTAGCGACGCACATTTCATTCAGGGACTAGGAGGGTACATGAAGTTTCCAGGCGGGTTGGATTTGCAGGAGATGATGAAGCAAGCGCAGCAGATGCAGGAAGACATGCAGCGCGAGATGCAGAAGGTTCGCGTCACCGCGAGCGCCGGTGGCGGCGTGGTTACGGTCGCAATGAACGGTTCAAAGGAACTGACAGAACTGAAGGTAGATCCGGAGGCAGTCAAGGGCGGCGATGTCGAAATGCTTCAAGATCTGATAATCGCCGCAGTGAATGAAGCTTCGCGAAAAGTCGATGAGGCGATGAGGGGCAAGCTCGGATCAAAGTTCGGTGACCTGGGACTCCCGGAAGGTCTTCTTTAGAGAGCAGCCACTGCTGCGGGAATCGCCTAGACCTCAGCGGTTCGTTATTCCATCTGTGTCAACTGCGTAATCTGCGGATGAAGATAGATTGAAGTTTCGTACATTCTTAGTACCAGTTGGTATAGTTGTGTTTGGATTACCCCTCGTGTCACCTGTACTTAACAATTCCAGTGCAGTATCCACCTGACGAAAGCAATGACCAATGCTGGACTACGCAGAGCCGGTAACAAAACTCATCGATGAGCTTCAAAAGATGCCAGGGGTCGGAGCCAAATCGGCTCAACGCATGGCATTTCACATCCTGCGTGCGGAGCGACAGGACACCGATCGGTTAATCGAAGCCATCCAGGAAGTCAAGGACAAGATTATCTTCTGTTCGCTTTGTAACAACATCACCGACGTCGATCCTTGCCGCTACTGCACGAGCCCCCAAAGGGATCGCCGCACAATCTTAGTCGTCGAAGAACCGTTCAATCTTGTCACTGTCGAAAAAACCCGCGAGTATCGAGGCTTGTATCACGTACTTCACGGAGCTCTATCACCCATTCGTGGCATCGGTCCCGATCAACTCAAGATCAAAAATCTGTTCGAGCGTCTGCGAGAGTTAGATGTCGACGAAATCATCCTTGCAACTAACCCAAACACCGAAGGCGAAGCGACAGCGAACTACCTAACGAAGCTGCTAAAGCCGTTGGGAATGCGAATCACAAGAATCGCAATGGGAGTTCCGGTGGGTTCGGATCTTGAGTACGCGGATGAAGTAACGATGCATAAAGCACTCTCGAATCGCATTGAGCTGTAGAAGTGGCCAATGTAAGGTTCGTTGCATTCCGCAGTAAGCTACGAGGAGCTTGAGCGCGGGGACATTCTGGCTGCGTTTACATACGCGACCGTATGAATCGATTCTACACAGTTGAAAAGCCATTACTTCGATGGGGCGACTACCACTACATACTTGTGCACGGCATGTCCTGTCACTTGGTTCGTGTTGATGGCAGGATTCAGCTGGAGCGTACTGGTCCGTTTGTACCGCCGATTTCATTTCCCGGCATAAGTGACTTAGTTGTAACGAACGCTTTCCGCCGGGAGCTTGAGAACTCTAGACTGATAGGCTTGCACTACCAGCCTATCATTAAGAAATTGATCGTGAAATCAGATTGGCACAAATGGGACCAAACGGCCGAGGAACCGCCCAGGTACCCCGCGGACGGTGAACCAGAAAATTACATCCTCGGTAAGAGCCATTCTAAGGATATCAGCGAGCAAGTCGGAGATCTGTGGGAGCTCGCCCTAAACGGAAGCGCGTGGGTCCAACGTGAGAAAGAGGTTTGCGGCCGGAATGACATTCATCTGCTCGCAGAGACGTGGAACGGTGAAGATCTGTTTCGTGCCCGTGGTGTTGGTTACATCTACGCGACATCACGGGCCAAGGAATGGTTCGAAAGAAATGCCTCTGAGTGGGTTACATTCCAGGAGGCGTTCACCAAATGACCATAACCGGCAAACATAGGTTTCGGCACTAGGGCCAATAGTGCGTCATAAAAGGATATGACTGGTCGTTTATTTGCTTTGGTGTTAGCTGCTTTTCTCGTAACTCCCGCTACCTCGACGCCACTCGTCAGTTCCATTGACATTTCCTACTCCACCGAGGCGGAGTTGTCAGCAGATGTTGCTCTCGCTCCGTGCAAGAACGCCGACCGAGTTGTGGCTGTGCAGGAGCTCTTTACCCGTTGCGGTGCTACTTCAGAGACCTCCAAGGTTGTGGAGGCCGGCAAGTACAAGAACTTCGTTGTGACCATTCAAGGCACCGGAACCGGCACGATCATCATAGGTGCCCACTACGATAAGGTGACGGAGGGCTGTGGCGCAGTCGACAACTGGAGCGGCGTTACATTGGTTGCACATCTCTACAAGACGTTTCATCAGAGGCAAACAAAACGCACATTCATCTTCGTCGCGTTTGGCGGCGAAGAAGAAGGCCTGAAAGGCTCGCGGGCCATGGCTGATGCGATCCCAAAGCCGGAACGAAGCAATTATTGCGCCATGTTGAACTTTGACAGCTTCGGTCTGGGGCGACCTCAGATCATCGATGAGATCTCGAGCCCAAAGCTTACGACCTTTGTGGCCAAGATCGCGGAGGAGAGCAAGATACCTTTCTATGCGACGAGGCTTGGGATTGGAGACTCAGACTCGACATCCTTCAAACGAACGGGAATTCCGTCCGTCACATTGCACGGGCTCTCGAGCGAATGGAACAAGATCCTCCACACTGACAAAGACAAGACATCCGCGATCCTGCCTGCGAGCCTGTACGCAGGTTATGTTCTCGCCCTCAATGTTATGAAGAAACTTGATGTCTTTGACTGCGCTGCATTGCGGTGACTATCGTGAGTGCTCAGTGCTCCGCTGTTCTGCGTTAATCTGGCCTCATCTGTGGATCCAGTTTTTGATTCATCCGCGGATTACGCAGAAGCGCCGGTCAAAATGCGCAGCGGGCCCGTGATGCAAAGGATAAAACTGAGCGTACAAAATAATAGTTTACAGTTTGGAGTTATAACCATGGAGTCCGATCTTGCAATCCGATTGGTGTTAGTTGATCCGCCTGCTGGAGTTGATTTTGGAATCCAGCGTGGAGGTGGTTCCGACTACGAGACTCTCTTCGTTCAGCAGGCCAAACGTGGAGATGTCATATTCGACTTCTCCTTAGTCGTCGCGGACAATCGAAAAAACGGTCTGCCGAATCTTAAGGGTCCCATTGCTCAGGGTCCGCCTTCAAACAGGTTCGTCTATGTAGACGTTGGCACGTACGCCGGTCAGGAAAATACTCAATGGTCTCGACGAATGAAGGTTCCTCTACAGGGAATTACCTGGGAACTCGTCAAACAAGTCACGAATAAACCGGGCCATCGCCTTTTGGCGAGAATCCCTGGACGAGGCAAGGACGGTGGTCCTAATTGCGCTACGGTGAAATTGGTTAGCGACTGGAAAGTCATTAAACAATAGGATTGACAAGTTAACCGGAATAGATCACAACCTATCAATCGAGCAAGCCCCGAAAGCACCCTCAATGGCTATCGAAGTATTTCGCGAGGGATTATTCCTCGTCAGGTTGACTCGGAGAGGTTGAATGGTGTTGTTCAGAGGGACCAACTACAAGGCAGCACTCTTTTTGGTATTCTGTATCACGATACAGGTTGCCTGTACACAGCTTAAGAATCTCATTCCCCTTCGCGCAGAATTGGTCAAACAGTACAACGAGCAAAACATAGAACTCAGAGTGGTCAATGGATCAACTCTCACTATCGCCTTGATAAACTCTAGATTCAACGACTTACAATCCGATGAGCGGCAACAGAAGGCCAGAGAGATTGCTACGTTCGCTAAAAATCACTACGCATCAATAGATACAATCGAATCGTTAGGTGTCTCGTTTGTCTCAAGCAAAAGCTTCATTATCGCAAGCTCAAATCAAGTGGAGAATTACATCTTTCGCAAGAATGAGCTGCAATAGGAAAGCACAATTTCCTGCGGACAGACACGCCTCATATCCAGTTCCATTGAAGTGCGTTTGTTAAGTATCTTATTAACGCGAGCAGAGCAGTGAACTCTTCACTGCGTGCTCAGTTCACGCAGCTTAATATTGCGGAACCAAACCTCGTGTCCATGATCTTGCAATAGAATGTGACCTTTCCTGACCTCACCAAATCCCGGAATCGTTTTGTACTTGCTCTCGGCTATCAGAGCCTTTAGCTCCGGGCTTCCCAACTCGTATTCGACCACCTTCGCACCGTTGAGCCAATGCTCCACATGATTGCCATGAACAATCAACCGCACTTGATTCCACTCGCCAACCGCATGCAGCACCTTGTTTTTAGGCGCAATCAAATCGTACAGAGCGCTCGCGGTACGATTACCATCTTTGCCCATCTTCGCGTCCGGATGTTGATCATCGTCCAACACCTGCATTTCAAACCCCAATCCCGAGTAGCCGCTCTTCACCATATCTTCATCAACAAGATACTTGATGCCGCTGTTTCCTCCGGGACTGATGCGCCACTCCAATTGCAATTCAAAGTTATCGTACTTCCCTACCGTTATGATATCGCCGCCCTGTTTACTTTGTTCGCCGTTGCCGGCTATGTGTTTGATTGCGCCGCCTTCAATCGTCCAGCCCTCGTCCGGCATCTTTTCTCGTCGAAACCCACGCCATCCGTTCCATGTTTTGCCATCGAACAGCAGCTTCCATCCTGCCGCTTTTTCCGCCGGCGTGAGTACATTTACTGTCGCGTCAGGATTCTCGTGAGGTTGAGCCTTGGACTTCCTTTGTCCGGCGCTGCCAACCTGCACTATACAGATGACGAAAAAGACGGAGAGCACAGCTACAACAACAAAGTGTCCCTTCGTCGAACAATGGTTAACATCAATTCTCATATTGGCTCCAAGTATTGTGACTCGACATTCAGGCAGACGCCTCAAAAGCCTTCTCTGCGTTTGCTCAACGACCTCAGCCACTCTGCGTTGAACCTGAAACGAAACCAGCACCGCCGAGACGCAGAGATCGCCGAGACAACGCAGAGTTTGTGAATTGCTAGTTGCGGGCCGTCAACCCGACTGACTCAAGCGAGATCCGCTTCTTCTGCCGGTATGACATATTCGCCATATGTCCCGCCACCGCCGAACGGTACCCAATCTCGACAGGCGCGTTTGGCTGCTTTCGCGACCGCACACACTCAACAAAGTTAGCGTAGTGATCCGTATCCGTCGTTTGACCCTCAAGTACGACTCCATCCTTGCGATTGTCTTTCTCAGGAAAATAACGCAACCCCGATGCGGACTTGCCGGTGACCATATCCGTCGCTCCCATCAAGCGTTCTATTGTGCCGTGTGAGCCCAGAATGCGATCACCAATTCCGTAATGTTTGTTGCTGAACATCGATTGCCACGTGACAACCAGATCATTCGGGAAATCGAGCGTAACCGCAATCGTGTCGGGTACCTCGCGGCCATCCTTCTCAGAAAAAACGCCACCGGACATGTAAGCAGCAGTTGGAAGCGGCAGGTCCAAGGCGCGCATCACGAATGCGATCTGGTGCACCATATTTTCGGTGACGTTGCCGCCCGAGTAGTCCCAGAACAGACGCCAATTGATGAACTGGTTGGCATCGAAAGGCCGACGAGGACGACCGTTCAAAAATGCGTCCCACCGCACGTTTGCTTCATTGCAGTCGGAGGGAATCTCTCGTACCCATTGCCCTTTGCCACGCGGGGTGTTGCGACTCATCCAACACTCCACCGAAGTGATCTTGCCCACGAGACCGTCCCGGAGCCACTGCTTCGCATCGACCAGATTGCCGGAACTCTGATGTTGCAGCCCGATTCCGACAACACGATTAGACTTCTTCGCTGCCTCGAGGCAAGCCTCAGCTTCGGTAATAGACCAGGTCATAGTCTTCTCGCAGTAAAGATCCTTGCCAGCAGCGAGCGTATCCAAAAAGTGCCGCGCGTGGCAGTGTAGAGGGGTCGCGACGATTACAGCATCGACATCTTTCAGGTCAAGCAGCCGGCGATGATCGTCGAAAGTCTTCAGGCCGGGTGCAAGCTTCTTCGCTTCTTCAAATCTGCGCGTGAATACGTCGGCAGCGGCAACAAACTCCGCATTCGGTACCTTTAAGAATTCTTTCATCAATTCCTGGCCACGTGCGCCCGGTCCGATGATCCCGAGCCGGACTCGATCATTGGCTCCAAGGACCCGTGCGCTGGGATACACCAGTCCGATTGCCGCTCCAGCCGCTGCCTGCTTGAGGAATTCCCTGCGTCCGATGTTTTTCTGATTCATGTTGGCCTCCCTTTAGAATGTCAACTTCAGGCCGAGCTGAATGCGCCGCGGGCCTAGTCCAACAGCATCACCTAGTGTACCAGTCACTTGTCCAAAATCAGCATTTCCTAAGACGCTCCCAGGTCGATTGAATTGGGGAGTGTTGGTGAAATTGAATGTCTCAAATCTGAATTCACCTCCAACCCGCTCGGTAAGCCGGAACTTTCGGAAGAAGGAGAGGTCGAGGTTGGCAAACCCAGGTCCCGAGAATACATTGCGTCCGATCTTGCCATACGTGTTCGGCGCCGGTGGTGAGAACCCGCTGATGTCGAACCATTTGACACCAGGCCCAATATCACCCAGCACTTTGAAGTCTCCAGTCAGGTTAGGTCGATTGCCATTGCCCGGAGCGTTAAGGGCGGTAGCGCTAATCTGGAAGTCCAGTGGCAAGCCAGAGTAGGCTGAAAAAATGCCATTCAGTTGCCAATCTCCCAGGATCCAGCGCCCAATCCCAGATTGTAACCAGCGCTTGGTTGGCCCAAACGGGAGTTCATAGATGTAACTCTGCACAAAGGTGTGGGTGCGATCATAACCCGCACGTCCTCGGTTCATCGAGGGTATGGCTGGAATGAACAATGAACCCTGATCGTCGGTGTAGTTGATGGCCTTGCTGAAAGTGTAAGCGGTTGTCACCAGCAATCCCTCTGAGAAGCGACGGTCAAGTTTCACCTGCAGTCCATTATAGTTGGTGTCCGTGCGGATCCAGGTGTCGGTTCTCGTGGTCCGCCCAAATTTCGCATTGAGTGGCCGCCCGGCATTACCAGAACCAGGAATCAGACTGGCATTGATGTCCCGCCTGGTCAACACGCCCACATTGTGATTTCCCACATAAGCGACTTCCACGGTGAACTTCCATGGAAGCGCGCGCTGAACGGCCAGGTTCCAGGATTGAATGTAGCCTTCCTTTAGGTCCAGCGGGATGAAAAGGTAGACTTGATTCAATGGTGCGTTGGTAATAATGCCGTCCGGCGGGGTAGGCACTACCAGCGGAGGCGCAAAACCGTTGGCCATCTTACCGGCCGCGCTGAACGAATTAGCGGCAGTGAAGGCATTGTTCTGTTTGACCGGGAAATTGAAGGCGTACTTGTCGTCTGGGAAAGAGGCGTCAATGCTGATGCCGTAGCCGGCACGAATAACCGTCTTCTCGTCCAACCGATAGGCTACGCCGAGCCGAGGCGCGAAGTTTTTGTAGTTTGTATTTCGTCCCATATCGGAAGGTATCTTTCCGATGCCGGCAAGCTCCAGGCTGTTATTTGCGGGGTTGTAGTTGGAGAATCCACCGGAGAACATCGGAGTAGGCGCAAAGTAGATCTCATGCCTTAAACCGATGTTGACCGTCAGCTTCTGAGTAACCGTCCACTTATCCTGGATGTAACTGAACAATGACTTCTGCCGCACGGTGGGAAAGGTGCCGGGCAGGTCGCGTCCATACTCGTTTGGTAGATCCAGCAAGAAACTGGCAAAGGCGTTTGCGAACCCTGAAGCGCCACCACCGTTCAGTGCGGTGGGTCCGGCTCTGAAGAAGAATCGACCGCGGGGACTGTACGTCTGAGTCTGAAGCAGATCGTCCTTATTTAAACGAGCGTCTACGCCCCACTTGATGGTGTGGTCTTTGAAGATTTTGGTCCAGTTGCTGACGAGGTCGACGTCAGTTTCGGCACGAATCCAGGGCAGACTGGGTGAAAACCCCACGACCGGATTGGTATACCCGGCAATATCAATGTAGGCTAAACCACTCGTAAACTCATCCAGATTCACTCCTGGAATGCCGATTTCCTCAGAGGTCTTCAAGCCAGTGTCCTGGTTTTGAGCATCGTTGCGATATCGAGTAAAGCCAAGGCGAAATTCGGTAATAAAGGTCGGGTTAAAAACGTGGGTATAGTTGACCGCGCCGCTCTGCGTCCGATTAATCCCGGTCCCGGCGAAGCCATCATTTCGGGGTCCGCCATAGATGCCATAGAGACCAGGATCGAAGACCTTTGGTCGCTGAAAGCTATAGCGGGCAAACAGACTATCGTCATCGCTGAACTTGTGATCGACCTTTACATCAAACGATTCGGTGTTCTTTACCAGAACTGTGGCCAGTTCAAAATTATTCGTAAAGCCTGCACGAGTCGGTGCCGGAATAAACCCCAGGATCTTCCTGGCAACCGAACTGATTCTGTCGGGGCAGATCACATTCAGGACCCCGTTGCACTGGATCTGTTGGCGACCCTTCCCGTCGGATGTGCCGGTAGCGGGGTCATAAATAATGGTCGGCGAAGCCCTGAAATCACCATTCCGAAAATCAAGCGTGGGGATGGAAACGACGTTCGAATTCCCGCGATGATCCCGGATCCCCTGATAGTCGCCGAAGAAGAAAGTTCTGTTCTTCTTGATCGGGCCGCCAATTGTAAACCCAAATTGATTGTATACGGTGGGTGCTTTCCTGCTCGCAAAATATGGTCGAGCCGCCATCGCGCTGACCCGGTTGAACTCAAAGACGCTGCCGTGTATTTGGTTACTGCCTGACCGCAGCGTGACGTTGGTTACAGCTCCCCCGGCGCGACCCAGCTCCGCTTCATAATTGCTGGTCGTGACGTTAACCGACGACAGAGCTTCGATAGGAGGAATAAGCACAGTGAGCAAACCAGTGCGGTGATTGTTGTCTATCCCCTCAATTTGGACATTGTTGGCAAGCCGTGACTGCCCGTTGACTCTCGAACCAAGGCTGTCCTGAGAGTTGAAGAACTCCGAGTGGAATCGTTCCGCCCGGCTGGCGCCAGGAACGAGATTAAGGAGACTTTGGAAATTGCGATTAAACGCGAGAGGCATGTCCTGGAGTTGCTTGGTTTCTATTTGCCGACCCACATCAGCGCGATCAGTCTGAAGCAGCGCGACACTCGCAGTGACCTCGACCTGTTCGGCAACTCCACCTGGCTCCAGCTGTACATCCACACGTGTATCACTGTTGACTAAAACATCGACCTTTTCACGGATGGATTTCTTAAAGCCCGTGTGCTCAATCTCGATGCGGTAGACCCCGCGATCCAGGTTCCCAATAACATAGTTACCGCTTTCGTTTGTCACAGTTGCACGAGTGAAATTCGTGTTCACCTCAGTGATCGTGACATTTGCGCCAGGGACTACGGCGCCGCCTGGGTCAGTGACAGTCCCCAGTAGCGTGCCAGTGACCGCCTGTGCAAGAAGGCTTCTGGGACTGACACAGAACAAAATGGCGACGACCGACAAGTAGAGCAGCGACCTGAATATTTGTCTTTTCATGGTCAAGTCTCCTTTAGGTGAGCGAACTTACACTGTCAACCAGGACTCGCGACGGCAACAACAGTGATTTGTGGTTTTACTTACCCTCTGTGCGAGCGTAAACAAGCGGCTTCGTCGCAGATCCGATTAAAAGTACTGGCGTTCAGTAATCCTGTTTTTATCAAACCGGCTGAATGGGTTTCGACAGCGGGACTCAGCCGGTTGTGATTGAAAATCAAGCCGTCCGTTATGAGTTCGCGAAGAACACCTACGATAATGCCTTGATTGAATCGGCGAAAAAGCGTCTGCACCCAGGATTAGCTGGCGTTTATGAATCAGGGTCGGGACAATTCTATAGTTGCTGATGCTCGGAGCGCGATCGAAGAAATGGAAATCGTGAGGGCTTATCTTACGCATCCATCCCGCCTCGACTAATTCTGTTTGTGTAGCGCCAAAATACTACTAGATGGAATCCGTGTCAACCAAGGTCCAATACCACAGGCCAATACCTGCCGGGCTATATAGCGACCGAGACTACGATCCTTAGCGATGTAAACTAACCTCCCAATGCGCCTCGTTGACACAAGAGACCAAGGGGAATATAGTCGGCCCAGAAACCGACTTGAGATGTGGTCTAAGCTTCGTCAGCTTATCACGCGTGCTACTTTAGATAATTATCCTCACCAATGTCTTTGACTCAACTAAAATAAGACGAAAGTCCGCAGTATTCCTTGCCCCAATGCCATAGGAGGAAGTTGTCCTTCCGACTTTACGTGGGCTTTTAAGCCGCCTCGTCGACGGGGCGATACTCAACCTGGACGCTAATTCTACGTGAGCACCATTCGGCCGTTGGACCGTACCTCGGCCATCACTTCAGCAATGAAATACAAGAAGGAGCGAATTGACATGTCATCAGAAAAGGAGAAGATCGCCGAACTGCCTGCCAAACAACTTTGCAGTGCGGCGAGCAACAACGCTAACAATGATCAGAAGGCTATTGGCGATGTTAGCAGGAGGAGCTTTCTTCGGCTGAGCGCGCTCGCGGGAGCCGGAGTCTCGATGGTCGGACCAGCGCCGCGTGTTGCGCGCGCGACACCTGATCAGAGCGGTAGGTTGGAAGAGGCGACCGTCGCCGAATTGCAAGCAGAGATGACTGCAGGTCGTCTCAATTCGGTTGCTCTTACGAATTTCTATCTCAATCGCATTCGGACGCTGGACCAGAACGGTCCCGGCGTAAATTCGATCATCGAGCTAAACCCGGCGGCACTCTCAATCGCAAGGGACGCGGATGCGATGCGCCGGGGCGGAACAGTCCTAAGTCCGCTGCACGGCATACCGGTTCTGCTCAAAGACAACATAGACACCGGCGACGGTATGCAAACCACGGCAGGATCGTTCGCCCTGGCGGGCCAACCTGCGGCTCAAGACTCGACGGTAGCATCAAAGCTGCGCGCGGGCGGTGCAGTAATCCTAGGTAAGACAAATCTCTCCGAGTGGGCCAACTTCCGCTCCTTCTTCTCCACCAGCGGTTGGTCTGGTCGTGGCGGGCTGACCCATAACCCGTATTCGCTCGATCGGAACGCTTGCGGATCCAGCAGCGGCTCCGCGGCAGCGGTGTCCTCCAACTTCGCCGCGATCGGCCTCGGTACCGAGACAGACGGCAGCATCGTCTGCCCTGGTAATGCCAACGGTGTGGTAGGTATCAAGCCGACCGTCGGCCTCACAAGTCGCGCAGGCGTTGTTCCCATCTCCCACACGCAGGACACGGTCGGACCGCATGGTCGCACGGTGGCCGATGCGGCCGCAGTTCTGAACGTAATCGTTAGCCGGACAGCGGATCCGCGTGACCCGGCAACCGCTGGAGTACCGCTCGGGTGGCAAGGAACGGGCAAGTCCCGCCCAACGCTACCCGCAGACTATACAGCATTCCTCGATCCAAACGGTCTCAACGGCACACGCGTCGGAGTGACGCGACAAGGCATTGACAACGCGCCGCCGCAGGTTGTCGCGGTGTTTGACGCAGCGGTTGCCGCGATCGCGTCGGCCGGCGCAACGGTTGTTGATCTCGACGGCTCCGGCTTCACCTTCGCCCCAGCAGACGGCGAGTTTCTGATTTTGCTCTTCGAGTTCAAGCTCGACGTGCAACAATACTTCGCCACTCGAATTGGAGTTCCGATGGCCGGAAAGACTCTGGCCGACGCCATCGTCTTCAATAATGTGAATGCAGCTACTGAAATGCCATACTTTTTCCAGGAGATCTTCGAGCTCGCGGAATTGATGGACACAAGCGGTCCGGACCCGGGCAATAATCCGCAGCCAATCTTCGGAGGGTTGACGTACAACCAGGCCCTGGCGATCGATCACAATGCGGGTGTGAATGGCATCGACGCCGCGCTAATTCAATTCAATCTGGATGCGGTGGTAGCCCCCACTGACAGCCCAGGATGGACGACCGATCTGATACTCTCCGATCACTTCCTTTTCGCGAGTTCAGGCCTGGCCGCCGGGCCGGGTTACCCGATCGTACAGGTACCCGCAGGAAACGTTAATGGCATGCCGCAAGGCATAAGCTTCCTAGGGACTGCGTTCAGCGAACCGACCCTCATCAAGCTTGCGTCGGGATTCGAAGCGGTGACACACGCACGCATTGTGCCGACTTTCACCGGAAACATAACGACGGCCAACACCGCCGGCACGAGAGTTATGCGGTTGCGCACGCTCAAAGACACCGGCTTGCGGCCGCACCGGATATAGCGCGTGTTTTGGTACTCACTAATGTTGATTTGATGAAACCGGTCAGCGTTGTTCGATGGTACGGGGGTTCGAGAGGTGCTTCTTAATAGTTATGATCGCGGTGCGATGAGCGGGGCACACGATGATGGACTCCCGTGCCAGTTAATTATCTGAGTCGGCCAGCTGCCAGTAGCCAAGAATTAGCGGGTTTCGTTGACCGGCTCGAACAAGTCTCGCGCAAGAAACGCCGCGCCGATCATTCCGGCTTCCTGACCGAGCTCGGCCGGCACGATTTTTACACATTGGAGAGCCTGCGATACCGTCGCCTGCTGAGCGGCCTCTCGGATCGGATTCATTATCAGATCCCCAGCGGCCATAACCCCGCCACCCAACACCACAACCTCTACATTCAACAGGTTGATTATGCTAGCTATCGCGGTGCCCAGAACTATACCGGTCTCCCTCAAAACAGATGTCGCGAGGTCATCGTTCTCTGTTGCCGCCTGCATCACGCGCTCGGCAGTAAGTGTGCCTTCCATATCACGCGCCAGTTTTGAGACTGAATAGGAAGGATCACTGAATAGCTTTTCGCGAACGCGGCGGACGATATTGGGACCTGAAGCTACCGTTTCGAGACATCCAGTTCCACCGCATCCGCATTCCAACCCGTCGCTGTCGACTTTGAAATGCCCGAACTCTCCCGCAAAACCGCGAGTGCCTCTCTGCAGCTCGCCGCCAAGAATCAATCCTGCACCGATGCCGGTGCCCATCGTAACAAAGAACACATCTCCGGACCCGCGTGCAGCGCCCGCTCGCCATTCTCCATAAGCCGCGACATTCGCATCGTTGTCGATGACCACTGGTAGGCCGGTGGCGTCTTCCAGCTGCGAGTGCAAATCGTAAGCGGAAACGTCTACCAGATTTGGGTTCGCTTCGATTCGCTGAGCTTTTCTATTAACGAGTCCGGCCCAGCCGATGCCTGCGGCCGCAGCGTGATCTTCTTCGCCAGTATTGAGCGCCTTAATCACTTCGACCAGCTGTTCTATGAATATTTGCGCGTCGCTGACCTCAGACACAACGCGATGCTGGCGGAGAATGGAGCCCTGCGGCGAAACCAGGGCTCCCCGAATCGTGCGCCCGACATCGAGACCAATGTAGAGCTGTTCCTGGCTACTCATTCGTTCTCTCTACGAAGCGTACCTCCCACGTAGTAACGAATTTATTCGTTCTCTCTAAAGTGTCACGTTTCAAATAAGAACGAATAAATTCGCTGCTACGTGGCGAACGGATAAATTTGCTACGTCGAAGCATCACTGAATTTCCTGAACCTGCTGAGCGCCCAGCGGGCCTTAGCTCGCACGCCTTCGTCCTCATCGGTCAATCTGCGTTGAAGCGCCGCTTTCGAAATTGGATCGCAGATCTGACCTAATGCTTCAGCTGCTGCAAATCGCAAGTTTCCGTTCGGCTGATCCAACAAGCTTATTAATTCGGGCACTGCTTTTGACTCGCCAAGCCTGCCGAGCGCCAAGGCGGATTCACACGCTACGAATTTGTCGTCGCTGTTGAGTAACTCGATTAGCACCGACGAAATGCTTACATCCCCTATCAGCCCCAAAGCCTTGGCGGCATACCTTGCAGTGAGGTTGTCCCGATCGTCGATCGCATCGTTCAACAGTCGTATAACTGGACCGGTCGCGTTCTCTCCCATCTTGACGATGGCGCTCACTGCCGCAGCTTTGACCTTCACGCTTGGATCCCTCAATGCTTCCACAAGCGCCGACAGTGCCCGCGGATCATGTGAGAACTCGAGAGTGCGGACGGCATCCGATCTGATCTCCTCGTTCTCATCCTTAAGCAGCTGAGTCGGATCGACCGGAGCTTGCCCACCCGAGAGGCCCGCGATGATTCGCTGGAATATTCTGTCCTGGATCTGCAGTGCGTCCTGCGAGTCTGCGTCGATCTTTTCGCTCCATACGATGGCTCCGCCAATCGCATCAATGAGCTGTGCAGTTACTCGTAGTCGTTCTCCCGCTTTCAGAAAGTTACCCATCAGGACCATGTCGACCCCTAACTCTGACCTCACGCGCGCCGCGTCGATCGCCTTATCCTGGTAACGGCTCAGCGCGCTTGTTGGCATCACAGTAAGCGAGCCCACTTTCGCCAATTCCACAGTAATGCCATCTGCGAGGGACAATGCGTAGAAGTCGGATTGCAAATCGCCGCTCAGATTGCGGAATGGCAGTACAGCAAGTGACTTCTTTGTTCGCCTGGTAACAGAGTTAGTACCGCTCGCTAACGAGAAATCCTGATCCGAGAGCTCGCGCAGACTACTTGTCTTCGCTTCACCGGGTCTGACAGCAAGCGACCGTTTATGAGGGAGAAAACGACTAATGAGACTTAGAGAGCTTCGTCGCTTAGGCAAGGCGAATGGTGTAGTCACGCCATCCGGCACGCCTTGCGCTCCAAAACGAAGTGCGACGCCTAAACGCTGCAGATCATCGAGCACCGCCTGCATAGATTGATACCTGTCGGCAACCTTCTTTGCCATTGCGTTGTCGATGATCGTGGACAGATCCGGTGGAAGGCTGGTGTTTACCTCTATGGCAGGCCTTTGTGCTTCGTGCAGGACTGCATGCATGACATCAACGCTGCTCTTAGCTTTGAATGGCAGGCGTCCAGTCGCCATTTCATATAAGACCACCCCAAAAGAAAAGATGTCGCTGCGATGATCTGTTCGTTCGCCTCTTGCCTGTTCGGGTGACATATATGCAGGCGTACCGAGCGGCGCACCCATTCGAGTCAGCTCCTCAGCTTGCGCTTCGAGCTTTTCGCCGCGAGTCTTTGCCGTCAGCAGTTTCGCAAGACCGAAGTCAAGTACTTTCGCCTGGCCGCGCGGGGTGATGATGATATTGCCGGACTTCACGTCGCGATGCACGATGCCTTTCGCATGAGCTGCTGCAAGTGCGTCGCCGATCTGCAGACCAATAGAAAAAACGCTGTCAAGACTGAGTGGCTTGCTCCCAATGACCTTCTTGAGAGTCTTCCCCGCGATGTACTGCATTGCGATAAAGTACCGGCTGTCGATTTCAGCAATCTCGAAAATCGTGCAGATGTTTGGATGATCAAGGGCGGAGGCAAGCCGCGCTTCCCTGAGGAAACGCTTTCGAGAATCTTCCTCGGACATTAATTCCGGTGCCAGCAGCTTCAGCACCACTTTGCGGTCAAGCATAGAGTCATACGCGCTGTAAACCTGCCCCATGCCGCCACGGCCAAGTTCTTCCTGAAGTTGATAGTGAGAAATAGTCCTGCTCATAAGCGTCGTCTATTTAAGATGGCTCCTGGCACAGTTGCTGTCAAACATACTGTCACATCGCACGGGTGAAGATTCTGAAACCCCACGCGTCTAGACTCAAGGCCGGTAATCCCGTTATCCGGTCTTTTGTTGTCGGATCAGTCAAAGCAGCTTTAAAAGACGGTCCGTTCGCCACCTCAACGAAGCCTGCAAAAGGTCGATTCGACAAATTGATTGTAATCAGTACCTGTTGGCTTCCTGTGCCGCGTAAGAAGCTGATCACACGTTGCTCATCCGAGTTGCGAAGCCAGGTAATTTCATCACCGCCTAACGCGGCGTGATCGCGCCTCAATGGGATTATTTGTTTGTAGAATGCTGCAAACTGAGGTCGCCGTTCGCCAATGCCCCAAAAGATAGGAAGCTTCTCAAACAGCGCGGGTGCGCCCGATTCGGTTGTGTCACCAACCTCCATACCGTTGTAGAGCAACGGCACGCCGTCCAGCATAAACATAAGCGCCGATGCTGCAAGCGCGCCGCGCTCCCCAAACCTGGCAATCGCGCGGCTCTCATCGTGATTGTCGGAGAACACCATATGTATCGCCCCACGCGGGAACTTTGCACGCTCCTGTTCCCATACTCGTCGTATGGTGGTCGCCGGGGCGTTTTGCATCATTACTTCATTCAGAGCCGAATGAAGGGGCCAGGCGTAATCCAGTTCAAAGGCTTTTACCATCAGATCCGGCTTCGACGCCTCGGCAATCATCACAATATCAGGTTTGATCTTTTCGATTTCAACACGGGCTCTTTCCCAAAAATCGACCGGTACCTCGCCGGCAACATCGCAGCGAAAACCATCCAAATCGAACTCGCGAATCCAATATTTCAACATATCGATCATGTAGTCGCGCAGTTTCGGATTCTCGTAGTTGAGCCATGCAATGTCGGTCCAGTCATAAGGCCAGATGATTTTGCCCTGCGCATCACGCCTGTAGAAATCCGGGTTCTTCATCAACACGCTATCCCAGGAAGTGTGATTTGCTACGATGTCGATGATGACCTTCAATCCTCGTTTGTGTGCTTCAGCTATCAAGTGGCGAAGATCCGCGGCAGTGCCATATTCGGGGTTTATTGAGTAGTAATCTCGAACGGCATATGGGCTGCCGATCGTACCCTTCTTCTTCTCCTGACCGATCTGATGAATAGGCATTAGCCATAGGATCGTGACTCCGAGATCCTTAAGCTGATCGATTTTCGCAGTGATCGCGTTGAATGTTCCTTCTTTGGAAAATGCTCGTGGGAAGACTTCGTATACAACGGCGTCGCGTATCCAGGGTTTGATCGGGCGCGCAGATTCCCTGGAAACATCCCTGGATATCTGCCCAGAGACGCTGATAGAAGAGTGACACAGCGCAAGCGCGATAACGATTGTGAGCAGATAGCGCTTAATTATCTTGACCATGAGATTTGTGCTCACTAAGTAACGAATTTGTTCGTTCTGACTTTTGTTGAGGCGTTGGACCAACGCAGTAACGAATTAGCTTTTCCACGTAGATAACAATTTACTCTGCCTTCAGATTCCGAAGTTCACTGTTCGTCGATTAATCCCGTGCTCGGGAGGGGTTGAGCCGACTCCGGTAACGCGAACGGCTCGTGCTCGTCTGCTTTTAACACCGCCTCCTCCGGAACGTCGGACACCTCATCATGCACTCGTGCTACGAGTGCCGCTGCAATCATCAGACTCGCCCCACCCAACATAACGACGTAGAGCGGATTGTTGCCGAACACATACTTAACCAAAGGTTGAAACGTAAGTGACGCAATGATTTCAGGAATAACAATAAAGAAATTAAAAATACCCATGTAGACACCCATTCTGGCCGGCGGTAGCGCGCCTGATAAGATCGCATAAGGCATCGCAAGAATCGAAGCCCACGCGATACCCACGCCCACCATCGTCAGCAGCAGCACGTATTGATCGTGAATAAGAAAGGTTGAGAGCAATCCTACGCCGCCGCATATAAGCGAGATGGCATGGACCGTCTTGCGACTCGTAAAGGCTGCGATTTTTGGTAAAGCGAACGCGACCGCAAAACACACAATGGAATACACCCCGAAGCAGATACCACCCCATTCGCCGCCTTCTGCGAAACGCGCCGAGCTCGGATCATTCGCACCGAATACGTGTCGCGAGGTCATTAAGCCGAAAAACATCCACATGCAAAACAATCCAAGCCAGGTGAATATCTGGACCACTGCAAGCTGCTTCATCGTAGCGGGCATCTCGCGCATCGCAGAGATGATCTCTTTTAGCGCGTTGCCGATCCCCGCGGATTCTGCTTTCTTTCTGCGAAATTCTTCTATGTTCTCCGGCGGATATTCTTTTGATGACACGACTGTCCATAAAACGCACAACAAAAAAGCGGCTGCTCCAATCTTGAATGAGTACTGAACCGTAAGCGGAATGCCGCTCG
Organism: Blastocatellia bacterium; assembly: GCA_035258805.1. Lineage (GTDB taxonomy): Bacteria > Acidobacteriota > Blastocatellia > UBA7656 > UBA7656 > Onstottus_A. Next base: position 6,040 of record DATFWY010000338.1, on the reverse strand, counting down.
GCGTCCTGCCGGTTACTCCGAAAAGTCGAAACAAATAGGGGAGGCCGTTTGCAAGCGTCGCTCCAACTCCGATGAAGAAACTCTGCATCACAAAGCCGGCAGTGCGCTGGTTGATATTCAGCTTGTCGGCTACAAACGCGCGAAACGGTTCCATGCTGACGTTGATGCTTGCATCGAGGATCCAGAGGAGGCTCGCGGCCATCCACAGCGCCGACGAATCAGGCATGAAAAACAAAGCGATGCTCGAGAGAATGGCACCGACCAGGAAGTAAGGGCGCCTGCGACCCAAACGATTCCACGTTCTGTCGCTCAGGGAGCCGATGATTGGCTGAACGATCAATCCGGTCATCGGTCCTGCAAGCCACAGGATGGGAATTCGATCGGCATCAGCTCCAAGGTACGTGTAGATGCCGCTCATATTGGCGAGCTGCAGTCCCCAGCCAAACTGGATGCCCAAAAAGCCGAAGCTCATGTTCCAGATCTGCCAGAAACTCAGGCGTGGCTTGTTCATTAGACCGATTCCTGTGTTCGATCGTGGCGGTCAACACTGCGCGATCTCTTGCACGCAGATCTTTTATGATTGAGACGCAAGCGCCTCTGATCCGCTCCGGCGAGGCAGCACGTCAGACTTCGTCGTCCAGCATTGTGTCAGGGAGTGTTGTTTGGTTTCAAGTGGGGTTCCCAAATCCCATCAACGGTAGTTCGTAGATCATTCATACTCGGCTACATAGCGAGGCGATCCAAAGCCCGTTCTTAAATCCCACCAACGTGCCGTGGGTGGATTGTTCAGGTCCAGCCTACACCGAACGGGACGCCGGCCATCCGTTATTATTCATTTCCTCGCGGCGCGAGGAAATAAAAAAGCGAAGCGTAACCAGGGGCTGCTTTCGCTGTAGGCTGGACCTGAACTATCCACCCAATGCCGTGGGTGGGATTTGGACTTTTCGCACAGTCTCTGCCGTGGGTGGGATTTGGACTTTCCGCACAGTCTCTGCCGTGGGTGGGATTTGCACTTTTCGCACAGTCTGGTGCGTTGGTGGGATTCGTAAATCCGCTGAACTTGAAGCCCAGCGATTATAGCTAATACAATGCAAGGTATCAGTTCATTCACTTCCGCGTCTGGAGTTCAGCTTTGCGAAAGTTGTTGACCCGCGGGGTATTTATCCTTTGCTTGTCGGCGCTCTTCTATTTCTTCACGAGCGCCGCGATGGCCCAAACCGCTGGTGGCAGGCTCGTTTCAAGGTTCGAGCTAAAGAAAAGCGGACTGGAACTGGAGCGGCGTACTCAAATTGGATCTTTCTTCGATGTGGTAGGTCGACGATCCGCGGTGTTCGGCTACGAGAATCGCGCGCTCGAAGCCTGGGTCTATCCGCTGAAGATCATCGACGATTTCAACCTCTCATTTCGTCTCGAGGGTTATCCGCTGGACATTAACGGACCAGACATCGCGGTCTCAATCAATGTTCGACCGGAGGCAACCACGTTCACTTACTCTCATGCCGCGTTCACAGTCCGTCAAATCATCTTTGCCCCGATTGACGAAGCCGGAATCATAATGTTGCTCGACGTGAACAGCGTTCTGCCGATGACCATCACCGGCTCGTTCCGTCCTAAGCTTAGGTTGATGTGGCCCGCTGGGTTGATGACTGGATATATCGGCTGGGATGAAAATGCTCACGTCTATTCGATCGGCGAAGAGAGCAGGAAATTTGTCGGAATGATAGGATCGCCCGCAGCGCATGATATATCGGTGATGCCTTATCAGGAGGAACCACGCGATGTGCCGGTGAGATTTGTCATCGATGTTTCACCGAGTGTAGCAAAATCAGATTTCATTCCAATCGTGATCGCCGGGAGTGTTGAGGGGCGGGCAACCGCTAAGGACACTTACGACAGACTGCTTGCATCTGCTCAGTCGCTATACGAAAGAAACGTGAGCTACTACAAACAATTTTTGGAAGATACCACGTCAATCGAGACTCCTGATAAGCAACTCAATACCGCGTTCTCGTGGGCCAAGATCGGAGTCGATAAGGGTTTCGCAACGAATCCGCACCTGGGCACAGGGCTCCTCGCCGGCTTTAGGACTTCAGGCGACAGTGAACGCCCCGGGTTCGCGTGGTTCTTCGGCCGCGACTCGTTATGGACATCGCTTGCGATCACGTCTTATGGGGACTACAAGGCGACGCGGACGGCGCTTGATTTCCTTAAGAAGTACCAGCGAGAAGATGGCAAGATCCCACACGAGATATCGCAGAGCGCAGGACTGATCCCCTGGTTCAAAGACTACGGCTATCCCTGGGCAAGCGCGGATGCAACGCCACTGTACATTATCGCTCACGGGGATTACTGGCGAACCAGCGGCAATCTCGAGTTCATAAAGAGAAACTGGGAATCGATACTCAAAGCCTATCGATTCACAGCGGCGACCGACACCGATCGAAACGGACTGATCGAAAACACCAACTTTGGTCACGGCTGGGTGGAAGGTGGCGCGCTGTATCCACCGCACGAAGAAATCTACATGCAGGGTTTGTGGATTGAAGCGCTCAGATCGATTGCCGAGCTTGCCGACCAGCTCAATGACAAGAAGCTGGCAGCGGAAGCTCGCGCCTCCGCAGAGCGCACACAATCAGCTAGCGAAAAAACCTATTGGCTGGCCGATCGCGCGTTTTATGCCTTCGCGACTAACCGTCCACAAGCTGAGCCACGCAGTGCCGAGCCAGGTCCTAACCGCGATCGGCGTCAATCTCGATTGAACGAAATCAGCAGAGCGAGCTTGATCGACGAGGACACCGTGCTTCCCGCTGTTCCGCTTTGGTGGCGAACGCTCGGCGATGAACGCGCTCAGTCTCAGCTCGATCACCTGGGCAGCGGAGCGATCGCCACGGACTGGGGCACGCGAATAATCTCGAACAGCAGCATGCTTTACGATCCGCTCTCGTATCATTACGGCTCGGTGTGGCCCCTGTTCACTGGTTGGTCGTCAATGGCGGCTTATCGTTATGGTCGTCCTCAGATCGGTTACCAGGCATTGATGGCCAATGCGTTGCTCACGTACAGCGGAGCATTAGGCTACGTGACCGAGCTACTGTCAGGCGATTTCAATTCGGCATTCGGCAGATCATCCCATCACCAGGTCTGGTCGGAGGCGATGGTTGTTACACCGATCATTCGCGGTCTGCTTGGGATAGAAGTTAACGACGGCGGGAATGCTCTCACATTCGCGCCGCAGCTGCCGGCTAACTGGGATCGAATTAGTGTCGCGAACTTACCCGCAGGCGATACAAAAGGCCAATTGACTCTTGAGAAAACCCCCGGTGTCCAGACCATAACGGTCTTTCCATTCTCAACCCCGACACAAGGTCAATCTCAAACCGGATCTGGGAAGCGGCTTCGGGTAACGATCGCGCCGGCTTTCCCCCTCGATGCCCGCATTCGATCGGTCAGTGTTAATGGTCAGCAAACGCAATTCAAGCTGACGCAGGTGGGCGATATCCAGCGCGCTGAAATTACTTTCAATCTCGTCGCCGTCGCCAAGATCATCTTCAATTACGACGAAGGCACCGAAGTTTATATCGAGCCAGAGGCACTTAAGCCCGCCCAGAGCAATCATGGGATTCGCGTTTTGCGAGCGAGCGCCGATGCTAGCGCGCTTCGACTGCTTGTCGAGGGACTCGGCGGTCGCGAGTACAAACTTGGCGTGCGTACTTCGCGCCGGCTCGGAGATGTGGCTGGAGTCAGGATCAGTAGCCCGGGCAACAATCGACAGCAGCTGCAGATCAGCTTCGCGGGTTCACCTGACAAGTACGTTCGGCGCGAGGTACTTATACCGATGCAATCAAGATAATTGAGATCATCGGGCGAGAATCTTATGAGCCTTGCCGTCATCAGGTATTCGCACCGCTATGCCATCCTCAACTTTGTACCACCCGCTTCTTGCTTCGTTGACTGCGGATGCAGTGAGTGGACTGCCGTCGACTGACACCTGTCGAACCGCGAGCGATGACTTGAGGACGAATACGAGATTTCGGGGTCCAGGGTTGTAACTACCCTGCGGGACGGCCACGTCCACTTGAAATCCATTACCCATTTTCGACGACGATACCTGCGTCCGACGAAACACTCCCTGTCGATAGGCGGGACTAACCCCATCGTCTTCATAGAGCGTCGTCGAAGCCTGACCGTTTTCACCTGGATGAATTGCAAAGGTGATCGGGTCAAACGGTTTCTCGCCAACGTAGTTCATCTCGGGGCCCATCGGTATTATTGCTCCGGCCCTTACAAACATCGGCACCGTCTCCAGCGGCGCTTCAACACGAATCATTGTTCCGCCGGTTATTCGCTTACCGGTCCAATAATCGATCCATGTGCCCTGGGGCAGATACACCATTCGGCTGGTCATATCACGCCTGATCACCGGGGCCACAAGCAAATCAGTTCCGATCATGAACTCGTCGTCGATATTGAGCGTGTTGCTGTCTTGCTGATAGTTGAGCAGCAGCGGCCTGAAAAGCGGAACTCCTGTGCGGCTTGCTTCTTCGAGCGTCGTATACAAGAACGGAAGCAACCGATAGCGAAGCTTGAGGTACTTGCGGATTATGTCTTCGTAGTACTTTCCAAAGCGCCACGGTTCGTGATCATAGCTGTCGATTTGCATGTGATTGCGGCACATCGGCGTCAAGAATCCGATCTGATACCAGCGCGTCAGCAATTCGCCGTCTGATCGGCCGATGAATCCGCCCACGTCAGTCCCGACGAACGGCACGCCCGACAGGCCCAGCGTTGCGAACATCGGTATGCTTAACGCCATCGCCTCCCAGGTAGCGGTGTTGTCCCCGGTCCACATCGTTGAATATCGCTGATAACCTGCATAGCCTGCTCGCGTAATAATGTAAGGTCGCTTGTCGGGTTGAAGCCGTTCGAGGCCTTCACGTGTTGCCCACGCCATAAGCGAAGCAAACACATTGCGATTTTTCGCGTGTGTTGAATACTCTCCCTCATCGAAGTTCACAACATCCATTTGTGATTTGCCGGTCTGATCCACGAAATCCGACGGTTCGTTCATATCGTTCCAGATTCCGGCAACACCGTTATCAGTAAGAGCGCGATGCAAGTCTCCCCACCATCGACGAGCAGCCTCGAGCGTGTAGTCTGTGAATACGCTCTCGCCCGGCCATACTTTGCCGATGTATAGCTGGCCTGATTTGCGCTTGAGAAAATAGTTCTGCGCGAGTCCCTGATTAAACACATAGTAGCTCTTATCTTGCGGAGCGAGTTCTGGATTCGCAGTGCGAGTAGTTGTGTCGACGCCGGGCTCAGTTTTCTGATATTTGACTCCAGGATCAACAATGGTGACAACCTTTACGCCTTGCTGCCTAAGGTTTTGGGTGAAGGCTTTTGGGTTAGGGTAGCGACTCGTATCCCACGTAAACAGACGGTAGCCTTGCATGTAATGGATGTCGAGATACAGCACGTCCAGCGGGAGATCGTGAGCGCGATACTGCCGAACCAGTTCTTCGGCAACTGATTGAGGATAGTAGCTCCAGCGGCTCTGTTGATTTCCCAGCGCCCACATCGGAGGCAGAGGCATGTAACCCGTAAGGTCAGAATAACGCCCAAGAATCCTCTTGATCGAAGGCCCCCAGAAAAAGTAGTAGTTCAGTTCCCCGCCGTCGGCCGAGAACGCGGCGTACTCCTGAGATGACTGGCCCAAATCAAACTGGGTGCGGTAGCTGTTGTCGAAGAAGATTCCATACGCTTCGCCATTCTGCCAGCCTATGTAGAAAGGAATAGTCTGATAAATGGGATCAGTTCCCTCGCTGTAACCAGGCGTGTCGGAGTTCCACATCGTAAAGTGCCCCCGACGCTTGTCCAGCCGGGCCGCCTTCTCGCCTAATCCATAGAAGTGTTCATCAAATCCAAGCTTCTTTGCAGCAGCGATCCTTGTTGTTTTCGGATCGAACATCATCGGCCGTTCATCGGCATTAATTGTTTTGCCAGTCCTGGTATCCCGAAACTCGACGATCAACGGAGAGCG
>DATFWY010000337.1:0-12930 GCA_035258805.1 Blastocatellia bacterium | reverse complement strand
AGCCGGCAGCATCGTGCATGAACTGACCAGTGACTTGAAGCTGAGCCAGGAGTTGCTTGCGCACTCACACATCTCGACCACTGCGGACATCTACGTTCACGGAAGGCGAGAGGCTGAGGCGGGCAAAGCGACTGAACTACTCGCGAGGCACTTCGTGCCGGCGTTGTCGGAAGAATCAGTGGTCGAGGAGCAAGAACATTGTTTCGGAGATGCTTCAGTGAAAAACAAAAAAGGCCGGAAAGCGTTTTCCGACCTACTTCCGACCCAATTCTTTGTAACTGGTTGCGGGGCGGGATTTGAACCCGCGACCTTTGGGTTATGAGAATAACGTTTAAGAGAGCTGCTGGCTAGATCGTTGGGGCGATCAACAGTGACAGAATCGCAAGTTTAAAGATCGAGCAACAAAAAAATGGAGCAACTGCTCCATTGGTTGCTCCATCTTTTTGCTAACTGGCAGAACTCACACTACCAAGTGGTGTGCGGGCTTTCATCTGACTGCATCAATCAAGCAAGATTCGGGCGCGGGCAGTATCGTTGCCCGCGCGACCACGCCGAAAGAGGGGCTCCTATTGACCGGAGATGCCCTTGTTCACTAGAACTTTAACCTCAACGCGACGGTTCTCGGCCCGCCCCTCCTTACTCTCGTTCGATGCCGCGGGTCCGTATTCGCCCATCGCACCTGGCGCCACGATGTGCCGCACTGGCACGCCACCCTGCTGCATCAAGTAAGTGATGACTGCTTTCGCGCGGGCCTCGCTCAGTTTTGTGTTCATCGCAGCGTTGCCCGAGGAGTCGGCAAAGCCCGTCACCTCGACGATGTATCCTTTGAGGCTTTTTGCGGTTTCCGCCAACTGTTTGAGTTGCTCCATATCCGCCTCTGAGATCTTAGTGCTACCGGTTGCGAACTTCACGGTTGCTTGGCCCTTCGTGTCATATTCGGCCAATGCGGTAAAGCGCTGCGTGTTAGACTGGATGTCACTCCTGTTCTGTTCAATCTTGTGTTTGTGTTCCGAGATCTTCTGCTGGTTGGTCTCGATATCCTCTTTGTTGGCCGCGATCAGCTGCTTACTGGCCGCGATCTCGTTCTTGTTGGCCCCGATCGCCTTCTGATGGTGTAAGAGCTGCTTCTCGTGCTCGAGGACTTGTTCCGCGGTGGGTTCCACGCCGGCCTGAATCATTTGGGACGTTTCAAGATCGTCGCCATCGACGGTGATCGTCTTCGCCACAACCAGCCCCTGCTCGTCGGCCACTCCATCGACAGACACTTTGAGTCCCGGTATCAGTACCGTGGCGGCCTTTTCCTCCTTTTCCAAACCAAACAGCCCTCGGTCATCCTTAATCCTGGTGTCAGCCGCCAAGACTACAGTAACCTTCCCCTGCGCTGTGTTTACGTCCATCGTTTCTCCCCGGCGCGCACTAATCATTCCTTTGACTTTAGTTTTATCCGCGCCAAGTGCCGCTACCGATCCCATCAAGAACAGCGCCATCAAGCTCGCTACAATCGTCACCCGCTTCCTATCCATAGCTTTCTCCATTTGCGTTCCTTGAATTCAAATCTTTGGATTCTTCCTTGAAATTCTATCGATGGAGCCGCCGGTTTAGTCCTGTCAAAATTGACAGGTTTGAGCCCAAAAGAGTGACAGACCAGGCAGCTAACGCGGAAATTATTTGAGCGACGAAAAAAGAGCGATCTGCGGTATTGTGATTTCCGTTGCGGAAAGCAACTTCTTTGCCGCCTCTATCCTCTTCTGCATTACGTACTGATGTGGAGCGAGCCCCATGGCCAGTTTAAATTAGCGCTTGAAATGTAGCGCAGATGCTCTCACGTAGACGCTCGTTTCAAGATAGTTCTAACCGCAAAATGCACTCAAGGTTGATTGTGCCAACAACGGCATTCACAATTGAACGGCAAGCGATTCTGAGGCAAACGTTTCGAATCGATCGCCTCTAAATCAATTGAACTTGGCGGAGCTACTGGCGGCCTGAGAAGTTCCGATGCTACAATCCGCGCCCGGTGAAACCTGCAATCGTCCAGCAGACCCGATAGCAATGGCGATGCGATGGGAGCGGCTACTGTAGTTATAGCGCTCGCAATGGCAGCGAATTTCCTGGTCTCATCCCGGCCAGACGAGCCAGAAGTGATTCAGCGGGTATAACCCGCAGATTTTTGAGGCCAGCTTTAACTACTCCCAACCATGAAGAAATCCATCCTTATTCCATGTGTCGCCTTAATATGCATCTTTGGGGGGGCAATGCTGGGGATGTATCTGCGCAACGCGCTTCCGGACCATCAACTTAGTCCGGAAACGAAGGACTCAGTGCGGGTGGGAATGGGATTGGTCGCCACCATGACGGCTCTGCTTCTCGGACTGCTGGTCGCGTCAGCAAAAGGTTTGTACGATGCACGGAGGAAGGAGGTGGTCCATCTCGGGGGCGCACTCAATTTCCTCGACCATTTGCTCACATTCTATGGGCCTGAAGCGGCTGAGGCAGGTGAACTGCTGCGAGGTTTAAACGAGAGTTTGATCAAACAATTGTGGCCGGACAAACAAGTCCAGAAAGCCGAGACGGATCTCGTCGATTCGCCTTTCAGGGCCTTGTACAGCACGATTTCGAAAATGGCGCCGGATAACGATGTGCAGCGCGCGGCCAAGGCCAAGGCGTTGGAAACCACCGAGGATCTAAGCAAGACACACTTGCTTCTGTACGCAATGGGAGACACTTCGATCGCCTCACCCGTACTGGTCATCGTCATCCTTTGGCTTACGACCTTATTTATTAGCTTCGGCCTGTTTGCGCCAATGAACTGGACGGCTATTGGCAGCATGTTCATAGCGGCGCTTTCAGTGTCAAGCGCGATCTTCCTTATAATGGACTTGGACCGGCCATTCGAGGGCGTGATCCAGATCTCCGACGCGCCACTGCGCAACGTGCTAAATCGTCGGGGCCCCAGGAAATTTTCATCGATAGATTCCTTCGAGTTGACCGAGAAAATGCATTAAGCACCCAATCATTTGTAAGTCGAAAAACTGCTGCGGATCGTAACACTAGCGGCTGAGCTTTGGACTGGGCGTTGCCAACTTCGTTGAACAGCTTTAGCAAAATATGAATACGAGCGACACTCGATCGCGGGGTCGACTCGATCGTCTTCTAGGGATCTTCGGCGATGTGCGGGCCGGGGAGGGCGGGACCGTCCTGCTAATGTCCCTCAATGTATTCCTGCTACTCGTCGCCTACTACGTCCTGAAGACTGTCCGAGAACCCCTCATTCTCATGGCCGGCGGCGCCGAGCTCAAGTCCTATGCCGCGGCGGCACAGGCCCTGACCCTAATCGCCTACGTCCCGCTTTATGGCTGGTTGGCGACTCGGCTCCCGCGACAAACGTTTCTTAGGGTGGTCATTCTTTTTTTCGTGGGTTGTATCCAGCTCTTTTACTTTGGCAGCCGGCTTGGGGTTCCGTATCTGGGGTTCATTTTTTTCGTGTGGGTGGGCATTTTCAGCCTCACGATGATTGCCCAGTTCTGGTCATACGCGAACGAGATCTATACTCGCGCCGATGGAGATCGCCTGTTCCCGTTGATAGCGGTGGGCTCGGCGGCCGGGGCTCCGCTGGGCGCCGCCCTCGCCGAGCGGCTCTTCGTTCTCGGTTTGAGCCCGTACGTCATGATGGAGATGGCGGCCGGGATCCTGCTCTTGCATCTCGGGCTGTATCGGGTGCTGAGCCTCCGCGCCGCCGCCGGTCGAGCGGCGGAAGAGCCGATGAAACCCGGCAACGGTTTCGTCCTCGTGCTAAAGAGCCGCTACCTGAGCCTCATCGCTTTCTTCCTTGTCCTCCTGAACATCGTCAACACAGTCGGCGAGTACATCCTGGGACGCGCCGTGGTGACGAGGGCCAACGCCCAGGCCGCGGTCAACCCCGGCTTCACCGAGGAAGCGTTCATCGGCACGTTCTACGGCAAATACTTCTTTTGGACTAACGTGGCCACAATTCTGATCCAGGCTTTCCTCGTATCCCGCATCGTAAAGCGTTTCGGCATGGGTGGCGTCCTGTTGGCACTTCCGGTCGTGGCGCTCGGAGCGTACGGGTTGGCGGCGGTAGGGGCGGGATTGACAGCGCTGCTCTACGTGAAGATCGCGGAGAACAGCACCGACTACTCTGTTATGAACACGGGCAAGCAGATGTTTTGGTTGCCCACGAGCCGTGAGGAAAAGTACAAGGCTAAGCAAGCCATCGACACTTTCTTCGTGCGGAGCGGAGACATGCTAGCGGCCGGGGTCGTATTCCTTGGCACGCACATGCTGACCTTCGGAGTAGCGGGCTTTGCTCAAACTAATATCGCGATAGTGTTGATCGCCATCGGTGTCGCCGTTCTCCTGCTGCGAGAATACCGGCGCCTGACGGCGCCCGCGCCGGCATAGGAGACGAAGTTCACGTTTCGCATCTGATACAATAATCCCCGTTGCACGTCCAGTCCGGGTCAGAGCTTGTAGCTGCATCGGCCTACGTTTCAGCTATCAAAACGCTGAACATTGAGAGAATGAATAGCTGCCTTCAGGTAAGGTACGAGGCTTCTCTTATGTTTTCCAGATTAACAACACGCCCAATAAGGAATCCGCGACGCTTCCCCCGCGCGAGAGTAATAAGATCGAGCGGCGTCGTCATTTGCACGTTGCTCTTTCTCGGACAGGTCCTGCTCTGTCCCATTTCGCGCGCGGATACTCCCAGGCCAATCCAGCAGACCTCTCGTAAAGAGATTTCTCTACCAACCCCGCGCAGTCATTACGAGAAGTTTAAGAGGGGCGCTTCGGGGATTCCGCTATTGATGGACCTGTTAAAAGAATTCAACCCGGAAATCCAGCGAGTGCTCTTGAGTTTCGCAAAGTCCTCGGGTCTTCAGGATATCCCCTCAACCGCCGAACTCGATTCTGACCTCAAAAAGCTGCAGAGTCTGGTTGAAACTGCCGGGATAACAAGCGGACCCGCGATTCCGAAAGAGCAGGCAGTGTCTCTGCTAAAGCAAGTCAACTGGGCTCCCGTTCGTCCTCTCTTGTTGGAGTTCTTTGTTCATCAGTCCAGGGTTTTGGACATGATCCCGGAGACGTCGTTAGCACTCTGGGGACCGATTGTCCACGATGCATTGCTCTACTTTCTAGACCATCTTTCTGATGATCGTCTGTTAGACAAGCTCGTCAGCCTGGCCTTCCTTCCTCCGGGTACATCGCGTGGCGACTATCTTAAAGAATTCGTCTCCAAAGTGCCGAGCCTTCAAAAGATTGGCCAGATCCTCGCAAGGAATTCTGATCTTGCTCCCGACTATAGGAAAGCGCTACAGGATTTGGAAAACGGTATTCACACGATGACTGCAGAGGAAATGGCTCGCTTCATCACTGAGGATATCGGCAAGCCCTCGATCGACAAATATCAAGTCCAGTTTGCGGATAAGATTCTCGCGGAAGCCAGTGTTGGCGCGGTGATTCGCGCGACGTACGTTCCGCCCGGAGCCGAAACGCGCAAGCAGGCGATTTGCAAAGTGATCAAACCCTACGTTCTCGCGTATATGCCGGAGGACCTTAGCATCATTGATGGACTCGCCAGGTTTTTCACCACAAATCACGATTTTTATCAGCTCGGCTCGATACCGCTGGTCGAGATGTTTAAGGACATCAGGAAGTCCCTTACTAACGAAATCAACATCGTCGACGAGCAGCAAAACTTCATTCGCGCTCGAGAGTACTATAAGGGAAGCAAGAAGGTGGTCGTACCGGAGCTATTTCCTATCTCAACCAAGCACGTCTCATTTATGGAGTTCATTACTGGCGAGAAAATCACCAGTGCTTTCCCGGGCGACGCTAAACAGAGAGCCATCATGGCGCGCCGCTTGAGCGACGTCTTGACCGGCGACGTGATTTTTGCGCCCAAAGGCGAAGCCATCTTCCACGGTGATCCACATGCCGGCAATGTTTATCATGTGACAGGTGATCCTAAAAACCCATATATGATAGCACTGTTGGATTGGGGGTTAATGGGGACGTTTCCGCGTCAGGAACGGATCGCACTCGTACAAATGATTCTCGGCGTTCAGCTCAGAGATACCAAGCGCTTGCACAAATATGCAGGAGCTCTGCTGGAAAATGGCATGCCTACTGATCGTGAAAAGGTTCAGCGAATCGACGCCCTCATAGCCGAGATAACCAAGCCAAAGCCAGGACGAGGCAACTTTGACGCCCTGCAAGAATTACTTTACGGATTGATTGAGCAGGGGTACGCGACCAAGTTTACCCTGACTCTTTTTATCAAGGCTCAGGTTACGATTGCCGGAGAACTTGTCGAGTTGGATCCCACCCTTAAGCAGGACGACTTGCTGGAGCAACAGGTAACCGCGCTCGTCAAGAAGGAACTCCCCAAACGCGTGCTCATGTTGCCCGCGTGGAACTACCGCGGCTATAGAAGCTTGCTTTCGAATGGGGACGTAATGAATGTCGTCCGTCACAAACCTGAGAAACCAAAAGAATCGAAGGGCCCGTCTACGAAAACTCTTGTCGATGCAGCAAGCACAGGTGCGATACTGAATTAGTGAACGTAACACCGGATTGCCTGATCACTCAGGAAGCCTGGCACACAGGCAATCCAATCTCGGCGTACTCGCTTTGTCACATTTATCTATCGCAGATCGTATGAGTCTCTTGTTTGGCTCTGCCGAACTGCGCCTGTTGATTTTACATTAGGTTGAGCGGCCTTAGCTCTTTGCAGTTACCCTTTTCAAAAGCCAGTCTGTTATGAAATCTAAGAATCCCAGAGCTAGACGAGGGCGACCGGATTCAGATGTCACTAGGATGCTGTGGTGGGCCTTAGGAAAGACCTTGACGGTAAAATCCCTGTTGAGCGGCAAACCCTGGGGACAGTTCCTGCACGAGCGCATCTTCGCCCCGCTGGGTATGACCAGAACACGGGTCAATAGCGCCCTTGATATCATCCCAAACCGCGCATCCGGCTATATCCGCTTTGGAAGCGTCCCGCAAAACGGCCTCTGGATGACCCCGGCCATTATGGAATCGCCGGCGGGCGGTCTGGTATCCACGGTGCAGGATATGGCCCGGTGGGAGATCGCACTGGAGGCAGGCACGATTCTCAAACCCTCAACGCTCGCCCAAATGGAGGTGCCGATCAAACTGAACAATGGCTCCATTGTGCAAGGAAACGACGGTACGCGCTATGGTTTGAGCTGGCAGCTACAAACCTACCAGGGACGCGGCGTTGTGGGGCATAGCGGGGAACATGTGACTGGCTTTACGTCCAACTTTTCCCGCTTCACAGATGACAAACTGGCCGTAATTGTGCTGACCAACCTGATGCCACTAGATATTGGCGGCATCACAAGGAGGGTCGCTGATTTCTATGTCCCAGCGCTTATCCCGGCCAAGGTCGGGATAAATGCGCGGCGCCAATTTATGTGATGAGTGGAGGGTGAGATGAACAAGAACATTAATAAGCGGCGTCTGACAAGTTTCCTGCTCGCATCGGCTTTCCCATTGGTTATCTGTCATTCGTCTCGGACTTCGATTGGCGGCGACACAACGGGCAACCGTCTTCCCGCCCTAATGCAGACCTCGCAGCAGGAGAAAACCGCCGACCAGGTACGACCGAATATTAAAGTGCTGAAGGGATTACCTGAATCGCAGCTCTATCCGGTTATGTGGTTTATTAGAGCTTCGCTCGGCGTGTCCTGCGACTATTGCCATGTGAAGGAGGGAACGGACATAGACAAGGGCTGGCACTGGGATAGTGATGACAAACCTCAGAAGGCCCGCGCGCGCGAGATGATGAAGATGGTGATTGACATCAACAGGACAAGTTTCGGCGGCAATCAGGTTGTGACATGTTACTCGTGTCATCGCGGATCGACTCGCCCCGAGCGGGCTGTGCCGCTGCCGACACCCTTTGCCCGACCAAATACTCTGCCGACTGCGGAAGCGAAGCCCGCGGCACCAGTGACTGCGGAACAAATCTTAAGTAAATACATCAACGCTGTCGGGGGACAGAATGCTACGGCGAAGCTTAAGACAATCATCTATACGGGTAGCATTCAAAGAACGGAGAACAGGAACGATGCTCTCGAAATTACAATGAAGGGGACTGACAAATACCTGGTCAACCGTCGGACAGCGCAAGGTACCCTCGCGCAAGGAGTCGATGGGTCGACCGGCTGGGTCAAAGATAATAATGGATCAAGGCAGCTTGCCGCCGCCGACGTGGAACAGGTGAAGCAGCGCGCAGTGGTGTACAGCGCCGTTAAAATCGCAGAACCAGCCGCGCAGATGAGAGTACTGGGCCTGGAAAAGTTGGGCGACCGGGATGCTTACGTTCTGGCCGTTACGATTGGTCCCCAGACAACCAGACAATACTTCTTTGACGCGCAGACGGGCTTGCTGGTGCGTATTACAACGACGAAGCAGACGATGCTGGTGCCGTTGTCAGAGCAGATGGATCTCGAGGACTACCGTGATGTGGGCGGGGTTAAGCTACCCTTCACGATGCGCACTTCAGATGTTGACGTGTTTAGTCCCGCGACGCGCAAGTTCACAGACGTAAGAATTAATGTGGCGGTTGATGACACCGTTTTTAAAATGCCTGCAAACCAAAAATAATCAAGTGGGTACGTGAATTCCGGAAGAGAGGTCAGACCTGAGTTTTTTTCGTTCCATTAGAACTTTGAGCCATCAGGAATGTTCTAAAAAGTCAACAAACTCAGGTCTGACCCATCTAGAAGTCGTGGACCCGCAAATCTCAGCAACCGGAGTCTTACTCCGTAGGAGTGCCTTATCGATAGAAACGCGATTCGCGCTGCGGTCGAAACTATACCCGTTTCCCGACGACTCAGGTACGTCTGCGGCGGGTAAAGCCCCGCTCCACAAGATCTCGTACAAATACATAGGCTCGCAGCGCGACCGCATGCGGGAGCAGTTATTGAAGGGGGCCTGCGCCTGGCCGGTGTTCTCAATGCAATCTTCCAATAGTTGGTTCCTAACGTTTGAGTTGTTCCGTGAGTGAGATCGAGCCATCGCGGTTGTAGACTGAACCGCATCGTTTAGTCTCGGAGGTGAACTATGCGACATAGTGACGTTCGAACGAGGAAATGCTGCGTGTTAACAATCCTATTGCTGGGTCTTGTGACGATTCTTGTGCTTGCTTCAAACTCGTATTCTCAACAGGACAATGCACAGGTGATGATTCTAGGGGTCTATCACTTCGACAATCCAAACCTGGACTACGTAAAGACAAATATTGACGATCACCTCTCTACCAATCGGCAGAACCAGATCATTGAGGTCGTGGACCTGCTCGCGAAATTCAAGCCCACGAAGATTGTTCTTGAGGCGGTGGACGGCGTGAGTTCCATCAACCGCAACTATGAGGGATATCTGAAGAGCGACTATGTGTTGAAGGCTGACGAGCGAGATCAACTAGGCTTGCGACTGGCAAGGCTAATGGGCCACAAGCAGGTCTACGCAGCGGACCATAAATTAGATATGGATTTCGGCAGCGTCATCGCAGCAGCACAACAGAGCCAAGACCGTCATTTCCTCCAGGTGTTCCAACAAGTGATGGCAGAGTTGCAGGCATTTGAGAAGCGCAAAGCGACAATGACAGTTCGTGAGATCCTTGCCGTTATGAACGATCCGAAGGAGATTGCCAGGGGCCGCGACCTCTATCTTCAGATGGCAGCCGTGCGGGCCGGCGAAAAGTTTGTTGGCGCCGACGTGCTCGCAGGCTGGTACCAACGAAACTTTCGAATCTTTTCCAACATCGCCCGCATTATTCAGCCTCAAGATCGGGTGCTAGTCATTTTCGGGCAGGGCCACGCGGCGATTCTCAAGGAGTTGGTGCGGAGCAGCCCAAAGCTTCAGCTTGTCGAGGCGAGCGATTATCTGGTCCGGCGGTAACATAGGTCTTGAGGCACTTTCCGCTTGGACTCAAGGCTGGCGCCGACCAACAAAGGTGGAACGCGTGTTCTTTCTTGTGAGCGTGCACGTCTTAGCGGTCCCAGCGAACAGCTCCTCTTCTAAAGATGCCGAAGCTGGATAAAACCAACGGAGCGGGCCGGCGCTGGTCGCGGGCCTCTCCCAAAATCTCTTGCGTCACAACTAGCGACCTTTGTGAAAGCGCCGCCCTCCGGTGATGAGTGACCTACACGGCTGAAGTTCGACGGCTATCGAATGCTGTGCTGTATCGATCAAGGCAAAGTGCACTTCCGGAGTCGAAACGGAAAGGATTGGACCAGCAAGTTCCCAGGTCTCAGGGCGGCGGCGACAGCGTTGACAGCGGATCGCCGTCGAAGTGCTCCACGTGAACTTCCTCCGGCGGGTTTCGTTTGTGCGGGAGCGTTTTGAGATATGCTTCGATTTCCTGTTCGCATTCTCGGATCTTCTGCTGATAAAACTCAAACAGCTCTACAGCCTGCTTGAGCGAGAATAGGTGTTCCTGACGATGTTGCCTATTAAAGACTTGGCGATCACTTCGTGGGTTGCCTTGCAGTTGGGGTCGCGCATGTTCGCCAGCTTGTTGACATCGCGCTCGCCGGCTAACAGCGCTTTGAGTATTCGCATCCCCGTTTGCCCGGTGATGTCGGCCACCACGTTGTCCAATCTAAGGTTCATTTGCTGCAGGGCCTTCTGCATGTGTTGAATATGAATCGCTGCGGTTTTAACCAGCATCTGTCGCTGGCGCATATAGCCACGCAGGATCACAATCTCATCGGCAGGTCGGAACGCTCCAGCTAACAAACCGTAGCTCTCAAGTTCTTGCAGCCACTTGCAATCCAACACATCGTTCTTTCGCCCGCTCACATTCTTCACCTTGCGCGCATCAACAAGCTTTACTTCAAAGCCTCGTTCTTCAAGCACTTCATAAAGTGGCACCCAGTAAACCCCGGTTGATTCCATTGCCACTGACCTCACCCCGCACTCTTTGAGCCAGTCGGCAATCGCATACAGGTCGCGTGTGAATACGCCGAACTCCCGAACGGGTGCGGCGCAAGAGGCTGGAGGCACTGCTACGAAATGGCTCTGGGCGCCAATATCTATCCCTGCCGCGTGCTCGTTTATCCGTGACAGCGTCGCATCCTTTCGAGCGATTTTGACCGCTCGCCCTGATGTGAACTTCTTCCTCCCAGTCGTGATCCGCTTTCTTTTCATGCGCGCTGACCTGCAAGGCTGTGATCTGACAAAGCCAGCGCACAGGTTCTATACCAAAGTAATCTCTGAAACGGGATCAGCGCCTCTGAACAACCATTACATCTCAGAGTGCTGTCACCAATGATCTTGTCACAGACCTGTGAGACCAAACTCCGCTACGGGCATCAAAGCACCAATGCGCTACCGGCCTTCTCGACTGGCTTGCCGCACGAATTATATGTCAATGCGAACCACTCGTTCACGGTTTCTTCCCGATCCGCGCCTGTATCCCCGGCTACCGAACTCCGCTGCATCGAGAGTTCGACGCACCGAAACCATAGGGCTCTGGGCCTCTAGTCTGTCTTTAAGATATTTGAGTAGTTCCTGACCCTTGGCTCCTTGTGCGTCGAATCCGACGTGCTTATCGAGTTGCGGAGTTAGAAACTCGATGCTGTCACATTCCCAACACAGCGTTGCATAAACGATCTCCACATCTCGGTCATAGAACTTGATCGCATAGCCCGGATTGTGACAGATAGGTGAGTCGAAAGAAAACGATTGCGCTCGCCAAAGGCGCGCCACATCCTGTGCCTCACTTCCGACTAGGCTAGCTTCCCTCTCAATCTCACCGTTCCAGACGTCACCATGTTTCTTCAGCTTGAATAGTTCAGCTTTGTCGATACTTGGGAGGGAGGTCATGCTTGGCGATGAAGGCGAGCTGTTACATCCAGGCAAACACACGCTGAGCAGGACCAAGCAACAGAGCGCTACTTTGATTGTCGGCTCACTTCTCACTTTCCACACCTCTCAATACGCAGCCTCTCAATACGTCGAACGTTGCGCTTGAGCGGCTCGCCCACGCAACTTAACAAAGAAGCCCCGCTCATGGCGAGTCCGCTCCAAGCGCTTGTTCGGCGGTGTTTCGTTAAGAAATTCTGCCATCAAAGCTTTCTGAGCACGAATGTTGCCAACATAATCATAAATAACGCCGTCCCGCCGTGAATCATTAATGCCGCCAAGTTGCTCGCTCCAACATTTGTATAAACATTAAGCATGTCGCCAATCGGAATTAGAGAAGCGACAAAGATGAAAGCGGCAAGCACACGCCGGCTGACCTTTAACCATAAGAACACTATCAGCAACAAACCAGATACGATGTCGCGTGTTCCTTTAGCCCACAGATAGGCGAAAGTTTGATTCTCCGCCACAGGCACACCGAAGGCAGTTGCCCCGACAAGCGGCGAGACGATGAATCGGACACCAATAAAGATGATTCCGGCAGCAATCAGGGCGACTAGCCAGAAAAGAATGCTGTTCGCTTTCAAGTAGTCATCTCGTGTCATGGGTATTCCGTAAACGATAGTTAAAGATAGCCGCTGAACAACCAGCATCACCGGGCGGGCACGACGGGACTAACCGGGGACGCAAAACTTCGCTGTGCCGGCTTTGGTGCATGCGTTAGTTTGCCGTCGTCCCTGGAGCCAACCGCGGCGACACAGCGCAGTTCAGGTCCTATAGCCAGCGCTGAACCGCAGCAGTCGTATCACTCGGTAGCGTGTTGAAACAGATCTTCGCTTGCGGAGCGTGTTCATGTACTACGTTGATGAGCTTCTCAAACAGAAGGAGGTTGCTTGGATTCGCTCGAACTCCTGCTCCGATGAGGACGCACTCGAAGCTCCGCTGCTCGAGGCGGCCTTGAACGACTGCTTCCGCCGTTTCGCCAAAGTCCGTCAAGCACATCTCTACGCTGTACCCAAG
>DATFWY010000336.1:0-3311 GCA_035258805.1 Blastocatellia bacterium | reverse complement strand
GTTAAGGCGGGCGCCGCTGGTCAATTGACTTTGATTGCTGCCATCTTTATTCGTGATCCATAGGTCATCATTCCCGCTCGCTTTAGACGCATAAATGATCTTGTCGTCGGTCGTCCAGGCGAGTCCATTCCATCCATCTCGTTGGCCTGCTCCGCCGGTTATCTGAGTAGCGCGGCCCGTATCTGTAGCAGGTACCACCCAGATGTTTGAAGTCGTCCCCGATTGCACCGCCACGAAGCGGCCCGAATCAGCAGTCAGACTCACGCTGCTATAGTTATTTAGGTCGGCGGTGAGTCGATGGGTTTCACCACCCGGGTATGAAACATACCAGATGTGATTTGAGTCGAAGCTGGAAGCGCCCTGTTCTGACGCATCCACAATTAGACCACTACCATCTGCCAACCACGCTACCTGGCCCATGAATAACCATGTCTGCGATGAGATTGGTTTTTCCTTCCCGGTCTCAAGATCAACCTCGACTAAATAGCTGTTGTAGTTGGGAACAAAACTGCCGGCTGCACAGGCGAGCACTTTCCCGTTGGGTGACCAGGAAACTGATTGAAAAAAGTTCGGCAACTTCCGAGAAGCAAGCTTGCGTTCGTTGCTCCCGTCGGCTTTGACAACAATCAAGCCTCGTTCGCCCTCGCTCGGAAAATCTCGGATGAATGCCAGCTGCTGACCATCAGGAGAAACTGTGACACCGCTGTCGACATCGGCAATTAGTTTTCGCGGCGAACCTCCGAGGACCGGAATTCGATAAAGAGCATTCGTAGAACGGTTCTTATCAGCCGCCACGTAGTAGATGAAATCACCACCGGGCGAGAATGTCAGCCCCAAATACTGAGTGTCCGCTGGTGGCACGATCTGCAAGTCGCTCGCGGTGTTGAGCTGTCTCAAACGCAGGCTCTGCTGACCATTATCGTTGGCAACGTGAACAACGTATTTTCCATCGGGCGAAACTGCGGCGCGGCTGGCCTTGCCGGTACTGGTGACTCTGGTGATCTTCATAGACTCCAACGAGGTCACGCGCTTGTTAGAATCCCTGGGCAGCACGAATCTGTATATGCCGAGAATTCCTATTGCGAACACTAGAATCACCGCGGCTGCGAATCCAAGGACACTTTTCTTGCGCTTTGCGAGCCTGTTGAGGAGGTACTCGGCACTGGACGGAGGGCGGTGGGCTTCAAAGTCGGCTGTGTTAAGGGCCAGCTGTCGGGTAGTTTGATCCAATCCTTTTCGGTTCGCTTCGGATCTTTCTCCACTGCGGAGTTGAGGCGGCTTGGATTGTTCCAATTGGGCCTCGAACTCCAGACGCTGTTTCAGGCTCTTCAGATCGGTAAGTAATTCTTTGGAAGTCTGATAGCGCTCATCGCGATCCTTGCGCAGGGCTTTTCTCACGATCCACTCCAGCTCATCCGGGAGTTCTCTTTCGTGCTGCGCCAGCGGCGCCGGCTCATGCTCGAGAATCGCTACGATGACGTCGGTAGCTGTAGTGCCTTCGAAAGGCATTCGACCCGAGACCATCTCGTAAATAACGATGCCTAAGCTCCAGATATCGGTTCGCGGATCTACTGTTAGACCACGAGCTTGTTCTGGCGACATGTAGTGCATAGTACCCAGTACGATACCCGGTTGGGTGTCGACCATCGTTGATGCTTCAGACTGAACACCCTCAAGTCCGGTCAGCTTCGCTAATCCAAAGTCGAGAACTTTTACATAGCCGTCATTCCGCAACATGATGTTCTCTGGCTTGATATCGCGATGAATAATCCCAGCCTGATGAGCGGACGCGAGCGCCGATGATGTTTGCGTCGCGATTTCAAGTGCCTCATGCAGAGTTATCTGTTTTTGCTGCATCCGCTGCTTCAGAGTCTGTCCTTCGATCAACTCCATCGCGATGAAGTGAATGCCCTTTGCTTCGCCGATTTCGAAGATGGTAAGAATGTTAGGGTGATTCAACGCTGAAGCGGCACGGGCCTCCCGTTGGAAGCGGTGCAATCTATGTTTGTCTCTGGTGAATTCTGAAGGGAGGAGCTTGAGCGCAACACTTCGGCCAAGCCTTGTATCCTGGGCGAGGTATACCTCTCCCATTCCGCCAGCCCCCAGTTGAGAGCTGATTTCATAGTGCCCTAGATGCTTAGCTGGATCGGTTGATGCCATTACTCGCAGACGTTGAGTAATCACCGGGGGTGGACGGTGAGCGAATCTTAACTCAGTTTTTGAGAGCCCGCCAGAGTGCGCCGAAATCTTGAGACGTCCCGGCACGGACAGTGCCGGCGTAAACTTACCCACCTCCGTTGCGAGAAAGTCCCCACCGATTCGGATTGGGTTTCCCGGCTACGTCCGTCTAATGCACCTAATCCTCCGATTTCTCTTCGCCCGGTGTGGTATCGGCATTGCTTGTATTGCTCGCCGATGAACGTCTCGATCTTAGCTCCGTCAGAGGTTCCGTCAGGCGCGGGACGGTTTTCACTGGCTGAAGCCGAGGCAGAAACCTCGCCGCGGCCTCACCGTGAAACCGCGTCGATTGAAAACCGGCGCCTTAAAGCTGAGACTGAATACCTTACTGACTGTGAGCGTGAAGAGTTGGAGCAGAAAATAGGCCATCCTCTTCCGGGAGATCTTAAACGGCATTCTCCCCTTGTCTACTCCTTCTTGTTGGAACGAAAGGTTGAAAGAGCGCAACCGTTATCCAGGGAAGAGATTAGAACATACCATTTGGCGGCAAAAGGGCTGGTGAGACTGTCCGATGAAGAAATCCAACAGCGTTTGAGCGGAAGCCTTGCTGCTTCCTCGCGAACTTTGACGTTCGATCCCGTTCAACTTGCATATTTTTCTTCGACGGTAAACGCGAAAACAGCTGTGCCCACGAAACCGATAATTCCGGCAACGACAAACGGGACTTCCGGCGCAACCTTCCAAAGCAAACCGCCCACCGCGGCGGCTGGGGTAATCGAAAGACTTCGCACCAGATAGTAAAGCCCCACGGAACGCGCACGCACTCCCTCTGCCGCAAAATCAACAATCATCGCCTTACGAGACGGTTCTCCAATTTCGCGCAAGCCTCCAACAATGAACGCGAGCGCCAGCAAAGGGAAACCGGACGCAACAATGATCGCCAAAGGAAATAGAGCAAAGCTCAAAAAGGTGGCGATCACGAAAGGCTTCCGGCCGACTCGGTCGGCGATCTTAGCGGCCGGAACGTAAACGATGATGGAAGTAATCATCTGAATGGCCACCAGCGTTCCAAACCGCGCGACGCTGAAGTGCTGCACATTCGTGACGTAAAGGATCGTGATAACGCCGGTCAT
>DATFWY010000335.1:0-8179 GCA_035258805.1 Blastocatellia bacterium | reverse complement strand
TACTTCCTCTCCTACCTTTACCTGTCCTCGCTCGATCCTTCCCGTTGCCACCGTTCCTCTTCCCGAGATCGAGAAGATATCCTCCACCGGCATCAGAAACGGCTTATCAACTTCACGCGCAGGCTGCGGGATGTAGCTGTCCACTGCTTCCATCAGCTCATCTATGCCCTTTTCTCCTTCTGGCTTGCCCTCAAGCCCTTGCAGCGCGCTTCCTCTAACGATCGGAATCTCGTCTCCTGGGAATCCGTAGCTCGTCAACAGCTCTCTTACCTCGAGTTCCACAAGGTCCAGCAGCTCAGGATCGTCCACCGCGTCTACCTTATTCATGAACACAACCATCGCCGGCACTCCCACCTGTCTCGCCAGCAGTATGTGCTCTCGCGTCTGCGGCATCGGCCCGTCAGTCGCCGCCACTACCAAAATCGCCCCGTCCATCTGCGCTGCGCCGGTGATCATGTTCTTGATGTAGTCCGCGTGTCCCGGGCAATCAACGTGCGCGTAATGTCGGTTCTTCGTCTCGTATTCAACGTGTGCCGTCGCGATCGTGATTCCTCGTGCTTTCTCTTCCGGTGCGTTGTCTATCGAATCGAACGATCGAAACTGTATCTTCGGATTGTTCTTCGCTAGCACCTTCGTGATCGCCGCGGTCAGCGTCGTCTTCCCGTGGTCGATGTGTCCTATCGTCCCGACGTTCACGTGCGGCTTCGAACGATCAAATTTTTCCTTTGCCATTTCTCTCCTAAATTATAGGTCCTATATGTCCTATAGGTCTTATAGGTCCTATTTCCTCTCCATGGAGCCGGCGATGGGGATTGAACCCATGACCTCATCCTTACCAAGGATGCGCTCTACCACTGAGCTACGCCGGCGTCTCAGTCGCGCACCACAAAACCTGGAGCGGGCGACGGGACTCGAACCCGCAACACCTAGCTTGGAAGGCTAGTGCGCTACCATTGCGCTACGCCCGCCCTTTGACGCGTCGAAGTAAGGCCGCAGCAATAACAGAATCCAGTTCTGGTGTCGGCGCACGCGCGTCATTGATCGATGGTGCTGGGGGAAGGATTCGAACCTTCGTAGAGCCTAAGCCCGCCGGGTTTACAGCCCGGTGCCATTAACCACTCGACCACCCCAGCACTCCGCCAGACCCGGCTCGATTCTGCGCAAGCGAGCCGCGGCTCCCTTCAAATAACTCGGTGATTACGTTCGGGGATACTCCTGTCCCGCAAAAAGCACAAATCGAAAACGGTCATTGTAACTGAGACACGTAATGCGTGCAAGGCAGTTGTTGACCGCATTACCGTAGTATGCTCTTTGTCTCCGAACCTGAATTCTAACACTGCGCGATCTAACGCGACAAAAGCGACGAGGAGCGCACCGAGCAGGAGAAATTTCCCAAAATTAGATCAACCCCGAGAGAATCCGCGCTCTCAACAAGACACTTCATCATTTTATGCATCCTTTGATTATGTTCGCATCGTTATGCATTATTGGCAGAGAGGCGATTGCGGAGCATTGGAACCTGTCGTATCTTGATCCGCTACTATCCGATAGGGAGATTTCATGGAAACCTTGATTCAGGATCTTCGTTATGGCACCCGAATGCTGCTTAAACAACCGGGCTTTACCGTTGTCGCAGTGATTGCGCTAGCGTTGGGTATCGGAGCGAACACGGCAATATACAGCGTTGTGAACGCAATCCTCCTCCGGCCTTTGAACTATAAGGACTCAGACCGGTTAGTCCAGGTGAACCATAACTATCCAAAGCTCGATTTGAAGGCATCCGTATCCGCCAGCGGCTACTCGTATTATCGGGACCAGTGCGAAGCGTTCGAGTCCATAGGCGCTGCCTCCTTCTGGCCCGTGAATCTCACAGAGAGTGGGGACCCTGAAAGATTACAAGGAATGGCTATCACCCATACCTTTCTGCCAATGCTGGGAATCGAGGCGGCCCGAGGCCGCGTATTCTCAGCGGACGAGGATCAGCCCGGGCATAATCGTGTCGTAGTGCTTACCGATGGTTTATGGAGACGGCGTTTTGCCGCTGACCCTAACCTCATCGGAAACACCATCCGCCTCAACGGCGAGAATTACACAGTCATCGGCATCATGCCGCCGTCCTTTCAGTTTGGCCGGGAATTCGCTCAGCCGATGGATCTGTTCTCACCGATTGCATTCACACCTGAACAACTGGACACAAATCGGTGGCGTAACGAGTTCTTATTCGTAATCGCCAAATTAAAGAAAGGCGTCACGCTCGAACAGGCGCAATCCGAGATGGATACTATCGCAGCGAACGTGCGGCGCACGTACTTTGGAGGTGGCGATGCGGAGGATCCGACCAGTTGGAGTCTGTTGCTGCGATCGTTTCGAGAGATCGTCGTAGGCGAAATTCGTCCATCTTTGTTGATCCTGCTCGCCGCGGTTGCATTCGTATTACTCATCGCCTGCGCTAACGTTGCTAACCTTTTGCTTGCCCGAGCCGCATTGCGACACAAAGAAATTGCGATACGTTCTGCGTTGGGTGCCGGGCGCTGGCGTGTGATCCGGCAGCTGCTGACCGAGAGCGTACTGTTGGCGGTAATCGGAGGAGCTCTCGGGCTAGCGCTTGCTCAATGGGGTATACAAGCGTTGATATCGATCAATGAGGACAGAATTCCGCGCGCAGCGGAAATTGGTATCGACGTCCGGGTGTTGCTATTCACTGCAGGGGTAGCGTTATTGACCGGAGTACTCTTCGGCCTGTTTCCCGCTCTTCAAACTTCGAAGAGCGATTTGCACGCTGTTCTAAAAGAAGGGGGACGAAGCGGCTCCGCACGTCGAAGCGTGCGCGGGCTTTTTGTCGTAGCCGAAGTCGCATTGGCGCTCGTGCTGCTAGTGGGCGCCGGATTGTTGCTGAAGAGTTTTCAGAAACTGCAGGAAGTTGATCCAGGCTTTAAGCCTGACCATCTGCTAACAATGCAGATATCACTACCCTCAACGAAGTACAAGGAACCGCAGCAGATTGACTCTTTCTTCCAACAGGCTCTGGAAAAGGTAAAGGCGTTACCCGGAGTAGAGTCGGCAGGCATCTCGACCAGCGTTCCCATGAGCGGAACGAACTCTGCCGGGAGCTTCACGATCGAGGGCAGGACGGTCGCGCCAGGGGAGATGTCCCCGTGGGGGAACAGGTGGTTTGCCGGCGCTAGTTATTTCCAAACTATGGGGGTTCGGCTTGTTAAGGGACGGTTTTTTGACGATCGTGACGTGAGGGATGCTCCGCAGGTCGCAATCATCGACGAAACGATGCAAAAAAAGTTCTGGCCTGATGAAGACCCCATCGATAAACGAATTAGCTTTCAACGCGACGCACAAGGAAATACAGTCTGGCGCCAGATCGTGGGCGTGGTGGGACACGTCAAACACAAGGGGTTAGAGGGCGAGTCACCCGTTCAATATTATGTTCCGCATCGCCAGCTCTCCGTTAGTACTGTTTACCTTGTCGCGCGAACAGCCGTCGAGCCGTCGAGCATCTCTGGGACCGTGCGTGGTTCCATCCAGCAGGTCGATCCAGAGTTGCCAGTTTTCAAAGTAACGACCATGGAACGGATGGTTGCCGATTCGATGACTCAGCGGCGCTTCGCAATGACCCTGCTTGGAGTGTTTGCCTTTGTCGCTCTGATTCTTGCGTCAGTCGGCCTTTATGGTGTGATGTCCTATTCAGTCACGCACCGGACAAATGAGATCGGAATCCGGATGGCGCTTGGCGCAAAGATGACGGATGTACTAGCAATGGTTGTTGGCCAGGGAATGAAGCTATCACTCGCGGGTGTAGGAATCGGACTCGCTGGCGCGTTTGCGATGACAAGGGTCATGCGAACTCTATTGTTCGGCGTAAGCGCGAGCGACCCACTGACCTACGTTGCCGTTGCAGTTGTTTTGGGAGCAGTGTCTTTAGTGGCCTGCTACGTACCCGCGAGACGAGCGACGAAGGTCGATCCCATTGAGGCGCTGCGATACGAGTAGAGATCATTTCTCGAAGTCTATTACCGGCGGACCGGCGCGAGTGAGGAAGAACTGTGACCCGCCCGCAGATTTCGGAAATTGATTCCGATACCGGTCAGCCCACTCGACCGCGAAGGATTCAGCCTGATCGGCTTTTACCAGAGCCCACACGCTGCCGCCGAAACCGGCGCCGAATGCCGATGAGGCGGCGGCACCTAGTTCGCGTGCCAGGCGAGCCAGCGCAATCGTCTCTGGGACCTGATTGCCCAGTCCGCGCTCTGCCGCACACTGCGAACGATCAACCAAAACGCCAATTCGGTCCACGCGTCCCGCCGCAAGCTCGCGTGCGACTTCGGGAATT
The DNA here is from genome assembly GCA_035258805.1 of Blastocatellia bacterium. Taxonomy (GTDB): domain Bacteria; phylum Acidobacteriota; class Blastocatellia; order UBA7656; family UBA7656; genus Onstottus_A. The sequence continues at coordinate 3,837 of DATFWY010000335.1, read as the reverse complement.
ATTTCGACGCACTCTTCAATGAATTGCTCGAGTCTATTGAGCAACGCCGCATCGGAAGAGGATGAGCTTGCGGAGCTAATAGCCTTACGAATTCGATCGGCGGTATATGTTTGACTCGATATTGCCGCCATCAGGGTTTCATCTTTTCTGGACGTAGCCTTATTCCAAATCCACAGAACCTCACGCGCAAGCAACGATACGCGGTTGTATTTATCGAGAGCATTGCCTGTCTTGTCGGCTGAGACTCCGCTGCAACCAACCACAAAAGTATAATCATTCGGTAGCGCTATCGTGTTTTCGTGTCGGACGGGACAAAATGAGTACTGGCTCAATGCACCAGGCTTGCAGCACAGGATCGCAGTATGGTCCTGACTCCCGCCGAATGTTCCTACACCCTGACGACCGATAAGCGAACCAAACGTCTGACCGTTTTCAACCGTGCCAAGATAGCCGGCAAGATCTTCAAGGCTGCTGATGTTGCTCTTGTACTCGACTCTTTTCGTGAGATTGTTTACCCAGGCGATAACCTGGAATACGGCGATTATGAGAGCGCTCGAAGAGCTGAGACCCGCAGCGGGTGGCAAGTCGCTTATGAATACGATGTCCGCGCCTCGCATTGCCACTGGGAAGTTTTGTGCAATCCGAGTCGCTACGGTCGCGGCGTAGTTTGACCAGTGTCCGGCGCGTGGGATAAGGTCGGGACTAATGCTTAACTCAACACTCTCCTGCCTTGTTGCATCGGTAATTCGTATTACATCGTCTGCACGAGGAGCAGCTACCACACAGAATCCTCGCTCGACCGTACAGATCAGACTTCGTCCTCCGGCATAGTCAGTATGTTTCCCGAGGAACTCAATTCGGCCAGGAACAAACCAGTAATGAAACTCTGCAGATGGATTTGCTTCGATCAATGCCGAAGCCTTAGAAAACAATACAGCCTTTACTGCTGCTTGATCGGGACTCAAGCCGGCGGAAATAAGTCGCTGGTAAAAGCCAGGTTCATCCATGAGCAGACGCCCAGATCCGAGGCAACAGGCGTGATAAACCAAATAAGCTAATCAAAAAGATAAATGTCCAGAACAGTCCCTGATTGATCTTGCCGTATAGAAAGCTGCCCGCTCCAAAGAGAGCCGCGTAAATGAATGTGCAACCTAGAGTCCAGGCGAGGAGCGATTCTGCTGGGCGATCCGGCGAGTTAACTGCTCCTGCCTCATCGCGGATTCTGTTCCATCCGGGTCCGGCCGGTTGAACTAATCGGTAAAACTCGAGCAGCTTCGGTCGTTGCGTCGGTTCGGTCAAAAGCGTGACCGTCATCCAAACTATAGTTGTTGTGGCGACCGTTATGACTAAAGAAACGTGCGATTGGATAGTAACACCTGCCTTGCCAGCCAGAAAGAACCCGATTGCAATAACAAATGAACTGATCATTGCGGCAATTTCGCTCCACGCATTTATACGCCACCAGTACCATCTCAAAAGGTAGATCAATCCGGTTCCGGCCCCTACTGACAACATAAGATCGAAGCTCTGTTTTGCCGAATCGAGCACATATGTCATCAATGCCGCAAGCAGCATCACCAAAGCAGTCACAACGCGTCCGACCAACACGTAGTGCTTCTCGTTTGCATCCTGTCTTACAAAACGCCGGTAAAAATCGTGCACGAGGTAAGAAGTGCCCCAATTGAGATGCGTCGACAGCGTGGAAACATAAGCTGCCAGTAATCCCGCAATCATTAATCCCATGAAACCGACCGGCAGGAACTTCAACATTGCCGAGTAAGCCATATCGTGCCCAATTAGTCCTGGATCGACATACGGGAAAGTTCTCTGAATGTCGGAGAGATTTGGATAAATGATCATTGACGCTAAAGCAACGATGATCCACGGCCACGGTCTCAACGCATAGTGCGCCGCGTTGAATAATAATGTTCCGGCAAGCGCATCCTTCTCGCTCTTTGCCGCCAGCATTCTTTGCGCGATGTAACTTCCGCCACCGGGTTCAGCTCCCGGATACCATACCGACCACCATTGGATAGCAATCGGTATAATCAGCACCGAGAGTGTCATGCCCCAATCACCGAAATCCGGAAGAAGATTGAGGGCATTTTTATCGACCTTCTGAAACAGTCCAGTAAGTCCGCCCACCTCAGGTTGCTTCAACGCGAAGTAAGCAGCAGCAAATGAGCCGGTCATCGCAACGCCAAACTGAATAAAATCGGTTACAAGGACTCCCCACAAACCGGAAGTCGCAGCAAAAGCAACATTCAGCAGTGCGCAAATCACGAGCGTCCGCGTCATTGGCCAGCCCAACATGACGCTCGCGATCTTGCATGCTGCGAGATTTACGGTCGCCATAATGACGCAGTTGAAGAACAGGCCGAGATAAATAGACCGGAAGCCACGTACGAAAGTCGCAGCCCTGCCGGAATAGCGAATCTCATAGAATTCCAGATCGGTGAGCACGCCTGAGCGTCTCCACATCTTCGCAAAGAAAAAGACGGTCATCATTCCGGTGAGCAGGAAGGACCACCAGAGCCAGTTATTCGCCACGCCTTTTTCGCGGACCATATTCGTCACCAGGTTTGGCGTGTCAGTGCTGAACGTCGTCGCTACCATTGAAACCCCGATCAGCCACCAGGGAGCTGATCGACCTGAGGTAAAGAACTCAGCTGTACTTGAGCCTCCACGCTTCGCAAGCAGCAGAGCCGGCAAGAAGGAAACGGCGATAGAGACAACTACAATGATCCAATCAAATGTAGTGACGTGCATGTGTGTTTGTCCTTGAAGAAAAAAGGCGCGAGCAGCTTATCAAGGAGAAGAATCAGATCCAAGGACTCCTGGACTCCAGGGACACTAAACTGAATTTACATTGCGTATTCGATTCCTTATGCTCGGCTTGTGACATTAGCGAATTACCCGTGGAAGATCTGCGGTGCGAAGTCTTCTCCACGTAGTAACGAATTTATTCGTTTCATCTGTGTCATCTGTGTAATCTGTGGATAGATCGGTAAAAATCAAATATTAACGCCATTCAAAGACACAATCCGCAGATTACGCAGATGAAACGAATAAAATTCGTTACTACGTGGAAGCTTCAAGGAGAATTGCCATGAAAAATAGCGGTTCGAAGATCTCCAGGCGTGACCTTCTCAAATCAGCGGCGGTTACCGGAGCATCGCTTGGTCTGACTAATCTTGCGACCACCTCAACGCTCGCCGAGGAACTGATGATTCCCTCACCTGATGGAAGCGTGATTGGAATGAAATTCGATCCGCGTTCTGTGGTGCGAGTGGGCATCATCGGTGTTGGCGCTCGCGGCACGAGCATGCTCACAGAATTTCTCGGAGTCGACGGGGTACAGATAACCGCGTTATGCGACGTCGTCAAAGAGAAGTGCCTGAACGCAAAGCAGATAATCGAGAAAGCTGGTCAGAAATCACCCTCGCTTTTCTTCAACGGCGATCACGATTTCGAAGCCCTGTGCAAGCGTGATGACCTGGATTTCATCTATATCGCTACGCCGTGGGATTGGCACGTACCGATGGCCGTTGCCGCAATGAAGAATGGCAAGCACACCGGAGTAGAAGTCCCGGCGGCCGTCACGATAAAAGAATGTTGGGAACTCGTAGAGACGTCTGAGAAGACCCGCCGCCACTGCATCATGATGGAGAACTGTTGCTACGGCGCCAATGAAATGATGGTGCTCAATATGGTCAGGGCTGGTTTGTTCGGAGAGCTGCTGCACGGTGAGGCGGCTTACATTCACGATCTTCGTTCGCTTCTGTTCGAAGACCAGAGCGAAGGCTTATGGCGACGCTTTCCGCACGTGAATCGAGA
>DATFWY010000334.1:0-42257 GCA_035258805.1 Blastocatellia bacterium | reverse complement strand
GTTCTATGGCGGAACCTACTATCCGCCTGAAGATCGACGAGGGATGCCCGGGTTTCCCCGAGTCCTAACCGCAATTGCCGACTCCTATAAGAATCGCAAAGAGGAGATACTGACAAGCGCCGATGCTATTACCAGTGAATTAAAGAAGGGCGATCGTTTCGCGGCCTCCAACGAGTTGTTGACAACCGAGGTTCTGAATTCGGCCTTCTCAGCATTGAGCGGTAGCTTTGACGATAAGCATGGTGGATTCGGCGGCGCACCGAAGTTTCCGCCTTCTATGACACTGATGTTCCTGCTGAACTATCACAAACGAACTAACTCTGCTACTGCGCTTAACATGGTTGAGACTACGCTTCAGAAGATGGCCGCAGGCGGGATGTACGATCATTTGGGTGGAGGCTTCGCTCGTTACTCTGTTGACGCCCGGTGGCTCGTTCCTCATTTCGAGAAGATGCTCTATGACAACGCTCTTTTGACTCGAATCTATTTGTACGCATATCAGGAAACAAAGAACCCACTATACCGAACTGTGGCCGAGGAGACGCTTCAATACATCTTCCGCGACATGACCGATATGACCGGCGGATTCTATTCATCGGAGGATGCGGATAGCGACGGTGAGGAAGGAAAGTTCTACGTTTGGACTCGTGACGAAGTGTTGAGAATTCTTGATCCCGATGATGGCGCCCTCTTCTGCGACTTCTTTGAAGTTAGCGAATCGGGTAATTTCGAGCACGGAAAATCGATTCTAAATACACCTTACTCGCTCGAGGAATTCGCCGCCGAACGAGGAAAAAACGTTGATGAGATCCGTGGAGTCATCAATAAAGGCAAGCGGGAACTTTTTCACGAACGAGAAAAACGAATCAGGCCCGGTCGTGATGATAAGATGCTCGCTGCGTGGAACGGTCTGATGCTAACCGCTTTTGCGGAAGCTGCCAATATTTTGGGGCGAGACGATTATCGACAAATTGCAGTCCGCAACGCCGAGTTCATTACCACTCAATTGATGGAAAACCGAAGACTTTTTCGTAGCTACAAATCAGGGCAAGCAAAACTAAACGGCTATCTCGAGGATTACGCTTACGTCATCGAAGGACTGCTTGCTGTTTATGAAGCTACGTTTGACTTGAGATTCTTCATGAATGCCCGGGCGCTTGCGGACATAATGATCACTCACTTCTGGGACGATCAGGAGGGAGGTTTTTATTTCACCTCATCCGATCATGAGCAGTTGATCACGAAGACAAAGGACTACTTTGATAATGCGACGCCTTCCGGAAATTCCGTCGCCGCCCTGTCGCTTTTGAAGCTTGCGCTTTTGACCGAGGAACATGATTACTCGCGTCGAGCAGCAACGATTCTTCGATCGTTGCGTCCGGCAATGAGCCGTTATCCGAGCGCTTTCGGTTATGTCCTGCGTGCGATGGATTTTTACCTGGCAGAGCCAAAAGAGATCGCACTTTTGGGTGCTCTCGATTCACACGAGATAAGATCCTTCGTCAAAGAAATATATAGCGGATATATTCCGAACAAAGTTGTCGCTGCCTGTGATCCCTCAAACGAGGAGGCGGCATCGGAGATCAGATTGTTGGCGGAAAGAATTCCTGTTGATCGTAAGGCTACGGCATATGTGTGCCGAAACTATGTCTGTCTTTCGCCTGCAACGAGTGCCGAGGATCTCGCGCTACGATTGAAGGAGTAAGGAATTCTCTTCTGTCATTTCCGCGCCAACAAATCTATCTTATGAAGAACTATCGTTTTATCTTGATTTCAAAGATTCGTGGCCAAAGTTTGCCGGTAACGAATATCCGTTTGCGTTCCTCATCATAAGCGATCCCGTTCAGCACGTTTTCGACTCCGGTTTTGTCGGACGGAGCCAGGATTCCCTTTAGATCTAGAAACGACCTGACCGTCCCACTGGAAGGATCGATTTGCAGGATGAGATCCTGCTGCCAGACATTTGACCAGATCTCTCCTTCGATGAACTCGAGCTCATTCAATTCGGTTACTGGTTGTCCGTTCATTCTTACAGTAAGTTTGCGTATTGTCTTAAACGTCTTCGGATCAAAATAGAACAGATCGCTGCTCCCGTCGCTAAGGATGAGGTTCTTCCCATCGTAGGTGAGACCCCAGCCTTCGGTGCTGTAACTGAATTCTCGCTCTAATTTGAAAGTATCCAGGTCGTAGACGAAACCGCGTTGTGATTGCCACGTGAGTTGAATTAGACGACTGTCCACCAGGGCTAGCCCCTCGCCAAAAAGCTCCCCGGAAAGTTTGATCTCCTTCAGTACCTTTCCGGAGGGAAATTCGAGCCGGCGGAGCTTTGATTGCCCATACTGACCGGTACTTTCATAGAGTCCTCCATCGTGCCACAGAAGGCCCTGAGTGAAGGATGTCGGGTCGTGTGGATAGCTATTAACGACCTCGTAGTCAATTCGCCGCGCACGCACATCAGGGACGACATTATTGTTCTCGTCGCTTCGAGAAGATCGATTTGCGCCGAATAGGGCAACCCCAATAATTACTGCCGCTACGAGCACAAAACCGGCAATGACAACCTTAAGAATGTTGTTTCGGACTCTCGGCTTTTTGCTTCGAGCGCGGTCCACTTTTCGTGGCATTGTTTCTCCTCCGGATTGCGGTCATGCTAATTGCCGGGATTATACGACGAGGTCAAGAGACAGAAAAAAAAGGACCAAACGTTGGTACCGGAATTGGAAAACTGTTAATCCTCAGTCTATACTCGCCTGTTGCAAGAAATGAGCTAGGCTTAATTCACATTGGAGATCTCTTCATATGCTTTCGAGAATCGGATTAAAAACAATCCACAGGTCCTTACGACAGATCATGGTCTTCAGCTGCACTCTAGTTATTTTAGCGATTGGCTGTTCCAAACAGCCGGCAAGTAATCAGGCATCTGAAAAAGTCACCCCTTCCGCAAACGCAAATCAAAACGAACAGCCATCAGGAACACCAGTTTTCGCACAGTCGAATATTAAGGGCGATATCGAGCGAATATCCCTTGCGATCTCAATGGCGAAAGACTCGGCTAAACTGAACAAGTGGCAAGACGCCGCCTCCCGGCTCCGAGGAGCCAGGAGCGAGATCGATACGGCGCTTGGCCGAAAGCCCCGCTTGCAGGAAGAGTTCGAAGCGCTAAAAGTCGCGATCGATCGAACAATCCCGCTTGTCGAGAATGGAGCCAAAGAGGCAGACGCAAAACTCAGCGAACTGCAGACCCGAATTGGAGCCATCAAGACAAATACATATTGATTCGTCGCAATTCTACTGCCTATCGGTCGCTGGCTCATCGAGGCACAAGCATTTTAAGGTTCAAAAGAAACGTCGCGATGCCCAGGAACGAGAAGAAGCCGGCCACGTCCGTACAGGTGGTAACAAACACTGAGGATGCAACCGCCGGATCGACGCCCATTCGCTTGAGCGCCACAGGAATCAGGCTCCCTGAGACTCCTGCTACGACCATATTGATGACCATCGCAACGGCGATGATGACCCCTAGCCAGATACTTCTGTAAAAGGCAGCGACGACCGCTGCACAGACCAATCCGTTGATCAGCCCATTGCCCAATCCCACGATCGATTGCTTCAACGTTACGCGACCTGTGCCAACCAGCTCATTCATCGCGATCCCGCGGATAATAACCGTCAGGGTCTGAGTAGCTGCGTTCCCACCCATTCCGGCGACAATCGGCATCAGTGCAGCAAGGGCCGGCAATGTGCTAATCGAACCTTCGAACAGTGAAACGACATAGGATGCGAGAAAAGCAGTTGCAAGATTCACCAGCAGCCAGGGGACTCTGAGTCTCAAGGAACGCGACGGTCTTGTATCGATGTGTTCCTCTGCTGACACGCCGGCCAACGCGAGCAGATCTTCCTCGGCTTCTTCCTGCAAAACATCGAGTACGTCGTCTACCGTGACGATGCCTACCAGGCGGTCTTCGTCTCCAACGATTGGAATCGCCAGCAGATTGTATTCAGCGACTAGCCGTGCGACCTTTTCCTGATCATCGTTGGTTCTTGCAGTGATCACGTCGTGCACCATTACTCGCTTTAATTGAGTTGATGGCGGCGTTGTGAGTAGCTTACGGAGGCTGACTACGCCAACGATGTGATCCCTCTTGTCGACCACGTAAACATAGAACACCATCTCAAATTCTTCGGATCGTTTCTGCAGTGCTGCGACGGCTTCTGCGATTGTCACTTCCTCGTCCATCGCAAAGTAGTTGCGGGTCATGATGCGGCCGGCGGTCCGCTCCTCGTGTTCGAGCAACTCGCGAACATCGGCAGCAGGCTCCGCCTCCATCAACATAAGAACCTGAGCCGCAAGGGGATCCGGCAAGCGAGAGGCGAGGCTGGTCGCGTCATCCGCAGGCATTTCACTCAGATACCTGGCGATTTCAGCCGGCTCCAGGTCTTCGAGTAACGCCTGGCTGTCACTCGGCGACATCTCGCTCAGGACCTCGGCGACATGCGCAACATCGCTCTCCTCGCGTAAAATTTCAAAGGCCTGCGACCGTTCCGTACCTCTCAAGGTGGATAGCAGCCGTGCGACTTCCACCGGATATGCTTTGGTGAGGATGCGAGCCAATCGGGATCGGGCGCCGCGGTGCAGTAGCTTGCGGACTACCGGCACCGGAATGGCGGAATGAGGTGCTGGTTTTCTTGTTTCCATCATAGCAGTCGTCCGTTGTCTTCGGTTATCGAGTGCTGAATCGAGGATAGCCCTCAGCACATATGACACAAGTCGCGCGGCAGCAAAAGTTCTCAATAATATTGCACGCATCCTTTTCTATGCAATGATTTACTTTCTCAATTAGTTAGAACTTAAATCCCCTTCTCAACGTAACTAGCTAACGAGGATTCATGTAAGGAGGTATCAAATTATGGATAAGAAGGACTCGGCTGGGGATGTAGTGATCGAAGAGAAGAAAGCTGACAGCGATGACATTGTGGTTACCAACTTACCGAATGAGGATCCGCCCCAGAAATCAGGTTTTGATGAACTTGCCTCCTCAGTGAGAGAGGTTGCTCAAAAGACCGGCGAGGCATTCAACAAAGCCACTGAGTCGATAAGCAAAGCCATCGATTCAGCGCTCTCCGCAAGGGATCATGTCGTAATGGTGCGTGTTAACGATGATTCCCTCAAAAGCCTTGACGCATTGGTTCAAACTGGCATCTTTAAGAGTCGATCCGAGGCAGCGGCATTTCTTATTAGTGAAGGCATAAAGGCGCAATCCTCCCTTTTCGAGCGGATTTCCGAAAGGATCAAGGAGATTGAACGCCTTCGAACGGAACTCAAGGGGATTGTTACACATCCTGAGAATTCCTAGTCGCTGAGTAGAACCGGCGGAACCACAGCCTTAGATCTATCGTTAGGCGACTAAGAGACACTTGCGTATTGTATTTTGAGCGTACTCGAAAGGGTACGCTCTATGTTTTTATATGTAGAGTTTGGTGCAATCTCACTTAATTTGTATAATCCTCAGTGGCAGGATCACCGACAGAGTAAGTCCGGAGGATTCAATGCGCGTGACTTCACTATCAGCGCAGCTCGGCGATATAGCCGAAAAAGTAGAGAATCAGGAGCGTCTGACGTTTGAAGATGCAATGACGCTTTTCCGGAGTGATGATCTAATCGCAGTTGGCGCCCTTGCCAACAAAGTTCGGGAGCGAATCAACGGCGACCTAACCTACTACAACGTTAACCGGCACCTTAATTACACAAATGTATGTATCTCCGATTGTGCCTTTTGCGGATTTTATCGCAGAGTGCGGCACCCAGAGGCATACGAATGGTCGGTTGACGAATGCGTAGAGCTCGCGAGAAAAGCTTACACCGAGGGAGCTCGTGAACTTCACATTGTAGGGGGTCTTCACCCACGACTACAGTTCGATTACTACAAGTCATTACTTTCAGAACTCAAGCGGCAATTCCCTGATATGCATCTGAAAGCGTTCACGATGGTCGAATTGGACCATCTGACGCGTGTTTGCCGCATGTCAGATGAGGAAGTCATTGACGGGCTAATTGCGGCGGGGTTGGACAGTTGCCCAGGCGGAGGCGCTGAAATCTTTCGTGACCCGACCCGTAGCCGGATCTGCGCCCACAAGACTTCAGGCGACCGCTGGTTGGAGCTATCGGAAAAGGTTCACCGACGTGGGGTTCATACAAACGCTACAATGTTGTATGGCCATATCGAGACTCTCGAAGACCGTGTTGACCACCTGGTAAGGCTAAGGGAGCTCCAGGATCGGACCAACGGGTTCATGTGTTTCATTCCCCTCGCATTTCATCCGAAGGGTACGGATTTGGCCCATCTTCCGGGACCGAGCGGAATTGACAGCCTCAAGACCATCGCTGTATCACGGTTGATGTTGGACAACATTGCCCACATAAAAGCGTATTGGGTAATGCTCGGAAAGCAGCTTGCGCAAGTGGCACTGCGTTTCGGCGCCGACGACCTGGACGGAACCATAAATGAAGGCGGCTCGTTAATGGAATCTTATCTCGCTGAGGGAAACGATAATCAGCTGACCAAATCCGGGATCGAGGATTTGGTGAAAGGGGCCGGCCGCATTCCGGTCGAGCGCGATACGCTCTACAATCCAGTACTTGTTTCGGAGAGGGTGCTTACGAAGCCTGCTCATACTGCGCTGCCTATTCTTGGTTAATCCAACTGAGATACCATCTCAGCTGGAACCCCCAGACAGGTGAAACCAAGCTCAAATTCCCGTGGATAACTTTGAGTTTGGGTTCGTATTTTTGCTTATTATTTTGAACGACCGCTCATAGATGGTATAATCCTCAAGTATTTGATCAAGGGTCCCAATTAACGGAGGAACGGATGGGAGAGTCAATAGGGCTGAGTGTGCCGGCTACTCCAAAACAGGCACGCAGCAAACAGACTAAAGAAAAAATCGTTCAAGCAGCAATCAAGCTTTTCCAGAAGCGCGGATACGAGAAGACGACGTCCAATGACATAGCTGCGGAGGCTGGCGTCAGCGTTGGTTCATTTTATGTTTATTTCACCGACAAGCGCCAACTCCTCCTTACGATCTTCGATCGCCTTGCGGATGAGTTATACAAGAACATTTTTGATGGTCTCAAGCCGGAGCATCTCTTTGACACGGATCTAAGGCATAGGATTAGGGTAGCCGTTGCAAATACTATAGCCGATAAACAAAAGCATTCGGGTCTACACCGGGTAATATCTGAACTACTGCTTAAGGACGTCGATTTCGCCGAGCGTCACAAGGCTGTGATCGCGCGCTCGATCGCGAAACTGCACGAACTGATTTCTCTGGCACACAAAGCCAGTAGAACCTGGGAAATTGACGTTGAAGCCGCAGCGTTCGTGGTGCACCGGGTTGTTTTCGATGTCTCTCAGGACTACGTAACCGGCAGCGTCGAATTCGATAGAGAGCGCGCGATTGATGCCGTTGCAGATATGATCTATCGCTTCGTCTTCAAGCCGAGCAGCTAACGAACAACGCTTTATCCACCTAGATCAGCTCTTAGCGAGTCGCTCAGTCGGGTAATCTCCATACCACGCTGCACGTACAGGCGGCACGCAAGAGCTGATTTGAGTTCGCCCTCATCAGTTCGGTACCATATTTGGCAATTGGTACACTCTCCGTTCCAACAATAATCCCCATACGTTACTGTATCCATCTTTATATATTGGAAGCAGCGCAGAAGTTTATTGTTTTCGGGAACCATGATCCGGTCCTGGCAGACGCGTATCTCGATCAATTCCTTAAAGGTCTCGAAGAGCCCATCTCTAAGCCGTGTGCAATCCAAGTTTATCTCCGTTGAAATGAGAAGGTGGATTGGGGGTTAGCGGGATTGTACCGTAGACTAGATGCCCGGGCAAAGAAATTTCACGCGGGCCTCTCTCTTACCTCTACACTACCCTCGAACGCGATCACCAGGACGTCAGCGATTCCGATGAACAAGCCCGATTCAATCACCCCTGGCAAAAGCTTGATGCGCTTTTCCAACCCTGAAGGATCTTCAATTGGTCCAAAAGCACAATCGAGGATGTGGTTGCCGTTGTCAGTCACGAACGGAGCCCCCGCTCCTCCCCTCAAACTGACCGACGATCCCAAGCCTTCGAGTAGCCCTGCCGATAAAGCGGAGGCAAAGGACAAAACTTCAACCGGCAATTCACGTGTCTGGCCCAACTGCTGCACCAGCTTACTATCATCAACAAGCATTACTCTTTTTGCAGATGCCAGGGCAACAAGCTTTTCACGAGTCAATGCTCCTCCACCGCCCTTTATCATATTGAACGCTGGATCCACTTCGTCGGCGCCGTCCAGCGTGACATCTATGGTACCTGCCTCGTTGAGACTAATAACTTGAATTCCAACTTCTCGAGCGAGGCGTTCGGTGGCGGTTGACGTTGCCACTCCAGTTATGGAGAGACCTTGCTTGACCCTGCGGCCCAGCCCTTCGATCGCGAATTTCGCGGTCGACCCTGTTCCAAGGCCAACAACATTTCCGTCGTGAACGAACTCGAGTGCCCGTTCTGCCGCGCGTCGCTTTAGATCATCAAAATCTTTCATTGTCCAGCTCAAATGGTCGCCTGATTGAGACTTAATTTTGCGCGCCAACCATACCATCTTGCAGATGATCGATCAAATGCATCTCGGTTGCGATGCAAGACTTGATGTCTCTTGGCACTCAATCACCGCTTTGTTACACTACAACTGAAGTCAGAGATTCTTGTGAGCCACCCCAAGGGAGAAGCACAATTGGAAGTTAAGATATACACAAAACCGGGTTGCCCGTATTGCGCCAAGGCAAAGGATTATTACAATGCGCGCAAAATTCCGTTTCAGGAATTCAATGCCCAGGACAACTTGGATTACCGCAAAGAGATGTTGGCAATATCGAAAGGCGATCCAACCGTTCCAGTGATTGTGGAGGATGGCCGCTTAAAGCAAATAGGCTGGGAGGGCCGGGGCTGAACGGTCCACTGAACCGGGGCGGTCGTCCCGAATAACGCTGAGGATTGCGAATCCATATGACTGAGAGTGCAGACAGAAATTTCGAGGGTCCGTTCAAAGAATCTCTCAAGGAACTGGCGAGTCTAATCGACTGGCTCCGAACGGAACATGACAAGTCTTTTGTGAAGGCTGGCGACGATAAGGTATATGCGTTCGGTGGCGATGGTTATATCGTCGTACTAGACGAATCCATATGGAGCGGCTTAATCGAAGTCATCACGCCCAAAGGTGGCGTTGCAATAAAGCCAGGAGAGGATGGCAAGATAAGCGTTACTTCGACTATTGAAGGCGAAGAGGCGATTCGACAATTGCTTCGTGATGGAGTTGAAGGAGTCCGGCGTTCGTACGAGAATCGCTACTGGAGCACGCCAAAAACAGCGATCTCGTAGCGGGCTTTTTGCACGGATTCGGCAGATCGCTAAGGTGCTTGCTTGTGAAATACGTTTAAGCAGCGGTCGATCAGCGTTTCGGGTTCCTTCTCAAAAACAATTTCTCCGGAACCGCGCCGGCTTGATAACTTTGAGATCTCCAATATCCGCTCAGCAACTCCTCCAGTGCCCTCGAGAACTCCAATCACCTTCCGCTCATCATAAGCAATCGTAAACTCATTTAGGGTACCAAGTTCACCTCCAAATATGATCACGATGTCAGAACTTCGGACGTTTATTACGTTTCGGCCTTTTAGACCAAAGCCGGTGTAGATGAACACATCCGCACCATCAATAGGAAGCGAATATTGGGAGAGGTGCTCGGCTTTTGACAGGGCGGGTGAGATGCCTATGCTGAACGCGCCTCTTTCTCTAGCCGCGCACGAAATGATGTGCGGGAATCCGGTGGTCGCTCCAGTCACTAGCACGCAGTGATGTTCGGCGATTGCGTGACCGAGTCGCAGAGCCAATCCCGTTAGTCGTTGGCGATGCTCATCAGACGCCGGAAGTCGCGCCGAACCCATTACCCCGACTGTTGGTTGTTGTCTTAGATCAGTCAACGGGGTTGCATTGCCTCGTCTAAACTCACTTGCACGGACTTAAAGTGATCTGTCAATGCAACGAGAGTTCTAATGTGTCACTTTAAGAAAGTCGAAGAATGAGCCTAAACCACACTCATTAAGTTTTTCTGTAAAAGGGTGTTTCAACTACTGAAGCTTGCTGCGTTCCGTGGTTGCTTTCAATGTCGAGGTCGGTTCCGATTTCAAAGAAGCCATACTTCACATAGCCCAGCGCTATGAGAGAATTCAGTGTCGGAGATCTCAGCGCGCTTGTGATAGTGCCAATCTCTTTTCCTTCTTTCTTAAGCACGTCTCCTCGGGATGGTACACTGTCGCCTTTCACAAGAAGCCCAGACAGCTTCTTGCTTATGTGGCCGCGATAAGTGGCCATCGCGACCGCTTCCTGGCCCGTGTAACAACCTTTATTGAAGCTCACAATGTCTGGAAGGCCTACGTCAAGTAACATGTTAGCTTCATCAACATCTACACCATACACCGGCTGACCGGCTTCAATTCTCAAAGACTCAAGCGCTTCCAGCCCGATAGGAACGATCGAATGAAACCTGCCCTTCAAGAGCACAAAATCCCAGACATCAGGCAGCGCCAATTCCGGCAGCAGCAGATCAAAACCCTCTTCACCAGTATGTGAAGCCCGCACAACCAGCGTCTGGTGTCCGGCAATTAAAGTTTGAAACCAGCTGTGCTCTGCCATCTGAGGAACCGGTTCGAAACAGATCTCTTTCATTCCCAGGTGCGACTTCGGACCTTGCACTGACAGCAGTCGAAACTGAGAGGAAACGTCTTCAACGTGAAAATCGCCTGCGTAACTAAACGGGGATACGTAATTCAGGACCTTGTCGTGTGTTTGAGGATCCGTCAGAACAAGAAATTCGGTTCCGAGATTCAGTACTCGAGCGAGCGCACGCACTTTGCCGTGACCAGTTAAGAACGCCGCGCGCATTCCAGACCCGGGAGACAGAGTCTTGACATCGTTACTCACAAGTCCGTTTAGAAATTGCACCGCTTCCCGGCCCCACACTTTCATCGCTCCGCAATACGAGAGATCAATCAGACCAGCGTTTGTCCGCACCGCATTATGCTCTTCAAGAGATCCGGAATAGACCTGAGCCATCTCCGATCCATGAGAGATGTCAAAACGGGCTCCCAGCTGCCGCTGTGCGTGGTGCAAAGAGGAGTTTGTACTGGATTGTTCTGCTGTCTCAGACATTGATTAACCTCGAAGTACTAACTGCGTGGAATGTCCAAGAACAAGCTTAGCCTCTTCAACGGGGAAATGGAATATTGGATATGCCGTTCAGAACAGAAAGACAAATAGCTTGCGTGGAAGGCCAGGTTGCGAGCGAAACACCTAAGCCGAATTGTGAGGAGTCGCGAGACCGACTTTTAAAGTAACACATCTTAAGTTATAGCTTCGGTCCCGCGACTCTTGTTTCGGGCGGTCGGAATAGACCGTGTCTCTCAAATGCCAAGAACTGTGAAGTGCGATGAAGCGCCCATCCAGAACAGCATCGGAACCGAAAGCCAGGTGTTGGTGCGTGATGCCAGAAAAGCAACGCGCGCGAGTTTTGCTGACTCTGCCGGAACAGCAGTACCGTTTGCCGCATTATCTGCGGTCCACGAGATTATTCTCTTCTGATTCGGCCAAATTATGCCCCAAACGTTAAACAACATTATTAAGCCGATAGCGCCTCCGATGCCTATTGAGTAAGACTTGTTGCTGCCGCTCGCGGCGAGCTGGTTCTTTAACCAGCAGATAATCCCAAGGGCCATCAGCAAGACCAGCAGTGTCACGATCGCCGCTAACACCCAGCCGCTGTTGACGCGTTTTACCACCACCATTTCAATCGCAAATGTGACAACCGGAATTATCAACCACACGAGTAAGACCATCCAAACGTTTGCATTTGCGTTGTGAGCATCAGCCTTGAGAATGTACATCGCGTAGTACATCAGCCCCACCAAAACGGTGATCAGTGCGCCCCAGCGGAACCACCATAGCGCTCGCGGCATTAGTTGAGGTATCACCTTCCCTTTCGTCGGACCGTCAAGCGCTTTCATCAGGTTCACATTGACCAGATTGAAAAAATACAGGTGGCCAATCCAAATTATGCCGGCAATGAAATGAAGTGTTCGGAGGAGAATCTGAACGTAGAATTCATTGCCTTCCGGTGGGGTGAAAACACCGCTAAGGAAAAAACCGGGCTGTACGGGAGACGACAGAAGAATATCAACAGCAGAAGCTGGTAGCATATGTCCTCCTACGCGGAATTTTTTGCTACGAGCGCCTTTCCGGTACAGCGATATTGCAGGCGCCGACACGTGAGAGCGTCACACTATAAACACCACTGCTTTTTCATGTCAACTTAACGAGTAGTGATTCTACATTCGTCAAAGCAGGAATGTAATGAGTAATACATCAAAAGGACTTTGTGTGAACGGAATGAAGAGTTGAACGTAGCGAATGCGACCCGGCGAGCAGTTTCTCGGAACACACAACTAGTTTACGGGGCGCCTACAAGGCGCCCATACGACGAGATGTGTAGATTAGACCGAGAACGAACTGCCGCATCCGCAACTGCCGGTCGAGTTAGGATTATTGAAGGTAAATCCCGAGCCCATGACTGAACTGACGTAGTCCACCTGGACCCCTTCGAGATACTGCCGAGAGAACATATCTACAAAGACCTTCAGGCCTTCATTGTTGAGAACTTCGTCTCCCGGACGCGGGCCGTCCTCGATCTGCATCGAATATGAAAAGCCGCTGCAGCCGCCGGGGACAACGCGAATTCGCAACCCCGCTTCTGGTCCGGCATTCTCAGCGTCGATAAACTTCTTAACTTCCGCAATCGCGGTATCTGTTAGCGTAACCATTCAAACTCCTTTACTTGAGTCATCGTAACTTTTCCGGCCAGGCTTTCATCAGCACTGTGATCATTGAGCCAAGCATACGACTGTATTATAGGCAGCAGCCTTGTGCTTATCAACACAGACCTACTCAAACTACGAAACGGTCTCCTCTGCTGTCGCTCATGTCGATGATGGGCAGACTTCCGCCCTGGAGAAAAGCAAGAGCTATTTGAGTAGCGACATTTTCAGCGATCTCCATAAATGCTAAACCCTGAGTGCTCTCTGGTTCTCCAACGACCACAGGAACGCCTCTATCACCTCCCTCACGAATGCTTATTGAAAGCGGAACCTGTCCCAGCAAGTTATTATTAAAGCGATTCGCGAGCTCCTGTCCTCCTCCCTCTCCGAAAATCGCGTGCCGTGCCGAGCAGTCAGGGCACTCAAAGTAACTCATATTCTCAACGATTCCCAGAACAGGAATATGAACTTGCTCAAACATGTTGAAGGCCTTACGGACATCACCCATGGCGACCTCCTGAGGAGTGGTGACAAGCACCGCACCCTGGACCGGAACAAGCTGGGCTAAACTGAGCTGCGCGTCTCCCGTGCCCGGAGGCATATCGACGATGAGATAATCCAGTTCTCCCCATTCGACATCGTACAGAAATTGTCGGACCGCCGTGTGAAGCATCGGACCACGCCAAACGACTGGTTTATCGCCGCGATTCAGAAATCCAAGCGACATTACGCTGATCCCGTGTACCCGGTGAGGTAAGAGCTTCTGCCCACGCACCGCAGGTTCCTGGTTGATGCCGACCATAATCGGCACGTTAGGTCCGTAGACATCGGTATCGAGAAGACCGACTCGTGCGCCAAACTTCGCGAGCGCAATCGCGAGATTCACCGCCACTGTGGACTTTCCAACTCCGCCTTTACCCGAGCTAACAGCGATGATATTGGACACGCCAGAAACCGACTGCTTGCCGTCTGCCGGTCCGGGCTTTGGGATCTCCGATTCCAGCCTGGTCTCGACTTCATCGACACCCTGAATACTGCGAAGTTTGTCCCTGACAATCTCCTTGAGCTTTGATTTCGACGGGGAAATGGGAGTGTTGAGAACCAATCTTAACTTAACAGTTGACCCTTCGATGTTAAGATCACGGACGAAGTCCAGGCTGACGATATCGCGCTTAAGGCCGGGGTCTTTTATGCTGCGAAGTACTTCAAGTATCTTTTCTCGATTAACGGACATCTTTTTCTTCCTTTTTTGACTAGCATTTCATAGTAGAGACCGAATAATTCCTTTGTCAACTTTGGCATCTCGGATCGTGTTGTAAATCCTATCCTCGTTATGTCTAATAGCCTAAAAGGAGGATGAACGTGTCTGACGAAGAGTCCGCGAGACAAGTACACCGTCTCGACAGAGTGATCTCTCAGCTCTCGCGTTACGAGCACCCCTTATTCGATTGGGAAGCCCATAATTCCCCTTCCGGCGTCGACATAACCATCAGGTTGAAGGTCGATGGGATATATAACGACGTTTATAAGTTATCACTAAAGCCCAGAGAGATTGACGCTCGCGGGTTCGAATGGGACTTCCAGAGGCAGCTGTACAACTGTCTGCATGATTATCTTGTCGAGATGTTTACTCGCAGCCCACACATTGCTGAACTGTAGCTTGATGCTTTACCTCAGGCCCTGGGATGGAACCTTTGATAAATTTCTCGAAGTCTTTCGTTAGTGATATGAGTATAGATCTGTGTCGTGCTTATATCGCTATGGCCCAGCATCATCTGCACCGATCGCAGATCAGCTCCATTCTCAAGAAGGTGGGTTGCAAAGCTATGTCTAAGAACGTGCGGGGTGATGTGTCCGATGCCCGCCTTTTCCCCGTATCCGACAATCAGCCGCCAAAAAGCCTGACGCGTCATCGTTTGCCCCTGCTCATTTATGAAGAGCGCCGGTGTTGTCTTCAGTGTGCCTAAGATCTTCGCGCGAACTGAAAGATACCGCTTTGTCCAATCGACGGCATTACTGCCCAGCGGAACAGCCCTCTCCTTTCGACCCTTTCCCATGACCGTAATAAATCCAAGATCAAGATTCAGGTTATTGCTTTGAAGGCCAACCAACTCGGAAACACGGAGGCCAGTGGCATATAGAACTTCAAGCATTGTCTTGTCCCGCAATCCTAGCGTCGTGCTTGCATCAGGAGCGGCGAGCAGTCTTTCTACCTCATCAGTTGTAAGAAAATGAGGAAGGGATTGCCAGGCCTTGGGTGACTCCAGGTTCAGGCTTGGATCGACTTTCAAATGGCCATCTCTTAATAAGAATTTGAATAAACCCCTGACAGTGACGAGCGCTCTGGCAATGGACTTTGCGTCTAGACCTTTAGCGTGCAGGGATCGTACGAATGCGGCAAGATCATCAGGTTGAAATGACAGCAATTCTTTCCCGGTCTCCGCGGAAAACTCAGATAGTTTTTTGAGGTCGTTGCGATACGCAACCAATGTATTCGTAGAGAGACCTCGTTCTACGCTCAGATAGTTTAGAAATTCCTCTTCAAAAAGGCGACGCATAATAGTTCACAAATCCAGTGGGGTTGACGCGTTGGAGATCAGTTTGCCATATTCTATAGTCGCTACGGAAGATGAAAGGGCACTAGTTCACGAAGCTTCTGTTTCTTTCTAAAGCAAGTTGTTAACGCTTTGCATTAAATCCCACGGCCCATCGGGCGAGGTCTATAGCTTTTGAAACTTTCCGAGATTGCTGACAGGCTTGCGTGCAAGTTGGAAGGAGACGGGTCTATCGACATATCCGGTATCGCGACGCTCGAGGCTGCCGGTAGCGGAGACCTGAGTTTCCTCACCAATCCCAAATACTTCAACGACGCCAAGGAAACTTCCGCTTCCGCTATTTTGGTTGGACACGATTGTCCTTCGCTGGGTTTAGCTCTGTTGCGTCACGACAATCCGTACCTCGCATTTGCGAAAGCGGTTGAGATTTTCTTTCCGGTTGCAGAGGCTAATCCGGGGATCCACCCGACATCGTGGATTGCCGAGAGCGCCACACTCGGTCGCGATGTAGTCATCGGTGCATTTTCATATATCGGCGATCGGACGATCATTGGAGATGGCGTACGGCTGCAGCCCAGGGTTACGGTTCTCGATGATGCTCGAGTGGGCGACCGGACGATCATTCATTCTGGTTCAATAGTACGTGAAAGGGTGCTGATCGGAAGAGACTGCGTCATTCAGAATAACGCAGTAATTGGTTCCGATGGATTTGGTTATGCTAAGCAGTCAAACGGGGCCTGGTACGCGATCCGGCAAGCAGGAACGGTAGTGGTCGAGGATGAGGTTGATATAGGAGCGAGCTCAACCATAGACCGGGCTACCCTCGGCGAAACGCGCATCAAGAGAGGAACCAAGATCGACAATCAGGTTCATATTGGACATGGCTGTATTCTTGGTCCGGACAATTTGATTTGTGCACAAGTCGGATTGGCGGGATCGACAAAGACTGGCTCAGGGGTTGTGCTTACTGGGCAGGTTGGAGCGGCTGGTCATCTGCGGATTGGAGACGGAACGATCGCTACGCCTCAGACTGGCATTGCGAGTTCGGTCGAAGGGGGATTGATAATCTCCGGGTCGCCGGCGATGGACCATCGGAACTGGCTTAAGGCTTCGGTTGCATATACGAAATTACCGGATCTTCAGAAGACAGTGAGACGCCTGGAATCACGAATTGCGGTCCTGGAAAGCGTGCTTAAATCATCATCCTGAGTATCCATCGGTTAATCACTAAAACAAATACTGCAATAAACCTAAGAAACCACATGAATGTTAAGATTGAAGTGCATTCGTCACGGGGGATCAAAGATTTGGATCGAAGAGTCGAGAAGGTACTCGAGGTCGTCCCTCAGGAGCATCTAAGGGGCCTGTCAAAGATCGTGATGGTTGACACTATCAACGAACCCCGACTATCGGCGGCGCAGCGATCCACGCTTCCGGCCCTCTATCATCCCAGGATGGGCGGGCAATCAGCGTGGGCTGAAGTGTCATTGGGTGTCCTGGCACCGAAAGAGAAATTCCCAAAACGACTGCTGACAAGGCTCGCATTGAAATCCAACCTGGCGCAGGTGGTGCTGTCGCTGGTTGCTCAACATTATCAGTTGACACTGTCGAAGGGAGTAAAGAAGACGCAGTTGGAACCCGCGATCAAAAGCTATGTTGAGCGACATTTTGAAAAGTGGAGAGAGCGCGAAGGAGGACTCAGAGTACGCCTGCTCAAACCGTTCAAACCTCAACTGGATCGATTTGCGAAGAAGCTCGCCAAGAAGTACAAACAAGAACTCGCCAAGAAGTAAGCGCTAATACTTCATGGATTACTTTAACTTTGAAGCGAAGCGAGTGCTGCGGCAAGTGCGTCTGAGATCTCTTCCTCGGAGACTTCGGTGCTGCGGAACCTAACGGTAAGCGCCCACTTTTTGGATGGATCCTCGTACTGGTAGGTGAAATTCTTTTCCTTTTGCGGCTTCCCTTGCCTGATGTCTCGAGCCTGATCTCGAGTGAGACCAGCACTGCCGATTTTCAGAACGAATTCTCTCATCTCTTCGTCAGTAGGCTGCCTGGCAATTTGCAACAGCATCGACTTGGATGAGATGTCGGCGCGCCGACATAGCTCTCTCACGTCAGACGGAATATTGGCGATTGATATGGTCTCGGTCACAGAGGTCCGCGCCTTGCCGAGTTTCTTTGCGATTTCGTCGTGCTTGTATCCGAAACGTTTTGCCAGCGCCACTAGCCCGTCGGCTTCTTCGAATGCCGTCAGGTCTTTTCTCTGAAGGTTTTCGATCAGCGAGATCTCGGCTACAGCCCGGTCATCTACATCCATCTCGATGCATGGAAGTTCAGTCAGCCCAGCCTCCATGCTTGCGCGATATCGGCGCTCGCCGCTGATGATCATGAATCGCCCGCCCACATCGCTTGGCCGGACCAGTAACGGTTCGAGAACGCCCTTCTCTTTGATCGACGAGACCAGCTCAGTAAGATCGCCGATCTCGATTCGCGGTTGCAGTGGATTTGGCTCGAGTTTGTCGATCGGAATCATCCGACCAACCGGCGCTCCCCCACTTCGTCCCGTAAGCAGTTCGACGTAATGTGAATCGTGACGGAGCTTAAAATTCTCCGGCAACCCTTTCTTAGACACGTCGCATTACCTCCTCGCACAAGCTGGCGTACTCGGTCGCGCCGCTTGAGGCTGGTGCAAACGTAAAGATAGATTCCTTATAGGCAGGACTCTCTTCAAGTCGAATACTCTTGCTGATCACCGTCTCAAATACCTTGTCCCCAAATACTTGGCGTATTTGTTCATGGATATCTTTAGCTAGAGTAGTTCTCTTATCGAGTAAAGTTATAAGCACACCTAACACTTTAAGGTTTGGATTAGGTCTAGCCCTGACCTTCTCTACAGTATCCAGAAGATCGTCCGTTCCTTCGAGCGCGAAATACGATGGTTGAATGGGCACGATCAAGTAATCAGAAGCCACCAATGCATTGACCGTAATCAAACCAAGCGTCGGAGGAGTATCGATCACGATGTACTCATAGGCGCTCGCCAGCCCATCCATTCGATCTTTTAATCGGAACGGCGCATCGAACTCACCAATTAGCTTGCTCTCGAACTTTGCGAGACTGATCCTGGAGGGCAATATATCCAACCCCGGTAACGAGGTCGGCTTGATTACGGTCTCCTTAGAAATTTGGGTGTCCGTAAGCATCTCGTAAATCGAGTACTCGATTGAGTCGTGCGCCAGGAACGTCAGCGAGCTGTTTGCTTGAGGATCCAGATCGACCAGGAGGACTTTCTTGCCTGCGCGTGCTAATGCCGCGGAGAGGTTGATTGCCGTGGTTGTCTTCCCTACCCCGCCTTTTTGATTCGCGATCGCGATTACCATAGTTACTGCTTCGGCTCCGGTAAGAACGTGTGCATCCTAATGCTAAGGGTCAGCAGTGTCAAGCACTGCAACTCTCCAATTGGGTTAGAAGAGCGGTTTTTTTTGGAAAGCTCGATATAGACTTTCATCCTCTAATATGGTCTAATCGCTGCGAAGTCGACCGCTGAACGAAAAAACCAGCAGCGTTTCGGGCGTTGGACATCTTTTTTGCTTGTGCGGCGCACAGAGTGAACAGAGGGACACAATGGAAATCGAAATGAAAATTCGGGGTCTCATGATGGACCCAGCCGCCAACACGCCAATCATTATTCTCAAGGATGTAAACGGAGAGTCGATGCTGCCGATCTGGGTGGGACCGTTCGAGGCGAATGCAATTGCCGTTGAAATCGAAAAGCTATCGACCCAGCGGCCGATGACCCACGATCTGCTCAAGAACATTATCTGGGAATTCGGGGGATCTGTTAGAAGAGTAGTAATAACGGACTTGATCGATAACACCTTCCTGGCGGTAATCGAGCTAATGAAAGAGAACGAACTTCTGGTTGTTGATTCACGGCCAAGCGATGCAATTGCGCTTGCCCTGCGAGTTGACTGTCCAATTTATGTAAACGATGAGGTCATAAAGAACTCTAGCAGTGCGATTACCGAGGACCCCTCAACAACTCAGGATGACTGGCCCGAAAGTCTGGTAGATGATGCCAGCGATTACAAGATGTAAATTTGGTATTCCTTTTCAGGTGGTATTCCACGCGAACTGTGATATAGTCCCGTTCACCTCTACCCGGCAAAACAGGGTGGACTTTCCTGGGAAACGCGAATCCCGCGTAGACCATAATCCCCAGAGGAGATAGCAATGGCGTCGTTTAATAAGATTACTATTGTGGGCTACTTAGGTCGAGATCCGGAACTGAGATACACCCCGGACGGTACTCCAGTCTGCGACTTCTCAGTTGCGACTACAGAACGCCGTAAAGACAAATCCGGCGAACCTCAAGACATCACAACCTGGTTTCGAGTCACTGTTTGGCGAAGACAGGCGGAATTGGCTGGTCAGTATCTCACGAAGGGGAGACAGGTTTACGTCGAAGGTAGACTGATTCAGAGGGACTTCGTGGATCGAGACGGCAATACGCGATACAGTCTTGAAGTGACCGCTTCCGATATTCAATTTATCGGCTCACGAACAGACGAAGCATCGGCACCCAGGGATGAGCGCCCGGTCAGATCGCGCCAGCAAGAGGCTGCCGCTGCCGCGCCCGCTGTGACGGACGACGACATTCCCTTCTGAGGGTGTCCAATCGCGTCACTCATCCAGTACAAATCGCTTGCTGAGACCGAGCTCCTTAATCTTGTGCTGAAGGCTCTGCCGATGCATCCCGAGAGCTGCCGCCGCGCGGGTAACATTCCCGCCGGCCTGCTCAAGGGAATGCTCTACGTACTGGCGCTCGAACTCCTTTTTGGCGGTTCGGAAATCCATAGAATGGGGCACCGTAATACCTTCCGGCGGTTTCGCAACCGGACGCGGACTATGCTGACCCGAAAGTACCTCTTCGGGCAGTGCTTCAATCTTAATCTCTTCAGTGTCAGTAAGTACGACTGCTCTCTCAATGCAATTTCTTAACTGTCGAGCGTTTCCAGGCCAGTTGTACTCAAGTAAAACCTTAAGGGCATCCTTGGAAATCTTAAGCGGAGCCCCTTTGTAAGCCAGGGAAAAACGGTCGCAGAAAGAATGAGCCAAAGCCGGAATGTCCGACCTCCTGTCGCGAAGCGGCGCCAAGTTCATTCGAACCACGCACAGCCGGTAAAAGAGGTCTTCACGAAACTTGCCCGCTTCAACCTCGCTCTCAAGCGGCTTATTGGTTGCGCTAATTATTCGAGCCTCTGTAGAAATAGTCTCATTGCTGCCGAGCCGTTGAAATGTCTTTTCTTCAATCGCTCGCAACACCTTCGCCTGAGTGGTGAGGCTCATGTCTCCAATCTCGTCCAGAAATAACGTCCCGCCATTCGCTGCCTCAAACTTCCCTACTCTTCGACCAGCCGCACCAGTAAATGCCCCTTTTTCATGCCCGAATAACTCCGACTCGATCAACTCGCCAGGCATTGCAGCACAATTGATGCTTACAAACGGACCCGACGGGGTCCGGCTCCGCGAGTGAATCTCCCGGGCGACCATCTCCTTTCCTGTCCCTGACTCGCCAGTGAGCAATACGTTTACGTCAGTCGGCGCGACCTTCTCGATCAAGGAATAGACCGTCCGCATCGCTGCGGAGGAGCCGATCAACCTTCCAAACTCACCCGGAGCCGCAAGCTCCCTGCGTAGTTTTGCGTTTTCAGCCCTAAGAGAGTGTGTGTCGATCGCATTCTTAACAAGGATGCGGAGTTCATCAACTTCGAAAGGTTTCGCCAGATAATCGTATGCGCCAAGCTTTATTGCCTGAACAGCGGTCCGTTCAGATCCGTGCGCGGTCACTATTATGACTACTGGCGGATTCTCCCTGGATACAAGGGTCGGCAAATAATCCAGACCTGATTCGGTAGCGAGTCTAACGTCTAGAAGAACAACGACAGGTGAATGAACGTCGATTGCTTTTTCGGCAACAGAAACGCTCTCGGCCTCGACAATGGAGTAGCCTTCCTTCTCCAGGGCCCGCTTCATTCCAAAGCGGGCCGCTGGCTCATCGTCAACAATAAGAACTACAGGTTTCATGCTGGGGAACGGTAGAAAGTACGACCGGGCTTTGACCAGTCGGATGTTGATTTGGAGTATCTACTTCTTGCCTTTCTTACCTTGTGCCGGTGCTCCTTCA
Source organism: Blastocatellia bacterium (assembly GCA_035258805.1). Lineage (GTDB taxonomy): Bacteria > Acidobacteriota > Blastocatellia > UBA7656 > UBA7656 > Onstottus_A. Next base: position 20,602 of record DATFWY010000334.1, on the reverse strand, counting down.
TTACTCCAGAATCCCGGCGCATTATCCTTCTCGAAGGGATACACCTTGTTGGTATCTGCGTTAAATTCCCATTCCGCCGCCAGCAACTGTTTCTGCCAGTCCTGGTAATTAAAGACTACTTTCCATCGCCCTTGTTTTTCACCGGCAAGGAGCTTCTTTTGACTGGCCTCCCACCCAATTGGGGTGATGTTGTAAGCGCCCTTGTTTTTTGCGTAATCCTCAACCATTTCATCTACTGTCTTGGTCGACAATTGTTCGTTCACCTCGGGCTTCATGCCTTTGACTTTCTCAATTACTGTCTTTCCTTCAGGCGTTGTCTTGCTAACTCGATCCTCAATAGCAGCAATCTTGGGGTCCTTCTGAGCTTTGGCCACCGGGGTGGGCGGTTTGTGATCGCAACCGATCAACAAAATTACCAATGCCAATGCGGGTATGAACCTAAGCATCTTTTCGATCCTCCGTTTGCTTGTCGAAATGAACATGCGCAGACTTTGTCACTGGGCCATCAGAATCCTGAGATCTCTGACATTATTCCCAGAGGGTCCCGTCACAACAAGACCTCCGGCTATCTTGAAAAACGAATTTGAGTCGTTGGCGCGTATGAAGCTTGATGCATCAGCGCTGTGCTGCATCGCCGCGGTCACCAGTTGTGCGTCGGCCACTGCCCCCGCCGCCCCGCTGTTCCCGTCGATTCCGTCACTGCCACAAGAAAGAACCGCAATATCGTCGATTATGCCGGAACCAGCGAGCTGCGCCGCGCAGTATAGCACGAATTCCTGGTTGCGCCCACCAATCCCCTCGCCGTGAACAACGCATGAAACCTCGCCACCGGAGATTAGGCAGACGCGCTCACTGGGCGAAACTTTTTTCATATTACGCAACTGGGCGAGCAAGCTGTCGGCTACTGTTCGATAGTCTCCCTCGATCAATTCATGGTTTACCTCGGTGCGAAATCCAAGCTGACGTGCGTGCCCTGCGGCGGACTCGACTGCGTGCGAATTGTCGAGCAGCAGCACCGTCAGCGGCGAGCGGCTCATCTCCACATTCTCGAGCAAACCGGAAGTGTTCCTCTCGTAGATTGCGTTTACGACCGAAGCCGGAAGCTTGCCTGGCAGATTGAACCTTCTCAGAATCTCTCTGGGATCGGGCAGGTTTTCTGGCAGCAGTGGGTTTGATGCAATCGATCTGATGTCTCCAGGGTTCACGTCGGAAATAAACAAGCCAATGCATGTCGATCTTGCTGCAAGCTGCCCTAACCGTCCTCCCTTTATCTGAGAAATGCTCTTTCTCACGATATTCATCTCGGCGATAGGAGCTCCAGAATTCACCAGCACCTGGTTCGTTGTGCGGAGGTCTTCGAGCGTAATCGAGTCCGATAAGGGCATCTCGACTAATGAGGAGCCGCCACCCGAAATCAAGAAAACTACTAAGCTGTCGGCTCCGCAGGACCTTACTAATTCTACAATTCTCTTTCCTGCTCGGAGGCTGTTTTGGTCTGGGAGTGGATGACCGGCAACAATGACTTCAGACTTAACAGCAGCGCGGGCTTGACGGTTCGTAACCAGAAGCCCGCGCGTAAAGCGAGGACCTAAAATTGTTTCGACCGCCTCTCCCATGCTTAGGCTGGCCTTCCCTATTCCGATCAAAACGACTTCGCCGAAATCGTAAAGTGCAATCTCCTCCTTTCCAATCAACAACGTGCTTCCATCGACGCGCACGGTCTTTTTGATAATCGAGTGTGGATCTATTGACTCTATCGTTCTGAGAAACAGTTCAGTCGCAATCTTTTTGAGATCCATCAGGATTTGGTTTCTCGGAGTGGCTCTAAGCTAAGACGCCGGCGCAGAGATCTCTCTCGCCGGCGACTTGATTACCAGGTGGAGATGCTGACTGGCTCAGCATCATGAATGTTACGTTGATCGTTCCAAAGAGAGTGCTGCGATTCTCAGTTTTCAATTTCCGACGAACTAATGTTGTAGGTCTGCATTAGTTTCAAGACATCCAGACGTAGAGAGTCCCATTTAATAGCCAGAGAGTCGGCAGCCCGGCTGTTGGTTGTCGAAATAATGCGATCCGTACGCCTTGCCTGCTTCGCCATCGCTAAGGTTGCTCCGCGCATGCTCTGTCGATCGCGAAGCGAAGCCGTCAGTCTCGAGTAAAGCTGTGCGGCATTGGCAAAGCTGTCGATGGCAAACAGCAACTCTATTTCGGGCTCTCGGTATTGCGCTGCGTTATCGACTTCAACGCCGGTCCCGGTCATTCGAACGCCATACAATCGCTGATATTCTGCCAGAAGGTCTTCGGCTTTTTGTTGCAGGCTCATGGCCGATGGCGCAGAAGTGTTGGAGACGCCGACAGGCTCGATGCGTCTGTCGGTTCTTCCCCCTCCGGGAGGATCTACTCGGCTGTCAGTTCTTCCGCCCACGGGAGGATCTACTCTGCTCTCTGTTCTTCCACTGCCCGCCGAATCGGGCCGGCTGTCTGTTCTTCCGCCAAGCGCGATCTCCTGATCAGCGGAAGCTGAATGGATAACGACTCTTCGGACGTACTGAACACCATCTTTAATGAGCAGCTCGATTTTACCTCTGGTCAGCACTTGAGTGGACATACCGGCTGGCTTGATAGCTCTCGCATAGACTTCGAGCGTATCTCCATTAACCACGTGTTCCCCAAAGAATCGCCAACCGCCCGAGTTTGCTTGAGTAGCGATCGTAACCAATATCGCGCCGTCCGGAGTTCGGTTCGCGGTCGCAGAAAGCACACTCGCCCTTACTGATTCAGTTGTAGTAGCGCCCCCGCTTCGGTTCTCTGGTGCACTGTCGGATCGACTGCGATCGGAACTTCGATCTGGAGGTTTGTCAGCATTCCTTTCGCTTTTGGAAGACCCCGATGGTGGTAAGTCGAGGATTCGCAGCTTAGCGGCCGTCGGCGGATCCAGATCTCCTGTCACCTGAAGGTTGTGTTCTCGTTGATATGACCGGAGAGCGGCGGAGGTCCGCGCATTCATAACTCCGTCGGCCTCTCCTTCGTAATAACCCTGATCTTTTAACGCCAGCTGAGCGCGCCGGACCATCTCGGGTGATGAAAGAGGCAGGTCGCCAGCTGAACCGCTATCGGCTTTATCGGAGTTTGACCGGGTCTCGGGTTCTGAATGATTCACTCCGGCGGATCGGCCGGTATTATCAGGTGGAGGACTAACTGAATCGTTGCGATCGGAACGTTCTGCGGACCGATCGGCCGAGCGGTCGACTCCCGGATCTCGAGTGTTGCTTGTCGAGCGGTCAACCTGCTGGTCTTGCGACCGATCAGGAGTTACTCCGGCAATTATGCTTTCTCTGATCAGTAGCTGCTGCTTGAGCTGAACGCCGAAGGGAGTTCCAGCTGGAACCTGGGCTTCTTCTCCTTTTGAGAGCAGGACGCCAGCTACTCCAGCGCCGGCACCCGCGACTCCGCCAAGAACTGCCCCTTTGCCGCCTCCCGCAATTCCGCCCAGGACCGCGCCTACAGCGCCGCCGCCTCCGACAAAGACGGCAGGCTTTTTGTTTCCTTCGCCGGAGACGTTGCTCTCATCATCAATCCTCTTTCTGGTTGACGGGTCGCTCGATGTAAGACTGCCAACCAGGCCAATCCGGCTGCCGTTTGGAAAGACGATATCATCGAAGTCGACGCCAATCGTTCCAGCGCGGTTCATTCTCTTGGCGGGCGTCACCTGTGTAATTCGACCTTCAACAATCGCTCCCGCCGGTATTACTGTTTGACCATTAACATAGATCGGCACGGTTACGGTGGCGGTGAACTTATCACCCACGTGCGCGGTTCGCGAAGTTAATGTGGCGTTCATCTGAACCGGAATTACCGTGTCAGGCGGAATAGTCCAGCTCTGTTCGGTAGATTGTGTTGAGGAATAGCGCGGCCTTGTATCCTGGGCACTTGCAGTTACGTTTAGGAGTGAACCTATCAAACTTGCAAACGCGGCAACTGCAGCCAATTGCAAGCTTCGCTTCGACTTCATTTTGACTACCTCCCAGGCAAACGACAGATTTGTGGGGACTTGGCTCACCTGCTAAGACGTTGTACAGCACTAATTTTGTTGTCTGCTTGCACGGACTTAGTTAACGGCAATCTGAGCGTTGCAGTGGTCCCGACTCCCAACTGGCTCGTTATGATCAGGTCACCACCGTGGAGCTCGGCTATCTGTTTGGCTATTGCCATTCCTAACCCAGTTCCCTTCTCTTTGGTGGTGAAGAATGGCTCGAATAGGCGCCTCTGCGTTTCAACATCCATTCCGCTGCCCTTGTCAATGATATCGACCAGCATGCTTTCAGACCCGTTAAGCCTCGTGCACAATACAATGGAGCTATTCGGCTGACTTGCCTCAACGGCATTGATTATCAAATTCAAAAGTAACTTCTTTAATTCTATGCTGTCATAATATCCGTCGGGAAGATCGGAATACTGTTTCACTATTTGCATCTGTTGAATATTCAGTCGATCAGCCACCATTGGCAGCAAGTCATCCAGAAGGTTGTTCAGATTGGTCTCGACCTGGTTTAGCTTCTTTGGCCGCGCGAACTCATTCAACTCCGCACAGATTGAAGCCAGATGATCCACACTACGTTCAATGACCTGAATCGTGCTGAGATCTTCCTTTGGATTACTCAATCCCTGACGCTTCAGGACCTCCGCCGCGAATCGAATACTCCCGAGTGGATTCTTTATCTCATGGGCAATTTGAGCGGTCATCTGACCGACCGCGGTGAGTGCATGGTTTCGTTGTAATTCCGCCTGTGCTCGCGTCTCTTCTGTGATATCCACAAAAACGACAATAACGCCCTGCCATTCACCTCCGATAATCAGCGGGGAGATTGAGATATCGAATAGCCTCGTATCCAGATCAACACGGCCGAAAGAGCGGCTGCGAGCGCTCGGATTCGAGAGTTCCTCAGCGACTGCAGCTAACATTGGGGGGCTTTCGCGGAACAACTCCTTGTAGCTTTGACCCTTGCTTTCCAGCGGACCTGCAAGCGGCAGCTTTCGAAAAGATTCGCTGATCGTCTGAACGATCCCATCCTGACCAATAACCACTACGCCGGACACCAGGCTGTCGAGAAGCGACTGCAGATAGTCCCGCGATTCTGCGCTCGTCGCGTAAGCGCCCGCGAGCCGGTTCAAATTCTTGCGAATCTCATAAAGAGCCAGCGCGGCGACGACAATTCCAACCGCTAGCACGGTCGCGGTAGCCACAATTATGCGATTGCGCGCGCTCAAGCTCATCTGATGAGCTGTGAGATTGTTTAACTCCCGTTCCTTGTCAACCAGCTTTTCAAGTTTCTTTACCTCAGCGCTCATTCGATCGCGTTCATCATGCCATTCCACACCGGTAGGACCGGGCTTCTGCATCGCATCCCAGAAGCCGTTGTAGGCCGACTCGAATTGTTTCCATTCCTCGCTGTCAACCAGTGAACTGTTTCGAGCTTGTTCGACTTCCCGCTCCATTTCCCGCCTGAGTTCGTTCAGCTGTTGACGGGCGGGAAACTGCATCAACTGGTTGGATTGATTGGCGGCAACTGTTTGAGCTGTGGAGGAAACCTTGCCGACCGTCTCCGACAAATCGAGCACGATCCTGAAATGTTTTTCTTCAGTTTCATCGACCCGTACGCTCTCTCTTTCCAGTTGCTGGAGGCTGTTTATGCTTCTGTAGCCAATGCCAACTACAAGGAGCAGCATTACCAGGAAACCGACAGCCAATACATTGCGAACCAGGAATTCTACGGGTCTGGAGGATCCTGAGGACAAATTCGGAAGCTTTTCCGGCCGAGCCATCATTGTCGTAAGCTCTAACTGACTCTGTCTACCGCCTCTCTGCGTCCTTACAGACAGGCAACTGTGATTCGATGATTCTCAAAACGTGATGTTACCATAAAGCCGATGTCTTTCAAAAACTTAGCCAGCCCGATTGTTGTGGTGCTACGGCTTCCTGAACCGTAAAAAGCTGTTGTTGATTACGCCTACTACAATGTATAAGATAGGTCCGAGAAACCCCCTCCGACGCTAGACGGAGTTGTCGCTAGCCCTGTTGAGGAGCGAACCCTCGTTGCCCTCAAGAAAAAATATGGTGAGAGAATGGTAATAGCCCTTCTGATCCTCGCAACTGTGTTTGTGGGAGTTCTTGCGGTCCACAGTTACAAGCAGTTTAAAATTAGACAACAACGGCAGATGAACGAGAACGAGTATAATGCCGCCGTCACTTTGTGGGAGTTTGGAAAGTTTGTGAAGGTGGAGATCGACGCGGCAACCAGACGAGGCGCTGGAGTGCTCGACTTCACAAACATCACCGTTCCTCATACTCGTGGATACCAAATATCGCTCGAGCTGATTGGCGGTTACTTTCGTTTACATGCCGTTCCGATCAAGTACAACAGAACGGGAAAACTCTCATTCCTCACAGACAATACTTTGAGCGTTCGCGCATCGGACCGGATCGGACAGCAAGCCACCAGTGAAGACGCAGAATACAAAGGAGACTCGGGACTCTGATATTGGTTCGAGAGGTGTGATAAGAACATTGAACCGATGCAGTCATGAGCATTTGGTTAATGCGCTTTTTTCTTGATCCCCAGGCCCCCAACAAGAAGCAAAGACACGTAGAACCCAACTGATCTTATGAAATTTGGTGCGGTTGAGAACAAAGCCAGGCTCGCGATGCTGGTTCTTATCCTTGCGATGCTATCGCTGATAGGGCTGAGCCTTGCACTGTTCTCACGAACCGGCAACCAGGTCAATGCTTCGCCAGTTCTGATTTATCTGTTCAGTTATCAGATCCTGGCGCTTGTGCTTGGAATCGGACTTGTCTTCTTGCTAATTCGATGGCTGCTTCGGCCCTACCGACGGATGGTTGAGGCTGCGCGTGGCAGCCCGGTCACAGCGTCGACAGCGATTAGTGAAGGAGAGTTTGTTGCCCAAACTTTCCAGGCGCTGGTTGAGCAGCTTCAGGCAAATGAAAGGGAGCTCGCCCGTCTTCACGAGCTTGAGCGAAGGCGCGCGGAGCGATCCGAGCGGTTCAGCGAGCGACTGATTGCGAACATACCGAGCGGTTTGATCACCGTCGATTCAAAAGGAATCGTCACCTCGGTCAACGCTCACGCGATGAAAATTTTTGTAAGCGAACCGAGCACTCGATCTGTGCAGTCACGGCAGATACAAACCGGTGAGCTCACGGCACCGATCGTCGACTATCAGTCTTTTTTCAGCTCATCGCCGCGAATGACTGCAATGATTTCTGAGTGTCTTGAAAAAGCTACGGCGTTTAGGCGAGAAGAGGTGCCTGTTGTTCTTGGCGGCGGTCGAGTTCGCCGGATCGGCCTAAGCATATCGCCTATCTGTGACGTGCAGCAAAATGTTGAGGGGGCCCTGTGTTTGATGACTGATATCACCGAAGTCATTGAACTTCGTGAGCGGATGAAACTGAAAGAAAACCTGGCGAACCTCGGAGAGATGGCCGCCGGATTAGCACACGAGTTTAAGAACTCATTGGCGACGATTCATGGGTACGTTCAACTTCTGGATGCTCAGTCTACGCGCGTCACATCGGAAGCCGACCGTCGGGTTACGCTAGATGCGTCCTTGAACGAAGTAAAACTCCTGAGCAAGTTAGTCACCGACTTCCTGAACTTCGCTCGCCCTCAGGACCTTAATCTATCGACAATCGACTTGCATGCGCTTATCGAATCGACGGTCGATGAAATAAGACCTCGTCTCAGTGAGCAAGCAATCAATCTCGCTGTAGAAGGAGACTTTCCCTTTCTGGCGGGAGATGAATCTATGCTCCGTCGTGTGTTCGCCAACCTGCTGCGCAACGCTGCCGAAGCCATCGACCCCGGCTCCCAATTTAAAAAGGTGGTTGTCTCTGGGACCGTTGACTTAGGTCCAGATCGCCAATACGCACACGTGAGGGTTCGCGATACTGGGGTCGGGATATCGGCGCAGGACCTGCCAAGAATCTTCATCCCCTTCTTCACAACGAAATCACGAGGCTACGGGATAGGACTGGCGCTCGTGCAGAAGATCGTTGTTGCGCATGGTGGCGATGTTTCGGTTGAGAGCAGTGATGCGAGTGGCACAACCTTTCACTGTCGCTTGCCATTATCAATGTCGGCTCAACCTGTGGAACCTCAGTAACATCCCGTAGCGCAAAGTTACAATTTGGAGGCGCGGTTAAGACACCGAAACAAAGTGGCTTCAGAAGCCCACTATCCTGAATAGTTATAGGCTTTCAGTGAGTGGCCGCACAATTGCTCATTCCTGTCTGATTCTTTTGCATGCGGTCCCGACAGGAGGCAGTGGTGGACGGTTTCTCAAGACCCAACAGTGGCCTAAGCCGAGAAGCAGGACTCGGATTGATGGAGGCGATAGTCAGCCTTCTGGTAATCCTGATTGTGAGTACTGTTGTCCTTCATCTTGGCCGTCTGGGTGTCGCGATGTACCGCCTCAATGCTGCAACCCGCGGTATCGCCGAGGAACTGGAAGTCGCTCGAGAAATGGCGATCGACAGTCGTTCGAGTGTTAGCGTCATCTTCGATGCAAAAGATAAGAAGTTCGGTCTAGATCGCAATGGAAACGGACGCCTTGATATTGTCGAGGCAGAAGAATTGCCGCCAGGTGTCGATATCGACGAAAATGCGGTGATCATATTTGCTCGTTCCGGAAATCTGGCAGCCGGGTCCAAGCAGCCAAATATCATCATCAGCAGCACAAGCAAATCCCGTCGAGTTAGTGTATCAAAGGCAGGGATCATCGAAGTCGACTAACCGAAAGTATCCTCCTCAGTTTCTCCAGTTCCCTTTTCTTTCGAATTCAACCAAGCGACGCCCTTCAACCGGTTTTCCCAACAGGATCACGCTGCTAACATAAATCTTTCCCGGACGGGACTAGAGTATGCGCGCTCTCATAAAACTTGGAGTCATATCCGATACGCACGGATTGTTTGATGAGGCGATACCGTCAATCTTTAAGGGCGTGGACGCAATAATCCATGCGGGCGATATTGGAAAGATCGAAGTAATAGAACGACTGGAGCGGATCGCTCCCGTTTTCCCAGTCGAAGGTAACAACGACAGTTTTGGAGTTTATCCCGAGGAGCGAATCGAGGAATGGGGCCATTGTCTAGTATTGATCCGTCACATCTTTGGTGAGCTCCACCAACTAAGAAAAGCCGAACGAAAAATAATCGAGGACCTCCAACCGGACATTGTTGTATTTGGACATTCGCACCGGCCATATTACGAGATGGTCGGCCAAACAACGTTATTCAACCCTGGAAGCGCGGGTCCTCGCAGGTTTTCACTCCCACGAACCGTGGGCTTGTTAACATTAAGGCGCAACTCAGGCAAAGGCGAAATCATCAGTCTTGATTAGATTGTTTGGGTGCGCCCAACCAATCATTCGGTGTTAACTGAAAATGGACAAACAGGGAGAATTCAAACAGCAGCTCGAGCGGGCGGGTTCAAGAGAGCTCGAACAGTCGTTAAGAATCAGCGACGACTGGCCTTCGGAAGCTCTGGCTCGCCCGATCGACCAACACCTCGAGAGAATCGGCTTGTTGATGGACAAGTCTATTCGCATCCCGGGAACCAATTTCACGTTCGGTTTGGATCCCATCATTGGTTTCTTTTTCCCTGTGGTCGGCGACGCAATCGGCGCACTCGTTTCCGCTTACATTGTTCTTGTTTCGGTGCGATATGGCTTACCAAAGATCGTTATAACACGAATGGTCTTTAATATCGCTGCAGACTTCATTGTTGGGAGTATTCCTTTCCTGGGAGATGCAGCGGACTTCGTGTGGAAAGTGAACACCCGCAATCTTCGGTTACTGAACCGGTATGCTGCAGGAAAAGAGCGATCGTTCTGGAGCGACTGGGCTTGGGTGTTTTTCTTGCTGGGAGGGTTGTTTTTCCTCCTGCTTGGAGGACTAGCCGTCATTTATTATGCGTTCAAGGCAACGGGACTAGCTTGATTGACTATTCTCTGCTACTCAACAACTACACTTCTACCACCACCGGTATGATCATTGGTCGACGACCGATCGACTTTTGGATGTAACGTTTCAAGGCAAGCCGGATCTTCTCTTTTATCACGGCATAGTCGATCTGCTCTTCGTGAGTGGCTGTGGTTACGGTTTCTTCAACCAGGCGTCTTAGCTCGCTTAGAATCTCCGCCGAATCTTCTTCGTGGATAAAACCTCGCGTAACCATCTCAGGTTCGGATTCGAGCGCACCGGATGTCGGATTGATGGCCACAATCGCTACCACAATGCCATCGTAGGACAAGTGTTTGCGATCGCGAACAACCAGGTCTTCGATGTGCTCATAACTTGAATCTATGAATGTTCGCCCCACAGGCTCAGTTGCGGTGATCTCGGCGCTTGTCTCGCTCAGCTCCAGCACATCACCGTTTTCGAAGACGATAACATTTCTGGGTTCTACAATTCCCTGCGTAGTTGCCCAATCTCGATGCCTGAACAGCTGGCGGTGCTCGCCGTGAATCGGCACAAGAAACTTTGGTCTTGTCGCCTCAATAAGGATCTTCAAATCTTCCTGGCTACCGTGGCCGGACACATGAACCCGATCGACACTGCTATCAATAACCTTCGCTCCGCGCTTGTAGCAGTGAGATATCAAGCGTGATATCGCCGGCTCGTTACCCGGGATCTGACGAGCGGAGAGAACTACAGTGTCTCCCTCGGCAACAAAGAGATTTTTATGCTGATCGGTTGCAAGCTTTGTCATCGCAGACATCGGATCTCCCTGACATCCCGCAGCGAGCAGTAAGATCTCATCGTCATCTATCTGTCTGGCTTCTCCCGGGTTGACGAATATACCGTCGGGAATATCTAGCTGACGCAGACTGTCTGCGATCTCAACATTGCGAAGCATGCTCCTGCCAAGCAGGGCAACTCTGCGCCCATAATCGCGCGCAAGATCGAAGACAATCTGAAGCCTATGAACGGAACTTGTGAAGCAGCTTAAGACGATTCGCCCGGGCGCCTCCTCAAACACCTTTTCGAGCGCGGGCGTCACGGCTCGTTCAGACTGCGTTCTCCCAGGGCGCTCGGCATTCGTTGAATCCGCCAGAAGCGCGAGAACTCCACGATCGCCGTATTCAGTGAGCCGCTGCAGGTCGGTCGAAGGCCCCACAACTGGCGTCTCGTCGATCTTAAAATCTCCTGAATGGATTATGACTCCCACCGGCGTGGTCACTGCCACTGCAGTGCAGGAAGTCAGACTGTGCGTCACATGCATCCATTCGACTTCAAAGTTTCCCAGAGTTAATCGGTCGCGAGGCTCAATTGCATGTATTGACGCCGAATCAACCAGGCCGTGCTCCTCAAACTTGCTTTCAAGGAATGCCAGGGTCAGGTGAGTGCCATACACCGGAACATTAACTTCTTTGAGCAGGAACGGAACGGCGCCGATGTGATCTTCATGGCCATGCGTCAGGACAACCGCCGAGATCTCATCCCGATACTGATCGATGAATGTGAAATCAGGTATGACTATGTCGACACCTGGTGCATCCTCTTCTGGAAATCCCATTCCGGCGTCGATGATCACGACTTCACCACCGTAGCGCAGGGCGAGCATATTCATTCCAAAGACACCAACCCCGCCTAGCGGGATTATTTCAAGCTTCTCTTCAGACATATTATTGTGTGGTAAAGCCTCAACGCCTGCACATTTAAGTATAGCAAAACAACTCGCGGTCCAAAGACGCAAACTCTGCAAGCGACAATGTTTCGGCGCGACGCTGCGGAGTTATGCCGGAGGCCTCCAGGGCGGTTTCTATGGGTCGCGAAAACTTAAGAGCTGCCGCGCCGGCTTTGAGGTTGTTTAGAATTGTCTTACGCCTTTGCGAGAAAGCTGCACGCACCAACGCAAAGAATCTTCTTTCATCCTCCACTTGAATTGCGGGTTGCTCGCGGATTTTCAACCTGATTACCGCTGACCGAACTTTAGGCTCAGGAGTGAAAGCTGACGGTGGTACCTCGAACATTAGTGACGCAACACAATAGTACTGCACCAAAACTGACAGGTATCCGTATTCTTTAGTGCCGGGGTCGGTGGTTATTCTTTCGGCGACTTCCTTTTGAAGCATTAGTGTCATATCAAACAGGTGATCACGCAACGAAAGAAACATCTCAATTATCGGGGTTGAGATATAGTACGGAAGATTCGCTACTATCCTCACCCGTTTGACACTCGGTTGGTCCGGATAAAGAGAGCGCAGTTTCTCATTTGCATCCTCGAGCACCGATTGCCAGTTCAACTTCAAAGCGTCGGCGGTGATAACCGACAAGTTCTGTCGTTTTAACGAGCTACGCAAAGAATCAGCGAGACGGGGATCAATCTCGACGGCTAGAACAAAGCCGCTTCGATCTACGAGCTTTCGGGTTAGAACACCGGTGCCCGGTCCAACCTCAATTAAGATGTCGTCGCGACTTGGGGATACCAGGTCGATTATTCTTCGAGCGACCGATTCGTCGTTGAGGAAGTTTTGTCCGAGGCTTTTCTTAGCCTTAATTGTGGTCAAGCAACCCCTCTGAAGCTTGGATAGCCGGTGAACTCGGTATACCGGTCCGCCTCAACGATGCTGACGTCTTCAAGGTCGAATTCGAGATCCTCGAACGCGAGATAGGCGGCAGTGCGGTCCTGGCCCTTGAGCCCGGGTACAACAAGGCTTACTTTGTCGAGTTGTTCGAAGATATGCGGCTCACTTGGATTAAACAACCCCGGCAGTAGAAGAAGGCTGGTCACGGTTTTTCGCGCGAGTGCCTCGAGAACGGATCCAATATCCTGGTTTACTAAGACTGGTCTGATACTCGTGACCTTGGGTTTCTCTGTTGCCGCTTCGGAAAGAGCAGGGGCATGCTCTGCGGTTTCAGAAGACAGCTCAATTAATAAGATTCGGTCGGAGTTTTTGTTGCCCACGGACGCTTCGATCGTAGGGCGGTCGGCAACAATAACAAGAGGTCTGTGATATTCTCGGGCGAGTCTGGAAGAGATTAGAAGCTTATTCAGTTCCTGTCGCTCGCCGAGCACGATCGCATCGTATTCCGAAGCCATCTTGATGAATTTCGATGACGGGTTCCAAACACTTTCGGTCCACGGCTGATCACCCGCATATTCGACAACCCCATGTACGAATGGAATACCACGCGTTACGAACTTGAAGTAACTTTCGTTTAATCGCAGCGCCTCGTCTTCGCAAAGCCCTACCTCAACATCGATTCCCGCCGACCTCAGTTGTTCGATTCCCCGACCGTTTACCTTCTCGTACGGATCCTTTATTGCGATTACTGCCCGAGCGATTCCAGCCCCGATCAATGCATCGGTGCAAGGGGGCGTCCGGCCATAGTGGCTGCAGGGCTCAAGATTGCAATAAAGGGTGGCGCCTCGCGCTTGCTCGCCTGCCATTTCTATCGCGTATGTTTCGCCGTGTTTGAGCAGACCATAGCGATGAAAGCCTTCTCCAATGACGCGCCCGTTCTTCACCAGCAGAGCGCCCACCAACGGATTCGGGCTCACAAGACCGGCTCCACTTCGCGCGAGCTCAATCGCCCTCTTCATGAACACCGCGTCCGCTTCAATCATATCCTTAATCAACAGTCGCCTTCTTATTTCGTCCTAAATTTTGTATCGAGCGCGTTGCGGAACTTCATAGCCCTTAAGAAAAACATTTTCAATCTTCATTGAAGTGGAAGCAGTGAACTCCAATCCGTGGTTTTCGCCGCGATTCAGCTTTGAATAGCCTGCTGCTGCGATCATCGCTGCGTTGTCCGTAGTAAGAATCGGACTCGGATAATAGACGGGCGCACCAAAATCGACTTCACCCACGGCGGATCTGAGAGCGGTGTTACAAGCGACGCCGCCTGCCAGAATGATTGTTCGTGGCCGATGGCGTCGTACAGCGGTACGCAGCGCTTTCATCAGCGAACGTATCACCTTATCCTGAAAGCTCGCGACCAAATCGACCACTGTTTGATCGATCGACGTAACATCAGAAACCGGTTCGATGCGATTTTCGCGGACATATCGAAGGACCGCAGTCTTCAGTCCACTGAAACTAAAATCCAGGTTTTGAGAGTCGAACCGCGGTAAGGTGAACACCAGTTTCGCGCCACGAGGGTCTCCTCCTTTTGAGAGACGATCGATGACCGGGCCGCCTGGATATCCAAGCCCAAGAAGTTTTGCGACTTTATCAAACGCTTCGCCGGCTGCGTCGTCCCTTGTACGACCGAGCACTGCATACTGACCTTCTTCAGGAATCAGGAAGAGCGTTGTGTGCCCACCTGACACAATCAAAGCGACAGCCGGGTACTCAACCGAAGAATTCTCAAAGTTCACTGAATAAATATGGCCTTCGATGTGATTTACCCCCACGATAGGTTTGTTTGTAACCATCGCAACCGACTTTGCGAAGCTTATGCCTACCAAAAGAGATCCAATCAATCCGGGGCCCTGGGTGACAGCAATGCCGTCGATCTGTGATATCTGGATTCCTGCATCTTCCAGCGCGCTTGTCACTACCGGGGCGATGCGATCGAGATGCTCCCGCGAAGCAAGCTCGGGTACGACACCGCCGTAAGGAGCGTGGATCGCGACTTGAGACGCAATAATGTTCGAGCGAATAATTCGACCGCCCTCGATTACTGCCGCCGCCGTTTCGTCGCACGAGCTTTCTATCCCGAGAACAAGCATTGCCGTCATTCTACACGACCGTGAAGCGGCTTCGAACCCGGAGAGTCATATTGTTCTCGACATCAACGTAAGCTGGCGATGCGCTCCTGAACGTAGTAGCATACGCCGCTCGGGAGAGAGCAAATGAAAGCAGCCATCATTCGGGAATATAAAGAACCGCTTAGAATCGAAAACGTCGAGACGCCGACTCCGGAACCCGACGAGGTGTTGATCAAGGTTGAAGCCTGCGGCGTGTGCCATTCGGATCTTCACATCGCTGAAGGGGACTGGACGAGTTTGCTTAGACTCATCAAGCGACCGCTGATCCCGGGACACGAAGTTGTTGGTTCGGTCACTCAAAAAGGCAGAGAGGTACACAACCTGGAGATCGGAGATCGGGTTGGCGTTGCCTGGACTCACTGGACCTGCGGTGAATGTGAGCTTTGCATTGAGGGCCGGGAGAATCTTTGCTCGAAGCAGATGATAACTGGCGCGACGGTTGACGGAGGCTATGCCGAGTTCATAAAAGCGAAAGCCTCACACGCTCTGAGAGTTCCTGATGTGCTCACTTCGGACGAGGCGGCGCCCCTGTTCTGCGCCGGCGTCACCGTATATCACGCAGTCAAAAGCTCAGGAATTAAGCCGCGTCAAAGGCTGGTCGTGTTTGGCGTCGGCGGGTTAGGACATCTTGCTCTTCAAATCGCAAAGTGCTTCGGGGCTCAGGTGATAGCAGTGGACATCGCCGATGAAAAGCTCGAGTTCGCGCGAAGCCTCGGTGCTGACATGACTATGAATGCCGCGAACGAAGATATAGTGAAGCAGATTCGTAAGATGGGTGGTGCTCACGTGGCAGTAGTCACCTCAGCGGCGAAGAAGGCCTATGATATGGCTTTTTATGCGGTCAGGTCTGGTGGGACGCTGATGGTAGTGGGAATGCCTGCCGAAGACCTGTCGTTTCCAGCGATCATGATGCGAGAAATGCGGATTATGTCCGCTGCGACAGGCACCAGAGAAGATATGCGCGAGGTGTTGGACCTGGCTGCCGCAGGTCGCGTCAAATGCAAGGTCGAAACACGCTCGCTCGAAGACGTTAATGAAGTGTTCGAGGAGATGCGTGCGGCGAGGATCACTGGTCGAGTTGTGTTGAAGATGTAGACAGAATGGGGATTGGGGCTTGGCGATTGAGTACCTCTACAGCCCAACCCCCAGCCCCCAAGCCCTAACTACGCACTTAATGTCACGCTCTTCATCGAGTCGCCGTCGCGAAGCTGCTTTACTGCATCCATCCCCTCTAAAACTCTGCCAAAAACTGCGTAATTCATATCGAGAAAAGCCGCCGGTCCGAGCGTTATGTAGAACTGGCACGATGCGCTGTTCGGATCATTTGATCTGGCCATTGCCAACGCTCCAGCTTCTCCGTGCTTCAGATCCGGGGAGACTTCAAGTTTAATCGTGCGCTTGCGGCCGGTCTGCGGATCGGTAAAGTCTCCGGTGCCGTTACCTCGAGGGTCGCCGCCTTGAATGACAAACCCCGGCTCGTACCGGTGAAACTTCAGTCCGTCGTAGAATCCACGCTCGATGAGATCTATAAAGTTTGCTGAGGTAATCGGCGCTTTATCTTCGTAGAGCTCTGCAGTGATTGTCCCTTTGTTTGTTTCTATTATTGCCCTTCGATTTGCCATGATGACTCCCTTCATTAATCTTGTTTCTGACTCTAGCATTCGCTTTGGTTTCCATACAAGTTGCTCGCCTTATTCGCGCTCAATATACTTTTCGATTCGAACAGGAAACTTCTGATTGAGGCCGAATAACAAACTGATAAGGGGATCTGATGAACGTCACTCATCTTTATTGCTCATCGTGCGGGAAGGAATATGAAGCTCGAAAGTTAGTAAACCTATGCGTCTGCGGAAAGCCGCTGTTGGTAGCTTACGACCTTGAGAAAGCAGCGCGCACTTTTACGCGCGAGTCGCTCGCAGGGCGTGAAAACTCATTGTGGCGATATCGCGAAGTATTGCCTATCGAGAACGAAAAAAACGTTCTGAGTCTCGGCGAAGGAATGACGCCGCTTATTAAAGCGGATCGCTTAGCGGCGACGTTAGGATTATCGAACCTATATATAAAGGATGAAGGTGTTAATCCTACGGGCTCCTTTAAAGCCCGCGGAATGGCAGTCGCTATTTCAATGGCGAAAGAGCTCGGCGCCAGAAAACTCGCTGTACCGTCGGCGGGCAATGCAGCCGGTGCGCTTGCGGCATATGCCGCCAAAGCCGGCCTGCCCGCTTTCATTTTCATGCCGAATGACACACCGAAGGCAAACATTGTCGAATGCCAGCAAACGGGAGCACACGTCACATTGATCGACGGCCTGATTACTGATTGCGGAAAGATCATCGCTGAACGGAAAGAACAAGAAGGATGGTTCGACGTTTCCACGCTAAAGGAACCCTACCGCGTCGAAGGAAAGAAGACGATGGGGTATGAGCTTGGCGAACAACTCAATTGGGAATTGCCCGACATGATTCTCTATCCGACAGGAGGAGGAACAGGGCTGATCGGGATGTGGAAAGCCTTCGACGAAATGGAGCGACTGGGATGGATCGGAAGCCGTCGTCCCAGAATGGTTACGGTTCAGGCCGAAGGCTGCGCTCCGATTGTGAAGGCTTTTGCGGCTGGAGCGAGTGCCGGCGCGGATGTTCCAGATGCTCATACCGTGGCTTCGGGGCTTCGAGTTCCAAAAGCCGTCGGGGATTTCATTATGCTGGATATCTTGCGGAAGAGCGGCGGAACAGCAATCTCGGTGACTGATAGCGAACTTGTTGCAGCAGTTAAGGAAATAGGCGCAGCAGAGGGAATATTCGCCGCACCTGAAGGCGCTGCATGTTTACCAGCATTGAGAACGCTGATCAAACGTGGCGAAATCGAGAAAGATGAGAGAATCGTTCTGTTCAACACCGGGACCGGGGTCAAATATCTTGAAGTCTTTGCGTAGGCTATGTCCGAAGGTGTGGGCAGGAGTGATTGATTTTCGTACTCTCGAGCTGATTTCGGATCGCTCTGGTACAGGAATCCCGGGCGGGTCGCGAACATTAGAAATTCAAATCCGGATTTCGCGCACAGACGCAAAGTTAACGCAAAGACGCAAAGGTTCACAGTGGCCTGCAAAACTGATTGTTATTGTATGAGATTTGCAGACCGAATCTCGAGCACAGGAAGCCGTATCTTCCTGAATTATGGTTAGCAGTCAAGAGAGGCCAAATTATGCTTTGGAGAGGGAGTCGTCAAAGCGATAACGTCGAAGATCGTCGAGGTGTTTCACCTGGTGGATTGGCCGTCGGAGGCGGGCTGGGTGGAATTGTGCTACTCGTAATCGCTCTGTTGCTGGGAGTGGATCCGAGACAGATTCTTAACCAGGCACCATCCGATGACCCGAGATCGGCAACCGAGTCACGTCGCCCGACGAATGCGTCAGAAGAGGAGCTGAAACAATTAGTTAGTGTGGTGCTCGCCGATACCGAAGACGTCTGGAAGGAGGTGTTCCAGCGATCGGGTAAACGCTATGTCGAACCGAAGCTGGTTCTGTTCACCGATCAAGTACGTTCGGGTTGTGGTCTCGCCGGTGCTGCTGTTGGACCCTTCTACTGTCCAGGCGATCAAAAGGTCTACATTGATCTTTCCTTCTATCAGGAGCTGAAGAACCGCTTCCGTGCTCCAGGTGACTTTGCCCAGGCGTACGTAATCGCGCATGAGATTGGGCACCACGTTCAGAATTTACTTGGGGTCATGGCTCGGGCCAAATCGGGACCGGGGATGGGACGGGAAACAACTAACCAGCTTTCTGTGAGACTCGAATTACAAGCCGATTTCCTGGCAGGCGTGTGGGCGCATTACGCTCAGGCAAAAGGCATCGTTGAGCCAGGCGATATTGACGAAGCGTTGAGAGCGGCGAGCGCGATTGGAGACGATCGGTTACAGCGTGAATCGCAAGGATTTGTAGTGCCGGATTCTTTCACTCACGGAACTTCAGAGCAACGGAGCCGCTGGTTCCGAAAAGGGTTCGAAACCGGGGATCTCAGGCAAGGCGATACCTTCAGCGCGCCCAGTTTGTAAGTCCAGTACTGTCGGTCCCCGTGCCCCTCTTTGCGCATTTACCCTTTTGAGGAGGGGCGGCCACGGAGGACCGCCTGTACTGGGCTTGCAAATTCTTCGTTACATTCCATTGTCAAATCAGTTTCGTAACGGACGACTCTACGACCGCCTGAATTTCTTCAAGATGCTTCTGGCTGTCTGCTTCGAACCTCATCACGATCACTGCCTGTGTGTTTGACGCTCGGACAAGCCCCCAGCCGCGATCAAATTGAATCCGCGCACCGTCGATATCGATGACATCGTGAGTCTTCTTGAATTCGCCTGTCAAAGCCCGGACTACTTCAAATTTCTTGTAATCCGGACACTCGATACGGATTTCCGGAGTGGTGAAAGTTTTTGGAATTCCGGCAAGTAAGCTCGAAACTGGCTCGGTTGTGTGACTCAAAATTTCCAACAAGCGGGCGCCGGCATAAATACCATCGTCGTATCCAAAATAACGGTCAGCAAAAAATAGATGACCGCTCATCTCACCCGCCATTGCAGCGTGCGTCTCTTTCATTTTCGCCTTGATTAGTGAGTGACCAACCTTCCACATTATTGGATTACCACCGTTCAGGCGTATGTCTTCAAAAAGATTTTGGGAACATTTAACTTCAGCGATAAAAGTAGCGCCGGGCATTTTCTTCAGAATCTGGCGAGCAAAGATGATCATTAGCTGATCGCCCCATATGATGCTTCCCTGCTCGTCGACGACTCCAATGCGGTCCGCGTCGCCATCAAAAGCGATGGCAAGATCAGCTCCGTGCGCCCGCACCGCATCAATCGCATGTCTCATATTCTCGACGACAGTTGGATCGGGATGATGATTTGGAAAGCGGCTGTCAGGTTCGCAGAAGAGCTCGACGACATCACACCCAAGATCACGATACAGCGGTGCACCAATGAAGCCACCCATGCCGTTGCCCGCATCGACAACGACTTTTAATCTACGTGGTCCCATTTGGACCCGGGATCGAATATGTTCGCGATAATCGGTGACCACATCTCGCTCCTCCGTTGTGCCCTTTCCTGACGCGAAGTTTTTGGTCATTGCAATGCGTTTGATCTCCGCGATGTGTTCGCCAAAGATCGTGCTCTTGCCCAGGCAGACCTTGAAGCCGTTGTTGTCGGAGGGGTTATGACTACCGGTGATCATCAAGCCCGAATCAACTTCTTGAGTGAACAAAGTAAAATAAAGGACTGGAGTCGGTACCATTCCGACATCGAGCACATCACAACCGGTTTCGGTTAATCCGCGGATCATAATATCTCTAAAGCGAGGGGAGCTTTCCCGCGCATCGCGGCCAAGACTTGTTCGCATAGCGCCGTTGGACCGGAAGAACGTACCTGCAGCCCGAGCCAGGTCGTACACAACATCGTCAGTCAGGTCAATGTCGACAACACCCCGGATGTCGTACTCGCGAAAGATGTGGTGGTTCATTAAGTTTCTCCCTAATCCATTGTCTCGGAGTGAAGATCAAAGGGCAAAGGCAAAGAGCGAAGGCAGGAGCGAAGCAACAATGCGATGACCGTAGACTGTCCAGTCTGCGGAAAGTGGAGAGCGAGTAAGACTGAGTTTAGCGTGTACCATTCCCGCAGAATGGACAGTTGTACATGAAATTTTTTCACCACAGCGGATGAAAATCGAGGTGTGCCGTGCTATGTTGTCGCAGACATGGTTTGATGGCGGAGGCTTTGCGACCTCGAAGTGAAGAGCAGACACTACGAACGTGAAGTCTCGC
>DATFWY010000333.1:0-70733 GCA_035258805.1 Blastocatellia bacterium | reverse complement strand
ACGTACGCGCCGGCTCTCGACGCCAAATAAATAGCGACACCCGCCATGTCCGGAGGTGAACCTATACGCCCGAGCGGACAGTCCGCTTCGATCTTTTTCTGATAGTTCTCCAGAAGCCATTTGGTCATCTGGCTTTCAAATGGTCCGGGCGCGATCGCGTTCACCGTTATTCCTCGAGGTCCAAGCTTCACGGCAAGCACCCGGGTCAGATGATGAACGGCCGCTTTGCTTGGCGCATACGCGTAATTCTCAACCAGTGGCACCTTCAAGCCGTCAATCGAACCAACGTTGATAACTCTCGCTGGATCATCAGGCCGGGCAGCTTTCTCCAGCAGCGGCGTGAGATCTCGCGTCAGGAAGAAGATCGACTTGACGTTTGTGTCCATCACCTTATCCCAGCCGCTCTCAGGATACTCAGCCAAAGGTGCGCCCCATGCTGCCCCGGCATTGTTGACGAGGATATTAAGCGATTGTTCTCTGCCCGATATTGTTCGCACCAGTTGCTCTCGACCCTCGGTAGTTGAAAGGTCGGCGGGACACGAGACGCAACTTCCGATTGCCGACAACTCATCGGCGACACCGTCGCAAACTTCTTTCTTTCTAGAAGAGATATAAACCTTTGCGCCAGCTTCGACGAAGCCTCTGGCAATCATCAACCCGATTCCTCGTGAACCGCCGGTAACCAGGGCAACCTTATTCTTGATGGAAAACAATTCCGGCACGTTTATGGCGCTTGAGCTCATAGATCCTCCTTACCTTAGATCGTATGAAAAGAGGGCTGGAATATAGCACAGCGGTTTTGCGGTGTGAAGTTTTCAGGATTTGTGGACGAGCCTACACCCACCCTGTGTGTGTTGGTCGAGCTTTGCTCGTGTCCCGTTTCTCAAGAACCGGCTAACACACCGGCCGCTTGGCGACGGAACAGGAACAGAGTATATTGGCGCAGCGACCGAATCGGAGTATCCTGTCCAAGCTCCCCAGTACTCCGTAACCGGTCGTGCAATCATCTACGGCATGAGACCAACCAAAAATCCCTTCAGCGCAACCGCATCGGACGAACCCGATCGGTTAGCCGAGATCTATCGCGCCGCAGCCCAGATTATTTGCGAAAAAGGCTACGACGCGACTTCGATGAACGATATCGCCGAGGCGGTCGGGATTACAAAATCCGGTCTCTACCATCACGTTTCCGGAAAGCGAAATCTGCTCTTCAACATAATGAGCTTCGGAATGGACTCGCTGGAAGAAGAAGTCATAATTCCGGCGCAGACCGCTGACGATGCCGAACAACGGATACGTTCGATCATAAGAAACCATGTCCATCTCATCACCAGCCGCAGCACCCCTCATGGAAACAGCCCCGTTACTATCCTTGTCGACGAGGTTGCCGGCCTGACACTAGCGCAACGTCGAAAAATCGATCAGCGCAAGCGGGCTTATGTAAATCTCATTCGCGACGCGCTTTCGAAGCTAAAAGAAGAGGGTAAACTGAGGGATCTGGACGTCACTGCCGCGACGTTCAGTCTGCTCGGAATGATCCTGTGGCTGTCCCGATGGTACAAACCGCAGGGCCGGCTCAACCCGGATGAGTTATCCGACGAAGTTACCAAAATTGCCTTGTCTGGCCTTTTGCGACAAGAGCCTTGAGTTCATCGACAAGCAGTAATAGAATGCGCTGCGTCGTAGCACGGTTCTAGCTCCAAAAGCTCTTCGAGATCGAAAAATTTCAATCAGCTTTGCTTGTTTTTAGGAAGCGCGGCAGCTCTTTCGTTCGGGCTTTGGTGCCTTCTCAGGCATTCCTGAACCTTGAATTTCCGAAGCAAAGTCACGGGTTTTAAGTTGATTGACATTGAACTTGGCCTGGGATAGTATCCGACCGACTGGCCGGTCGGGACTGTGGAACCGGCGGACGGTAATCGCATTTCTTCTTCTTTACAATGCACGTTATAACTCGGCTTCTTTAGCAGACGCGCTCTTGTGGTTGGGACCGAACGCGCCCCTCGCCAGGGCTTTCGGTAGTAGGCATCACACACTGAAGTCGGTCACTTTGATCTCTCCGTTACTTGAAGACTGTCAAGATCGCGAGTAACCAACGACTTCATCAACTAAGCGTAAGGAGCTCTGTTCTAGGGTAAAGCAGCAACAACTCGCACCTCTCAAGAACGTCTAAGGCGGGCACACGCCTCTAACCATAACGGCTCTGTATCATTCCGGTGATGCAACCAAAAGGAGAAGGTCTATGCAGACTAACGTCAAGTATCTATTCCGCGCACTTGCGATGTCGGTCCTGTTACTGAGCATAGGTGTTCCTGCCTTTGCACAGAACTCGACCGGCGCTATCAAGGGAGTAGTCAAAGACCCAAATAATGCCGTCGTAACAACAGCGGTTGCGACGGCGATGAGCAAGGCGACCGGCGCAACCAGAAAGGTCAACGCCGGTAATGATGGCGTCTTTGTATTTGAAAGCCTGCAACCAGGTGACTATGAAGTGAAGGTTGAAGCCACTGGCTTCTCGACCCAAACCCAAACGCTCACCGTGCAGGTTGGAGGCACGACAACCGCAGATTTTGCGCTCACAGTCGGCGCAACA
Organism: Blastocatellia bacterium; assembly: GCA_035258805.1. Lineage (GTDB taxonomy): Bacteria > Acidobacteriota > Blastocatellia > UBA7656 > UBA7656 > Onstottus_A. The sequence continues at coordinate 68,143 of DATFWY010000333.1, read as the reverse complement.
AGCCAAACGGTGGACGTTACCGCCGAGGCTCCAGTCCTGAATACCACCGACACCGTGGTCGGCGGCATAATAGGCCGAGATCGGGTCGAAAATCTTCCGTTGAATGGACGCAGTTTTCTATCGATTGCTCTGTTGGAGCCTGGAGTAAATGTCACATACACCGCAACCTCCGGCGCTGGCAATCCCAACAGCTTCTTCCAGGTGTCCATCGGTGGCGCTCCCAACAGTATGACCTTTATCACTGTTGACGGAGCACGGGTCAATGATCGAATAACCGGTGGGACGTCCCAAAATTTCTCCGCCGAAACTGTGCAGGAGTTCCAGATCAGCACCAATAACTTCGACCTGTCGACCGGAACGGTCTCTGCGGGTGCAGTCAACATCGTGTCTCGAACCGGGACCAACAGCTTCCACGGAAGCGCCTTTTATTTCTTCCGCGACCATAACATGGCTGCGTTCCCTGGGTTTAAGCGCCCGACTGATCCAACCGCACTCAACCCGCTCTGCGCTGATCCAAAGTCCGACGCCTGCGGCAAGCTGCAGGATCCCTTCTTTGTCCGAAGACAGTGGGGAGGAGCGATCGGCGGTCCAATCAAGAAAGACAAACTTTTCTTCTTTGGAAACTACGAACGTAATAAACAGGTAGGCGCGAATGTCGTTACATTCAGCGATGCGCGTGTATTTGGTTACAATCACGTCGCTCAACAGCCCTTTGATGGCGATCTCACCGGTGTGCGGCTGGATTACACCGTCAACAATAAGCACACTGCCTTTCTGCGCGGAAACATAGACTCTAACGACAGCATCGCCGGTACCGGGCTGGAGTCGCGGTGGATTACATCCAGCAACTACGCCTACCAGACTCAGATGGGAGTCACCAGCGTATTGAAGCCGACGATAGTCAACGACTTCAGATTCTCTTATTCGTATTTCAGAAACCGGCTTCGTCAGCCGACTCTGGATGAATGCGTGAGAGTCTCGGGGGACCCGGCGTTTTGCTTCGGGATCGATGGACCTCAGATTACCTTCTTCGGTGGTCTCACCACTGGCACCAACGTCAACGTCTCACAGGATCGACATCCGCGAACCTATCAGTTTACGGATAACGTGAATTGGACTGTCGGGACACACCGCATACGATTCGGCGGTAACTATGAAATGCAGAACGGGCACGGCTCGTGGAATCAGAATTCGCACGGGACCTACACTGCTGCAAGTCCAGACACCCTGGCGAGTGTAAACCCGGCGATCTATGCCGCTCTTCCGAAGAGCCTCAAACCGGAAGGCATCGGTGGACCGCGTCCGACGCTTGCCGAACTGCTTCAGCTTCCGATGAACGGAACTCTGACCATCGGTCTCGGCGACCCAGGACAACCCGCGCCCTACCGCTACAATGAAATCCTGACGAACCACAACATCAGGTTCTATGGTCAGGACGCCTGGCAGGTGTTCAAGGGATTCACATTGAACTACGGATTAGGTTGGTCCTATGAGAGCCAGATCTTTTATACCGATTTGCCGGATCTTCCCCAGTATTTGGCTCCATTGCTGGGAAAAGATCTGAGGGGACCCCAGAAGGAGTACAAGAATTTCGATCCTGCATTCGGATTTGCGTGGGCGCTCGGCAAGGATGAAAAGACCGTCCTGCGTTCAAGTGTGTCGCTTCATCACATCTCTGGGAATGTTGGCTTTTATGCGCTCAACCAGAGAATACTCTTTGGGCCGGCTGGAAACGGTTTGCAGCCTGTTACCAGCGCAGGGCTTCAGAATCCAGAAAACAGTGTGATTTGCAATCCGCTGATAGCGAACACCTGTTTGAACTTCACCAGCCCATTTACGAATTTCACCGTTGGTGACATGTTGGCTTATCTGCCCACCGCACAGGGTCTGCTCCAGGCGGGCCTTCCGTTTAAGGGAACCGATTTATCGGTTCGCGGCGTCGAGTTATTCAAGACCGTCCAGGGCTCACAAGGTCTCGACGCGATCTACAACAGTGATTCTTCGAGACCACCGTACACATTCCAGGTCGACGTAGGCGTGCAACGAGAGGTTATGCGCAACCTCTCGATCTCGGCCGACTACGTTCTGCGTCGCGGCGTTGGTTTTGGCGCAGGGGTATCAGGGTTCGACCAGTTCTTCCCCGATATAAACAAATGGAACAGGTTTAACGGCTACACCGTGAGCCCAACCAGCGGTGTCGCCACACCCGGTGCTAGAAACCCTGTGATTCCAGCTTGCACGGCCGCTCAACTTCTGTTGGCTAGAACTGATCCGCGAGCTTTCGCAGCAGCGCAATGCTCCAATGGACCGTTCCAGTATGGACTCCCAGGAATCCTCTCAACCTACCAGGCTTTAAACATCAAGGTTGACAAGAGGTTTTCGCACGGATTCCAGGTGAGCGGCGGGTACGCCCTTTCGCGTTACTGGACTCTGGTGAGTATCTCCAGTCTCATCAATTTCCACGATGGGCATGGAATCAGCGCGAACAACCCCAGACACCGTTTCACCGGAAGCGGGATTTGGGAGCTCCCGAAATACAAGGGCGACATGAAGGCCCTTCAATGGATTCTCAATGATTGGCAGGTGTCAACCATTATCGATATGCGCAGTGGAACGCCGACTTCTGTGACCATTCCCGGCACTATAGACATTGAGGGAGATGGAGCGTTCACCTATCGACTTCCTGGTACAGTTGTAAGTTCGTTCGGCTACAACATCAGTGCGAATGGCATCAGGAACCTGGCAGCGCAGTACAACGGAACGATCGCAGCGCCGAAGGATACGCCGATCGCAGCTATTCCGGCCGGTAGTTCCTTCCGTGACGCCATTGGAACTGTTCTGCCGTACATAATCCTGCCGGACAAGTTCTCGAATTCCGATAGCTTCCTTTCGCACGATATTCGCGTTCAGAGAGCGATCAGGATCCATGAGAACGTAAGACTTAACATCATCGGCGAAGCCTTCAATGTGTTCAATATCGCCAACCTCACCGGGTTCAGCGGAACGCTGGATGCCTGGGTTCGACCGACCGGCGTCAGAAACGCGACGACTGGAGTGGTAACGATTACGGCACCCGGTCGTAATCCGAACTTCAACTTTGGGCAGCCTACCGGACGATTCAGCCCGATCTTCGGAACGGGCGGTCCAAGAGCGTTCCAGGTCGCCGCGAGGTTGAGTTTCTAACTGGCCCTTCAACAGGGTGGCGGAGATTTTCCGCCACCCTGATTCATTGTAACCTCTCCTCAGTTATTCTTTGCGAACTTAACGGCTTTGCGTCTTTGCGAGAACCGTAGTTTCGAAGGCGTGTAATGAAGGTTCTCGCAAAGTCGCAAAGCCGCTAAGTTCGCAAAGAAGAATCCACGTAGCCAGTACAGTAGGTATCTCTTATGTATATTCGAACATTGTCGTCAGTACTGCTCGCCCTGTTGGTTTTCTTCCCGCCGGCGCTAGCGGTCATCCTTGGCTCACCAGGTAACAACTCGACAGATCAGAATCAGCACACCCTGACGAAAGCGGACATTGATCGTATGATGACCGAGCTGTCGAACTGGGGACGCTGGGGCAAAGAAGATCAGCTTGGTGCAATTAACCTGATCACTCCAGCAAAACGGAAACAAGCCGCAGCGATGGTTAAGGAAGGCGTGTCAGTGTCGCTCGCTCACGATGTGGAGAAAGAACGAGCCGCTGATAACTCGAGTCCCTTTCAGCACACAATGACACTGGCCGGACAATTCAGTCTCGACGCATACTCTGTGAACTATCACGGCTATATCCACACTCACCTTGATGCGCTCTGCCACGTGTTCTATCAGGGCAAAATGTACAACGGATTCTCACAGGAAGAGGTTACCCAGAAGGGAGCGGCTCGTCTGTCAATTCGCAATCTCAAAGAAGGAATCTTCACTCGCGGGATACTGATGGACATCGCCCGGCTCAAGGGTGTTCCTTATCTGGAGCCCGAGACTCCGATCTATCCTGAGGACCTGGATGCGTGGGAGAAAAAAGCAGGGGTCAAGGTAAGCAGCGGTGATGTGATCTTTATTCGCACCGGGCGCTGGGCCAGGAGAGCGGCACTGGGTCCGTGGGATGTGGGCAGGCATTCGGCCGGACTGCATGCTTCTTGCGCGCGCTGGCTGAAGGAGCGCGGAGTGGCGATTCTGGGGAGCGACGCGGCAAGTGATGTTATTCCCTCGCGAGTCGAAGGCGTCAACCTTCCGATTCATCAACTAGTGCTGGTCGCGCTTGGAGTGCACATCTTTGACAATTGCGATCTGGAAGCGCTTGCCGAGGCGACCGCGAAACGAAACAGGTGGGAGTTTCTTTTGACAGCGGCGCCACTGGCAGTTCCAGGCGGAACGGGGTCACCGCTGAACCCGATAGCAACGTTTTAACAAACGTCATCGTCTTCTGATCTGTGTAATCTGTGGATGAACCGCTGACTGATCTAACAGCTTATCCACAGATTACAGAGATTACAGAGATTACACAGATTAGAGACGCTGAACGTTAAACGTTGAACGTAAGTTCAGCTTTTAGCCTTTCATCCTTCCGCCCTTACCCATCCGTACGCTCGGTTCGACGCCTGGCCGCCTTCTTCCTTGTACGCTCTCTTGAACTTGGTCAATGCATCCGCTGGCAGACCCTTGCGCTTGGCGTTCACGTCCACCTTGTAAATCTTTGCCGCGTTTAACCCGAAGATCTTCGCCTTGTCTTCTTTGGTAAGCTTCTTGTAGCCGAATTTCTCGGTCATCTCATCGGTGAACTGGAATCGCTTGAACAGATCGATCGCCCACTGCGGCGAGCCCCACCACAGGCAGTCAGTTCCCCAAATTACGTGGTCGGCTCCATAGTATTTCGCGTTCTTGCCGATCAGATGCTGGCACATCGCCGGATTCTCCACCGCGAGCAACCCAAACGATGAACCGATCTCACAATAGACATTGTTAATCTTCGGATTGCGTTTCTTGATATCCATCAGCACGTTGTGCCACAGGAAATCGCCGGTGGTCGGGTCAAACTGGTTGTTGGCGACATAGTCCTGTTCGTTGGGACCATGCTTTAAAGCGGAGTGATAGACTACAAACGTCAGATCTGGATTCAGCAGCGCCGCCTTCTCGACGTCCTTTGGATTCGCAAGGTGGCCCAGCGTGCGTGATTGATACGAGAACCCTTTGTGAACGCTGAACAACCGCACCCCCAACTGGCGAGACTTTTCATAGAACTTCGCGGACATCTCGTCGTCGATCTGGAATCCGTTCCCGCTTCCGCCCGGATCGGTGTGGCAATACCACTTCCAGGAATCCATTCCGTAGAGCTTCACCTCGCGCTCCATCTGTTCCCATAACGCCGGCCAGTCTGGCTGGTTTGTCGTCTTGTTCCAGTAGTGGTTCGGAGCGCAGTTTCCCTGACAGAGCGATCGCTGGCATCCTGCCAGATCGTTCAGGTCTTTCTTGCGCTTCGACATGAGCCAGCTCGGAAGCCCCGCTCGGCTGCGATCTGCGCCTTCCAGCACCTTGCCGCTTTCATCGCGTTGCTTCTCTTTTGTCGGCACGCCGCTGATCACGATCATGCTGGTTTCGCTGTCAAAGAAGATTTCTTTGACAAAGTTGTGGAAGCTGTAGGCTTCGGCGTCCGCCTTAAGATTGAAGCCCATGTTCTTAAGGAACTCGTACTGTCTGAAGCCGCCCCCGCCGCCGCGTCTTTCCTGTCCGAGGTCGTAGGCATTCGTGAAATGTGTCTGCACGTCGAGAATGAAGTATTCGCCTTTTGGCCATTTTTCCGCTGTGGCCGCGGGTTCGAAGGCCTCGGCGGCATCGACCTCCCAGTAGTTCCCATGCACTGCATTCATTGCAAGAACCGCTGTTGCGAAACCCATTGAGCTACGCATGAAATCGCGTCGGTGCATACCCAGGCGCTTTGCGTTTGCTGCACCCCATTCGCCGATCAGATACTCGACGTGTTGTTGTTTCTTGTTCTGCGGCCGAGGAAGGATCTCCTCATTGGACACGACCTGAGTGGGAATAGGGGAGTCAACTCCCTTAAGTTCATCGCGCTTGTACTTGGGTATCCACATCGATGTCACCTGCGGGGATTGGTTTTGGTTTCTAGTCTCTGGTTTATGGTTTCTGGTTTTTCATTTGCGTCATATGCGAATTCTGTGGAGCAGTCAAGTTGGTTGTCATTTCCTAAAAAACCCCGGACTCATCCACAGATTACGCAGATGAAAAAACCAGAAACAGAAAACCAGAAACCAGAGCGTCTATTTCGCGCCCACTTTTGTATAAATTGCGCTGCCGAGGCGCACAAACGGGCCGCCGTCTTCCGACAGTTCTTCGGTTATCGTGAATGAGTGCGCAGCCACCACCAATAGCACGCGTCTTAATGCCACCGCCTGTCCCTTCACTTTGATCGGTTCGACATTAAACCGGATGGAGATCGGGCTCCTCCAATCGCCAGTGCTTTGTAGCTGGGTTCCGTTGGCTAGGCGCTCTGAAAAAGTCATCATCTTCGTGGCCTCATCGAAAGTGATTACTGCGCTCTCGGTGTAAGCCTTTCCATCTGCCTTTCCAACGGTCTTCGCATCGAGCGTCTTACCGTCAGGCCTGAGCGTAAAGGTTGTCGTGCCCTCTCGGGGAGCCGCCCCCAGCGCGCTCTCGCGACCGATCCAATTGAATGTCCATTCGCCGACAAAGTAGCTGGCAGATTGCTTTTGTTGAGGCTGAGGAACCTCGCGTCTGGGCGGTTGCTGACCGCCGGCGGGACGCCCGGCGCCGCCTGATGCTGCTTCGCCGCCCCGCTTCAGATCGAAGTCGAAGGTATAAGTTTGTCCCCCAAAATCAACACTGCCTTTGCCCTTCAGGGACTCGGCCTGTAGGACGAAGTCATAATTGATGACGACATTACCTTGAGGCGACTCGACTTCAGTTTTGGCGGTTAGTTTATCGCCTTCAAGCTTGATGTCTTTGAGCGGAGCCTCCATCCCCGGACGAAGCCCGGAGATGCTGCCCGTGTACTTATCGCCTTCTTTCTTAAATGTAGCAGTTGCATCCTGTTTTCCCTGGATCCCCTCAACCGTGCCACTCCAGCGGCCCTCCAACTTGTCTTTCGATTGGCCGGACGCGGCCAAACACTGAATGAGAACTACTGCGATTACTATGACTGCCTTACGCATTAGCTCGATCCTCCTGCGATATTATGATTTATGGTTTTTAAGAGGACGCGTCGAAGATTTGTCCTCTGTTGTGTGGAACCTGAGCTGTCGGATATTTACTGATAGAAATGGGCGGCCCTCCGACACGGAGATCCGCCCGCTTTGCCTTGGAACCTTGCGGTCCGACTCACTTGCCCGAAGGCGGCTTCGCGACGGCTGTCTCCCGCTGTTCACCGTCCCGTGTGTAAGTGTACCAGCCGATCATCATTTCTTCCCATGTCTGATCGCCCCACCGTACTTCCTTTGTTGGATCCGGGTTGTATTTGTTCTGGGTCGAGTTGTCAAAATGAGCGACACAATCCAACCTGGTTCCCTTAGGAAGCGCGATCGGTTTTGCCGGTATGTACGTCAACTGCCAGTTGAAATCATACTTCGGTACGTTGAGCAGGACTTCCGAACGACCGTCGGGATAAACGGCGGTGTACTTAAAGTCCTTGCCTCGGAAATGCATGTGCGGCATGAACGACGTCAGATGCACATCTTCTTTGAAGGTACTCGATGATGTGACCTCGTGACTTCCTTCTCCCGGAGGAATAACAAATCGAGCGTTCAACGCGTTCCCGGTTACAAGCGTCTTGACCGGCGGTTCCTTGCTGAACACCAGTCCAATGCTCGTACGGTCTTTTGTCGCTTGCCCGTTTGTCGTGTAGTGCATCTGGAACACGATGTTAGATCCAGCTTTTATCAGCCGCGCAGTACCGAGTCCAAACACGATTCCGGTCTTGTTCGGCGTGATGCCACCAAGCTGTCCTCTGCCCTGCTGCGCTTCTCCAGCCGCGGATGCTGCGCCACGACGACCCGTCCCGCCGCCCTCCGATACGAAAGCGATTACGTGATGAACGACACCTCGATTGCCGGGCCTGATCTCCATCGCCTGAATCCACTTGTCTTCTTTGAAGTTGGTAGGGATGGTGAAATACAGGTAGGGCACAGTGCCGTCCGCTGGAACTGAATACTCTTCTTGCATCGTGAGGACGACATCAGGCTTTCCGATGGTCCAGCCTTCGGTGAACTTCGGTGTCGGAGGCATGTCCTTGTCGTCGCCTTTTGGCGCGCCTGCATCTACCCACGACACTATCGCGTCGATCTCTTTTTGAATGAGGCTCGGATCATTTGAAAACTTACCAACGTGCGGATCTGCGGACCAGGGCGGCATCGAGCGCTCAACCACGCGTTGTCTTATCGATTTTGCCCACGGACGCACCTCCTGGTATGTCAGCAGCGACATCGGAGCAATCTCACCAGCGCGGTGGCATTCGATGCATCGGTTAAAAAGTATCGGAGCGACATCTTTTGTAAAAGTCGCGCTCGTTTTAGGTGGACCGCTCGCAGAAACTGCAACTGATAAGACGGCAGCCAGTCCGGCTGTGATCGCCGCTACTTTGAGTACTCGCATTTTTGTTTGTCCTCCGAAAACAGTTCTAGCCGGGCTTAGGAGAATGTTCGAATTTGGTTCAACTGCCGGTTCGAACATTCTGCTAAGAGCCCGACCAGAATGTTTCAACTCGTCAACCTACCTGGTCGCCGTTTCATTGCGGAGATTCTGACCGTCAATGGTAAAGTCCAGCCAACCGATCATCATCTCTTCCCAGGTTTGTGGGCCCCAGCGAACTTCTTTTGATGGATCCGGATTAAACTTGTTTCGCTCCGAGTTGTCGTGATGTGCGACGCACTCGATGCGGCTGCCCTTCGGCGCTGCTACAGGTTCCTTTATGAAGTAAACCAGCTGCCAGTTGAAGTCATACCTCGGCACCTTCAGCAGAATCTTCGAAGTACCATCCGGATAAACCAACTTGTACTCAAAATCCTTCCCTCGAACATGCATATGCGGCATGAAGCTCACGATATGCGAGTCCTGGCTGAAGGTAAACGAAGACTTTGACTCATAGTTCGGCTCGCCGGGCGGAATGACCAGGTTTCGCGCAACTGCGCCTGTTGTTATGACACGTTTTTCAACTGGCGCCTTAGCGAAGTAGAGGCCAACGCTTGTCCGATCTTTGCTCGCTACACCGTTAGTGGTGTAGTGCATCTGGAAGATCAGCATCGAGCCTTTCTTAATCAGTTTTGCCTGTCCATCTCGCAAGCTCAGTGGGCTCATTCCGGGAGCCCACCCCACCAGCATGCCGTCCTGGGTGTTTCCTCTACCTCCACCCTGGCCTGGCTGCTGGGCCGTTCTTGCTTCACCGTCGCGGTTAGCTGCAGCGCCCAGGTTTATTTCTCCCGGCGCCGGCATTGGTCCCTGGCCGGGTTCGCGTACGCTGACGATTACATGATGTACGACTGCCGGATCGCCCCTCTTGATCTCCGCAAATTGGACGTACTTGTCTTCGGTGAAGTTGGTCGGGACCGCAAAGTGTCGATACGCGACAACGCCGTCGGACGGTACTGATGCTTCGACGGTCATCGAAAGAACGACGTCTGGTGTTCCACGTTTCCAGCCTTCGGATGGGAAAGTTGGAGCCTTCGGCATATCCTTGGGATCACCTTCTTTGGCTCCGCCATCAACCCACGCCACGATCGTGTCGATGTCCTTTTGTGAGAGGCGGCTGTCGTTCTTGAACTCACCGTGATTCGGGTCCGCGAGCCAGGGTGGCATTCGTCGCTCGACCACCACTTCGCGAATTGATTTCGCCCAGGGGCGAACATCTTTAAAAGTAAGGAGCGACATAGGAGCTATCTCGCCGGCGCGGTGACAAGTGGCGCAATTCTTATGAAGAATCGATGCGACATCCTTTGTGAAGGTGACCGAAGACGTCAATTTATCGCTGGCGCTTGTAGACAGCTGAAAGAGGAATACGACGGCAACGATAAGCGTGGCGATCAGGGTAACCGCGCTGGTTCGTTTCATATTTTCTCCTCCCGAAGGGGTGACGGAAAATTTGGTTCCACTGTCTCGTCGCTACGACGAGATGAATGCCTATTGGTCGTCGGCCTTCACGCGGCCGCTATCTCGGTGACGAATTGCAGCCGGCTGTAATAAGGCTCGGCTTCCCCACCATTGCATTTCGTCAAGATATCCGAGGGCTCCAGTTTGTTCCCGACCGCCCGGTAGGTCGGTCGACAACAACTTGTCGTTACTCTAACGTTTAGCTCTGCTAAAGTCAATGGGAATTAGGTCATTGAGTCATTGAGTCATTGAGTCATTGAATCATTGAGTCATTGAGTCATTGAATCATTGGGTCATCGATTCAGGGTTAATTGATTCGATGATTTGCATTTCGATCGCGAGATTCTTCCAGTGACTCAATGATCAATGATTCAATGATTCAATGATTCAATGACTCAATGATTCAATGACTCAATTCCCCAATGGTTCAATCCGCGATTGCTTGATAAGCCAACTGCCTGAACTGACTTCCGTAAGTCAAATTCGTATGAGGAAGGATCTGGATCATAAAGATGCCGATCATTTGCTCCTTCGGATCGATCCAGAACCTGGTCCCGGCAGCTCCGCCCCAGTAGTACTCGCCTTCCGATCCTGCAACACCGGTCTTCCCAGGCCCGCGGCTAACCGCCATCGTAAATCCGAACCCATAGCCGTTTCCGATTATCGGTCCCCGCGGCATGTCCCCCAGATGGTCCGAAGTCATTAATTCCACAGTCTTGCGGCTCAGGATCCGAACGCCGTCGAGCTCCCCGCCGTTCAGCAGCATCTGGCAAAAACGCAGGTGGTCCTGGGTTGTAGACACCGTCTGCGACCCGCCGCCAAAGTTGATCGCAGGTTTCAAATAGGAAGACTGAGCCGGTGTTGTGTTTGGCTTTATCGTCCATCCATCGCCCGGCGCATAGAGCTTTGAGAATCGGTTCTGCTTTTCAGGCGGTACGTAATAGCCGGTGTCATTCATACCCAGCGGCTTAAAGATGCGCTGCTCGAGGAACTTGTCGTAAGGCTGACCCGAGACTACCTCGACCAGTCTGGCCAACACGTCCATCGAGAGTCCGTATTCCCACATCGTGCCGGGCTGATGAACAAGAGGTGCCTGTCCGATCTTCTTGACCATTTCGCCAATCGTTTGATCAAGATTGTTCGTCCCGAGCTTCTCGTAGATCCGCTTGCCGTCAACGTCTTCAGGTCCAGCATAGTCAATTCCCGATGTATGCCGAAGCAAGTCGAGAATCGTAATCTCACGCTGCGCCGGCACGGTGTACCGAGTCTTCTTACCGGTCTTCGGGTCTGTTTCGACTACCGCGACCTTCATATTGCCAAGTTCCGGTAAATACTTGGATACGGGATCGGTGAGATGGAACTTTCCTTCTTCGTACAGAATCATTACCGCTACGCCAGTGATGGGTTTAGTCATAGAGTACATGCGGAAGATCGTATCTTTCCGCATTGAGACGGCTGCTTCCTTATCCTGAAATCCATAGGTCTCGAAATAACCAACCTTACCGCGTCGCGCGATCAATCCTATCGCTCCAGCTATGTGGCCCTTGGCAACGTGGTCGTTCATAACCGCGGTTATTCGTTCAAGGCGTTCGTTGGAAAGACCTGTTCCGTTTGGCGCCATTGAGCGGACGTTTTGGCCCACGGCTCCGCCCGCAAACACCACAAACACAATCAGCAACATGATATGAATCTTGAGTTTCATGAGCGCCTCCCTTGAAGCTACTTCTTCAAATACTGATCGAACCATTGAATCGCCAGCTTGATCGCCTGATCGCGCACCGCAGGGATAGTGTAAATCCCGTAATGTTGGATCCCCGGAATCACCACATACTTCTTCGGACCGGGCATTCGATCGTACGCCGCTTTCGCATGATCGTTGTTGTCAAACAGTTCTTCTTTCTCCGCAACGATAAATAACGCAGCGCAATTCTTGAGTTTGGCTGCATCCTCGACGGGTGCGTATAACAAAAGGTGGTCGCGTATCGGAGCACCCTGCAGGTTGCCGATCACCCTCGCGCGTGGCGCAGGGTAACCGAGTTCGCCTCGTGCTCGCTTCGTCGCTTCATCGTAAGCTAATTTGACCTGGTCAGATTCACCGCCGGCTATCGATACGGCTTTAGGTCGCGAATCGAGCGACCCGACCTGGCTGACAACCGCTTTGACGCGCGGATCGCGCGCGGCGACGTAAACAACGTGCCCGCCTGAATAGCTCGATCCTCGCAACCCTATTCGATTCTTGTCCACCATCGGTTCACCCATTGCCCAGTGAATGGCGTTGAACCAATCAGTCACCATTTCGAGAGGATCGACGACTTCCCGAACCTCCTGGACCTCTGCAGTGAATTTTAAGCCGTCTTTTTTAGCCGGCTCCGGGCTCGTCAATATCACTCGCGAGTCGCTTTCACCCCAGCCGCGATAGTCAAAATCAATAACAAGGTACCCTGCGTTTGCCAGATCAATCGCATCGCGACGAAACGCGGCCGCGGTCCCGCCCCATCCGTGAGCCTGGATTACCGTCGGGAGCTGCTTGCCGGCGAGCGTCTTGAGCGAGAATAGTTCGGCGTGCAAGCGCACACCTTCGCTCATAATGTTAGCGCTGCGGAAGTCGATGGTGTCAGGAGCCTTGAAGGCTCCAGCCGATTGTTGAAGAGTCGGAATTGGCTCCGAGACTCCGCCAGTAACAATGGTTGAGGCGGGTATTAACACTATTACTGCAATGGCCAGTAACCTGTAATAGTTCCGTATCATATATTCTCCTTTCCAATTGGGCGGTTTATATCAGGAGCGATGACCGTCAGCAAGCAATTGCTTAGCGTCTTTGCGGTCCTTTGTGACTTGGCGAGAAATTCTGATTTGCAAGTCAGGTTTCGCAAGACGCCAAGAGGATTCGCGAAAATAATTTGACTTGACGCCGGATACCCTGTCGTCTTAAATATTCGCCTGAAGGTCGGCCCTCACTGATCTCAAAGGCAAAATTGAATATGGCGATTTACGGATACCTGCTTATGTCTAGCGATCTCGTGCTGATCCTTGGTGGCGCGACGATGTGGTGGCTATCGCCCAGACTACGCCGCAACTGGGTACTGGGCTATGGCTCAGTACGATCGATGATCAACGATGACACTTGGCGGGCCGCTAATCGCTTCGCCGGATTAGCGCTATCAATGCTCGCGTTGGTAGCGATGTTTCTGCAAGTAGCCCTTTGGCCTGCTATAGCAGAGAGCGACGTTGGCCAGGCGGCGTCGGTCGTTCTAACTCTGTCACTTCCTTTTGTCGTAATGTTTCTGACGGAGAAGTATCTCGCTCGAACTTTCAGGAACTGACGTCGAATCCTCGCAAATCCCACCAACGCAACTGGCGATCGTTCATACTTATCCTACGAGCGATACCCACCTCGATCTTCTGGTAGTGTCCTAAAGGCGTGTTGACGAGGACACGCGAGGCTATCGATAGGACACCGCGGCTACGCTTGCTTAGTGGGGTTTGGCGCTAGTGGAGTTTGGCGAATGAAAACAAGGCTGATTGGTAGCAACACCCAGATATGACACTACCGATCTTCTTGACGGCTGCACCATATCTCGTCAAAGTGCTATTCACGGGTGAGGCTGTACCCTTTTTGCCGCGCGACGCCTGAGTCATCGGCCTCGATCACTTCAAGTCGAGGAGAATAAGATTTGGAACCGATTTCACACTACTACTACTCGCACCGTCTGAAGCTTCACTTCTGGGATTGGGGGAACGAAGGCAAGCCCGCGTTGATACTGGTTCATGGCGGACTGGACCACGCGCGAAATTGGGACTGGGTCGCTCGAGCATTGCGCGAGCAGTTTCACGTTTACGCGATCGATCTTCGCGGACACGGAAACAGTCAATGGGCACCAGGCGCGCTTTATAGCATCGCCGAACACGTATTGGATCTTTCGGCGTTAGCCGATATTATCAACGCTTTTCCAATCTATCTTGTAGGCCATTCCCTGGGCGGAATCATCACCCTCTTCTACTCTGGAGTTTATCCCGATCGCGTCAAAAAAGCGGTATCAATTGAAGGATTGGGACCTCCAGCAAACCATAAGATATTTCGACCGGCTTCCGAACGTATGCGGGGATGGATCGAAGGGATTCGACAATTCGAGCGTCGCGAACCGCGCAGCTATCCAAGCCTGGACTTGGCGGTCGCCAGAATGAAAGAGGCCAATCCCCATCTATCAGATGAAGTTGCTCGGCATCTGACACTCCACGGAACAAACTGGAACGCCGACGGTTCGCTCGTCTGGAAGTTTGATAACTACGCACGTCCATTTGCGCCTTACGGACATAACCGCGAAGACTTTTTGGAGATATTGGGTCAAGTCGGCTGCCCGGTATTGTTGTTTTGGGGAATGGAAAGCTGGGCCACCGATCCCGAAAAGGATGGCCGGGCGCATGTCATAAGAAATCACCGCCTGATCAAAGTACCAAACGCAGGTCACTGGGTTCACCACGATCAACTGGATCTATTTCTATCCGAAACAATGCAGTTCCTTGCGGAACCGTAATTAAAAAGGACGCGAATGAAATCACTATTTGATTTGACCGACACGGTAGCAATCATTACCGGATCAACAAAAGGCATAGGCCGGTCGATCGCCGAAGCGATGGCTCGCGCTGGCGCCACGGTGATCATCTCGAGCCGTAAAGCTGACAAATGCGAAGAAGTAGCGAGCGCGATCCGAAGCCAAGGCCTAAAAGCTGCCGCAATACCTTGTCACATTGGAAAGCGCGAGGATGTGGAGAACCTGGTCTCCGAGACGGAACGACAATTTGGAAAGATCGATGCGCTGATATGCAATGCCGCGGTAAATCCGTACTACGGGCCGATGTCCGGGCTGACTGACGACGCCTTCACCAAGGTCATCGACTCAAACGTAAGGAGCAACCTCTGGCTCTGTAACCTGGTGTTGCCAGGCATGGCCGACAGAGGAGGCGGCAGTGTAATTATCGTTTCGAGCATCGGCGGACTTCGAGGGTCGACGCATCTTGGGATGTACGCAATCTCAAAGGCAGCGGACTTTCAGTTGGCGCGAAATCTGGCGGTCGAGTGGGGTCCGAAGAACATCCGCGTCAACTGCATTGCACCGGGTCTGGTGCGCACCGACTTTGCTCGGACTCTTTGGGAAAACAAAGATTTGCTACACAAGGCCGAAACGACCACACCTTTGCGTCGAATCGGCGAACCGGACGATATCGCAGGCGCAGCGGTGTTTCTCGCATCGCGCGCGGGCGCATGGATGACTGGTCAAGTTATTGTGATTGATGGTGGCGTGACGATAGCTTAGAAAGGGCAATGTAGCGAACTAACTCAAACCAAAAAGACTTTTCTCGTCTTTTATAGATCTGTTTTTTTGCAACCCCTCAACGACAAGCCAGTCCCCAAAGATTTTCCTCAACAAAACTTCTTGACTGTCATTGATTGCTGCAGTATATATGGTGTCGCCATATATTGTGTCCATATATGATTAATCAGGAAGTCAAGAGAGGCAGCGCCGAGATGCTGATCCTCGCGCTCATCGAAGAACGTGCGAGGCACGGCTATGAAATCGCAAAGCTGATTGAGCAGCGGTCTCAAGGCGTCCTGCAGTTTCACGTTGCGTCGCTCTACCCCCTGCTGTACCGGCTGGAAACTCGCGGATGGATCCAGGGCAGATGGGTCGAAAAAGCGGGCCAACGACGTCGACGTTACTACAAGCTTACCGCCGCAGGCCGCAAGGTACTAAATCAACAACGCCAGACCTGGTCTGATTTCATTTCCGCGCTTGATCGAGTAGCGCGAGTCAATCAAGCATAGCCGCAATCTCCGAGGGCGAAGGACATGCCCGATTGGAAGAAATACGTTCGCGACCACCTGGTATCTCTCCAGCTTGACCCCGAGCGCGAAGCGGAAATGATTGACGAGATGGCCCAGCATCTCGAGGCCGCTTTCGAAGAAGCGCTCACAGCTGGCGCGTCCGAGTCTGAGGCCCAGCAACGCGCGACCGCTCATATCAAGGACTGGCGACTGTTGGAGTGCGAGTTAGTTCGTTCTCAGCAATCTGCCAGGAAATTCTGGATACGTGGTCGCGACGCCCGCAACAAATCGCTTCGCATCAACGGAGGACTATTGATCGGATCACTGAAACAGGACGCAAGATTTGCCCTACGGATGCTCATTAAAAACCGGCTGTTTACGGCGGTCGCCGTTTTATCACTGGCAGTAGGGATTGGAGCTAACACCGCCGTTTACAGTCTGATTAATGTTCTGATGTTGCGAATGCTGCCGGTACGTTCTCCGCAGGAATTGGTCTTGTTTTCATTAATCTACCCTGAACGAACCAGCTACGCCTTTAGCTACCCACTCTACGAGCGGCTGGTGCGTGGCGATCACTCGTTCACCGGTCTGATAGCTGCCAGCAGCATGAGCAGAGCGAGACTTACGGTAATCGAAAACGAAGGCGCCGGTAATATTGAGTCGGTACAGCAGTCGCAGGTCTCTGGAAATTACTTTTCGGTTTTAGGTGCAGAGCCTCTGCTCGGTCGCGTTCTGGAGGAAAGTGATAACAAGATCTCAGATCCGCAGCCGGTTGCGGTCATAAGTTATGACTTCTGGAAGCGGCGATTTGGTCTCGATCCGCAGGTTATTGGAACAAAGATAACGCTCAACGAATTCCGGTTCACCATTGTAGGAGTGACGCAACCGTCATTCTTCGGAATCGAGATTGGCCGCAAGCCGGATATCTGGTGGCCGTTAGCCGCAGTCCCTCTCGTTTCCCCTGACAACCAATCGCTTAAGCAAAACACAAATTGGTGGCTGAGGGTGATCGGTCGCTTGCGTCCTGAGACAGAAATCGCTGTAGCACGCGGGGAACTCGATGTAATCGTAAAACAGCAGGTAGAAGAAATAATAAACGAACAGCCGTCGCGTCCCGAACGCGCCCGCGCCTTTCGTGAGATGCGGCTGGAACTCGAACCGGGAGGCACCGGCTGGACCACTCTTCGACAGCAGTTCAAACAACCTCTTTTTATTCTGCTGACGGTAGTCGCAGTTGTCCTCCTCACTGCTTGTGCAAACGTCGCTAATCTCCTCCTGGCTCTCGCGACATCGAGGAAAAAAGAAATTGCGATTCGGCTTGCGATGGGTGCGGGGCGCTGGCGAATCATCCGTCAACTGCTTACAGAGAGCTTGATACTTTCACTTGCGGCGGGCGGGGTTGGATTGTTGTTCGCGAAGTGGGGTTCGGGCCTGCTGTTGACGTACCTGCCTCCTTCGCAAACTGTTGGACTGGATCTAAGCCCGGATGTTCGGATCCTCGCATTGACTCTTCTTGTTTCTATTCTGACTGGCATCATCTTCGGGCTGGCGCCGGCGTTTCAAACTACAAAGTTTGATTTGATAACCACATTGAAGAACCAGAGTGGACTCGGCGCAGGGCCCTCGCGCTACTTCTTGAATAAATCTCTGGTTATCACCCAGGTAGCTCTCTCACTCTTTCTGTTGATCGGCGCGGGTTTGTTCGTGAGAACTTTCCAGAATCTGAAGACATTGGATACAGGCTTTACCTCCGATCATCTGGTGCAGTTTGGGGTTCAGATCGGAAGCGGTTACACGACAGACCGTCGGGTGACTTTGTACAAAGAGATCCTGGCACGGTTGGAATCGATGCCTGGGGTCCAATCAGCTACCTTGATGGGTTTCGGGCTGCTCGAAGGAAGCAGCGTTTCAAACCGGATAGCTGTACCCGGTCGTGTACCGGCGCCGGATGAAGATCCAGTCTGTTACGTGTTACCGGCAGGACCAAGGTTCTCGGAAACCATGGGCATCACTCTGCTCTCCGGTCGGGACATTAATCTTCAAGATGACTATCAAGCCGTTGTACAGCCTGCACGCGAGGACGATAAACAAGTTGGATTACGTGCGACTCAAACGACTGCGCCGCAGTCCGCACTCATTAACCAGTCGATGGCAAGATTTTTCTTCGGGGAAGAGAACGCAATCGGCAAGCGCTTCACCTACGAGGGTGGTGCGACTCAGGGCGGTACGTTCGAGGTTATAGGAATTGTTAGAGATGCAAAATACAGCAACCTTCGCGATCCCGCGCCAAAGACATTTTATCCATCTTACTTCCGACGTCCGAGTAACCGCGATCAACTGTTCGAGCTTCGAACCTTCGGCGATTTCGCGGGGCTGAGCGAGTCAATCCAAAGTACACTTCAGCAGATCAATCCGAAACTCCACATCGTGGGATTGCAACGCATGACCAATCTGGTTGAGCAGTCGATGACGCAAGAGAGATTCATTGCCCAGATTGCGAGTTTCTTCAGTTTGTTTGCGTTGTTGCTTGCAAGCATTGGCTTATACGGAATCATGTCGAATTCGGTCGCCAGGCGCACAAATGAGATCGGAATCCGACTGGCTCTAGGGGCACAACGAACAGATGTGATTGGAATGATACTTAGGGAGACTCTCGTGATGGTTGTGATTGGCGCAATGATCGGACTCGCCGCTGCCCTGCTCGCGACGCGCATGGTGTCGCGACTTCTGTACGGGGTTGATGCGAATGATGCTACTACGATTGCGATGGCGATTATGACGATTACCGTCGTAGCTTTCTTTGCGGCGTACTGGCCAGCGAGGAAAGCGTCATTGGTAGACCCAATGGCAGCCTTGCGATTTGAGTGAGTCAGCAGGCGAGCCGAGAAAGCACGGGTTGACCACTTGTTCGCCAGAGATGAACTCGAGCTCTTGAATGGCAGTATTCAGAAATGCGTGATTGGAAGCGATTTGTAAGCGAAAACTTATCGCCACTTTCGTTGGGCGCGGAACGTGAATCCGAAATTGCTGACGAGATGGCTCAGCACCTCGAGGCCGTCTACGAAGAAGCTCTCGCCGATGGCGCCACACAGGAAGAAGCTTTCCAGCGCGCGTCTGCTCATATCAAAGACTGGCAGCTGTTGGAGTGCGAGCTGATCCGGGCCAAGAGGCCAGTTACCTATCCTCTGATCAATAGGCGATTGATTGCAGAAGCCCGGATCGAGTCAAGGCTGGGATTAGCCGGAGGCACAATGGAATCACTTATTCAAGACGCGCGCTACGGTATTCGACTTCTCAGTAAATCAAAAAGTTTCACAATCGTCGCTTTGCTTTCGCTTGCTCTGGGCATCGGCGCTAACACCGCGATGTTCAGCTTGATCGACGCTGTTCTCTTGAAGATGTTGCCGGTGAAGAAACCAAATGAACTGGTGCTGTTCAACTGGCTCTCCGGGCCAAATGGAATGGCGCGTTCAATCGATGGAACCATCAGTACGGACAGCGCGACTGGAATGCGGACCAGCACTTCATTTTCGTTCCTCACATTCGAGCGATTTCGCGACCACAACGAAACGCTTTCGGGCTTATATGCATTCGCACCCGTTGAGCAGCTTAATGTGAACGTTGACGGGGTTGCCGAAGTTGCCGGAGGGCAACTGGTCACAGGTGATTACTACGACACGCTGGGCGTTCAGGCTATTTTGGGTCGAACGTTAACTCGCGCGGATGATAAGCCCGAAAATGATCCAGCAGTTGTGATCACCCATCATTATTGGGAGCGCCGGTTTGCGAAGGATCCTTCAGCTATCGGTAAGAGCATAAATATCAACAACGTTTCGTTCACGATCGTCGGCGTTACCCCGCGCGAATTCTTCGGTACCCTTCAGATCGGGGAGACCGCTGAGGTCACGATCCCAATGTCCCTGGAGCCTCGCATCAGACCCGGGAGTCGGAGTCTCTCTCAACCGTGGTTCTGGTGGGTGAGAATCATGGGTCGTTTGAACGCAGGCACGACTCCTGAGCAGGCACGAGCTAACCTTGAAGGACTGTTCCAGCAAAGCGCACAAGAAGGATCCGAGGCTGCTGTTGCGCAGTTACCGCGACAAAGGCAGGCAGAGAATTCGCAGCCTCGGGATATGCCAACTTTGGCTGTGTCATCCGGGAGCCAGGGCCTTCGTGAGTTGAGAAAAGAATATTCAACGCCACTTACGATCCTGCTCGGTGTCGTCGGGATGGTGCTATTGATAGCGTGCGCCAATGTAGCCAACCTGCAGCTCTCTCGGGCGGCGGCTCGAAAAAGAGAGGTAGCCGTGAGACTGGTCATGGGAGCGAGTCGTCTGCGGCTTGTAAGGCAGATGCTTACCGAAAGCATTCTGCTCGCGATGATTGGCGGTGCTGTCGGCTTAATATTCGCTTATTGGGCAAAGGACGTACTGCTCTCGCTGCGACCGTGGGGAGGTGACGAGCTCGCGCTCGACCTTCAGATAGACCTTCGAGTGCTCGGCTTCACGATGGCGATATCCTTGATGACCGGCGTGCTATTCGGGTTAGCACCCGCATTACGCTCTACGCGAATTGATCTGACGCCATCATTAAAAGAAACCTCACAACACCATCAAGGCCGCGCTACTTCGCTGCTGATCAAGTCGTTGATTGTCGCTCAGGTATCAATGTCATTTGTGTTACTGATCGGAGCAGGCCTCTTCCTTAGGACGCTTCGAAATCTGGAATCAGTTGACGTCGGATTTAATCGCGAAAACCTGTTGTTATTCAGAGTAGATCCTCGGTTGAGCGGTTATCGCGGAGCACAGATTGCAAGTCTATATCAACGCATCACCGAACGAATAGAAGGGGTACCTGGTGTACGATCGGCTGCGATCTCGCGCCACCCGTTACTGAGCGGCAGCCGCCGGAGCTCGAACATATTCGTAGATGGCCCCGCTCAGCAAACAACCGATGCCGCTTTAATAAACCTTGTAAGCGATCGGTTCTTTGAGACTATGGAAATACCGCTTATTCTGGGTCGCGGTTTTAGCGCGCGCGATGACCAGAGCGCGCCCAAAGTGGCGGTCATCAATCAGACGCTAGCTCGTAAATATTTCGGCGACGACAATCCGCTGGGCAGGCGTTTCAGTTTTGGATCTGAAGCAAGTGAAGAAAAGATCGAGATTGTCGGTATTGTGCGTGATGCAAAGTACACCAGTTTGCGACAACAGACGCAGCCGACACTTTATACGCCTTATCTGCAGGAAACACCCGGGCAGATGAATTTTGCGGTCCGAGTTGCAGGCGATGCGCTTATGTTGATACCGGCAGTTCGTGAGGCAGTAAAAGATGTCGATAGCAACCTGCCGCTGTTTGACCTGAAGACTCAGAGTCAAAGAGCCGATGAATCTGTCAGAACAGAGCGTTTGTTCGCTACACTGTCCGGTTTCTTCAGTCTTGTCGCCACAGTGCTCGCTTGCGTTGGTTTATATGGGGTTATGTCTTACGGAGTAGCCAGGCGAACGAACGAGATTGGGATTCGAATGGCGTTAGGCGCGAGCGCTCCCCGCGTCACACAGATGGTTATGCGAGAATCGATGCTGGTTGTGATGATCGGAATCGTGATTGGGGTCGCATCAGCGTTTGCCGCCACACGTCTTATTGCATCTATGCTGTTCGGGCTGGCTCCCAACGATCCAATAACGTTAGCAGGTGCAGTGTTGATGATGCTTCTGGTTGGCTCAATTGCCGGCTACCTCCCGGCGCGGAGAGCGGCGCGCGTCGATCCGATGGTCGCATTGAGATGTGAGTGAATCCCCCAGCAGTTTGTGGATCTGTCGCGGGAGCCTACACGAGCCCGATCGAAGCTACGTTATCAAAATTCCCCATCCGGCAAGGTTGGCTATTCATTGCCCTTCACGAATTTAGTCACTTTTCACCGCTTCCCCTTCGTATCTCATCAAGCTCTTCGCCCAGATTGCTGTTGCCGCAACGGCAATCAAACATCCAACTCCTCCCGTCACTACCGAGAGCGTCGCACCAATTACCGCGGCAACCGCACCCGCCTCGAACTCTCCAAGTTGCGGCCCTCCCATAAAGAAAATCATATTCACCGACGTCATCCGACCGCGAAGACGATCGGGTGTTACCAATTGACGGATGGTTTGTCGCAGTACCGTGCTCACCGTGTCAGCGGCTCCCGTCAACCCAAGCATCAAAAGCGAAAGCCAGAACCATCGAGAGATGCCAAACACAACCGTCGCAGCACCAAAGATCGCTACCGAAACCAGCACAGCTTTCCCCTGTCGACGCACGAACCCGACACGAGCCATTGCAAGGCTGGCGATGATCGAACCGGCCCCCGGCGCGGCAGCCAGTAGGCCGAGACCACCCGCTCCAACCGCCAGAATCTCGGCCGCAAAGATCGGTAATAACGCTGTCGCCGAAGCAAAGAAGGTAGCTATGAAATCCAGCATCATCGTCTCCACGATGATCGGAGTTCTCCACACAAAACGCAGTCCCTCTCTCAGTGCTGCCAGGTTCATCCTGGCCAGCGGCGATTCAGTCTGGACGCGGCCGTTCGTGCGCATCAGCAACAACGCAATAATTACCGCTACAAACGAGCCTGCGTTTATCGCGTAGATAAGCGCCGGGCCGCGTACCTTCAGTAGCAACCCTGCAACGGCCGGGCCTACGATCATCGCGGAGTTGAATACCAGAATTCCCAGACTCACTGCGTTTTGAAATGCGTGAGCGGGCACCAGCGTCGGCAACATCGCCTGGCGCGCCGGATTGTCGAATGCCACCGCCGCCGAGGCAATCGCCGTTAGAACGTAGATCGGCCATACGCTGCTCAATCCCGCTGCCGTCATCCACGCGAGCAAGCCGGCACAGGTCAACATCACTGTTTGAGTCGCCAGCATCAAGCGCTTCCGGTCTACAGCGTCGGCGACAACGCCACCAACAAGCGAACAAACAATGATGGGGACTACCCTTACGAGTCCGACGACTCCCAACGCAAACGGTGACTTGGTAAGGAGGTAAACGTGCCAGTTGATCGCGACGATCTGCATTTGAGAGCCGGTAACTGATACAAGCAGTCCGATCCAAAGCAGTCGAAAGTCGCGATGTCTGAGAGCTGAGAATGAAGATCGTTTTGGCTTTTTTGAGGAACCTAGTTCTACCGCCGTAGACGAATCGAGCATGAACGATATAATTCCACGGTTCAACCCGATCGCGCCATTGGGGTGGGATTTGCGATTATGGGCGATTGCCGATTTGCGATTGCCGATTGTCGATTTGCCAATTTCCGTTTTTCGCGCGCTGTCGATCTAGATTTGAATCCAAGATCCCAAATGCCAAATCGCAAATATCAATTCGGCAATCCGAAATCGGCAATCCGCATTCCCAAATCGGCAATCCGCAATCGGATTGCTCAATCACACTTAATGCGCTTGTAAGGGAAGTCTATTGATTTGTTGACTCCCTTCTCCTGCCCCTCTATTCGTGCGAAGAGAGCATCCGAGGAGTCTCTCCGATAGATAATACGCTGCGGGAAGTCGTGCTCAGGATTCTCGAACACGACCTCGTTCTCTGAGCTCTTTATGAGCTTAAATACTGTTGGCTTCGCGTTCAGACCTAAGGACACGATGTAGGCGAGTTGACCGTTCATCTCCCGAATCTGCACGTATTCCGTAAAGACAGTCTTGCCGCCGGCAACGGTCCTGCTCATCCCAAGCATCGATTGGCCCGCAGGTTTCATCCAGTTTTCCTGGGTGCTCTCCTTACCATCGTCCATCGCCCAACAACCGGCGATCCATCCTAATCCCTCAACGCCTGCTTTCTGAGTTGCAGCGGAGAACGGCACAACCATCACTGCGGATAACGCAATAAATATCACTCGCTTGAGCATCCAAAGCTCCTCCTAGTATCGTTCCCTAAACGAACGTTGTCGCAACTTACAGTAACGCAGAAGGAAACAGCTGTATTGTAAGAATAAGACAGGTTACGAATTGCAAATTGCAGGAGAGGCACCAATCCGAGATTTGACTTACGAATTGCAAATTGCAGGACAGGCACCCAATCGATGCTGGCTCGGAATGAAAGCTACTGGGAAGCGGTGAAGTAATCTGACATCGCATTTTGCCCCGCAAAATACGAAGTCGGGGCCTGACCTGCAAACGCTGAAAACTCCTTGATGAAATGCGCCTGGTCGTAATAACCACACTCAGTCGCAATCAGTGCCCAGTCCCGTTTGCGTTGGCCTCGCTCGAGCAACTTGAACACTTGTTGAAATCGAATGACTCTACACAACGCCTTAGGAGTTAACCCAACCCGAGTGTTGAACATCCGGTCCAGCTTCCGCAAGCTGATGCCCAGGTGACCGGCAAGCATTTCGACCGGCACGCACCCTCCCGACTGGAGGATCAGAGCAGTGGTCTTCAGTAATCCATCGTCAACGCGCTTAGATTCATATAGCCGACAGAGCAGCAGTTGCTCGACAACTCTTACGCTATCAGCCAGGTCAACGGCATCGGCGATGCGCGAGTGAAGCTCCCGTCCAATTCTTCCCCAAAGTGAATCCAACGGAAGCACCTGACCAGTAACCTCGTGTTGAGGCACTGAAACAAACGGATATGCGCCTCCGGGCCAAAACCGGATGCCCAGCACGCGCACTACACCCGTAGGCTGAATCAACAGGTGGCCGCGCATCTGTCCGACCAGCAGGGCCAGGGGCTGTCGCTCGCTGGTGCCGTCGACGTTGTATTGTTCGAAAGCATCGCCCGCGTGAAATACGATTTCAGTGCACCCGTCGGGGAGAATTCGTTCCGGTGCTGGAGACTGAGCGCTGGCGCTCTCGAGCACCCAGAAACATTTAACAAACCTGGAGAGTGCTTGGGCCGGCGAGAATTCTTCGTAGCGCATGGAATTTGTAAATAATCTACTTATGAAGCGTTGCTGTCTAGTCTGGGAAGTACGGTAGACTGTCTAGTCTGAGGGATGTGTAATTCTGCAAAGTCCTGGAAATGAAATGCTCCGTCAGCATTATCAACAACACAAGCATGGCTGATTCGAGCCATGTTCGTAGTACGGCCTTCAGGCGGGAGTTGGTAATTTTGGCGAAATTCACACTACAAACTTCCGCCTGAAGGCCGAGCTACGAACTGTCACATTTTCTCTCCAGACTTTGACGTAGAGCCTTCGCGGGTATACGTTGGTAATACTGACGAGCATAGGAGGGTACCGCATTGAAAAGAGCACTTGTCCTGACACTTATCTGCACAATCCTGTATTCCGTCCCGTCGAATTCACAAACAAAAAAACACAAAAAAAGCACCACTCCAAAGCGGAGCACAACAACGTCTACCAGTTTTGACGAAAAGAGGCTTGCGGAGATCAAATCGGGTCGCGAGCTAATTGCGTCGCAGATCAAAGTCCTGACTCAATTCTTGTATTTGTTTGGAAACATCTACAAGACTATAGAGACAGCTGAGCAAGTAAACCGCAACAACGAACAGACTTCATTAGGTATGTCTTCGGATCGGATCGCCCAAAACAAGGCGAAGCTCCTGGAAAGCATCAAGAATCTAAGAATCGCCCTCGAACAACTCGAGTCTACCTTTCGTTTGAATCCGGTTCTGCAAATCTATTATTCGAAACTTGCTGGAGTTGCTAAACTCGGGCAAACCGCCGAAAGCCAGGCTGCCAGCGGCGCATTTGATCAGTCCGGAAAGAGTCTGCTTGCCGCTGTTAGTAAGCTAACGGACGCCCTCGTGGCAATCGTTTGAGAATAGTGATGAGTGACGAGTGATGCGTGATCCTGATGCGTGATCCGTGATTCGTGACTATCAAGTGGCACCACACATCACGCATCGGGGATCACGCATCACGCATCTCGGATCACGCATCTCGGATCACGCATCACGCATCTCGGATCACGCATCACTCCTTCACTCGTCACCTATCACTCACCGCTCATCATTCCTCACTCGTCGCTCCACATGGAAGAAACATCCGCAGATCTCCGTCTAACTGAAAACAACCGAAAGGAGTCTGCTGATGAAACACAGATCCATCCTGATTGGCGTGATTTTTGCCTGCTTTGTGCTCTCACTCCTGGCGCTTCGTACCGATGCCGTATCCGATCCAATTGGAGTCTTTGCCCGAGTGGACAAAGTCGTCTTCGAACCCAACGCTGCCGCTCCGGAACGCGTTCAGATCTGGGGCGCGTTCGCTCTGGCTGGTAAAGAAAGCGGTAGTTTCTACCATCCTGTCCAACGCGGCTATCTATATTTCTCGCTCAAGCCGGGGAAAGAAGATGTGTGCCGTAAGGAATGGAAAGATCTGAATTCCATTGCCGGCACGGATCAAATCATCGGCTTCGGAAGACGTTACGAACCCACTCGGCTCCGAAAGGCGACCGATAAGCCTACTGATCCTGATGTCTATCCAGTGGGTTTTGGGCTCGTTCGGATAAACGATCGGGGCAACGAGTATCCTCCAATTCGAGAGCTTAGATCCCTGCCAAGGGAGCACTAGTATGTCGGCGCGCGCAATCGGCCGCATGAAGTGGGCGACCTGCGACACTCTGCCAGTTGCCCTGGCGCTTGCGCATGGCTTTCTTCTCGTTTCGTGGCCGTCGGTTCCCCTTGTTGCGATAGGGCTTTGGTGGAACGCGAACACAATTTCGCATCAGTTTATCCATCGGCCTTTCTTTCGGACGCGCGGATTCAACAAGATGTTTTCATGTTTTCTCTCGTTGTTGCTCGGAGTCCCACAATCGTTATGGCGCGCACGACATCTTGCTCATCATCGTGTAGTCGAAGGAGGGTCGGGAAGACCTGATGCGAAGGTCTTGCCGCTCGATCTGTTAGCGGTGGTAGTTCTGTGGACGGCGATGATTGCCGTATCTCCAGATTTTCTGCTCAACATCTATCTTCCCGGTTTTCTAATCGGGCTCGGACTCTGTTATTTGCAAGGTCATTACGAACACGCGAGAGGCACGGTCAGCCACTACGGTAAGCTTTACAACCTACTGTTGTTCAACGACGGCTATCATGTCGAGCACCACATTCGACCCGCCGCAAGTTGGCGGGAGCTCCCGAAGCACCGAGCGGATCAAACGAATGAGAGCCGCTGGCCTCCGGTGCTGCGATGGCTGGAGATTGTGAACTTGTGCGCGCTTGAGCGTGCTGTCCTGCGATCACCTCGTCTACAAAAGTTTGCGCTCAAACGGCATGAAGTAGCTTTCCGGCGTTTGCTGCCGGCTCGTGCTGATCGCATTGGTATTGTCGGAGGTGGGCTTTTCCCAAGGACCGCACTAATCCTGAGTCGGTTGTTGCCCGAATCTACTCTGACACTCATAGACCAGAATGCAGAAAATCTGGCGATTGCTCGAAGTTTCCTATCGCGCAAAGAAACAGGTGACCTTTTTCTCGGGAGTATTCCTCCGTCTTCGTTCAGTAATCCGACGTCTGCGCCAATATCCGCGGAGCACAACCTACGGGATCATCAGTTCATCAATGAACGCTTTGTAACGACCTCGTTCTGTGATTTCGATCTGCTTGTAGTGCCGTTGGCGTTTAACGGAGACCGTAAGCAAATCTACGAGCATCCACCGGCGAAGGCAGTACTTGTGCACGATTGGATTTGGCGACGGCGGGGTTCGAGCGTGATCATTTCTTATCTCCTTCTCAAGCGCCTGAACCTGGTGACGCAATGAAGGCGGTGGCCCTGCTTTTGGTGCTGATCGTTGCCAAGCTGGCGATGCTGGCTGGGCGTCCGATCCAAATCTCAGCGTGGACGGCAATTGCGTATCTTTGGCAGGACGTGCTGGTGGCGATTGTCTTCGGAATGTTTGAGCGTTTATTTGAGCGCTTCAATGCAGGCCGCATTGCGTGTTGGATCATTTACATGGCCCTGGTCGGCTTTGTTGCGATTAATGTCCCAGTAGCTCGAGTGCTCTCATCATCGCTTACCTGGCAAATGCTTGGAGCAACACGCGGCGCTCTGTTGGACTCTATAAGACACCATGCAACCGTATGCAATCTCCTGCTGATGATGCTGGTGATCGTCGTCGGTATCACGTTTCCATTCCTGCATCGTCGGAGTTCGCCAACGCACTGGCGTACCAGTCGCTTGTTCTTGCCTTCCTCCGTTCTGTTTGCGGCGTTAATCGCAGTTGGCCCGGCGGCTACATCGCACATTGATACGGTCGGGATGGATCGAAATGCGATTACCGCACTGGCAACTACTCTTCTGCCCAGAATCAACGCAAATACGGAAGGGATGACCACGAAGGATTGGCGAAAAAGTCCTATCACTCAGCAAGACGGTGAAGAAGATTTGTCCAGCTTGTGCGGAGCGGCAACGGGCCGGAACGTTGTCTTGATTCTTCTTGAATCGGCAGGCGCGCGATATCTGCAGGTTTACGGCGCAAATAGTAATCCGATGCCTCATCTGACAGAGATCGCGCGGTCTTCAATAAGCTTTAGAAACGCATACTCGGTATATCCTGAAAGTATCAAAGGATTGTTCTCGGTCCTCTGTTCTCGCTATCCAGCCGTCGATACCGACGCTGAGAAATATTCGTCCATCAAGGCTCCGTCGATTGCTGCGGTACTCAAAGAAGCGGGATATCACACCGCGCTGTTTCATTCCGGGCGATTCATGTATCTGGGAATGGAAGGCGTGGTCGCGAATCGAGGTTACGATGTTCTGGAGGATGCCGGAGCAATCGGAGGGAATCAGGAATCAAGTTTTGGAGTGGATGAATCTTCGACCGTGCAGCGCGCATTGGATTGGATCGATGGTCTTGGAAGTGGACAGCGCTTTTTTCTAACTTATCTGCCAATTGCCGGTCACCACCCTTATGACACTCCTGAGCCGGGTCCGTTTCGCGAACGTACGGAACTTGATCGATATCTAAACGCTTTGCACTATGCAGACGAATCGATGAGCGCTCTGATCAGCGGTGTTCGTGAACGCGGTCTCGAAGAGCGGACTCTGTTTGTAATCTTCGGAGACCATGGCGAGGCGTTCGGCCAACACGATGGGAATTTTGGACATTCGCTATTTCTATACGATGAGAACATTCGCGTGCCCTATCTGATCTCAGCTCCGGGATTGATCAAAGCTTCGTTGGAAGTAACGCGGCCGATCAGCTTGATTGATACAGCGCCGACGATTTTGGACCTGTTAGGGGTAACTGCTCCGAATGAATACCAGGGGCTAAGCGCGCTTCAAGCTCGAGCAGTAATGTCGCTGTTCTATACCGATTATTCTTTGACATTGATGGGAGTCCGGGACGGCGGTTGGAAATATCTGTACGAAATGGAGTCGGGGCGCTCAAAATTGTTCGACGTTGTTGCTGATCCAGAAGAAGCAAGGGATCTCGCATTAACGCATCCTGATAGAGTGGCTGCGTACCGAACTCGAGTTTGTGAATGGGCCTCTGCACAGAAAGCATTGATCAAAGGCGTCGTCAATAAAGAGGGTGGTGAATAAGGTTCTGATCTCGAGTCCCACCAACGGAAGTTGGATCCAACTGCGAAAGCAAGGATAACCGCCTAGCGGTGTCCTCTCGATAGTTCGCGCGAGTGCTGGATTTCCCGGGCCGCGTAGCCGTTACCTCGTTGAATCCAAAAGGGACTCAATAGGTAACCGCTACGCAGCCCAGGAGATCTACAATTAAGCGAGCTATCGAGAGGTCACCGCTACGTAATATGAAAGGGGCGCCCCTTTCATATTACGTTCTATGAAAGAACGCGGTTAGGATTTGCGATGCAACTAAAGTGTCAACCATGGCAACACGCTTTAGGACACTACCAAGCCTTTACAATTCCCACAGAAAGGCGATAAGTTCGCTAACCGAATCCACATCTTAAAGCCGCATCAAGGGGACACACATGAGACGAATCCTGATCACCATCACTCTCGCTTTGACGTTTGTAGCAAACGTAACAAGCGTGGTCGTCTGTCAAAGATCGGCTCAGACGCCAGTCTACTATCCGGCGTCCGGTGACGGCTGGCAACGAAAACAGCCTGCTGAGGTCGGATTCACCCCGGAACTGTTAGCTCAGGCTGTCGCGTTCGCAAAAACCCAAGAGACAAAACAGCCACGGGATTTCTCGAACCAGGTTGAGCAATTCGGTGCCCTGCTTGGTCCGATTCCAAAAGAACGAGCCGAAACGAATGGGATCATCCTAAGACACGGCTATATCGCCGCAGAGTGGGGTGACACTGCGCACGTAGATCCAACCTATAGCGTCGCTAAGAGCTTCCTTTCGACTGTACTCGGCCTGACCATTGACCGGGGAATGATCAAGAGTATCGATGATCCGGTTCGGAATTACATCAAGGATGGCGGCTATGACTCGCCTCATAACTCGAAGATCACCTGGCGTCATCATGCAAACCAAACCAGCGAATGGGAAGGCTCGATGTTCGGCAAATCGCACGATTTCATTGGGGTCGAGCAGTTCGGCAGAGGAAAGCGGGAACCCCGTACGCTCAAGGAGCCGGGTGAACTTTACGAATACAACGATGTGCGAATAAATCGTTTTTCACTTTCGCTGCTGACGTTGTGGAAGCGTCCGCTGCCCGACGTAATCAAAGAGTATGTGATGGACCCGATCGGAGCTTCAAACACCTGGCAGTATCACGGTTACCGCAACTCTGAAGTTGTGATAGACGGCGAGAAGCTTATTTCGGTTAGTGGCGGAACGCGGTGGGGAGGGGGGTTGTGGATCAGCACTCGAGACGAAGCTCGATTTGGTTATTTGTTTCTGCGTCGAGGAAAATGGGGAAACAAACAAATCATATCTGAAAAATGGATTCAGATGGCTACGACCCCGGGTCCGCTCGGACCTGACTATGGATTCTTGTGGTGGCTTAACACGCAGCGGAAGCAATGGCCCTCAGCGCCTGCATCAAGTTTTGCGGCTGTTGGTAATGGAAGCAACACGATCTGGGTAGACCCCGAGCACGATATCGTTGTTGTTTGGCGATGGCACCAGGGGAACGGCGATGAATTCTTCAAGCGCATTCTTGCATCGCTAAAGAATGATCAAAGTTAGTTTGTAGTCACAAGGTACGCCGGTCTTTTCCGGTCGTCGCTAAGCCGTCTGACCAAAGGAACTAGGCCGTAGTTGTTTCAATGAAAACATGGGCGCAATTTGCCGAGGAATCTCCAGATCTCGCAGCATTCGGGAAAGCGCGCCTTGAAGGCCGGATTGCTTATCTGGCGACCATTCGACCAAGCGGCGCTCCACGGCTTCATCCCGTCTCACCAGTTTTCACCGCAAACGGTCTCTTCGTCTACATGTCGTCAGGCTCACCGAAAGCAAGCGATCTGAGAAGAGATCCGCGTTACTCTGTGCATTGTTCGGTTGAGGATCACCGCGGCGGTCAAGGAGAGTTCCTAATCAGCGGTTGCGCCTTTGAAACAGTGACTGGTAATCAGAGAGAAGAAGTATTCAGGCAAGCTCGAAT
The DNA here is from genome assembly GCA_035258805.1 of Blastocatellia bacterium. Lineage (GTDB taxonomy): Bacteria > Acidobacteriota > Blastocatellia > UBA7656 > UBA7656 > Onstottus_A. Next base: position 36,748 of record DATFWY010000333.1, on the reverse strand, counting down.
CATTGGTCGAAATCCCCTGGACAGCTATGTGGTATTTGAATTCAGAATCCGGGAAGCAGCAGCAACCATCTACGGTGACTCTGGCCCAAGACGCACAATATGGAAGACAGAGGAGGTTGATCGAGGAAACCTGTCAGCTCAGTAAACCAACGATTCATAAGTCGAACGCAAAGACGACTCCCGCGGCTACTTTAAGTCCGTGAATCCCGCCGAAAGCTCCCCAGCCAACGTGGCCATCGCTCTCTCCTTCTAATTATAGATGGTCTATCAGCGCTTCTATCTCTTCTACGTATGGAACTAATTCATACTGTCGCAACTCAATAAGGAAAAAAATACACGCTTGGCGGGCTGCGATGAAAAGATCAAATGATCGAATGCAATAATTTTATAAAAATTAGTGGTCACAGACTCCGCTTTCTCAGTAGCACGGTTGTTGCACAGGACCACAGCGGATGAACAGGCTAGAGGCCAGACCAAGCTATTTCAACATGATCTGCTGCAACCGTTTTAGAGGCGCAGCGACGGCCGCCAGCGATCTCTGCTCAGAACGCGATCCGGCCGGTGCCCTTGAACCGCATCCAACTGCTTTCTGTCACCGGCCGGGTTGGCTCCCAATTTCGATCCGGTCTTTAAATTCAATCCCAACTAATCTCAGCCGTTCTGGCTGTAGGAGGAAGTTATGAACAAACTGTCGATGCTAAGAGCGCTCGTTTTGTTGAGCGTAGCATTTATTGTCCCTGTTACGGCGCAACAAAACGGCGGGTCCCCGAACACCACAACCAAAACAGTAGCCTCCGGATCTAAGACGGAGTTGAAAGGCATGATCGTAAGGCACGATCAGGGCAGCTTCGTCATGCGCGATCTATCCGGCTCCGATTGGACTGTCAAAGTCGGCAGCGCAAAGATCGAAGAGAAGAAGAGCAATCCGTTCCGAGGATCCAAGAAGTACGGCGAAAACGCCTTGGTTCGCGGCCTATATGTTGAAGTCGAGGGACGCGGAGACGGCTCTGGTAACCTTGCTGCGGAGAAAATCAAATTCTCAAACGACGACTATAAAGTCGCCAGCTCAATCGAATCGACGGTAGTCCCCGTTGAAAACCGCCTCGGCGCGGCAGAGGATCGCGTCACGCGAACGGAGCAAAATGCTCAGCGCCTCTCGGGACAAATCGATGAACTGACCCAGGTTGCCAATCTCGCGAAAGGCGGCGCTGCTGCAGCGCAACAAACCGCAGACGTTGCCGTCCAGGGCGTCAACCAGACGAACGATCGCATCTCGTCCCTGGATGACTATGATGTCAAGAAGACTGAGACCATCAATTTCAAGGTAGGCAGCGCGGTGTTGCTCCCCGAGGCTAAGGCTACCCTGGACAGTATCGCTACTCAGGCGAAGACTGAGAAAGGTTTCGTGCTCGAGGTTCGCGGATTCGCATCCTCGGATGGGTCGGAGAACATGAATCGCGCTCTCAGCCAGCGTCGCGCAGAAGCCGTAATGCGATACCTAGCGGAGAACCATAACATCCCGCTTCGTCGAATAATCATTCCGTTCGGTTACGGTGAAGCGATGCCAGTCGCGGATAACTCGAGCCGCGATGGACGAAAGCAGAATCGACGGGCCGAGATTTCGATCCTCGTAAGCAAGGGTCTGACGAATCCGGTCAACGTGAGTCGGCCAGTGGGCGCCACCCGCTAGGTCAAGCACACGAGAGGCGGCGAACGACAGGGCGTGACGTAAACTCGACGCAGAAACAATCCATAGCAGCAGGAGCTTTGGGTTGCGAGGAGGCCATCGAATTTGCGATCACGCCCAGTCTCGTCCCTGGGTTGGTCTTGAGTTATCAAAAAGCGTTTCAGCAAACCTGGGAGACAAACTCTTGCGACTGTCATCGATAGCTTTAGTTTTGATATTGATGGCGGGATTAATGCCGCCCGTCCTCGACGTCGTTTTCGCTCTGCAGTCTCCGCCTTCGGCTACTAAACCGGCGCAGAAACCGCCGACACAGAATCCTCCTGCGCAAAATCCGCCCGCACAGAAGCCTCAAGAGCAGAAGCCTCAAGAGGATGAAGCTATTCGTTTGACCTCGCGACTCGTTCTTGTTCCTGTTTCGGCATCGGATTCCCAGGGGAAACCAGTCCGGGATCTCACCACTGAAGCCTTCGTCCTTGAGGAACAAGGAAAACCGCAATCGATAACTTCTCTGGGCGAGCCCGGCAAAGTGCCAACTGAGATCGCGCTCCTGTTCGATGTTTCAGGAAGTATTCTTGGGAAGTTTCAATTCGAACAACAGGCTGCGGTCCGGTTCATCAAAGAAGTCCTGAAGCCTACCGATGCGATAACCGTTTTTTCTATTGGGACTAAGCCGAATCTGATCAGAGGTCGGACTGCAAAAAGCGATGAGGCGATCGCCGGGTTGATGGCGATTTCACCAGTGAAGGAACCAACGGCGTTTTTTGATACGGTGGTAGAAGCTTCACTCTATCTGGGCAAGAACGGCGAACCAGGGAGCAGACGCGTCCTTATCGTCATATCCGATGGGGAAGAAAACTACAGCGTCCGCAATAAGCTGCCCGATGCGCTTCGGGAGCTGCAAAAGAACGACTGTCTCTTCTACTCGATTAATCCCAGCGGCCAGGCACTCAATCTGAATCAAATGAGCATAAAGGGACAGGAAGTTATGGAGTCCATGTCGGCACAAACCGGCGGGAAGGCTTTCGTACCTGACAGAATCGAGGATCTCGAAGCAGTTTTCCGCCAGATCGCTGACGAGCTCCAGGCACAATATCTTCTTGGATACTATTCGACCGACAATCGTGCAGACGGTGGATTCAGATCGATAACCGTCCGCACGCCCAAACGACCCGAACTGCGGGTTCGCGCTCGACAGGGATACTACGCGCCAGGCCCGAGTAGGCCTTAGGGGCAGCAGTCAAGCAGAAGGCAGTAGGCGGTCTACGCACTGCTTTAGGCTGCAGTGCTAATCCATGCTGCTGACGGCCTACTGCCCTCTGCTTGCTGCCTTCTGTTTACTTGATTTAATCCGGTCGGCGTCCAAACTGACCGGCTGTTCCGAAGGCGAATCCGCGATTCTGCGACTCAACTGGGCTTAGTCCCAGCACTCCCCTAACCATCGCCAGCCTCGCCAGTAATCTCGGTTCCGCGAGCTGAAATCTCTCACTCGTCTGCTGCGCTCGCTCAAAATCAATCTTCGCTAACGAAGCCAGCTCGGCTCCATAACGCATTACAATAGCACTCATCGATCCACCGCCCTGAAGCGGTAATTCCCCGTCCCGAAACATGTTTACCTCAAACCCGTTGAGTAAAGCGGCCGCCGATAGAAGCTCATTAATCTGATTAATACCAGGTTCGAGGGTCTCAAAGCTCCGGGCGGGCTCGAGCGCCGCATAAGCGTGAGCTACCTTTATTTGCGACTCGAGTTGTCCGTAATTAGTCGCTCTTCGGCTCACCAAACCTCGCGCCTCATCTAAGAGCTGCATCGCAAGCTTCGGATTGCTAGCCTGCAGGCTCGATGAAAACTGTAATAACAATGACAACCGCTCATCATCAGATTGGGCGCGATTTAGCGCTTGTCGGATCTCGTCCATCTTGTTAGGCGCCGAACTCACAGCTTGTTTAAGTTCCAGGCTGTGCAGCAGGTTTGTTCGCGCCGCACCATCAAGATGCTGGTTAGCAATGTCGCGAGCAAGGTCGGGATTACCCTCATCCATCGCCTTCATTGCCGCTTGCTGGTATAACCGGCTCTGCATTTGTGGTGGTGCTGACGCAGCAGCGGCCATCAGGTTCGCTGATGTTCCTTGTTGCATGAGACTAGCCATCTGTCCAAAGGCGCTTCGCGGATCATTGTCCATCCCTAACTGCGTGAGCTTTTGGCGCACAGCGAGGCTGCGTTCCGGCAGGTTCTGATCGATCTGCGATTGCATGCTCTGGAGGCCCATCAAGAGCATTCGCGCGTTGCTTTGGAGAATATCCGCTTCACTCTGAGGGGCATTGGGTATCGGTGCGTTAGGCCTGCCGCGAGGACCCTGCGGTCCGCCAGGTCCCGCATTGTTTTGGGTTTGAGGCGTGGCTCTCAGCGCGGCGGTAATCGTCGACGCCATCAAATCGCGAAACCCAGTCGGCGCTAAGACTTGACTTGAATTCGCATTAGGCTGCGAATCATCGCTCGATTTCTTTTCGGGCCGGGGACCTGGGCGAAGTAAACTCAGAGACAAACGAGCGGCGTCCGGCTTTGCGAGCAACTCTTCCGGCTGGAGCTTTTTAACAAGTTGCTCAGAGAGCTTTGTCGCGGATTCCGGATCCTTTCCCTGGATTTGCGATATCACTCTGGAAAATGCCGCCGGGTATTCTCCTTTATCGAGCCAGACCTGTGCGTTCTTCAGAGCAGTCTTAGGATCGTTTGCGGCGATGGCCGCAACGAGATTCTGTTCGAGCCTGGCTTGCGAATCGTCTCTCCGTCCGCCAGGTCCCGTCTCTGGCGGAGTGGCCATCGTCTGTAGAAGCTGAGTCGCAAACTCGCCGTTGTGCTTCGCCACCATCAGTATCAATGCCTGTCGCAGGTCGAGGGCTTGTCTATTTGCGTTAAAATCACGGCGGGGATTCTGGTCAGAAGCGACATCATTCCGGCGCATCATGTCCGCGATACCGGCGCTAGCCTCCGAAAACAAGGCACGAGCGCGCGGCTCATCCCGATCCCACAGCAAATCGGCCGCGGACATTTGCACATAGACTCGGTTCTCGGGCAATTTGAGACTTCCAGCCTCGCTCACAACTTGATCAAGCAATAGGAAGGCTTTTTTCTCCGGTGTGAGCTTTTCCTTATCCTGGGCGTCACTGGCTTGTTGGGTAGGGGATTCCTGAGCCAGCGCGATCAGTACACATCCGAACACAAGCGCAAAGCCAAGCAGCAAAGAGGCAATTTTCTTTTCGATCATGGTGTACTCCACAGAACGGCTGGCAAGGCGATCACGAAGCTGATTCATATTAGCGGATCAGGGTGGCTTTCACCAACGATTCAGAGGGAACAGATGCGGCGGGTTCAAAGATACCATCGGGGCTTCAGCCGATGGTATCTTCGAACCCTGCTCCTTCTGTTAGGTCGAAACTGAAACTCCATCGGCTTAAAGCCCGATGGTAGCTTCAAAACTCGTCCTTCTGTTAGGTCAAACCTGAAACTCCAACGGCTAAAGGCTGATGGCGTCTCAGAACCTATAGCACTCGCTTAGTTCGAACTGAAAATCAATTACTCATACGTCTGATCAGCACAGGTTGCGTTCAACAGCTACAGCCTGCATTCTAGTCATTAATGGGAAAATTGGTTTACTTGAGAGCCTTGCTGGGTCTCCTCGTTCTTGCGGTGACCTGCTTGAGTGCAGACTGGTCAGGATTTCATATCGCGGTCGCATCCGACGAACCACGGCCCGGTATCATTACTAACAAAGTCGTCTGTAAAAACAACGCTGAACAGTCGTACGCTCTCTACTTGCCCTCAACCTACTCGGCTTCTCGTAAATGGCCGCTCGTCGCAGCATTCGACCCGGCAGCACGAGGTAAAGTCCCGGTAGAACAATTCAAAGACGCCGCGGAACGATACGGCTACATCGTGTGTGGGTCGAACAATTCAAGGAACGGTCCGCTCCAACCTTCAGCTGAGGCCGCGAAAGCAATGCTCGAAGATGTCGGAACCCGGTTCTCGCTCGACGCAAAGCAGGTTTACCTGACCGGGTTTTCCGGTGGAGCCCGGGCAGCTACTGCGATTGCTTCCTGGCTTAAGGACCAGATCGTCGGGGTTATCGGGTGCGGTGCCGGCCTTGCGGTCGGACTTGAACCCTCTCAACGCTTACCGTTCATCTATTATGGAACCGTCGGCAAGGAAGATTTCAATTACCCCGAGATGAAGCAGTTGGACCGCGCGTTGACCGCATCGGGGCTGATCCATCACATCGAAGTGTTTGAGGGAGGTCACGACTGGCCTCCGCCTGATGTTTGCGTTAAGGCGATCGAATGGATGGAACTACAGGCCATGAAATCCAGACGCCGCCCGCAGGATGAGTCGTTCATAGATCGGTTACTCAAGAGTGCCGTAGAAACCGCGCAGACTCACGAATCAAATGGTCGTGTCTATGAAGCATTCATTGCATGTTCGGAAATCGCGATCGAATACAAAGGGCTAAGAGATGTCAGCGAATTCGAGAAGAAAGCGGTTTCTCTGAAAGATTCGAAGGCGGTCAAACAGGCGCTGGCCAAAGAGCGTGACCTGGATAATGAACAAGCGCGGCGCTCGAATGAACTGTTTGATCTGAGAGCTAAAGCGCTCAGAACAAATGGCGATCCCTCGGCGCAGCAGCCATTCTTGATCGATCTCAAGCGCACTGTCTCGGACCTGAAACGAAAATCAGAGGCGAAAGAAAGCTCGCCGGAACGCGCGCTTGCTCATCGAGTACTCAGCCAGTACACCATCTCGTCATTCGAGCAGTCGATGCTTCTCATCCAAACAAAGAAATACGATTTGGCGGTCGCAAATCTTGCGATTGACGCGGAAGTAACGCCGGATAATCCGCGGGTTTGGTATTACCTGTCCTGCGCTTATTCTTTGAATGGAGACAAACGGCGCGCGCTAGATTCCCTAAATAAAGCCGTACAAAGAGGGTTCTCGAATGTTCAAGAACTCGAGCGCAATCCTCAGCTCGATGCTATTCGTGGGGAAGCCGGGTTCAAAAAGATTGTGGAGAGCTTACGACAAAGAGGCTAATTGGCCACGACCGAGAATCCCACCAACGCATCGTTGGTGGGATTATCAGGAATTTAAAATCTAAGGCCGGCAGCCGTGGCCTTTCGGTCCAAGCTGCGACGGCAACAGTTCATACGACTCCGCAACCCACTCACAAAGCAGCGGCCGTGTATCTCGAGGATCGATGATTTCCTCAACCCCAAACGCCTCGGCAGTTCTAAAAGGCGATCGGAGCTCATTCAATTTTTCTTCAATCTCATGCCTTCGTGCTGCTGGATCGGGGGACGATTCGATTTCTCGCCGGTATGCCGCCTGCACGCCGCCTTCGATCGGCAACGATCCCCAATCACCCGAGGGCCACGCGTAACGCAGGTTCAAGCCCTGAGCGTTGCCGTGAGCCGCGCCGGCGACTCCAAAAACGCGTCTCAAGATTATCGACACCCATGGCACAGTCGCCTGGTACACTGCGGCCATCGCTCTCGCTCCATATCTGGCCGTGCCCGCACGCTCGGCCGCCGTACCAATAAGAAAACCAGGCTGATCCACGAAATTCACCACCGGAAGATGAAACGTGTCGCATAAATCTACGAACCTCGTCATCTTCTCGCTCCCCGGAGCATCAAGTCCTCCACCTCCCTGCTGAGGATCACTTGCAAGAACACCAACCGGATATCCATTGAGCCTCGCCAGGCAAGTAACCAGCGGACGGCCATAGTAACGAGCGATCTCAAAAACCGAATCCGCATCAAGAACAAGACTGAGCAACCGCCGGACATCAAATCCGAGCCTTCTATTCCGGGGAATGATCGATATCAACTCCTCCTCTCGACGGTTGGGATCATCACACTCGTTCGATCGTAGCGGCACCTGCCAAACACTTGAAGGAAGATAAGAAAGAAAGCGGCGAATCGAGGAGAACGCTTCGTCCTCGCTTTCAACCTCATTATCGACTGCGCCGCTTCCACGCGCATGGATATGAGATCCACCGAGCTGTTCTTTGGTTACTTTTTCGCTGACTCCGCGTTCGACTACCGGCGGACCCGCTACAAAAAGCTGGCTCGTGCCTTTTACCATCAAGGAAAAGTGCGAGTGAACGACTCGCACTGCTCCGAGCCCGGCCACCGAGCCCATGCAAGCGCCGATCACCGGCACTTCGGACATCAACGCGACAACCACGTCCCAGGAAGGATTTGCTGGCACGTAGGTGCGCTTCATCGTTTCGAGTGTCTTGACGCTGCCGCCTCCACCAGTTCCGTCAACCAGGCGGATGATTGGGAGCTTCAACTCGCGGGCCAGACGCTCGGCGAATCCGGCCTTGTCTCCAACGCGAGCATCCGCGGCTCCGCCACGAACGGTAAAATCATCTCCCGCAACAACGACCCGACGACCGTCAATCCGGCCAGTGCCCATCACGAAATTCGAAGGAACAAATGTTACTAATTTTCCATTTTCGTAAGTCGCCTGCCCGGCAAGTGCTCCGAACTCGTGGAATGATCCTGGATCGAGCAGCTTGTCTATTCGTTCTCGGACCGTCAGTTTGCCGCTCGCGTGTTGGCGCTCAACGTTCGCCTCTCCACCCATTTGCTTTGCTAGTTCAACACGCCTCTTTATCTCGTCGACTTCCGGTTCCCATGTCAAGAGGGGGCCTCCCTTTTTCTTGATGTGACAACATAGCTCTAGGGTTCGTTCGGTTTTGCCTCCAGAGTAATACGGACCACGTGTTCTTTTCCATCATCCACTAGCGCGATCTCAGATGAGGGAATCGGATTCTCATCGAGTTCGATTTTCGGCACTCCGCGATTCAGGCCGTGAGGGTTCTCTATTGTCAGGTAATAAACGGATGATCCTCGCGTATAGGTAATCTCATACTCTCTCCAACCCCGGGGGATACATGGATCCACCTTCAATTTGTCGCCCCGCAGGTTGAATCCAAGAATCCATTCGAGGCCAGCACGGTACATCCAGCTTGCTGAACCTGTATACCAGGTCCATCCGCCTCGGCCGGTATGCGGCCAAACCGCATAAACATCGGCAGCGACAACATATGGTTCGACTCTGTATTTATGCAAACCAGCTCTCGTTGAAGAGTGATTTATCGGGTTCAATATAGCAAACAGCTCTCCGGCGCGATCGCCGTCGTCCAGCATCGCGTAAGCAATCAGAGTCCACACCGCTGCGTGCGTATACTGCCCGCCGTTCTCGCGAACACCCGGCACATATCCTTTTATGTATCCGGGATCGAGCGCGCTTTTATCGAAGGGCGGCGTAAACAGGATCGCGAGAGCATCGCCGCGCCGAATGAGGTACTCTTCTACCGCAGTCATCCCTCTCACCGCTCGATGATGATCGGCTGCGCCCGAGATAACCCCCCAGGATTGCGCGATCGAATCGATCCGGCACTCCTCGTTTTGTGCAGAACCCAGCGGCGTGCCGTCATCGAAGTAGGCGCGACGATACCAGTCTCCGTCCCAACCGTTTTCCTCGAGTGACTGCTTGAGTTTCTCAGCGCGGGCTCGATACTTGTTGCCTCGTCGTTTCTCCTTACGAGCATCACAAAAGCCGGAGAAGTCCATCAGTACCTTGTAGAGGAACCAACCCAGCCAAATACTTTCGCCTTTGCCCTGGTGACCGACCTCGTTCATTCCATCGTTCCAATCACCGGAGCCCATCAAAGGCAATCCATGCTCTCCCACAGCCAGACTGCGATCAATAGCTCTGGTGCAATGTTCATAGATGCTTGCCGACTCCGCTGCGACTGCCGGAAGCGTGTACGACTCAACCTGATCTTCAGCGAGTGCTGGAGCATCGAGGAACGGAACCGACTCATCAAGCACACCGGTGTCGCCGGTTCTCGCTAAATAGAAGCTGGTGACGAACGGCAGGAAGAGCAGGTCATCAGAGCATCGAGTGCGAACGCCGCGCCCGGTAGGCGGGTGCCACCAGTGTTGCACATCGCCCTCTCTGAATTGTCGCGCGGCCGCTCTCAGAATCTGGGCGCGCGTTATCGAAGGTTCCGCGTAGACAAGCGCGCAGACATCCTGGAGCTGATCCCGAAACCCATAGGCCCCTCCGGATTGGTAAAACGCCGATCTCGCCCATACTCGACAAGCCAGCGTCTGATAGATCAGCCAGCGATTGAGCATTATGTCCATCGCCGTATCAGGAGTCTTTACCTGTACCGTTCCCACCGTTTTCTCCCAGTACGTCCGCACCTCCTCGATCGCATTATTTGCGGCGTCGATCCGCTTATATTTCCCCGCGATTGTTCGCGCTTCCTCAACACTTTCAGCCTGACCAATCAGAACCACAATTCGCCGCTCTTCACCTGGAGCGAGGTCAACTATCGTTTGCATAGCAGCGCAGGGATCCAGTCCCGCTCCAACCCTGCCTGAAAGCCTGACGCGTCCCAGCGCTGCCGGATTAGCGGCAGATCTATTGCGCCCCAGAAATTCCTTGCGATCGCAGCTGAAGGTTCGCTCGCGTTCACTTATGTCGATAAAGGCCACGCGGTTCCCGAACTCATTGTTGTAAGGATTCCGCGCTATGATGGCACCAGTTTCCTTATCCAACTCGGTGATGATGAATGGAGCCATCCGGTTATCGATCCCGAGTACCAATTCCGCATAGCTCGTAACCGAAATGCGACGCTTCCTTTCGCTTTTGTTATGCAACCTCAAGATGGAGATTTTTATGGGAGCATCCATTGGAACAAACATCAGGAGCTCTTGATAGATTCCGTGACTACCATGTTCGAAGATCGAGTATCCCTGTCCGTGTCTAACCACGTAAGGCTCAGCATCGCGGATCGGCAAAGGAGTAGTCGTCCAGATCTCACCCGTATCTTCATCGCGCAGGTAAATCGCTTCTCCCGGTGGATCACTGATCGGGTCATTTGACCACGGAGTCAATCGGTTCTCACGGCTGTTAATCGACCATGTGTAGCCAGCCCCGCTTTCTGAAACCTGAAAACCAAAATCCCTGGAATTCGAAATCACGTTCAGCCACGGCGCAGGAGTCCACTGCCCCTCACCCAGGATCATTCCGTACTCCTTGCCGCCCTCGGTGAATCCGCCCAGGCCATTAAAGAAGGCAAGCCCCGGGTCTTTAAGCGGAATAGTCGGATAGGCGCGTGTTGGCGTTCGAGGGATAAATCGCGCAGGAAGATCTTCCTCGAATGGTCGTTGCACGAGCTGCTCGTCCAGGCGTCCACGATCCGCGACAATCACCACCCGGGCTGCGGCGTGCAACAGAATTCGATCCGCATCCGGCATGATATCCGACCGCCGTAGAAAAACGCCGCCCGGCTTGTCTATCAAAGCCTGCGAGCCGCTTGCTCTAACAAGCCGCTGAATCTCATCCTGCAGCAATTGAACATAGCTCGGAGGATGATCATTTAATATCACCAGGTCAAACACCAGACCCTTTAACCGAAGATACTCGTGGCCGCGGAGCAGCTGGCGAACAATTTTCAAATCGCCTTCTTCACTTATGCGCACGAGCACAATCGGCAAATCACCACTTATCCCATAAGCCCATAGTCCTGATTGATCCTTGGTATTCATCGCAAGGACGTGAGAACGAGGGCGCAGCGAGGGGTCGCAATAGAGCAATCGCCCCGCAAGCCTCTGAAACAAATGCGCTTCATCGGCATCCATTTGAAGGTGTCGCATCTCTACCTGAGCTCTCGTCCACGCCAGCCCCGCCTCGCGTTCGAAGGCATACGGATTGTGATATTTATCCGCCAACCTCAGCGCTTCTTCTCTCGAGTGTGCAATGCCGGTAGCAAAAGTAACCGCGGCGGTTTCATTTGGAGCAAGACGCACGCGACGCCTTAGCGAAAAGATTGGATCGAGCACTGCGCCCACAGTATTTGAAAGCGGCCGGCCCTCCATTACTGCCACAGGATTAGCGGTCGTGTGACCACGGCCGATAAAACGTGCGCGGTCAGTTTCGTACTGCACAGCGCCAACAGCTTCTCCATCGACAACGACCACGTGGAAGCCCCAAATTTCCTGTTCAGTCACCGACCGCCTGCGACGAGTCGCCAATAACCCCGATTCATTAGTGATAAACTCAGTCTGGACAAACAGGTTGCTAAAAGCCGGATGCGCGGCATCGGCCGCCCGTGGAGCGAGCACAACTTCCAGATAGCTTGTCAACTCAATGTGTCGAGAGCGATTGGTAGTATTAGTTACGCGAATTCGGCGAAGCTCGGTGTTGTCCTCCGGTGACACGATGATTTCGGTTCGTGTGACAATTCCGGCATCGGTGCGCCTGAACTCGGCTTTTTCTTCCGTCAGCGCGACCTCGTATGATTGCGGCTTTCCACGGATCGGCTGAGTTCCTGCGGACCAAACCGCGCCGCTTCGTACATCGCGCAAGTAACAGAAGCTGCCCCAATGATCGCGCGTCACGTCTTCTCGCCATCGAGTGATTTCGATTCCGCCGCTTGTCGAGCGACCGGCGCCAGCGGTTGTTATGACCACCGAATACTCTCCATTCGACAGCAACTGAATACGTGGCGTCGGTAGATCCGCGGTGTCGTAACGACGCGGATCCGGTGTTCTGTTTATCCTTCGAAGTCCGTCCATTCTGACCTCCTCTTGCCGAGGCCGAGTCAGGACCCCTCCCTGCGGGATGCGCTCCTGTAACAGCAATTCGGTAGCCTGTACCAAAGGCTCGGAATGGAAACGGCGCTGCATTACGGAATCGTTTACGAGGTTGTCAAGCGCCACCACGATCATTCCCTGGTGATGAGCCATGAATGCTTTTATGAGAGCTCTGTTCTGGCCGGGCTGTAAACGGTCGGTCGTGTAATCGATCGACTCATAGAATCCATACTGTGTTAGCGCGCCTTCTCGTTCCAACCGTCGCATGTTCTCGAGCGCAGCGCGCGGGTCCACCAACGCGGCAAGAGCAGTTGAGTAAGGGGAGACAACCAGATCGTCGCTCAATCCACGTTTGAGTCCGAGTCCGGGGATTCCAAATGGACCATACTGATAGTTGAGCTGTAGATCGCGGGCATTGTATGCGGCTTCAGAGACGCCCCACGGAACACTGTTTTCCCGTCCATACTCGATCTGCCGCTTAACGATCGCGCGGTGAGTCTGATCGAGAAGCGTATCGGGATAGCCTCGCATTACGAGGAGGGGCATAAGGTACTCGAACATCGTCGCTGTCCACGAGATAAGCGCTCGGTGCCCGTCCACCTTGGTAAGTCCACGACCTAAATGGAACCAGTGCTCCTGAGGAACATCTCCCTTTGCGATGGCTATAAAGCTTGCAAGCCGAGCTTCAGAGGCCAATAAATCGTAATATGAGTTGTCCCGACGTCCATCGCTCACGTTGTATCCGATAATGAAGACTTTTCGCTCTTCGTCATACAAGAACCGAAAGTCCATCGCATCAATCGACGCTTCACAACGCCGGGCGCTGTCGGCATAGCGAGCAACAAGCTTAGCCGCGGTTTGTGAGGCTTCCTCAAGATTACCGATTAAAGTGTCCAGACTTCTAAGTGCCTTCTGGCGCTTGGGGCTGGAACACTGTTCGATTGCCTTGCGCAAACCGAGAAATCTGGATCGAGCGTTGTCGCAGACAAATGGAAGCTCCTCGAGTGTGGGAATATGATCGAGCGACCGGATGATCTTTTCCCATTCGACGGCAGTCTCTTCAGAGCAGCTGACGATCGCAGGATCAAGCTGAGGAGAAACGGCAAAGCTCCAGGGAGTGATGATCGCAAGATCTCGACGGTGTTCGCGGAGTTGATGAATCAACGACTGGATCCACGAAATCAACCCTTCAAACTGCGGAACACCGTGCTCATGCGAGAGAGCATTTACGATGTCTTCAATTTCTACCGCACGTCTCGAGAGATCCAGGAACAGAGTATGCCAGGCCGATAACTTATCCGGTGTTGGATCCGACAGTCTCGTCGCGCACAGCTCGATCTCCGCTCTTAATTGTTTGAGGGTCACCGCGCGGGTGCTTTGCCGCAAACCGCCGATTTTTGCTGCCGCTTCTTTCATCAGCGCGATCGTGTCGATGAGCCCTTCGATAGTCTGGCGGTCGAACACAGGGCGATCAGCGGCTTCGGTACAAACTTGTTTCAATACCAGCAGCTCGCCGGCCAGATTTCCGCTGTCTACAGTTGAGACATATTGTGGGTAGAGTGGTGCGAGCGTTCTTGTGTCGTACCAGTTCAGAAGATGCCCGTTAAAGCGATCGAGCTTTTCCATTGTTGCGAACGTAAGCTCGACACGCTCCACAAACTCAAGAGTGCCGATGTAACCAAAATCGCGTGCCGCCGCGGTTGAAAGCAACAGCATCCCCACGTCGGTAGGAGATGTCCGATGCGCTATCACCGGTCTCGGATCTTCCTGGTAATTATCAGGCGGGAGCCAGTTATCCTCTGGCCCGATGAACGTTTCGAAAAATTTCCAGGTTCTGCGCGATACGAGCCGTGCAAGGCGCTCGTCGCCAGAAGAAAGGGGTTCCTCTTCAAGCTCTAACCGCCGGCTTACCCAGTGTGCAATAAGCGGGGATGCCGCCCACACAACTAGAAATGGTGTTGAGAACCCAAATACACCAGGCCTTAAAAACATCACCAGCAGCGCGACGCCGAGAGTCAGAACTTCGGTCGGCCAAAGATATTGCCAATACGCTTTAAGGTCGTGCGCGCTGCCCCTGTCTGCCTCTGCTGCAGTTACCCATTCCAGCAGTTTCTTCTTGCTAATCAGTTTACGGTAAAAAGTAAGCAGGATCGCATCAACCTGCAGATAGGCCTGATGCGCGATGAAAGTAAATGAAAGCGCAACCTGCGCGGTGTTTGTGCGTATATCACCCCAAATACTCCAAAAGTGGCTGGTCCAAGGAATTCCCCGCGGGTGAAGCAATAAAGCATTTGTAACGTGCGCATAAACTGGAAACGCGATGATCACCAGGATGACAAAAGTCCACAACGCCGCTGAGCCAGGCAGGATCGCCCACGCGGCCGCAAGCCAGAGAAGCAGAGCTGGCGCAACCATGCTCCGCCTTAGGTTATCCACTATTTTCCACCTGGAAATAAGCGGTAGCTGATTTCGGAGCGGGCGTCCGCGCTCATCCCTTATGCGCGGAAAGATCCATCGCGCGATTTGCCAGTCGCCCCTGGTCCACCGGTGTTGGCGCCTGGCATAGGAATCGTACTGCGACGGATAGTCATCTAAAAACTCGACGTCTGTTGCCAGGGCCGCGCGTGCATACAAACTTTCAAACAGATCGTGGCTCAGGAGGAGATTTTCGGGCACTCTGCCGGCGAGCGCAGCTTCAAAGGCGTCGACATCATATAGACCCTTTCCGGTATAGTTCCCTTCGCCAAACAAATCCTGATAAACATCGGAAACAGCTGTCGTGTACGGATCTACTCCGGTGTGCCCGGAAAAAATTCGCGCGAAGAGAGAACGCGAAGAGCTTTCCAGTGTCATGCTCACGCGAGGCTGAAGGATGCCATAACCTTCAGTCACTCGATTCAAAATCGGATCGATTCTGGCGTGATTGAGCGGGTGGAGCGCCGTGCCTATGAGACGGCGCGCGCTGTCGCGAGGAAGTTGAGTATCTGAATCCAGGGTTATCACAAATCGGACCCTGGCTAGAAAGGCTGGATCTGTAGTGGCCGCGATGTAGCTTGTGTCATTGGCACCGCGGAGCAATCGATTAAACTCGTGAAGCTTTCCTCGCTTTCGCTCCCAGCCCATCCACTTTCCTTCGGCAGCATTCCAGAGCCGATGCCGCTGAAACAAGTAGAACCTTGCAGGCGCAAATTCCTTGTAGCGGTAATTTAATCCCTCAATCCCCTTTGCCGCGGCTTCCAGTATCCGATCATCGTCTTCCATGCTCTCACTCGCGCTATCTGCGAAGTCGCCCAACAGCGCGAAATAAATGTTGTCATCGCGATTAGCCAGGAACTGGACTTCTATGTTTTCAAGAAGACTGCGGACCGTTTCTTCGCTGTTTAAAATGGTAGGAATGACTACAAAGGTCAACGAATGCTCGGGCGTCCCTGACTCGGTATTCATTTTTGGAAGCGGGGTTGGCCTAAAAATGAGAGTGACATCCAGGTTCAAAGCGCTCAACACAAAATCGCTAACCGGCACCACTATCAATAGAGCAATCGCTAACAGCGCCGCCGGCGAGGCACCGACGGCGTAGGCATACCAGAGGAATGGTATTAGAAACAGCGCGGTCATCACGGTTAAGGTGCCGAGATACCACGCTGTAGGGTGCTTGAGCACCGCTCGGGGAACTAGCTCGTACAGTCTTGGGCGATAGTGAACCTCTTCCTCAAATTTACTGCGGCCGCGATCAACGAGGTAGTATCCGACGTGTGCTCGGCGAGTATCATTCGGATCGTTTTCTTTTGCCCGCTCGGCCAGGCTGATCGCGTGACGGGCAATGTCCTGTTCCGATGACCTGGTACGCTTCGAAATCTTCTCGACAACGTGACGATAACGATCACGAGTCTCAAAATCCATTAACGGATACGCACCGGCCGGATCGGTGGCAAGTATTGGATCTACCTGGCTGACGCTTTCAAAGAACTCTTTCCACTCGAGAGTCGACAACAGACGCATGCTTGTGATGATGTTGCCGACCGTGGCCTGGGCTGCGGCTTGTCGCTGATGCTCAGCATGCACAGTCTGTTCGATACTGCTCGACTCCAGGACAAGCTGTTGTTCGATCCAATCGAGAGCCGGCCACACTTCGGGGTCCTGGTCGCGAAGCCGCTGCGCGAGTTGGACAATGAAGGCGCGAATGAAGGCGCGGTCGAGGTGTTTAGCCTTTCCCATTGCCGCCTCGAGCAGCTCGCTCATCTGTTCCGGTTCTCGCCCGGCAGTCTCCAGCAGCCGTTCTGCAAGCTTGTCGGCTTCGTCGCGCGCCCTGCGTGCAGCGGCAATGCGTATTGCCAGCCGCGTGAGATTCTCCACCAGAGCAACCCTCAGTGTGATCGCGATTGCCCAAAGTTCACCGATCGACAGAGGTGCAACGTGCTGGTAGGCGCGAATGAATCTTGCGAGCGTTTGGGGATCCAGGCGGCTGTCGGTATGGGCGATTAAAGCGAGCGCAATGGCATAGACGCGAGGATAACCTTGCAGCAGTCCTTCCGCCAGCTTCGGGAGCTCGCGATAGTATCCCTTGGGCAGATCGTGTCGGATTTCCCGAAGCTGATCTTCAATAATGTGAAAGTTATCTACAAGCCATTCGGCGGCGGGAGACACCATCCGGTCGTTGCTCATTGCATCGGCAAGGACTCTATAAATCGAAACAAGCCGACGACCGTTTTCCTCAAGTCGAGGGAGAAGGCGACGCCCACGGCGAGGATTTGGAGTTATAGAATGCTCAGCGGCCAACTCCGCCGCATATTGCTCCAGGCGCTCGACGCTGAATAGCTCTTCGCGGATTGGATCTTCGTTGCTGAAGACTGGAGGACTTAACTGTTGGACCGTGCTCATCAGGACACAGCGATACTTCGTTAGAGAGTTACAGCCACCACGTCCACCATATCAGGATACCATTCCGATACGCTTCGGGAAAAACAGATGGTATTGTTCTGATGCCGCCCTGGCTATTTTCTCGTTCCAGAACAGTTATAAAGTAAGAATAGTCACTTTGGCGTCTTCTTCTCGTAAGTCTCGTCCAAACCCGGCATGAAATAGGGACCGCCAGGAGCCATACTACCCTTGAGAAAAATAACGTTGGTCGAAAGTGTCAGAGCATTCCTTCGATCCAGTGCCGCTTTGCACTTTGTCCAGTCCGGACCGTTTCCACCGTGAAGAACCGCGTCCCGAGACGCCTTCCAATGATCGATGCTCGCGTATCGAGTCGATAAGTAGACCTCGTCAAAACCCTTATTCTCCGCTGATGGTGCGCCATCAATTCCAGCGGGAGTGATCACTTTCCACATGCCGATTACCCTGCTTCCGAGCTTCTCGAAATAAGGCCACACCCCTTCGACACTCACACGTAAGAACTCGTCAAAGGTGCCTTTCCTGATTCGGAAATAGCGAAGAGTGACGATTTCTTCTCCAGGCTGGGCGACATCGTTGCGGACAGGGTGCGGGCGATCCGCATCCTTCACTTGATTAATTCCGCCTCTGAATGGCTGCTGTGACTGAGGTCGGTCCTGAGCCGTACAAACACCGGCGTATAAGCAAAGCATCGCCAGCACGATAAATGCGAACAAGTAGTGTGATCGAGCGGTAGTTGTACGCATTATCATTTCTCCTGTTCTCACCAGATTGGATCGCAAGTATATAGCCACCGCCAATAGTTGAAAACGTACCGGAGGCTGTCCAGTTGCGGGAACTGCGCCGAATGCAAGATTAACGGACTCCACCAATTACTAAGAAAAAGCGGAAGATTGGAGCCTTCGATCGCCGCAGACTGGACAGCCCACGGTACGTCCACACAAATTCTATGAACCTAACGACTCTTGCCACACGTAATCGATTGAAGGAAAATGCGTTGAGACTTCGACGCCGAGGCGAAGGTTTATGTTCTGTCCAAGATGCAGCCAACAGTTTTCGGGAGATGTGAGGTTTTGCTCGCGATGCGGGATGTTGCTGAATCTTATTGCTGAGATTACCGCCAACCACGGAATGCCCCTGGGTCAGGATGTCGCTCCCGCGTTACAAGGAAAGTCACGCCCAAAGGGTCTTCGCATAGGCATCATCATTATGCTTGTAGCGATGGTGCTGACACCGCTATTCATCGGATTGTCGGTCACCGCCGATACACCTGCGCCGTTGTTCTTTCCGTTGACAGTCTTTTTGACCGGTCTCTGTTTCGTTCTCTACTCGAAAGCATTCAAAGATGACGGGCCGGTCCCTTACGTTAACCAGCCCTTTCAAATGAAGCCGCCCAACGCGTCGTTGCTGATCTCACCTGGACAAAACGCCGTGGATGTTGGACCGCGAAGAGTAAAAACCGCTGATATGGCCGATCCTCCAAGCGTTACCGACCACACCACTCAGTTTTTTGATTGAGATTTACTTTGAATCGAGCAGGTCGGCGTTAGCCTTGCGAATCTCTTCAGGAAAGGTCTGAAGCGCGGCAATGATCCTAGCTTTTAGGTCGTTCACCAAATGGGCGTGCTGAGCGCCGACATCGTAACTCTCCGCAATATCCAGGTTCATATCGTACAGTTCGGGAGGCGACAAAATGACGTTCTTCTGCTGTCCGGATGCCGCAGTGTAGCGAGGGATGTTCCAACGCGCGACATGAATCTTCCAACGTCCTGCACGAGCGGTTTGAACATACGGCCCATCAAAAAAGAGGTAAAGCTCGTCAGGACCCTTGTTACGTTGCCCAAGCAGGAGAGGTAAAATATTTTTGCCATCCACCTGCAGTTGAGGTTTGGTCGATCGAGTCGTTTCACCAGCGAGCGCCAGCGCAGTCGAAAAAAAGTCCAGGGTGGCTGCCGGCTCGTCTGAAACTCCAGCACGAATGTTTCCAGGCCATCGGACAATTCCGGGCACGCGCACGCCGCCGTCGTAGGTTCCGCCCTTGCGGCCTCGCAACGGACCTGGACTTCCCTGATACCACGGGCCATTGTCGCTCGAGAAAAAGACAATTGTATCTCGTTCGAGGCCGAGACGTTTGAGCGCTTGCAATATTTCGCCAACGCTCCAATCCAACTCCTCGATCACGTCCCCGTAAAGGCCGCCTGCCGATTTCCCTCTGAACCGTTCCGAGGCATACAGCGGTATGTGAGGCATAGTATGCGCAAGATAAAGAAAAAACGGTTGGCCTTTGGCGTGCTCAACAAAATTGATCGCTTCAGTTGTATAACGCAGCGTTAGCGTGTCCTGTTTTGCGGGTTCCTCCACCACCTCATCGTTGCGCATAAGCGGAGTAGGATTCATATCGTTGCTGTACGGAATGCCGAAATAATAATCGAAACCGTGATCGATCGGTCGATGCGGGCTGATCCTGCCCAGGTGCCACTTACCTATACAGGCAGTTGAATAACCGCGGTCCTTCAGCGCCTGCGCAACGGTTGTTTCGGATTGCGGAAGACCGGTTTTGTCCGTAGGGAACAGGACATTCGCGAGATGCATTTGATCAATACCCATTCTCGCGGCGTAGCGTCCTGTCATTAGGGCCGCACGAGACGGGGTGCAGAGCGGCGCCACCGAATAGAAGCTTGTCAGGCGCAATCCCTCGGCGGCCATTCGATCTATGTTTGGCGTTTTTGTTGCTTTCGAACCATAACAGCCTAGATCTCCATAGCCCATATCGTCGGCGTATATGAAAATGATATTTGGACGACGCCGTTGCGCTGGAGCGTTCTGAGGAAATAACTGAAAGATTATGAACGCTGCGAGAAGAACCAGGACCTTGGTTGGTAGCGATCGGTTCATCCTGTTTTGGTAGGACATATAGAACATATAGGACATATTTGGTCCGTTTGGTTCGTTTGGCCCTATTCGTCCCAATCGTCCTATTGGTCTGATCACTCGCGGAAGGACGGATCGATCTTATCAAGCTTGCGCAGGAGACCCGGCCAGACCAAATCGGCGCCCATTCCCTTGGTCACCACACTTACTTGAGCCGTAATGCCATCGAGTATCGGCTTTGCTATTTGAACAAGTTCCGCGCCGCCGGTTTCGGCCATCAGCTGAATCTCACACGACCGCTCAAGATTGTACATTCCCAGGAAGGCTTCAGCCGCGTTTGCTCCGATAGTCAGCAAACCATGGTTGCGCAAAATCAGATTCTTCTTGTTGCCAAGGTCTGTGACCAACCGCGGTTTCTCATCTTCGTTCAGCGCCAGACCTTCGTAATCGTGATAAGCAATCGATGCAAGCGCAAACAGGGACTGTTGAGATATTGGAAGCAGTCCATGTTTCTTCGCGGATATCGCCACGCCATGTCGAGTGTGAAGATGCATCACACAGATCGCATCTTCGCGAGCAGCATGAATCGCGCTGTGAATGGTGAATCCAGCCGGATTTATTGGATAAGGGCTGTCCATGACCTTCTCGCCGTTCAAATCGATCTTCACCAGGCTTGACGCGGTGATCTCGTCAAACATCATCCCGTACGGATTGATCAGGAAGTGATGTTCTGGTCCAGGCACCCGCGCCGAGATATGTGTAAAAATCAACTCGTCCCAGGAGTACAGTGCTGCCAATCGATAGGCTGCGGCTAAGTCGACCCGTGCCTGCCATTCTTCGGCGGATACCAGTTCTCGAACAGCTGCTGTCTTTGCTTGCATGATTCCACGGCTCCTTGATTTGCTATAAATTGCCAGCCCGATTGGTTGTAGGAACCTGAGCTTTGCGGTTAGCAGAATGTCACGGATTGTTCGTCCCGTGCAAGTCGGCGATTAGAGTCAAGATTGGACAAAGACAGGCAAATCGTGGTTGTTATGACGAGATTGTTAGCTGAGGTCAGGTCTATTTGATGGATCAGTTCAGTCGATTCATGTATGTCAAAACACGAGAACTACTCTGCCTCGCGAGGCCCATCAAAAACGTACCCCTGGGAAGTCTCACACAGAATTACGTCATAGCTGTCCAGCATAGGCATTGCGATCCCCTCTAACTCGTTCTTCCATAGATCGCCTTCGTAAAAAGCAGTTTTCATTCGGTCTCGTTCGTCGAGTGATGGAAAACTGCGCAGGAAAACAAATTTGTTAGGATTCTCAAGATCGACCAACGGTCCCATTATCTTCATCCCCTCGGAGCGCAACGCAGGAATCGCGCGTGTCTCGAAGAACCGTATGAATTCGTCCCGAAGTCCAGGCTTGGTCCTATAGCTTCGTACTTCCACAATCATTTTTCCTGGCTCCCTTCGATCGTACCTCTACATAACCTCGAACCTGCGACCTCGTTAGGAATATAATCCTGGCTATGAACCCTATCAAGAAGGTACCTGAAAGTAACTGTGTCAGCCTGCCTCGATCGAATGCGGTCACTGGGTGTCCCTTGACTGCGGCATTGGCTGCAATCGGCGGAAAATGGAAGCTGATTATCGTCTACTGGCTATCTGAATCGCCCAGGCATTTCGCCGCTCTTCGCAGAGAAATGCCCGCGATTTCTCAGAAAGTTCTTACTCAACAACTCCGGGAATTAATCGCTGACAGAATTGTTCAACGTCAGCCGCACGGACCAGTACCTGCGCCGGTTGAGTACTCGTTGACCGAGTACGGTCGTTCGTTACTGCCGCTGGTAGAGGCAATTCGACTTTGGGGCCATAGGCACATGGAACATCTGAATGCTTAGGAGTCGAACATTGCGGCGAGTTTGGTGGGAGAGACCCTCGAGGGAAAGGAAATCCTTGAAGCGGCAGTAATGCTCTCCATTCTGTTTGGCAAGATCAGGGGTTCTTTGGAAGGTTCGGTGCTTGATAGCTTCGCCTGGCTCTGACGATCGCGTCGGGTGCAGTAACCGCCACCTTCAAGTCGTGTCGATTTCCGTCCGCCGTTTCGTTATCAGGATAAAAACCAAGACGATACTGATGTCGTAGTTCTTCGGCGATCAGATTAAACGTCTTTTTTAGGTCGGAGGCGTCGCTCGAGTAGTAACGTCCTGCAGAGGCATCCGCGAGTCTTTCGAGAAAACCTATCGCTCTTTCATTGCGCATCTCAATACGCTGCCCCCGCCGATTGTTTGGTCTTGATGGAGGAGGAAGCCGTCCGGGCCCGACCCATACGTGCCGCCTGGGAAACGTCGTCGCATCTATCCAGCCATGGGTTAGTGGTCCGGTCTTGAAGAACACGGTATAGACCATCGCTCCTGACTCGGTAGCCTCGTCGAGCAAAGCCTGCTCCGAAATTCTGCTTCCAACATCCTTACCGTCGCTCAGCAAGATAATGGCCTTTCGCCCTTCCACATGTTTGAGGCTCCTCGTCACCACCTCATCGACTGCATCGCGCAAAACCGTACCCACTTCCTCAGCAGTTTTTGCCGACTTTACTGCTTTTTCCAATGCCTTGCGATCGGACGTCAGTTGACTCAACACATGTACATCGTAGTCAACTGCCACGATCATTGCGCGATCTTGCGGTCTTAGCTCCTTGAGGAACTTCTCTCCGGCTTTCTTAATGTCTTCCAGCACCGGGATCGTGCTTTTGCTCGTATCGATCAGCAGGGCAACGTTCAAGGGCTCTTCTACCGCATCAAAAACTGAAATCGGCTGTTCGATCTTGTCTTGATAGAGTTTGAAATCACCAGCGGCTAACCCTGAAAGATAGCGTCCGCTTCGATCGCTGACGATCACTGGAACACTAACAAGCGTAGTCTGAACCTTTAGTGGAGTATCTTTTTGCGTATCCTGCGCAATTGAAGAGGGTGGAAGGGCAAGACTTGATAGAGACGCCAGAAGAAGGACTCTTAAAATGCGAGTCATCGTAGCTAGAATTGCCTGCGCAGCGTCTCCCCCTAATCATTGCCGACAGCATAGCAAAATATTGGCGAGACAGCTGCGTGACTTCGTCAAGAAAAACTAGGCTCGAATAAAGCCGCGGAAGTTCGCCGGATTCGAATTGAAGCCCGGGAAGATTGCGCCCAAATTGCTCGCGCCCATATGTCGAGCGGCTATTTCCGAAAAAACATCGCGGAAGTCGGTGGTAAGCGCCAGATCTCTGCCTTCATACAACTGTTCAGCAGCAAGACCGGGCCACTTGCCGTATACTTTTCCCCCTTTTACCGGACCGCCGGCGACAAACAAACAGCTCGCATGGCCATGATCAGTTCCGCCGGAGCCGTTCTGTCGAATCGTTCGCCCAAACTCAGTCATCGTAAGAATGACTACATTGTGCATTCTGTCACCAAGATCTTTATACAGAGCCGCAATTCCCTGGCTGAAATCCTGCAGTCGATTCGCTAACTGGCCTCGAGAGTTGCCTTGATTTGCGTGTGTGTCCCAGCCTCCAACGTCGGTAAACGCCACTTCGATTCCAACGTTTGCTTTGATCAGCTGTGCGATCTGAAGCAGAGCGTTACCAAAAGGCGAGCGAGGATATGATGCACCGTTCGCGGCCTGGATTTGTTGTGGATTTGCTCTCCTGAGCATCTTCACCGCTTCAAATGCTTCCTTACCTGTGCCGTGCAGTGCATCTCCCAGGCTGGTCGAATAGAGTTCCTCAAATCCTTTTGCTACCTGTCCGTTTCCCTGCCCCGCCCGCACACCAAAGTCCGCGATATTGGTCATTGCAATCGAGGGCGCTGGACCCAGCAGTGTGCGAGGCAGGTTCGCCGTGAACGATACGGCTCGGAATGGAGTCGCTTTTGGATCCTTCTTCGCCTGCATATAACGATTCAACCACCCATCGGCGGTGCCTTTGTTCCCCGGCGTGCCCGCTTCCATATAGTCCTGAGCATCAAAGTGGGACCTTGTATTATCCGGCGAACCTACTGCATGAATGATCGCCAGGTGACCTTCGTCATAGATTGGCTTAAAGGCCGCAAGCGCCGGGTGCAGCGCGAAGTAGCCGTCGAGATCAATTGCCGCGTCCGCATTTCCGGCCTTTGGCTCGGGCACGGAGATATTCGGGCGGACACTGTAATAGTTCTTATCGCCAAACGGAATTACAGCTGATATTCCATCCATCGCGCCTCGTTGGAAGATCGCGATGATGACTGGGTGATCCTTGCCCACGGCGCCTGCTGTCTGAGCGAGTGCTGTACGCTTAAGGAAAGAGGGGGCTGCGGCGAAGCTCGCCAATGCTACTCCTGATGATTTTAGAAAGAATCTCCGAGATACTGCCATGATCTTTTTCTCCACACTGCGATTACTCGTTCTGATGTTGCTCTACTAACTCAGTGCACTGAACCGGCGGTTCAGGTGCTGGGGAGATGTCCAAACCCACTCTGCGTCTCTGCGACTTTGCAGCTTTGCGAGGAATAAACGTCATTAGAACTCTAAGTATTTGAGTGCCGTCTTTTTAACGCAAAGCCGCAAAGACGCAACGATACTCCTATCTTCTTTGGAACTCCGGAGAGCCGAGAACGAGGCCGAATACTTTGGCCGTCTCGAGATCTTCCGCGGACATCGCCGGTTGGGGTCGCAGGTTCGCACGCTGACCAAACCGTCTCTCCATTTGTTCCGAATTTCCAATCCCTTTCTGGCCCTTTCCGGCGCCACCTGTTTGCGGCAGCGGGTTCATTGAATTCTCAGCCATCAACTCGTCCCCGGAAGGTATTGGCGGAGCGGATCCAAGCTCGCCCTTTACCGGAACCCCATCCTTCAGCTGCTTATCCAAAACCGCGCGAGTTTCTTTTGAAACATCGCCGTTTAGCAGCGCGGTAATTGCGCGGTCCAAAACGCGCTGTTTGTCAGAGCGATCTACCTCGGCGGCTGCGCTCTTTAGATTAAATGATGCACCCCTGATCTTGTTCGATGTAAGAGCTAAACCGAAATTCAACCGCTCGAGTAACGAGCCGGTGTTGACCCATTGATCAGCCCGGTCCGGATAGCCAGTAGGCGCCTGATACAGGTAGAGCGGCTCGCCCATCTTCGCAATGAACTGCGCAGTTTGGAGCGGAAGAACTACATCTGCGTCAAGCGCTCGAATCGACGATATAGCAAGTTCGAACGGAGACTTGATCTTGGCTCGATATGCCTCCTTAGAGTTGAACTCCGCAGAGGTGAATATTGTTCGAAGCATTTCACGAATATCGCCGTCAGTCTTTGTATAAACCGATGCCACTCTATCCACCAGAGATTGTGGCGGTGTGTCGCTGACAAAACGTCTCACCAGCTTTGTTGAAATAAATTTAGCGGTGCTTGGATGATGGGCGAGAATATCGATCACCATCTCGCCGTCTTTGATCCCTCCGCCCGCCGGGATCTTATGGCCCAGGACGATCTTCTCTCCGTTATCGTGCATGAAAGGGCGGAATACGAACTGCGTGCCCTGACGAGGCCGATCGAGCGTCCAACCTGTCAGACAACGCGCAACTTCCTGTACATCTTTCTGAGTATATCCGCCTTCTACGCCAAGCGTATGAAGCTCCATGATCTCACGAGCATAGTTTTCGTTAATGCCAGGCTTCCGACGTCCTCCTCCGGGAGGAACCTGCGCTTGGGGACGCTGCTGCTGCCGCTGTTGGTTCGCCTGCTCGCGCTGCATTTCACGGTCAATTTGCTGGTTGCGATAGTTGGGGTTGTTCAAGCGAGGATTTCCGAATCCTCCGAAACCCGGTCTTTGCTGCGCTGCGCGCCTTCGCATCTGGTTAGCATTGGGCATTTGCGCGTCGGGAGATGTCGATTGAAAGTTATCCAGGTAGACCAGCATCGCAGGACTTTTCGCCGTCGCAAGCAACAGATCCTGAAACTTGCCCATCGTTCTGGGTCGGATCACGTTCATCTCGTAGTCGGTTGTTAAATTGCGATCCAGGTTCTTCGCCCAAAAGATGTTGAAGTGGTTGAACCAAAAGTTTGTCATTACTTCCTGGAGCTGGCGCTCACTGTACGCTGCGCGGATGATTCTTTGTGCCTGAAGTTCCTGGAGCAGAAACTGTGGCGGTCTTAGATTGTTTTCCTGGTAGTAGGCCGTCACTTGCTGCCTGTACTCGCGTTTTGCGTTCTCATCAGCGCCTTCACCTGGAGGAAGAACCGGCATGTTCTTACCCTGACGCAATCCAAGCTGCCGACCCAGAACCTGCGGCGGAGGATACTTCTCCTGGATATCAGTCAGGCTCATGTGCAATGACGGATAATTGGCAAGCCTTGCTTGAACCGAATTATCGTCAATGCGCTCAGGATGAAGTTGTTGGTCGATGTACTTATCGATTCCCATCTGCCTGACCCGCTCAACATCACCAGGTCTTGGGCCATAGGCGATACGGTTCAACAAATGAATAATCTTCTGGTCTGCGCTCAGAACGCCAGGAGCTGCCTTTGTTTTTGCGTCAGCTGCAACGGGCGTAAGTGCAGATAATGTGAGGATTACTGTCAAAAGAAGCGAGACAACAAGTGAGGTCAGGGGTCCAATCCTGGGCGAACTCTTAGATTCTCCGTTCATAGTAAGCTTCCTCGATCGATGCTGGAATGATTGGCATATATCTAAGACGACGCGAGATGGAACTTGGTCTGAAAAGGTAAGCTTAACATCTTTTGCACGAGATATCAGTCCGCTAACCGGTCAAAAGCTTTCAGAACATCCGAATCACTGGATCTGGATGCGTGCTCCAGATGAGCAGTGCCGTACGCCTTAATCGTCTCCATGTGCCTCCAGCGTATTCCGTGGACACGTCTGAACAGCCTTATCTTAAGATTGGCAACCTCGCTGTTTATGCAGTAAAGCCGTTCGCCATCAGGATCCGTATATTCGGCCTGTAGCATGTCTCTTAGCCGGCACTGAGCAGCGCCTTCAATGTAAAAACGAGTGTTCATAGCCGAAAAAGACCAATAGCCCATTCCCAATTTGCGTTGCCACTGCTCTGCGAACCGAAGCCTCACAAAACGATGCTCTTCACCGCGGTGCCTCAAGTATAAGGATTGAACCGGTGGAAGCATCTGCCCGGCGCGACGAGCTCGAGCCGCAAGTCCTTCGAAAACGGTATCAGAAAAGCTTTCAAACGCATTTGAATGTACCCAAACCCACTCATCTATGTGTTTGCGCCCCCACAGATGCGTTTGGCATCCGGGCTCGCCCTCAAGAACTACTTCAGCGCCGTCCACAACGATTCTTCCGGTAAAAAACGTGGCCAGATTCGGCGAACAAATAAAAGAGGAAGGCCGCGCGAGCTGAATCACCGCACGCGAGACGTGGTGGTATGTCTTTTCGCAGGGCACGTAGCGCAGATCCCATTCGACGTCGTGTCCCCTAGTTTGAACACGCCCCGAAGCAGTGCAACCCGTGAAGACCCCATCGCCAAGCGTAAATCCCGAGCCATCCTCGCCATCAAAAACACATTGATCAATGGAGTATTCACTTCTGAGACCAAAGTTTAGCTCAGGTGATCGCCGATTGAATATCGCGGCCCAGAGGCTCGCACATCGGCGGGAATTGTCAGCCGTCTCGAGCGGCGAGTCCAGGACGTACCGAAACCAGAATCCTCGTTGAGACTCACGATGATTGAGCGTGAGAAACCAGACTTCATAGTGCGGCGCGGTCGCGCCATCCCAGCGGCACTTGTTGTCGAGCCACATAAATAGACCTTATAGGATAAATACGACCAATAGGACAATAGGTCCTAAAGACCTATTTGACGGGTGTCCGACCAGCGTGAATAATACGACATCGAATGAGCCACTCCCCCGTCAGCAAAGAGAAGACCCTGGAGATTGAAGTTAAACTCGCTTGCGATAATCTCGATCGACTGCGAAACGCAGGTTATGAGTTAATACTTGAGAAACCGCACCATTTTGAGGATAACTGGCTGCTCGATTTCGAGGATGAATCTCTGTTCAAGCAGGGCGCGGCCCTTCGTGTGCGAATGGTCAACGGGCATGGGACGATTACCTACAAAGGGATCGTACAAGAAACCCATGCTTCCCCGCTAAAGGTGCGGGAAGAAATCGAGACTAACGTCTCAGACCCGCAAAAGATGATCGAGCTTTTGGAGCATCTTGGTTTTAGACGCTCCTTCAGATATCAAAAATACCGCACCGGTTACCGTGTTAATCAGGATGGCGCCGAATTCAAGGTGGTGCTTGATGATACTCCGATGGGCAAGTTTATCGAAATTGAGGGTGATGAGGCGAGCGTGTTGAAGGCGCTGAACGCAGCCGCGTTCTCAGCAGAAGAATTCATCAGGCAAAGTTATCCCGAGCTTCAAGAAGAGCGCTGCAGAGCGCGTGGGGTTCCACTTGAAGACTTAGTGTTTAAGTAAACCTATGTGTCAGGGGTCTACCAGAATGCGGAAGTCACCGTGAAGATCCTCAACCCCAGAACCTGACTCCTGACCACGCACACGCCGGATACCCTGATCCCTTTAGTACTCATGAAAGGCTTCATTTTAGCAGCAGGATTTGGTACTCGGCTTTGGCCACTCACCGAGGATCGGACAAAAGCGGCCATCTCCTTCCTGAACCGACCTTTGATCACCTATGCTGTCGAGTACCTTGCATCTCACGGGATAACAGATCTAATCATAAATCTACATCATCAACCTGAATCGATCCGGTACGCACTTGGAGACGGTTCGGCGCTGGGAGTGAATATTGAATACTCAAACGAGGACGAAATACTTGGCACCTCCGGCGCGTTGGACCGAGTCCGTGCGTCGCTCCTCGACGATGACTTCGTAGTAATAAATGGGAAAATTGCTACAAATATCGGTCTCGGCAAAGTTATTGAAAGTCACCGAAAGAGCCAGGCCATAGCCACTCTGGTTCTGAAGAAGAATATTGCTTTAGAACACTTCAGCATCGTAGAGGTCGATGAACACAATCAGATAAGTCGTTTTGCAGGCTTTCCAGACGAAGCATCCGGTCAAGTCGAGAATTCAAAACGCCATTCTGAAGCTGCACCATTGATGTTCACCGGGATACAAGTGCTTTCGCCGAGGATCTTCAAGTACATACCACGAAACTGTTTTTCTCATTCAACCATTCACGTTTATCCGCAGGCGATTGCTGCAGGAGAAAAGGTAATCGGGCTGACATCGGATGCAGACTGGTACGAGATGAGCACCTTGCAACGTTATCTCGAGGCCCATTTGAAATTGATGACCAGCAGTTCAGTGGTTTGCGGAAGGAATTGCATCATCGATCCCAGCGCAACGGTGGAGCAGTCTGTGCTATGGGACAATGTAAAGATCGAGAGCGGAGCGCGCGTCAGTCACTCCGTACTTGCCGACGGAGTCAGAATACCCGCCGGCGCTACAATCGATCGTGCGGTCGTCGTCCGGCGTGCTATCGTACGTCAATTAGAGAGAGGTGAAATCGTCGGCGATAATGTAATTGTTCCTGTCTAGCGAATGTTGATTCGCGTTGAGTTGCTTTTGTTTCAGCGTCCGCAGGGCCCGTCTTTCGGCTATGCTCCGGATCTCAATTTTGACTCTTCAAACTGTTAGGTGGTAATGACAGCAGCTGAGAAAGACCCATCACAAAGAATTGCGGAACTTGTATCGCGCTACCTGAACGCGTCAATTGCCGATGTCTCAATCGGCAGATTGACCGGTGATGCGTCTACCCGCTCTTACTTTCGAGCCAGCACTCCGCAAGAAAGCCTCATTGTCGCATTGTACAGCGCTACGTTTGACGAGACCGAACGTGCCGTCGATAGACTCGCGCAGGCGGAAGCAGCAAATCCCTCCGCGCGTCTTACATTCGCCAATGATCCGTGCGCTCACATCGAGGTCACGGCGCTGTTTCTCGAAGCTGGCTTGCCGGTTCCCGCGGTCCTGAAGGCGCTTGGCGCCGATTCAATGATGTTTATTGAAGACGTCGGAGACGTTCGGCTTCAGGATTGGCTCAGCGATCGGACTGAAGCTGACGCATTCGATGCTTATAGACATGCGCTCGAGCTCGTGGTCCGAATACAAGAGGCAACCAGGCGGGCTCTGCAAAGTGATTCAATTTGCTCTAATCTGGCTTTCGACGAAGCAAAGCTGCGGTGGGAGCTTGGGTTCTTTTTTGCAAATTATTTCAATAAGTATCTTCGAATGAAGCTGGATCCTTCGACAGCGAACGCGGTGCAAGCCGATTTCAAGACGTTGTGCTCCGACCTCGCGTCACGTCCTCGAGTGCTTACGCATCGCGACTACCATGCGCGCAATTTGATGATGCAGAATGACCGGATGTTCATTATTGACTACCAGGACGCGCGAATGGGTCCTGTCAGCTACGATGTTGCTTCGCTCATTAGCGATCCGTATACCGCGCTGTCCCCTGAGCACATAGCCGAGTTGACAGAGCGGTTCATCCAAATGAAGGCGAGTTCGAATCTCCCGATTTCCGACGTTGGTGAATTTCGAATCGAACTTGAGTTGATGACGGTGCAGAGAATGCTGAAAGCAATAGGAACTTATGCATCGCAAGCTGCCGCAAACAATCCGATCTATGTCCCGTACATTGAGCCCGCCGGTAAACGGGCACTGGCGGCAATGGAACGATTAGGCCGATTTGAAGCAACCTACGAACTTCTCAAGACCTCTCTGGTTTAATCGAGTTTCAACTTCAAAACACGGGTCTTAACGGCTTTGCGCCTTTGGATTTAAAAGGGCGTCAAACTCCCGTCAAACGCAAAGGCGTCAAAGCCGCCGAGATCAGTTCGGTATTGTGCCGTCTTGTCGCACCTCACTTCGCAAATGGAGGCGGAAGCTTAGTGATGAAGGGCGGTCGTTCAATTTCCCTTACACACGAGTCGTCGAGACCTTTTGCTGAACCCTTTGACAGGAACTCCGCAATCAGATTATCAGTGCACTCGAACCGAAAGTGATGCCCTGTATTCGGAATCGAGATGTGGCGGCTGTTGGGAAGAAAACGAGCGGCGCCAGCCGCCAGCCAGGGAGGAGCAACCGGATCCAGATCGCCTGTAATCATCAATATCGGAATATCTGATTTCACCGGCTCCGCAAACGATGCAGCCACTTTGGCTCGCGGCCACTGCTCGCAAGCCTTTGAACTGGTCCGCGCCCTGTAATCACCGTAGAACGTTCCGGCGGTATTGCTCTTTATCTCTTCTTCCGTAATGAACGGAACATCTTCCGCGCACAAAACCGAAAGGGACATTCCTCCGGCAAGTTGCCCCGTAAGCCCGGCGATATTTGCATGCGCGATCGAAGCAAACGGACCGAAGTTGTTTGAGTTCGCTTCGTGTATCAAGAGAGGCATCCATCTCCAGTAAATCGGAATGTAAAGCATCATTCGAATCTGCTCGGCGAATACATTTCGTGACAATGTGACGCTTTCACGCTTGCCGGTTAGCAAGTTGGTCGACTCAAACACGGCGGGCTGCTTTTCGAGTTTTGCGGCAACGTCCTTGAATTCGGTCCTTAAGGTCGGGAAGGCCTTACTGCAATCCGGGTCACTCGCGCAATCGCTGAACATTCTCTCGAGGGAATGTTCAACCCCTTTAGCGAACGGCAGGATTATCTTTGCGTCAACAGGAGTAACTCCTTCGAGGATCGCAGTGCGGACTCGGTCGGGATGCTGCCTAATGTAGACAAATCCGGCATAAGTTCCGTATGAGCCGCCAAACAAGTTGATCTTCTCGTAACCAAGCGCCGCGCGCGCTTCATCGAGATCATCCATTGCAATAGCCGACGTGTACAAAGTCAGGTTGGCGTTCTTCTCGAGCTGAGCGCGGCATTCACGAAGGTTCTCAATATTGACTCCTTCCGTGAAGTAGCGTCCCATCTCCTCCTTACCCGTAGGCGAGCTACAGACCAGCGGATTGGATTCACCAGTTCCACGTTGGTCGATGAAGACCAAATCTCTATCGCGATTGAGTTTGATCAAATAATTTCCGATCGCCTTGACCACACCGACAGCAGCCTGCCCTGGACCGCCGGCGAGCACGAACACTGGATCCGCTGCCGGCTTTGATGAGATTGCCGGGATCACCAGAATGTTCAGAGAGATTTTTCGGCCGGTTTTAGCAACGCGATCCTCAAAAACTTCATAGCGGCCACAACCGGCATCCTTGGTGAGAACCGGGAGGTTGCATGGCTCAAGCCTTACCCGCCCGCGAGTAAATCCGGCGGCACTCGTTTGAGTCGCAGGACCTTTGCTGACTTTTTTCAACACCAGCGGCGACACGATCCCCTGTCTTAGCGAGCCTGCTATTTCGGTTCCATCCCGGCTGATCGCGCCGTCGAAAATCATCTGAATATCCTTCTTTTCGAACCGCACGAATGAGTCTGCGAGAGTGATCTTATCTATCGGAAGATTTGATGCACCTTGATCGGGGCTATCGAGAGTCGCTTTGAAGCCTCCTGAACTATCTTTCGAAACATTCAAAACGAGCCTAAGTCTCCCTGCCAAACTATTCAGAGTACCTTCCCACGAGCCCTCGATGCTTAGCGCCGCGTTCGGCGAGGACTGTGTTTCTGCCGAGTGAATCGGAGCCGTATATCCAGCTCTCGAGATTGCCAGGATAAAGAACAGAGTTGCGCACAGAAGTATTCTGAGAGATAGCATTTAGAACTACTCCTAATGTCTATGAGCTGATTCGTGGAGATAAGATGCTAGCTGAACCCCGAGATAGGGACAACCCGGGTGTAAAAAGTCAACGTATTAAAGACCAGGTTTGCTGGGATGAAACTAGCCTCGTTCTTCTATGGGCACGTACTTCAATCCGCGTGGACCAATATATTCAGCTCTAGGACGTATGAGCCGGTTGTTTCGGAACTGCTCCAAAATGTGGGCCGTCCAGCCAGAGATTCGGCTGCACGCGAAGATCGGAGTAAAGAGATCGGTCGGAATGCCAAGGGCATAATATGTTGAAGCCGAGTAGAAATCGACGTTTGCATTGAGACGCTTCTCGCGTTTCACAACTTCTTCCATCTTCTTCGACATTTCATACCACTTGGTTTCGCCGGTTCGTTCGCCAAGCTTACGAGACATCTCTGAAAGGTGAATTGCCCGAGGGTCGACAGTCCGATACACGCGATGACCAAAACCCATGATCTTTCTCTTTGCGGCAAAGGCGTCCTTGACCCAGGACTCGATTCCCTGGACATTACCAATCTCGAGGAGATTCTTTATCACGCCTTCGTTAGCGCCGCCATGCAGCGGTCCCTTCAATGTACCTATGGCTGATACTACTGCTGAATACATATCCGAAAGAGTTGCGGCAGTCACTCGCGCAGCAAACGTCGAAGCATTCAGTTCGTGGTCGGCGTGAAGTACAAACGCAACGTCCATCGTTCGAGTAGCAATATCATCGGGCTCTTGTCCGTTGAGGGTGTAAAGGAAATTACCCGCAATCGAAAGTCCCTCGCGAGGATGGACAGGCTCAAGATCGTTACGAATCCGCTGAAAGGTCGTTACAATCATCGGAAACTTGGCGGTGAGCCTTACCGCCTTGCGGACGTTTGCTTCGATTGAATTATCAGCACCGTCCGGATCGTATAGCCCCAGAGCCGAAACCGCCGTCCGGAGCACATCCATTGGGTTGGCGTTCTTTGGGATCAGGCGAATGATTTCGATGATCTCAGCGGGAAGTCCGGCTTCCCGGTTGAGCTGGGACTTTAAAGTCGCTAATTGTTCCGCGGTTGGGAGTTTGCCCTTCCAGAGAAGATAAATAACTTCCTCGAAGGTCGCGTGTTGAGCCAGATCGTGAATATCGTATCCGGCGTAGATTAACTTTCCTTCTTCACCATTGACGTCACTTAACGAGGATTGAGCGGCGACGATGCCCTCGAGACCAGCCTTGGCGACATTTGCTTCGCTCGACATTGTTTTATTTGGTTCCTTTCGGTCGCGATCGATGCCGGGGGCGCTGCCCAAGAACTTCCGCGGGAATTATCCAATATTCAAGAATAGGACACGCACCGAACCATGTCAAACGAGCGATGCTCAGGAAAATAGTGTGTTCGTTTATTTCACCTTGCTACGGAACAATCACCTCAACTTCGGTTCCACGACGGCCTTCGGTCATTCTAGCTGCTGATTGTTTCGCCACGCCAATCTCTAGAAAACCCGTGCTGCCAAAATAAGCGAACAGCTCGTTTGGATTCGCTTCGGAGAATGTTTTCAACACCCGAGCCGCGTCATGTGTGCCGACTCTCACGCGAGCACCGGCAACGAGATGTTGTTCGGTGAGCTCCGCCGAAGTGATATTCGTTATCAGGTTGCCGAAGCGATCTACATGGACGACGCTTCCTTTGATCTTCTTCTCAGACACAACCGGAGCGGGAGTATTGAAGCGCACCGGATCGCTGACTTCCTCGCCCATCATTCGCCAGTCAACGAGCTTCGAAACATACGCAGCACAGGGCGCAAACACGTCGCGTCCATGAAAAGTATTTGATACGGGCTGACGGAAATAGTGTTCCGCAGTAAGGTGCACCACTCTGTTGATATGATTCTGTTGATAGATATAACTGAACACACCATTGTCCGGACCAACAAAATTATAGTCATCAGCCATAACCAGTATCGGTCTGCGCGAAGTTCCCACCCCAGGATCCACTACGACGACGTGAATAGTGCCATTGGGAAAATCTCGATAGCAGCACATCAATGTGAACGCAGCGGCATAGATATCGTGCGGCGGGATCATATGAGTCAGATCGACGACTTCGACGTTAGGATTTACCCCTAATATGACCCCTTTCATCGCTGGTACAAAGTAATCGACCTCACCGAAATCGGTAGTGAGGGTTATTATCATTTTCCTTTCAGGCATCGGAAGCTCCAGGGGGCGGGATATGAGGAGGCACGCCTATTCTATAACAATATGCAATAGTTCTCGCGATTAAAGTGATTTTAGAAGTTCTCGATCCCGCTCGTAGGTGAGCATTCCAAGCGCCGCCTCAAGGTCCAGCCACTCCGCGCGGTCGACTTCTGCGCCCGGGACACGGATCTCATCGGTGAGTGGAGCCATTAGAAAATAGTGAACGACCTTCGGCCGGCGCCGACCTTTGCTTGTCTGGTAGCTATAGCGCAAGGTCTCGATTTTGCGGACTATTTTGCATTGAATACCCGTTTCTTCGAGTACCTCTCGGATCGCCGCTTCCTCGACCGTCTCGCCGGGGTCCAGCTTGCCTTTCGGGAAGGACCAGTCATCGTACCTGGGCCGGTGCACAAGGAGTAATCGAGGTGGGGTTGCTCTTGAATCAATAATTACCCCTCCTGCTGCTAAGATCTCATCAGACATCAATCAGTACCATAACTCCGGGACCCACTTAAATAAAGTTGTGAGCCTGCAAATGAGATCTAATTGGAATTGAAGTCTTTCACAGGGACGTTGCCCAAAATGCGCCTGAAAGTAATCAGATTTGTGCTTTAATTGACGGAATACTCGTGGCGGTTCGCCAGGAACCACCAGGTGAACTGCAGCGTATTCAGTGTGAATGGCATAATTACAGGAGTAACATTGAGCAGGGAGTAAGAATGATGCCCAGCAAACTTGATGAACTGAGACGCCGAGCCGAGGAGGCCGCGCGACAGATTGACGAAAGGTTCGAGATTAAATCGAAACTTGATAAGGGAGCGCGTGCAACTAGTGATGCTCTTCGAAAGGGAGCAGAAGTGGCCTCGTCGACAATCGACGCCGCGCGTGAAGAAGTCTCCCGCCTTGATCGCGAGCATAAGGTCAGTGAGCGCGTCAGCGAAAACGCACGAAAGGCTGCAAATGCCGCCGAGGAAGCTATTCGACGGTCCGGAGTAAAAGAAAAGGCAAGCGAAGCAGCCAACGAAGCTTCTCAAAAGGCAAATGAGGTCTTCGACGACGCAAAAGAAAAGGCGTCGGATTTTTTCGGCGACGCCCGACGGTACTATGAACAAGCTACCGATGCCGCGCGGGCTAGCGCCTCTGCTGCCAGATTGCCATCTTCGCTTCTGAGCACCCTCGCGAGCGCCCGTCGCTGGGCGAAGAAGAATCCCGGAAAAGCGGCCGTAGTCTCGCTCGCCTTCATCGCAGGCACTCGCGCAGGAAGCGCTTTTTCGTCTCTCGATGTTGTGCTTCTCGGCGCAGGAGGTAGCGGCAACTGGTTCTTTCACTCTGCGATCGCGCCCTATGCTTTACGAAAGCTGTCCGAAAAGTATGAAACATACTTGAAGCGACAAGAAGAACTGTTGCGCGATGGAAAGCTTCCCGAAGCCGAGCAGGCACGAATCAAGTTTCAACGTGATGCGGCAAAGTATGTCGGAGCGCCTTTGCTTGGCGCGTTCAGCGTTGCCGCCGGAGCCGGTTTGGTAGCCGAGGCGGTCACTGGCGGCGCAGTCACCGGTTTTCCGATCAACATTATCCTGGGCGGAAACCCGATGCTGTCGAGCATATGGATGTTCGGTAACGGATTGATCTGTTTTTACAATGGCTACAAATTCTTTATGATGGCGATTGGAGATCAGGAGGATGTTGCTCGCGTAGTCCGTGACATAAAGGGCCTGCTTCCAGCAGA
>DATFWY010000332.1:0-56451 GCA_035258805.1 Blastocatellia bacterium | reverse complement strand
GGTGCAACGCCTCAGGTCATCACGACTGAGGAACCGGCTCCGTCGACTGAGAGAAGGCCGGCGCGTCGGGCACCGCGTAGAAGGACGAAGAAGCCGGGTGAGCCGCTTGGAATAGTGCTTCCGGCTGAGACGTTCACTAGTTTGTCGAAACAATAACTCCGAGAACTCTCTCTCGGACCAGAAAGCGGGGCGATCTTCGGATCGCCCCGCTTTTCTTTGTGAAGAGTTTGTAAACACCAACTTCAACTTTTGGTTGTTCGTTGACCGCAACAAAGCCGCCCTCTATCATTCTTCTTACCAGCGATCGAGGAGCACGCAGTGCCACAAGCGAGTCTGATTTCGAAGGTAGTCATTATTATATTGACAGCCTCTTTGGCCTTCCCTGCCTTTGCGCAAAGCGGGCGAACTCGCCCGAAAGTCGCTCAACCCAACGCGCCAACAAATGAGCCTCCGCCCGTTATAAACGTCCCCGCAGCGGCTGCTGTAGCGAAGCAGGAACAAGTCGGTACCACTTCTCGGTTTGTACTGCGAAACGGAATAACGGTCATCATCAATGAGCATCATTCCACTCCGATCGCTGCTATGGTAGCTCGTTTCAAAGCAGGCTCAGTCGATGAGCCGTGGGCCTTGAGCCCACCAGCCAGGTTGGTTGAGCGGCTGATCCTCAGGGGCACGATCCAGAGACCAGGGAATCGCGCCCTCTCTGACTTGCGCGCTCTCGGGGCGTCGATCGAGGCCGGGACTGCGTATGATGGCACTGCGTACTCGATCGTCGTGCCTTCTGAAAAATTCAAAGATGCTTTGCTGATTAATTCCGACATGCTTCAAAACCCGGCTTTTGAGACTGAGGCGGTTCGGCGCGAGGTGAAACTGCTGTCTGAAAAGCAAAGAAGAGCTGGGCCAACACTCGATGTCGGATTTACGAATTATTCTGAAGCCTTTTCGGCAAGAACTTTGCCAGCCAATCAGATCGATCCAAACCTCCTGGCAGTTGACAACCCTTCGGCTTCCTCAAAAGCGCGTTTGTTTACCATGGCCTTCAGCGGCGCACTGCAACTAACCCCTGATTCGTATGCCTCCATTACGAGGGAGAAAGTTGAAGCCTTTTATCGAGCTCACTATCGTCCCGACAATCTGATTATTTCGATAGCGGGTGATGTGTCCACATTCAACACTCTGATTGCAGTCCAACAGATGTTCGGATCCTTCGGAGCGAAGCCAGAACAACCGGCAGCGCCGGAGGCCAAAAGCCAAAGCAGTTCCAAGTCGAAGACCGCGTCACGCACCACTCCGATAGCGTCTGCCCAACCGCAAAGTTCATCCGCAATCGAGGCTTCTGCTGCCGAACAAACCACAGGTATCAAACCATGGGGTGCAACAGAACAACCTAAGCTGCGCTACGCAGCTGAGCGGGCTGATATTAGTCAACCAATCGTGAGCGTTGGATTTCACGTTCCTGGCAGCGATTCCAAGGACTCCGCGGCAATCGAAGTTCTGGCCGCGCTGGCGGGTATCGGTCGCGGCTCGAGCCTTAATCGTACCCTGGTCGATGGACAGATGGTGACCAACCGTGTCGAATCCAGCTATTTGTCGTTTTCGGGAACTGGTTTATTTGTTACTCAAACGTGGTGCGCGATGGGTTCACGCGAAGGACCCTCGATCGATAAGGCGGAGTCTGCGTTGTTCAAGGAACTCGATCGACTGCGCCGCGAAACGCCCGGCGAAGTGGAACTGGTGCGAGCTAAGAGCGTTCTCGAGAAGCGATTCACTGATGAAGATTCTTCATACCTTGGGCGAGCCCGCGTGCTTGCGCGCAACGAAGCAGCCGGATTGCCTCTTAAGGCATCGCTGGATTACCGGGGCCGAATCCGCTCGGTCAGTGGAGACGACGTGCGCCGAATCGCAGCGACGTACCTGATGTTGGCGAACACTTCGATTCATGAATACGAACCGATTTCGGCAGAAGCACGAACGTTTGACGCTGATTCTTTTGCTGCAACGGTCAGCGCCTGGGTGCCTGGCTTTGGTCAACCAGTCGAAAGCTCCGTTATTCGCGCTTCCGACTCTTCGTCATTCGCTCTGATCGTCCAAGGAAGCGACCGTCCCGCCGAGCGACAATCGATGCTTGAATCAGTTCAGCCGCTGCCGGTCAAGGACTTCTCAACTCTCAACGGACCGAGAGCATTTGTTCGCGAGGAGCACTCGCAGCCGACTGTGACAGTGGCGGTGTTGTTCCAGGGAGGGCGACTTATCGAAGACGCATCAACCAGCGGAACAACAGAGCTGATGCTTCGCGCCATGCTTTGTGGGTCACCACGCCGGAACCTTTCGCAGGTGGCTATGGAGCTTGAGCAGCTTGGAGCCGACGTTAGAATTGTTGTTGAGCCGGATCTTTTTGGATTCATGTTAAGCGTTCTCGCGCGGAATGCAGACCGCGCACTCAAACTCCTTCGTGAGTTTATGGAAGAGCCGGCGTTTCGAGATGAGGATTTGCCGCGTGCCCGGCTTGGGCAGCTGGCCGCGATTCGAGATGCCCGTGATTCAGGCGTTACCCGATCGAGGGAGCTGCTATTTCAAGCGCTCTTTTCCAATCATTCCTATACGCTTCCGCTGCACGGGCGTGAAGAAGTTGTCGCCGGACTAACTACAGAAAAACTTCGGGATTGGTATGCGCGCGTGGTAAGCCGGCAGCTTCCGCTTGTAATCATCGTTGGCGATACCGACGGTTCCGCCCTGGTCTCCTCTCAAATAGCCCAGGGTTTCAAGCGACGCGAAGTGGATTCAGCGATCCAGGTGAGGACTCCACAAGCTGCCGCCGGGGAGAAGGTGGACCAACGACGCTTGGGGCAGACGTTCGTCGCGGTAGGAACTCCCGGACCACGAGCGGGAAGCGCAGAGCTAATCGCTGCACGCGTCCTTGAATCGGCAATGAAGGGGGAAGGGGGCCGCTTACAGCAACAACCAGGTGACAACCAGGATGGATTGGGAGCCGTATCGGTGGGCCTGGACTCTATGTTCGTAGCGGGAGCGATCTACGCCTGCGCGGTCCGCGTTCCAGAAAATGAGCAACGAATGAGATCGGCGCTGGTGGCAGAGTTCGATCGAACAGCTCGCGGAGGTCTGACCCCGGATGAACTGGCAAGTGCGCGCTTACTCGCCGGCAGCTCGGAACTGGCATTGATGCAGTCACAGGCGAATCATGCGTTCCGCTATGCTCAAGCGGTTTTTTATCGCCAACAGGCTTCGGATGTGGACAACTTTCCGGATCTGGTCATGAAAGTTACACCAGATGATGTGAAACGCTTAGTGTCTAATTATTTTAAACAGTCTTCCATTAGTGCGGGTATTGTTCGTGGTGCGCCGCAACAAACTCCTACACCAGTTCAAAAATGAAAGAGGTGGCGTGGACTGTCTCATCTGCGCCACATTGCGGTTGTTAGAAATTAGAAGATGCGCAGACAAATAGCCCACGCTGAGTTATTCTTAGAGACTAAGAGTCAGGCGCAGAACTCGCATCTGTATTTCTACAGATCCTTGCCTAATGCCATCTGGTCGACCTTCCACAAATACGTGGTCACCAGGAAGTCGATGTCCCTCTGATAGCTGATCGAGATTTGGACACCTTTTTCACTGCGCGAAACGAGGTTGAGGCCGCTTTCGGGCAAGTTGTATTCGGCGCTGAGTCGTTTCATATCCTGTGCAATTCGGTCTTCTTTCCAGCCCCGTACCGCCGCAATTCGCGCAAGTTCATTGACCTCGTGGACTACTTTCTGCTGCTCGATGTAGACTGGCGCAACTTTTAAGACCCCAAAGGCAACGGCGCCTGCGAGCAGTAGTCCCAGCAGCGCCTTGATCGAAATTGCTCCGCGCTCGCCCGGGCGCGCCCCAGTGCCAGTGACGTTGCTCATACTCTTATCTCCGTCGTGTGATTATTCGGCGTTGAGTACAGTGGGGAGCGAGGGGCTCTGCTCAAATCTGCGCTCCGCAAGCGGATTTATCCGCTTTTATAGCTTAATTAAGCGCTTCTTCGAGTGCTCCTCGGATTACCTTCAGGGGCACGTCAGATCTGATCACGACCTTACCAATCTCGACCGGCAGCACGAGCGTAGTCCTGCCAGCTTCCACCTTCTTGTCGCGAAGCATTGCTGCAAGTATATCATCCAGCGCAAGAGTTTTTACGCCAGGCAGTGTTCCAACCGCGGCAACGGCGCCCTCGATTAGCCTTCGCTCATCAGCTGGCAGTAAGCCTAATGATTCAGCCATTAAAGCTGCCGCACGCATGCCAATTCCCACCGCTTCGCCATGGAGGAATTTGCGATAATGAGTCACAGCTTCCAGAGCATGACCGACTGTGTGTCCGAAGTTTAAGATTCGTCGAAGACCACCCTCACGTTCATCGCTGGCTACAACCATTGCCTTGATCGCACAGCATCGGGCGATCAGGTGTTCCAACTCTATCGGATCAAGTTTTTTTAACAGTTCGACGTTTCGAGTGACGCGATTGAACAGCCGGCGATCTCTGATAACGCCGTATTTGATGGCTTCATATAAGCCAGCTTTGAATTGCCTTGGCGATAATGATCCAAGGACTTCCGGATCGATCACTACAAGAGAAGGTTGATGGAACGCCCCAATTAGATTTTTCCCTAGCGCGTGATTGACTGCCGTTTTGCCTCCCACCGAGCTGTCAATCTGAGCCAGCAGCGTAGTCGGTACCTGAATCAACCGGATTCCCCGCAGGTATGTCGCCGCCACAAATCCGGCAAGATCGCCTATTACTCCACCGCCAAGGGCTACGATGACGTCGGTGCGCTCCACGCGCCGTTCAATCAGAAATGTTAAGAGCGATTCCGCCGTGCCCAGGTTTTTGAATCTCTCCCCGTCGCCCATCCAGAAGCGGTCCACTTTGAAATCGGCGCGCGCCAGTGATTTTTCAGCCTTGCTGCTCAAAAGTGATCCGACGGTCGCGTTGCTCACGACCACCGCCCGCCTGGAACGGTCGCCAAGAGCGGCGCGCGAAAGATTCCCGAGTTCCGAAATGAGGCCGGCGGAAATCTCTACCGGATAGCTACGCGAACCGAGTTTTACAGGCACTGTCTTCATTCAATGGAATCCAGTGGACAAGAACCAAGACGTTGTGATTCAGACCTGTTAAGCCAATGCAGCGTTGAACTCGTCGATGAGGGAATCGAACTGGATGGGCCCGATTCCTATCTGAGAAGCCATTTCATCCGCGGTATATCGATCGCCAGTCTCCCAAATCTGCTTAAGAAAATCGCCGGCTCTTAACGAACCCCACCAGCGTGAGCCAAAACGAATTTTCAGATAATCGCGGAGTGAGACCTCAAACGCCCACGCGCGAAGGTAACTGGCTGAGTAAAAGGAGTCGTCCAGATCGAATAGGTACTCTCCGGGGGCCGTCTTGAAGCTTGTAGATTGAGTCTGAAGATCGGAATAGAGCCCCGCTGCATCCCCGATATTCCCGCTGCGATGAATTCGCTCTTCAAAAATCAGCTTCGCGACGTAGCGGCGGACAGTCACGAGCCTCGCAAGCATGACCGACCGGATGAATTCGCGGCTGTCTTTGATCCTAAGGAACGTCGCCAGCCACTCTTCGTCGGAAATGAGATGGTTGAACAGAAACGCGTAGGTTTCGGTCAGCGCGTAATCGCCGGAGTATTTGAATTCGGGGGGAAGATGTGTCGATGTCCATCCGTAATGCTGAGCGTGACCAGACTCATGAAGAAATGATTGATAGTCCGACTGTCCACCGGATGGCCGAATGACCAGTTTAATATCATCAGGGATCATAATAGGAGTACAGAACGCTCGCGGATTTTTTCGATGCCGGGGTTCGCTGTCGATGGTGATGTTGTTCTGCGCAGCTACTTTGATTCCTAAACCTGCCATCGTCTCGCTGTATACCGAGATCATCTGCTCCGAAGGAAACTGATCGTCGAACCCAGTAAGGTGCAGAAGATACATTGCATCGGACCGTTCGGCTTCCTCCACTCCGATTGAAAGGGCTCTCCTTAAAGCACCGTCGAGACGCGCCAGGTAAATAGTTTGAGTGCTCGAAAGGAAGGTACTTACCTGATTAATGAGTGTTGAATAATCCAATCCTCGAATCCGTTCAAACAGATCTGCGTAACTCTGATAATCCAACGAATGCGCTGTTTCGTAGAGTTTCATTAGGCGCTCCGCTCGCAGATCGTTTGATGATTCGATCAGATTTAGGCGCTTGCGATGCAGGCCCCTTCGATTTTGGCGATCGGCTTCTGTGGTGATGGCGACAGTCACATCCTGGAAGGTCATCTCGCGACCTAACCAGTCGATCGACGCCGCTGCCTCATAATCACTGATCTCCTCGGTAAGCTGTTTGACGGAATCTTCCAGGAATTGCTCGACAGCGAACGCATACAGACGTCGGATAGACGTGCCTTCGATTCCGGCATCACGGCCCAAACCCGCCACCTGTCGTTGGAACGTGTTGAGCGTCTCACGATCAAATAAATGGCTGAAGCGTTCGTAAATGGAGGCGATTTCGAGCGTGCTCTTCTGCCCAGAGTGGAAGAGATAGTGTTCGCGCGCAGTGGCTACGTAAAACTCGGCGAAGTCGCGTCGATACTGATCAAGCATCAGGTTCCCGGGGTCTTTCGAATCTTTGAAGATATCGGCGTTTCAAAAGAGGTGTCAAGGGAAGCAAGTTGGTGGGGGCTGCTCGTTTCTCGTGAAGAGCGTTCCATCAAGAAACGAGTACACAAATTCTTCTTCGGAACAGGGCTTTTGGAATGCGTGATTTCGAATAATCTTTATAACTTTGTGGTGAAAAGTCCGAAATAGTCGTGAAAAGTCAAAAAAAGAGGCGACGCAGCGTGGGA
The DNA here is from genome assembly GCA_035258805.1 of Blastocatellia bacterium. Taxonomy (GTDB): domain Bacteria; phylum Acidobacteriota; class Blastocatellia; order UBA7656; family UBA7656; genus Onstottus_A. The sequence goes on along the minus strand of DATFWY010000332.1, from coordinate 49,570 downwards.
AGACTGCGTCGCCTTTCTCTCTGGTTACTGTCCTCACCACAGCAACCGAGAATCGAGAACAGGAAGTGATGTTGTCATCACCCGTATCTCTTGCCCCACTCACCATTGAGCAATCAAAGTGCCAGACAGAGGGATCACTCAGATCGGGTACGGAGTGTTCATTTCATTGACTTATTCGCCTATTTTTGAGCTGATCCGCAAAGATCAATCACTTGATCACGTGTAAAAAGTACATAAGTGGAAGAAATATTTACCGCAGAACCTAAAGGCCGATATTCGGACAGATCGATCTTCAAAGCCCGCTTCAAAAAGTTGTAAGCTAATTCGCAAAAAAACTAAGTTCGGCTGTTCTAATTTCAGGCAGATTTGTACACGGATTCAGGAAACACGACGGTGTGACCTTTTGAGAACGTGACGTTATACTCAGAAAGTGCGCATTCTGCTTGCCACAACGAACTCCGGTAAGCTCGCCGAAGTGAAGCAGATATTGGGTGAGCGCATCGAAATAGAAATAGTCGGTCTCAACGCGGCCGAGTCAACTGAAGAAATAGAGACCGGAAAGACTTTTATTGAGAATGCTTTGTTGAAGGCAAGACATTACTTCCGAATCAGCGGAATTCCAACGATTGCTGATGATTCGGGGCTTGAGGTTGAGGCGCTCAACGGCGCTCCGGGAATCCACTCGGCTCGATATGCCGGGCCGGACGCCGAAGACAAAGACCGAATTCAGCGATTGATCGAGCAAATGCGAGGCGTACCTCCTCAGAGACGAAGAGCACGGTTTACCTGTGCGGCTGCGATTGTGTGGACAAGTGGGGAGAAAGTGTTCGAGGACTTCGTGTCCGGAAAGATACTCGAGGCACCGCGGGGTCAGGCGGGGTTTGGGTTTGATCCCGTTTTCTGTTATGAGCCTTTGGGAAAGACCTTCGCGGAGATTTCATCCTCGGCGAAAGCCGAGGTAAGTCACCGCGGCCGGGCATTTCGTCGGCTCGCCTCGTGGTTGGATGAATCCAGGGTGCTGGGGTGATGATCTTAACCGCCAGTGTAAAAGAGTTTTTTCGTGGATTTTGTCCGGGCCGGAGATTCGCAGTCGAGGCTGTTAGTCCTGTCGCCGCCGCTGCTTGACACCCCGAGATCGGGTGATAAAATTGTGAATACCGCGGATAGACCTCTGTTTATCAGATTAAGAGGTGACCTGATGAGACAAGCGACAAGATTGTTGGCGCTAGCGGCACTTGCTGCAATCGCGTACGCCAGCGTACCGGCAGAAGCAGCTGCCGGCCGTGGGTCAATACGGGGCGTTGTAATGGATGCCAGCGGCAGTCCATTGATTGGTGCCGCCGTATTCATCCTGGCTGACGCAGAGGCGGCAAAGGAAGACAAGATTGTAAAGAAAGCTAGCACCGACGCTGAAGGCAAGTTCGCTGCAGTGGGCATTCTCCCCGGTCGCTACCGGGTCAAAGCAGAAGCCGATGGATTCAGGCCGATTGAGATCCCCGCAGACGTAAAACCTAACAAGGTCACCGTATTCGATTCCATTTTGCTGCGCCGCGTTACGACTCTCTCAGACGAGACCAGCCTTAATCTCGATCCGAAATATGCCGCCCGCAGAGCTCGAGGCACGATCTTTCACTACGATGAACCGAAAAAGGACACAACCGTAGCTGACGCGGACCCCGCGGTTGCGTTGACAGAACGATCCAGCGAGTTTCACGGCGCTGTGAATGCGTTCGGGCAATCAACGGTCAGCAGCATTCCTGATGTGAGCTCTTTTGTTGGGACCAACTTTGCTCTATCCGAACAGATTGGAAAGGATGCAAATCTTGTTGTAAGCGGGCAACTCGGTTATGGCGTAGGTGCCCCTCAGAGTTTGAGAGCCCTTGGGACAATGCACGCTTCCGATCGACATCGCGTTTCTGTTGCGATGGGATACGGACGATTTACGTTCTCTCGGCACATCGGGACACCCAGGCTCGGTCAGTTTTCTGTTTCTGCTACAGATACCTGGCAAGTGGCCGGACCAGTATTGATAGTTTACGGGATGGAATTTGCGCGTTTCGCAGAGGGCGGGTCAGGCAGCAGTGTTTTACCGCGGTTTGGAATCTCGTTGGACGCGGGAGCGCGAACTCGAGTGTTCGCGGCGTTGACTCCTGGTTCCTCGACTGACACACAGTCGAGGGTTAATCTGGAATCGGGCGAAATTGAATTTGCTGAGCCGAAACCGGTGCCGATCGCCGGTGGACAACCGGTGATGGAGCGAAGCTATCGACTGGAGTTCGGAGGCGAACAGGTTCTATCGGACAAGTCATCTATTGAAGTGATGGCATTCCTCGATACGGTTGCTGGGCATGGTGTAGGCCTGCTTTCGATTCCAAACGAGGCTGCTCAGAGTGATGCTGTGTTTCGCAGTGAAGAGCAATCTGGGCGCGCCCGTGGTCTTAGAGTCGTATATCATCGCCACGTCAACAAAGTCATTGACGGCTCGGTCGGTTATGCTTTTGGTGAAGGCCAGCAACTCGACCAGCGTGGGATAACAACTCCAGCGAATCTGTTCAGCAATAGTCTCTTCCACATGGTGTCAGCAAAAGTGGATGCAAACTTTGCAGCAACAGGAACGAAAGTCTCGACCGTTCTAAGGATCGCGCCGGGACAAGCGATGTTTGCGATTGACCCGTTTCAGGGACAGATTTCTACTTATGATCCCAACCTCAGCGTTTCACTAACGCAGGAGTTGCCTACCTTTGGTTTCATTCCGGGCCAATGGGCAGCGGTTATTGATTTGAGGAATCTGTTGGACCAGCAGGCTTCGGTAGCCGACGAAAGAATGGAGTTGATCGCAAGCCGTTTTCATCGATTGGTTCGCGTTGGGTTGGCTCTCCGATTTTAGCGAAGCGTTCTCGTAAGTATGCTTGTTGAGTTCGGCCAGGATTAGACAAATTACGGTCCCGACGCCGCTCAGGGTTCTGCTTCGTTGCTCCCCACGAATTTGGATTTTGCGGCGTCTCGATTCGCGCTTGCGAAGTAGAGTCTGCGTCAACCTGAGCCCCCTGCGCTGTTCAATCCTATCGCTGTTCCAAACAAGAGATGGGGCGAGCTTGGTTAAGCTTTCGTTCTTCAAACTGAAGGACTTGCCGTTTGTATCCGAAAAAATGGAGGGTACTTCCGAAAATATGGAAGCGGCGTCTTTGTGGACTACCAGAATTCCGCTAAAACGTTGGGAATTTAGTTGGTTATGAAGAATCAGAGGGGCGGGAATAGGAGTTGCACCCACCCAGTTAAATCTGAGCTTCCCGCTTAGGCTCAGATTCAGGCCAAAGGGGTTCGGGAGATGAAAGACCGAATGAGCACTACCAAACACATCGCCATCCTGGCGATTACTGTTGGGCTCGTTGTTGTCGGCATCCTAAATCTCCGAGACCGATTGAGCCTTCCGCCCGTGGCTGATGACGGAATCGAATGGATAGATACACCCGAAGGAGTACAAGCGAAGTCTGTCAGTAGCGATTCACCGCTTGCATACTCTGTTCGCAAAGGCGATTACGTCAAAGCGTTCTTTTATGTCGGCAAGTACGACGACCGAGCCAAATCTGCTACGCACACTCTAGATTACGAGGAAGTAACGCGCGCTGAAACGCTTGCCCGCTACCTCGAAACCCAGGGTGTAGGCAATACCGCTCGATACGCAATTCTGCATCCGGATCCTGTTCTGAAGAAGATCTATGGGATTAGGGGACGCCCCTACTACGATGTCGACTTTGTAGTAGTTGCTCGCGATCAGCATCTGGAGCGAGGACTCTATCTCGCTTTCATCGCTCTTGTTTACCTGGCCATTGGATTATTTGTTTTCTTCAGACAAAGTCGAGCTAAACTCACATACCATTTCTTCGCCTGGTTCCTGCTGTCATTCGTAGTTTACTTTTATCACTCCACGCGTGAGTTCACTAAGCTTGATGAAATAGTCTTCCTACTTAGCGGCGTTGCATTAGCCCTGCTTGCTCCCGTGTTTTTGCACTTCTGCGCGAAGTTCCCGGTGGGCAAGGCGTGGTCAATGCGATCCCGGCTCATCGTCGCGCTGCTTTACGCCCCGGCTATCGCGCTAACAGTACTGAACATTCTTTGGGTGTACAGTCCGGGCGTATTCAAGAGTGAGTCACTTATTCCTGTCCGAAATTTCCTCGATCGGGCGGAGCTCGTACACTACTTTTTGTTTTTCCTTGCCGGCAGCGTCCTTTTGGTGCGCACCTTTGTGAGAGCCGACCGGCCACTACTCAAGCAGCAACTCAAGTGGATAATCTGGGGCATCGGGTTGTCTGCGGTTCCATTTGCATCATTCTATCTAATTCCGGACTTATTGAATCTCGAAGCGACTCCTGTCATGCAGGTATTAGCTTTTGGGCCGCTGATATTGATTCCGCTGTCGTTTGGCTACTCGATCATTCGTTATCGCCTGATGGATGTCGACGTGATAATGCGTCGCAGCTTTGTGCATGCCACCGCAAGCATCGCGGTGGCTGCGATCTATATGGCCGTGCTGCTGGGCGTGGGCGACCTTGTGAAGTTTATCTGGAAGACTGCGGATCTGAACTCGTGGAGGACGCGAGTCATCGTAGTCGCCGGAATGCTGATCGTCACCATGCTGTTTGCGCCGATAAAAAACAAGCTTCAGGTGTGGGCTGATCGATGGTTTTACGGTGAGAGATATACATTACGCACGGGCCTACAGGATTTCGGCAGAACACTCGCTCAGACAACCGTACTCTCGCAGCTTCTCGACTCACTCGTGAGACGATTGTCGGATATGCTGTCGGTCCGCAAGGTGGCGATCTTTATCGAAGACGCTGGTTCGAGTTCGGGATTCCGGTTGGCGCATGCCGCCGGGATAGACGATGACGTGAGCCTGCCGGCAGACATCAAGAAGACGGTAAGGATTCGCTCAGCCGGTCGAGGGTTCATTGTCGCGCGGGATCTCCGAGACCAGGATACACTGCCGGACGGTGAGACTCTGGAACCGGCTGGACGCGGATATCAGGAGCTCAGCTATTTCGTTCCGTGCGTGGTCCGAGACCGGATGGTTGCAATCATAGGCATCGGACAAACGACTACAGATGCGATGTTGACCAGCGAAGATACGGACCTCCTTCGCGCATTGTCCGGTTATGTTGCGGTGGCGATCGAGAACAGCCTGCTGTACCGATCGGAAATGGAGAAAGCCGAAGAACTCGCCCGTCTGAAGGAGTTCTCCGAAAGCATTATTGAGAGTGTAAACGTCGGCATTCTGGTAGTAGACTTTGACGGCCGCGTGACTACCTGGAACAGCTCACTCGAAGAGGTATTCGGCATCGCGAGAGAGCGGGCGCTGAGACGAAAAGCGGAAGACATCTTCGATGCTGACCTCATCGACACGATGAGGAACGTCATTGGCGGAGAGAGTTGGGCGATTCGCGACACTCGACATATATACAAGTACAATGCGTCCACCGAAGATGGCCGTCCGCTCACGCTTAATATCTCGCTTGCCCCGTTTGAGGCGGCGCGCGGAGTGGTGACCGGCACGCTGGTTGTAATTGAGAATGTTACCGAGCGGGCTCAACTCGAGCAGCAATTGCTCGAGCGCGAGAAGTTGTCTTCGATCGGACTCCTGGCGGCGGGGGTTGCGCACGAAGTGAACACTCCGCTGGCGGGTATTTCTTCATATGCGCAAATGCTGCTGCAACAGGTCCATGACGGCGATCCGAAACGTAAGCTTCTCGAGAAAATTCAGGTTCAGACGGTTCGAGCATCTGGAATAGTAAATAACCTTCTGAATTTCTCTCGCACCGGCGATGCGCAATTTCGCGAAGTCGATATAAATCGTGTGCTCGAAGATACGCTTCAACTGCTGGAGCCTCAACTGCGGAATGCGAAGTTCAAGATCGCGTGTACGTATGGTGAGAACCTTCAACCGGCTTATGGGAGCGCATCAAAGCTTCAACAGGTATTCATGAACCTGATCTTGAATGCGAGGGATGCAATGCCAAACGGTGGTCGTCTCACGGTGCACACCCGAGCCGTCGATACATCACTGGTTATAGATTTTCGCGATAGCGGAGTTGGTATTGCGCCCGAGAATATCGCCCGCATCTACGATCCGTTCTTTACAACCAAGGATGTCGGTCAGGGAACCGGTCTTGGCCTCGCGTTGTCATACGGAATCATTCAAGAGCACAATGGGCGAATTTTTGTTGAAAGCCGGCCTGGCGAGGGTGCTCACTTCACAATCAAGCTACCCACCGTATTCGCGCGTCAGATGCAAGCCGCTAGCGATTAATTCCATGGGGCGTTTCTTTCGCCCACGGTATCAAACTCTATGGCAAAAAAAGGCAGTATCCTCGTAGTGGACGACGAGGAGGTAATGCGGGATGTACTGGACAGCCTGCTAGCGGCTGAAGGTTATCAGGTTGAGCTTGCTCGCAGCGGGGAAGAAGGCCTGGATAAGTTTCAGCAGCGGCCGTACGATCTGGTTCTTCTCGACGTCTCCATGCCCGGGATGGGAGGCCTGAGCACACTCGAAGAAATACTGAAGGTTGACGCCGAAGCAGTGGTAGTAATGATTACCGCCTATGCCACATTTGATACCGCGATTTCCGCAATGCAACGCGGTGCATTCACCTGTATAAGCAAACCCTTCGACAACAGAGAGATTCTTAAACTGGTTAATTCCGGACTCCGCCGCCGCCGCAAGGATGAGGAGCGCCGTACTCTTAAGCAGACGCTGAAGAAGAGCACCGAACCAAGGGAGACAGTCGCGAGAAGCGAAAAAATGCTCGAGATTCTTGCCTTTGTCGAGCAAATTGCACCGGCTCGGAGTACCGTTCTGGTCACCGGCGAAAGCGGCACGGGTAAGGAATTGATTGCGCGCGCGATACACAATCAAAGTGCGCGAGCGGATAAGCCGTTCATTACGGTCAATTCCGCAAATCTTCCGACGGAATTATTAGAGTCAGAGTTATTCGGACACACGCGTGGTGCGTTTACCGGTGCAATCGCGGCACGCAAGGGCTATTTTGAGGTTGCAGACGGCGGATCGATTTTCCTCGATGAGATCGGAAACATCTCGATGGAGACTCAAGCCAAGCTCCTGCGGGTCATTCAGGAGCGAGACTTTTCTCCACTGGGAGATACGACTCGCCGGCAGGTCGATGTGCGGATAATTGCGGCCACCAATGTTGACCTGAAGCAGGCGGTCGACGAAGGCACTTTCCGTGAGGATCTTTTCTATCGCCTCAATGTCATCGCCATCGCCCTGCCGCCGCTTCGCGAGCGGCGCGAGGATATTCTCCCGTTAGCACAGCATTTCATCCGGAAGTATGCAGTCGAAAACAACAGGGAAGTTTCGGATCATATCAATGCCGAAGTATTGTCGGCGCTCGAGGCTTACAACTGGCCCGGTAACGTGCGGGAGCTCGAGAACGTGATCGAACGTGCAGTAATTATTGCGCGCGGAAAAACTGTCGAGCGCGAAGACTTGCGCGAAGAAGTGCTCAATCCCCAGAGAGTGGTCGCGCAAGTCGGAGGGCAAAAAGTCGCAACACAAATAGATCTATCCAGAGGAATATCGTTTTACGATGAAGTGAACCGCTTCCAGATTGAATTGATCCGGCGGGCACTTGAGATCACCGGCGGCCATCAATCGCGCGCGGCAAAACTTCTCGGAATGAACACAACCACCCTGAACAGCAAAATCCGCTATTACAACATACGCCCCTGAATTACCCGGTTACCGGATCGCCTGGTTCTCTCGCCTTCTATTAGTCAGCTTCGAGCAGAGCCCTTCATCAGCATCTGTGGCTCAACGCTTTCAACATCAGGCAGAGCTGCGAGGTTCGATATCCCTGCAAGACTGTCTGCGATACTGCCAGAACGTGCCTTGAGCCACGCCGCATTAGGGGCATACGGAACGATCTCCTTCACGTCAAAGCCGTTGTGCTCGATCTCTTGTTGTCGACTCCCTGCGTCGATCCCGTCGCGGAATCGTATGAACACCAGACCGGTAGGAACGGCGAGTGAACCGCCGGGGCCAAGCTCGTACACCGGGCCTATCGAGGATTGCACTTCCCTGGTTTTCGGCGGTTCGCCTTTGAACACCGCGATTGCTCCGTCGTCAAGGACCAGTTCAGCATCCTGCGCGATGTCAGCGGCAGGACGCTGCGTGGCATAGTAGCCATGTTTGAGTATGAAACCGGACCCAGACCGGCCCGTACCGGCACCTACCCGGCTGGGATACTGTGAATAAAAATCTTCCATATAATCAATATAAGGTATCTTACCCAGTCGGGCTAACCCGCTATTCCTGTATAGGTACAGATTGGCTTATTCTCACTCTTCCACAGCACCGAATATTTCTCTGCCAACGTCAATTGGTTGCAGCGTCGTAATTGGTTTTTGCGTCTTGATAGGTGGGGTTGTATATCTTCACGTCCCCAGTTGTAACATTGCAGCGAACTGACAATGCATCGTGACCCGTTGTACTCAGGCTATCAACGAATCCGCAGTCGCGGATTATTTAAAGACGTCGTTAGTCCCTTCCAGAAGGAGATTGAACCATGTACACGATTCGATACGGTGGAAAAAAGGGGAAGAGCTATTCCCTGACGATAAGCGATGAACTTGTGGCGGTCCGAACAAAAGATCGCAAGCCGGCGGTCAGCGATGTTCCCTTTGAAAGAACGCCAATTTCAGAGAAGGCACAGGCGCTGCTGAAGGATTTTGATTTACAGGCCCGTTTTCCGCGGGCTGGCGTTGAGATCCTGAAAACCCGCGTTCAACGAGGAAGTCGCTCGCTACGAGACCGAGCGCGTGCCGTATTAAAAAAGGAACCCCAGGTAGAATTTGCCGGGCGTGTCCTCTGCCATCCAAAATCCAAGGCGCCAGTGCTTTACACCGAGAATCTCTTTGTAAAATTTGACGACGAGCTCAGCGCCTCAGCGTGTCGAAAGCTGCTGAAGAGCCACGGCATGATAATGAAACAGGAGCTCGAATACGCTCGAAACGCCTACTTTGTTTGCGGCGGCGAAAACATCGGCCTTGCGGTTTTCGATATGGCCGACAAACTGCTGAAAGAGTCAACCGTGGAGCTTTGCCATCCTGAGCTGGTGCGCGAAGTTCGCACCCGGACTGCGTTCCCGCAACAATGGCATCTGAAAAAGACAACCATCAATGGTAATAACGTCGACGCTCATGCAAGCGTCGAATCAGCGTGGCAGTTGAGTGATGGTACAGGTGTGCTCATAGCAGTCATAGATGATGGCGTTGACCTCGATCATCAGGAGTTTCAGTCTTCGGGCAAGATAATCGCTCCTCGCGATGTGACTCGCCAATCTGATAACCCAAGGCCAGGTACCGGCAACAACCACGGAACCGCTTGTGCAGGTGTAGCGTGCGCCGACGGGCTCTTCGGGGCGTCTGGTGTCGCGCCTAAAGCGAAACTGATCCCAATTCGTTTAAATTCCGGCCTGGGTTCGCAAGCTGAGGCGGATGCATTCGTCTGGGCTGCACAACACGGCGCCGACGTTATCTCGTGTAGCTGGGGACCGACTGACGGCGATTTCACCGATCCAAATGATCCTATTCACAACGAGCAAGTACTCCTTCCGGATTCGACTCGACTTGCGATTGAGTTCGCCCTGCAGAACGGTCGAAACGGCAAGGGTTGTGTGATCTGCTGGGCCGCTGGAAATGGAAACGAGAGTGTGGACAACGACGGTTATGCTAGCTTTGACAAGGTCATAGCTGTTGCGGCCTGCAACGACGTCAGCAAGAAAAGTCCATATAGTGACTTCGGGAGCGCAGTGTGGTGCTGCTTTCCCAGCAATAACTTTTTTCCTTCGAAAACGCCGGGTATTTGGACTACAGACCGGTCGGGTACGGTTGGCTACAACCCGGGCGTTACCTCCAAAGGCGACGCCGCCGGTAACTTCACTAACAGCTTCGGCGGCACATCCAGCGCCGCACCGGGAGTCGCAGGCGTGGCCGCGCTAATCCTGGCGCGCAATCCAAACCTTAGATTTGACGAAGTAAAGGACATCATCAAACGTTCGTGCGATCGGATCGACACAGCCGGAGGATCTTACGGCGCGGACGGCCACAGCGCGTTTTACGGATTCGGACGTGTAAATGCCCGAAAGGCGGTGGAGCTGGCGCAGCCGGCACAACCGGGTCACGTTCAGATTCGTTCCGCGGTTCAGGATGTGGCGATCAAGGATTTCAAGACCTCGAAGTTGAGCATTGCCGTTGCAGATACGGATCCGCTTACGGGACTCAAGGTGACTGTCGATATCGAGCATACCTTTATCGGCGATCTAGTTGTCACTCTGAAATCACCCGCTGGTATGAGCGTATCGCCAATCAAGCTACACAATCGTGAGGGCGGCGGCACTCACAACCTCAAGAAGACATATGACTCGGTCAACGCGCCGGGCCTTGTCGGATTGAATGGAAAGAGTCCGCAGGGAACCTGGACACTCGAAGTCGCGGATAAGGCAGCCGCCGATGTTGGGAAGATCCGTAGTTTCACTCTCGAGATGAGCTTTTGATTAGGAAGTGATGAGTGACGAACAAGTGACAAGTGACAAGTGACAAGTGATGAGTGTTGAGTGATTATCCGCGCTGAGTTATGAGTTCGAATAACACTTAGTACATCAGAAACGGTGTACACTGATCACTCGTCACTCATCACCCGTCACTCATCACTCGTCACTCATCACTCATCACTTATCACTCATCACTTATCACTCATCACTCATCACTACTCCTTCTTGCGATGATCCTGCTCGTGTAAGATCATTTTGCTAACTCATGAGCCATTAATCGGCTCATCACGTTCGCAGGATGACCAATGAGCATTTATCCGGCGCACTACGAATCTGACATCCTCCTTCGTGACGGCTCGACTCTTCATTTGCGTCCGATAAGAGCTGAGGATGCCGCCGGACTAATTGCATTCCACAAGCGCCTCTCACCACGCAGTATTTACTTTAGGTTTTTTAGCCCGCTCCCCGAGTTGGACGAAGAAAGAGCAAAGACTCTTGCCACCGTAAACTATCACGATACCTTTGCGCTGGTTGGCGAACTTGGAGGACGTTTGGTCGGCGTGGCGCGATACTATCGCGATGAAAAAGCTCATGATCGCGCCGAAGTAGCCTTTCTGATAGAAGATGCGTTACAGGGCCGCGGTATCGCTACACGTATGCTGGAAAGGCTTGCTGAGATCGCCCGCGAAAAGGGAATAACCACATTTGATGCTTATGTGTTGGGCGACAATCGGAAGATGATGGATGTGTTCCTGCACACCGGTTTTGCGGTTCGACGCCGGCTGGACGGCGGCGTCTTCGAAGTCAGCTTTTCCATAACCCTTACTCCTGAGTACGAGGAGAAGGCTGCGCAACGCTCACAAAAGGCAGCGCGAGCATCGATGAAGGCATTCTTCGAGCCTAAGTCGATTGCGGTGATTGGCGCTGGACGAAAGCGCGGTGGAATCGGAGCCAAGTCTTTCACAATCTGATGGCTGCCGGCTTTCAAGGCGTCATTTATCCGGTCAATGCACATGCCCCCGTGGTCGGATCAGTTGCCGCTTATCCCAGCGTTACTGAAGTCCCTGGTGAGGTGGAGTTAGCGATCGTGGTAGTTCCTGCGGAAGATACTCCGGCGGTTGTTGACGACTGCATAAAGAAAGGCGTGCACGGAATTGTAATTATCAGCGCAGGATTCGCCGAGACAGGAGCGGAAGGGCGGGCGCGCGAGGCGTACCTGCTCGAGAGGGTGCGCGATGCCGGCGTTCGGATGATTGGTCCGAACTGCATGGGAATAATCAATACAGATCCGGCCGTAGCTCTTAACGGAACTTTCTCGCCCGTCTACCCGCCCGAGGGGCGCATTGCCATGTCCACTCAAAGCGGCGCGCTTGGACTTGCAATCCTGGACTATGCTCGACGACTGAACCTCGGTATCTCGACTTTTGTTTCCGTGGGAAATAAAGCGGACGTATCCAGCAATGATTTGATCCAATACTGGGCTGACGATCCGAGGACGGATGTGATTCTCTTGTACCTCGAGAGCTTTGGAAATCCGAGGAAGTTTGGGCGCATCGCCAAACGAATTGCGCGTACAAAACCGATCGTTGTGGTCAAATCCGGCCGGTCCCGCGCTGGAGCTCGAGCGGCATCGTCACATACAGGAGCGCTTGCATCAACCGATGCGGTCGCCGGAGCCTTGTTCCGCCAGGCGGGTATTATACGAACGGACACATTCGAAGAGCTTTTTGATGTCGCCAATCTACTGGCGCATCAACCGGTGCCGTCGGGGAATCGTGTTGCTATTCTGACGAACGCGGGAGGGCCAGGCATTCTCGCCGCAGATGCGTGCGAGGCTCACGGTCTGGAGCTTCCGACGCTTGCCGATCAGACGATTGCAGAACTCAGGTCGTTCCTTCCGCAAACTGCAAGCGTAGCCAACCCGGTGGATATGATTGCGTCTGCAAGTCCGGAGCATTTTCTGAGAGCGACCCGAGCCCTGCTTGCCGATCAAAACGTAGACTCCCTGATTGTAATCTTTATTCCTCCGCTTGTTACAGATCCAGAAGCCGTCGCGGGAGCAATCGTCGAAGGATCAAGAGATGCCGGAAGCAAGCCCGTTCTGGCCAACTTCATGAGCGCCAAGGGTGCGCCGGCGATTCTTGGCAGCATACCCAGCTATGGGTTCCCCGAGTCTGCCGCATCAGCGCTTGCCAAAGTAACTACGTACGGCGAGTGGCGTCGAAGAGCATTGGGCGCCGTTCCTTCATTCGATGACATCCAGGCCGATGCCGCGAAGACTATCGTTACTCGCGTCTTGTCTCGCGGCGGTGGCTGGCTGAGTCCTCTTGAGATCGGTCAACTGTTCGATGCGGCGCGGATCCCGGTGGCGAAGTCTCGATTTGTCTCCACTCTGGAAGATGCATTAACTGCAGCGGATAAGATCGGCTTTCCGGTCGCGTTGAAGGCAACGGGTCCGTCAATTATCCACAAAACCGAAGTTGGAGGGGTCGCTCTTAACTTGATGGACCATGCAGCAGTCGGAGAAGCTTATGATCGAATGGCAGGGCGCCTTGGGTCGGATCTTACGGGCTTTGTGGTTCAGGAGATGGTCCCAGGCGGGGTAGAGGTCGTAGTCGGAGCCACCCTGGACGAAACGTTCGGTCCTCTCGTTTTGTACGGCAGCGGCGGAATACTTGTTGAGCTGCTGAATGATGTTGCCTTTCGAATAAACCCTCTAACAGATATTGATGTGAAGGAAATGTTAAACGAGGTAAAAGGCACAGCGTTGCTCAGAGGCTATCGCGGATCTCATGCGGCAGATGAAGCAGCGCTTTCTGAGCTGATTTTACGAGTCTCCGCCCTTCTGGAGATCTGCCCGCAGATCCGGGAAATGGATGCCAACCCGGTGAAAGTGCTTGAAAAGGGCGTTGTGGTGGTCGACGCTCGAGTCCGCGTTGATCGGCTTGTTGAACCGCCTCCCACCAGAAGAATCGCCTATTAGCACTCTCACCCCATCTTCGAGACGCGCTCGGGCTTGATCTTGTACAGAACGCGAACTTCGCCGGGAGCTCGTCCGGGATACCTGTCTACACCCATGTATTTTTTTGCCATCTTGTCGATATGCTGATCCGCTCCGCTTTCCGTTATGTCCTCGACTTTGCCGCGCACTTCGAGATAACGGTAAGGATTATCGGGATCCTGTATCGAGAGGGCTACTGCAGGATTACGCTCCATATTTTTGTCTTTTCGACGGCCGCGCGCAGAGTTGACCAGGACGTGTGTCCCGTCATAATCGACCCAGACCGGCGTCACCTGCGGAGAGCCGTCTTCGTTGACAGTTGCAAGATGTGCGAACGCTTTTTTCTGAAACAGATCACTGTACTTCTGCGGAATCACATCGGACATGCTTTTCTCCTTGAGCTAACTGCATTCTGTACTTCGAAGCGCCCATGAGATATTGAACGAGTTGCATTATTTTGTGAAGGAGAAATACGGCGCACGGGAGCGATGAGAAAAAGTGGTGCGCGCACAATTACAAGCCCTCCACCCACCCTGCATGGATGGAGCAAGCGTTCTAATCCGGCTTGATCTCTACCGGTAATCCTTCACCCCAGCCGTACTTCTCGCTCGCAAGCTTCTGAGCTTTGAGCCAGGCATCCCGGTCTCGATCCTCATCCAGCGCTCTTGCCGTAGCATCGAACTCGCGATCGCCAATCCGGACGTGAACGCGTGGATTTCGATTTATATTCTTGACCCACTGTGCATTGTGAAAGTGTTCGGCGAGGATATAAAAGTACCCGTTCGATTCAACAAACCAGATTTCTATCTCGCGCGGTTCACCGCTGATTCGCCCGGTAGTGGTTAGATAAAGGTACTGGTCAGTCTGAATCTCATCTTTCATGGTTCTTAGAATAGCTTGCTTTGAGAGAAGAATAGATTCGTTACTACGTAAAGCTGCTCTTACGAGGTAGAGTCCACGTAGTAACGAATTTATTCGTTCTGTTTATGTTCAAGTAGTAATCGCACCGTCCTATATAGCACATTAGCAAAGCTCTGCAATGGTTGACGACTATCTGGGCGCACCCGTAACCTGAGCGGGGAGAGCAAAAAATGACCGACGACCTGCGACTTGATGCATTGGCCATTGGCGCGCACCCTGATGACGCGGAATTGGCTTGCGGCGGAACTCTCGCGAAGCTGGTCCACCTCGGCTATCGAGTGGGTGTGCTCGACATGGCCCGCGGTGAAATGGGTACGCGTGGCTCAGCAGAGATTCGAGCACACGAGGCCGATGCAGCATCTCGGGAGTTGAACCTTGCGGTGCGTGACAACCTCGAGCTTCCCGACGGGCACATCTGGCTTACAGAGGAATCCCGCACCAGGATGGTCCGCAAAATCAGACTCTATAGACCGCGAGTTATCTTCACCCATTACTGGGAAGATCCTCATCCCGATCACGTTCATACGTGTCAGATAGTGAGAGAAGGAGCCCACGTTGCGGGCCTGGCAAAATATGATTCCGAAACTGGCCAGGAAAGATTTCGTCCTCAGACGATTGCACATTTTATGTTTCCGCGCACGGCGGCTCCAACTTTTGTAGTGAACATAACCGACTTCGCGGAGCAAAAACATCGTGCGGTAAGCTGTTATCGCTCGCAACTCTACGACCCCAACAGCAAAGAACCTGAGACAAATCTGAGTTCCGAAGCATTCTTGCGTCGTGTGGAAGCGAGGCAGCGGTTCTACGGATCGCTGATTATGGTTGAGCACGCAGAAGCATTCATCGTACGCGAGGCCTTGAACGTTCACGATCCAATCGAGCTTTTGACGAGAAGGATGAATATGTACTCGTAGCGGTTGGGGGTTGGAGATTAGGGATTGGGGATTAGGGATTGGGGAGGTACTGGTGAATAGGAATTGGTCTTTTAGGTTTTGGAATTGGATCCTGGGTAATTTTCTTGGTAGGAGAGCCCAATGGAAGTAAGAAGCTTTCGGGATCTAAGAGTCTGGCAGGCGGCGATGGATTTAGTTGAAATGGTTTATAAGGCTAGTGTTGATTTCCCAAAGCACGAAACGTATGGGCTTACGAGTCAGATACCGGCGGCACTCGAAAGAGTACTTGAACTTTCTATCCGTTGCGCAAGGTTCGCTGTCGGAGTTGCAGACTCAGATCGAGATCGCGAGGAGACTTGAATACGTGACAACATCCGCTGTAATTGAGATTCTTGATAAACTCGGTTTCGCTGAGCAAGCAACTTCACGCATTACGCAATGCGATCGCAAAGAGAGGCAAGTGATGACTGACAATCGCCAATGCGCAGCCAATCCCCCGTCAACTCCCCAACCCGCAACTGCCCAACCCCTAACCCCCAATCCCCAACCCCTAACTCCCAACCCCCAATCCCCAGGAACCACGTGAACATCGGCATAACTTGCTATCCATCTTACGGCGGGAGCGGCGTTGTCGGCGCTGAACTAGGGTTGGAGCTTGCAAAGCGCGGCCATTTGATTCACTTCGTTAGCTACGCCCCGCCAATGCGGCTGGACGGCGGCTATGGTCGTGACCGAATACATTTTCACCCGGTGGATATGTTCAGCTATCCTCTTTTTGAGTATCCACCTTACACCGATGCTCTCGCTTCAAAGCTATTTCAAGTCGCTGCGGCGGAAAATCTCGACTTGATTCATGTGCATTACGCAATCCCGCATTCGGTAAGCGCCTACCTCGCACGCGAGATGCTCAAAGCGATTCGATATGTGCCAGTAGTGACCACTCTTCACGGAACAGACATCACGCTGGTCGGGCGAGATCCTTCTTTTATGCCAATCACTCGATTTGGAATAGAGCAGTCAGATGCGGTGACTTCCATATCAAACTATCTTCGTGATGCTACTCACACTACCTTTTGCACAGGTTGCGATATCAAGGTCATCTACAATTTTATCGACTCCGATTACTATCGTCGCATGCCGGACGATACAGTCCGAAAGGAAATTGCGCCAGACGGCGAGAAAATCATTTTGCACGTCTCGACCTTCAGGCCAATTAAGCGGATAACCGATTGCATTGAGGTACTCGCCAGGATTAGACAGAGCTCCGGCGATGCTGGATTGAATGTGAAGCTGGTGATGTGTGGAGATGGGCCTGAGCGCATCGACGCGGAAACGCTGGCAGCGAAATTGGGAGTAACAAAAGCAGTGCGATTCGTGGGAAAGCAGCCTCAGTCGCGAGTTCGCGAGTACTTATCGGTCGCTGATTTGTTATTGTTACCCAGCCAATCTGAATCATTCGGCCTTACTGCGCTTGAGGCGATGGCTTGTGAGGTGCCGGTTATAGCAACCCGTGTCGGCGGCATTCCGGAGCTTGTGGTAGACGGGGAGTGCGGCTACCTCTTTGAAGTAGGCGATGTTGAAGGGATGGCGTCTGCTTCGGTTCGAGTGCTCAGTGATAATTTGGAGCGGCAGCGTCTGGGAAAACGGGGTCGCGAGATCGCTGTGTCGCGGTTCAAAACCGATCTCATCATCCCGCAGTATGAAGAGCTCTACGACGACGTGTTACGGCAAACTCACAAGAACCGCTAGTCTGGCAACGATTATTTGTTACTTTGGGCTTTCGCGCCACTATCGAGGGATCATCTTGAAGCCAATAACGCGAATAAGAAGCATACCAACGAGGAGATCCTCAATGACCCGATTTGTCCTGACGGCGCTCTGCGTGCTTTTGCTATACCCTCCTTTCAAAGGAGTGATTGCCTCGCAAAGCTCAACTGGCTCCGTCAGGACATATCGATCCGCTCACGAGGCTCAGATTGTCAATGAGCTCGTAGCGTTTCTCTCAATTCCAAACATTGCAACTGATTCGGTAAACATCGATCGCAATGCATCGCTGTTGATCGAGATGATGACCCGGAGAGGAATTCAGGCGAAGCGTCTCCCTGGAGTTAACAGCCCTCCGGCGATCTTTGGCGAGTTAAAAACACCTGGCGCGACTCGAACGATTGGCTTCTACGCGCATTATGACGGCCAGCCCGTGGATCCGGCGAAATGGTCGAGCGAGCCATTCAAACCAGTGCTTCGAGACAAACCGCTCGAGCTTGGCGGCCGAGTCATCCCGCTTCCAAACGCTGGCGCCAGGTTTGATCCGGAATCGCGACTGTATGCGCGCTCAGCTTCGGATGACAAAGCGCCGATTATGGCAATGTTGGCGGCCATCGACGCCTTGAGAGCTGCGAACATTCGGCTGAATGCCAATCTCAAATTCCTATTTGATGGCGAGGAGGAAGCTGGGTCACCTCACCTCGGTGATATTGTGAATCGCAATTCAGACCGACTCGCAGCGGATATATGGATTTGCGCTGACGGACCTGTACATCAATCAAGACGCCAGCAGCTTTATTTTGGGGTGCGCGGGATTGAAAAGGTGGACATCACCGTTTATGGCGCCAATCGCGCGTTGCATAGCGGACATTACGGAAACTGGTCGCCGAATCCGGCGATGAGGCTTGCGAAGCTACTCGCGGGGATGAAAGACGAACGCGGGCACGTTTTGATTGATGGTTTTTACGACGGGGTTGTTCCGTTGGGTGATGATGAACAACGAGCTCTTAAAGAACTGCCCGCAACGGATTCGGAACTGATGCGCGAGTATGGCCTTGCTGGCACTGATGGTCCGGGGCGTACTCTGGCTGAGTTGATAAACGAACCTTCATTGAACATAGATGGGTTACGAAGCGAAGACGTAGGGAAACAGTCTCGGACCATAATTCCGGCCGAGGCAACAGCGACAATTGATATGCGGCTGGTGAAAGGCATCGAGCCACGCCAGCAGGTAGAGCGATTGATTGCTCATATCAAGAAGCAAGGCTATTTCGTTGTATCCGAAGAGCCAGCGCAGGAACTTCGTGTAAAGCACCAGCTGATTGCTCGGGTTGTCAGTGAAGAAGGTTATCCGGCAGTGCGCACCTCGATGAGTCTACCGATCGTGAAGAAAGTGATAGCAGCAGTCGAGCAAGCGACGGGCAATAAGCCGCTGATGTTACCGACAATGGGCGGCAGCGGGCCTTTATGGGCCATCGATGTGGCAACGAAGGCTCCTCAAGTTGGAGTGCCGATCGTCAATCACGATAACAATCAGCATAGTTCGAATGAAAATCTTCGTATTCAGAATCTATGGGATGGAATTGAAGTTTTTGCGGCCCTGATGACGATGTGACAGCCTTCTTTAGCAACGGACATTTGTTGTCGTTGCCCCTTGCGTGAAGTCGGTCAATCACGGTTCCTCATTTCCCTGAATGCGTTACATAAACGATAGACTAGCGAACATACTTTGGCATCTTGCCGCCATTCTGACGTTCTGGTCATTTGGCTACACGGCTCTTGCCGCAGGTGATCTATGGTGGCATCTTGCGGCTGGTCGGCTAATCGTTCAGACAAGAGCGATTACGTTGGTCGATCCCTGGTCGTTTACACGCGCATCAGCTCCGTGGCGGCACCACGAGTGGCTTTCTGATGTCGTCTACTACTTCTGGGAGAATGCTTTCGGAATGGCGGCTCTCGTATATTGGAAATGGATCACGATAGCTGCCGTCTTTCTCATTTTGATGAAGGTCTGTCAGCGACTGGGTAAGGAATTAATTTTCGCATATATATCAACAGTGTTTAACCTGGCGGTTGCGGCTCCGTTCTTAGACATCCGTCCACATCTATACTCGCTACTCGGTTATTCAATTATTTTGCTTGTTTCTCTGCGCGAAGATCGTCCTATTCCTTTATGGCTACCGGGAGTTTTTCTTCTATGGGTAAATCTGCATGGTGGGTTCCTTTTCGGTTTAATGGCTGTGGCAGTGATCATCGCATGCTCACCATACTTGCGTAGAAATATGATTGTATTTTTGCTTTGCGTTCTTGCCTGCTTCGTAAATCCGAACGGGTTTCACGCCTTCCTGTACCCATTGCGTTATGCGTTCGATAAAAGCTCTCCTTATGCCCTGGCAATTGGAGAATGGGCATCGCCTCTCTCAGGTGGAGGGATTAGCTCACCGCTGTACCCGTACGCAATTGCAATCTTCGTGATTTCGGTCTGTTTCCTTGTCTATAAAGGTGCCTACCGCAATAGGGTTGTGGTGATGGTGATCGCGCTTGGAATTCTGACGATCGCAATGTCATTAGCCAGCCGTCGATTTATTCCTTTGTTTGCGTCGTCCGAGGCTTTGACAATTGCGGTCGTCCTGCGCGAGTTGTTGGGTACTAAACTGCGTCGAGTTCCTACCGGGATTCTGCCTTCTGCAGCGTTTATCTGCGCGTTGCTGCTGATCTGGCCGTATCCTAAGAGCGTTTCGGCTTTTCAATATCTAACTGACGAAGATCAATTTCCGATTGAGGTATGTAATTTTATAGAGTCAAATAATCTCAAAGGAAATGTTTTTGCATACTACAATTGGGGTGGCTACCTGCATCTCCGCACGGGTGGAGGAATGAAAGTCTTTCTCGATGGTCGCGCCGACACCGTGTACGACGACCAAACTGTCTTACAGTATGCCAGGGTGCAGGGATTCAAGGACGGTTGGCAGCAAGTTATCGATTCTTCTGGTGCGGATTTTATCCTATGGCCGCGAGATCGCAGAGGGAGTCCAATGGCGGAACTTGTTCAAGCGGGCCGATGGCAACCTCTTTACGACGACGCTGTATCGGTCTTGCTGGTACGCTCCGACAGCGTCCCGGCTGAGCGACTCAAGCCGACTCCGGATTCCGGTTATAAGCGCTTAGCTCTCGGTGTGAAACTATTCGAGAAACGGGAATATGATTCCGCTGAGGAAGAGACCAAAAGAGCAATAACGATGCTGCCTGGTTCAAGCTTTGCCTGTCACATGCTGGCTGACATTTTCAGGAATACCGGAAGGACCGGTCAAGGTGAGTCGCAGGAGCGGAAATGCAAAAAATGTTTTCCAACCAGGTAAACATTTGGACAACCTTCGCGCCATAAAACCTTAGACTTAACGTCATCAAACACATTCCATTGAGGTCGAATTCAAAAGACTGCTTCAGAGCGATATTAGACCGAAACCGCTTGGCCACAGGGCGTTGAACCAGATGCACTAGAGGAATCCTCCTATCGGGCACTTATTGTATTGCCTCATTTGTTCTTAGAACCACCAGCAGCGGCTCCTGCAGCTGCGCCACTCTTGCGTTTGTGAGTATCGAACCAATCAAACACCGCAGGAAAATTCGGCGCTACTACACTCCCGTGGTCGCCGCCCGGAACTTCAATGTACTTGATTTCTGCCCCAAGCTTCTTTCCCGCCTCGACCATTACTCGGGATCGTTCGACGGGAACTGTCGGATCAGTATCGCCGTGAACAACGAGCTGAGGTATGTGGGCAATCTTGGGCAACCCCGCTGGAGTGCTCGAACCACCAGAGATTGGAGCCAGAGCAGCAAACACTTCGGGATGGCTCATAGCGACCGACCACGTTCCATATCCCCCCATTGAATGACCGGTCAGGTAAATACGATCAGGATCAATGTTGTAGTCGCGGCGCATTTCGGCAAGAACATCCATCACGTCCTTGTCGGCGTCACCCAGGTACATCGAAGCAGGCTTACGGCCTTTCGGACACGCAACAATGTAGCCGTGCTTTTCGGCTTCAGTCTTGAATGCGCCCTGCGCATAAGCCTGGAAGTAACTGTTCTCATCGCCTCCCATTCCGTGAAGAGCGATAATCAGCGGGAACGATTTCGACTTGTCGTAGTTGGTTGGAACGTAAACCTGATAAGGCTGCAGCGTATTATCAACTTTCGATACGTAGGCCTTTTTGAACTCTCCTCGCCGAGTTGCGAATGGATCGTTGCCTGCCGCGAGCGCATCCAGCAGCGTGTTGACTTCTTTGAGTGTTTCACGAAAATCCAGTCGATCAAAGTTTATTTCGCCGGCGCGAGCCAATTCGAATAATGAGATTCGATACTCAGCAGATGGTAGCGCAGCTAAAAGAGCGTCCCGGTGCTTCGCCTTTAGAGCATCTTGTATCTTGGCCGCCCGGGCTTTTGCTGCCACGAAATCTGCTGAAAGGCCGCGTTCGATATGAACAGTTGTGTTTTTCGTTAACGGTTCACTGCCGGGAACCAGGACTCGAACAGCAACACGATAGTTTCCGGGCTCTGCTTCCGGAAATATTACTTCAGTGCTGAAAGGATTAGCACTGAAGTCAGGGTCGACTGATTCGAGGACCTTAAGCTCCTTAATCACTTCGTCACCTCTGAGCTTAAGAAGCGAGATTGATCCTGTAAGTTTGGTAGTTATCTTCTCATCGAGCACGTAAATTTGACCAACCTTGATTGTTACTTTGTCGCCGGGGTCGAGCATAGACTTATCAAGCTTCACTGTAATGGCAGAAGCTAACGCGCGCGCCGGTGTCCAGGCGACTCCGCGCATCAATGACATCGCATGGTACAAGTGCTTTAGTGCGTCGCCGTATTTGCCCTGTCCGTTTGCTGCCTGAGCCATCTGAGCCAGCTTCTCTACCTCGGCTCGTGCCTCAGGCGTGAGCTTGGCCCAGACCGAGGGGGTGTTCCTCATTGTTCCGTAGCCAACGAAGACTCTCAGGACTTGCCCTGAGTCTTGTGCGAATCCGGTGGCGCAACAGGCGATTACCAGAACGACGGAGAACGTAACGTGACGCACAATTCTCGATATCATTTTGGAGATTTCTCCTTAACTGTAGAAATGGACGTTTAACGTTCAGCGTTCAGGGTTTCTGGTTCAGAGCTCTAACTACAATTTAACCGCAACGTTGAACGCTGTACCCTGAACGCTGTTCAGCACTCAAAACACCGCGATTCTATTTCATCAACTCGTTGGCGAGTTCTGAAGCGCCATAGAGCTTGCGCAGCGAGTCAATCATCGCCCGGGAGTCAACTGATACTGCCCGATTCTGTGTTTCATCGTACACGAAATCGCCAACCAGAGATTGAATGTTCCCGTCGAAGATCAAACCTACCAGCTCCGCATTCCTGTTGATCACCGGTGAGCCGGAGTTCCCGCCGATGATGTCATTCGTAGAAACGAAATTAAACGGCGTGTTCATGTCCAACGTCGATTTCTTCTCTACCCAACGCGCCGGCAGCTCGAACGGGAATTTGTTGCCGTGTTCCGCAGAACGCTTATAAAGACCGGCGAAATTGGTAAAAGGAGGTACCTGCTTGCCTTTTTCAGGATAGCCCTTCACCGCACCGTACGAGAGTCTCAACGTGAAAGTCGCATCTGGATATAGCTTTGTGCCTTCGATTTCGAAAAGCGCCCGCGAAATCTTAGCGTAGTTTGAGCGTTCATTCGATTGAACCTCCGTCTCGTAGCGTTTTCGCAACGCACGCGACTCTTCGTCCACTGAACGCGCAAGCACGATCATCGGATCAGTCGATTCGGCAATTGCCTTCGCCCCACCGGTTCCGAGCTGCTTTCGATAGGCGACGTCTTTAAGCTTCGTACCATCAACCAGCTCAGCGGCGCGGGCTTTAGGCGTCTTGCCCGCAAGCGCAAGTTTGAGGGTCGGATCGTCGGCAGCCAACTCCTCCCGCATGAACGCAAGAGAGTCTGCAAGCGTCACTTTCTCAAGGTCATCGTAGACTGGTGCCGGCGAATAAAGGCTCAATTCCAGCGATTCTCTGCGTGCATCGGTGTATTCAGGTAGTCGCTCTGCGTTTGGTTTCGAGCTTTCGGCTGCAAGTCGAACCAGCGCGCGAGCTTTACCAAACAGGTCAGAGTTGAAACCGGCCCCGTTGGCGATCAACGTGTACCGTCGATAGTAGCTCTTTAAGCTTGCGCGGCCTTTTGCAACGTTATCCCACGCATCGCCATAGTCCTTCTGCTTCTTTGGATCCGCCGCAACCGTGCGGCGCAATGCCTGTTCTGCCTGTGCTTTCTTTGCAATCAGGCTCTTGTCCTGCAGACCTTCGAGCTCACCACGGTAGGCTTTAAGACTGTTTTCAATGCTAAAGAAATCTTCCTGGGCGCGGCGCGATTGCTCTTCGCCCAGAGCTCGGTAACGTTCCAAAACTGCGTGCTCTCGGTTGAGTAGCTTAACCGCGAAAGGAAAACCGTTGTCTCGAAGATACTCCAGATGCGCAACGGTATTCAGACGTGATGTCGAACCGGGATTGCCGGGCACGAACACCAGATCACCTTCCTTAGTTCCTTCCTTTGACCACTTGAAATAGTTTTCAACTTTGAGTGGCTTGTTGTCTTCATAAACACGGAAAAGCGCCATGTCCAGATCGTAACGTGGGAACATGAAATTATCGGGATCGCCACCAAAAAAGGCGATCGCAAATTCTGGAGCAAATACCAGGCGCACGTCGGTGTACTTTTTGTATCGATACAGATTGTACTGTCCGCCCTGGTAAAGGGTGATCACATCGCTGCGCAGTCCGGTCTTTTCTGTAGATTCCTTTTCGATATTAGCAATTTCCGCGCGTCTTGCAGCATTTGCTTCGGCAGGTGACGCCCCCGGCTTAACCGACGCAAGAACCCGATCGGTGACGTCCTCGATGCTGATCAGCTGGTTCAGCTCAAGATCCGGAGCCTTGACTTCCTGGTCGCGAGTTCGCGCATAGAACCCGTCCTTGTTGTAATCATTTTCCGCATTGCTGATCTTTTGCAGTACATCGGAGGCGATGTGATGGTTAGTCAGCACCAATCCATCCGGAGAGACGAAGGCTCCCGAGCCTCCGCTGTTGAAGCGCACCGAAGCAAGTTGCACCTTCTTCAGCCAGGCATCGGTGACTTCAAAACCATATTTTTTCTTGATATCGGCTTTGGGCACATTGTTAAAGGTCCACATACCCTCGTCGGCGCGTACCAGAGGCAGGCTCGACGCTGTCAGAAGGACTGCGAACAGGACACTAAAAAGTCTATTTATTCTCATATTTAAGAGACCTCGAGAAGTATTTCTGGGCGGAGATTCGAATAGTTCGTCCGACAACGGCAGCAAAAAATGAGGGCGAGCCGTTGCACATCGTCTCGCCCTCTACCATTCCGCTCACTCTTGGAGAAGAGATGGCAGTTCTTGTGCTGCCAAAATTAAGTTTACTCAGACGAGTCGAGGACTGCAACTGTGAATACCGCAAATTCAATTGCGGAGCATTTCGACAAGCAGTATCGAGACTGCCGCGGGCGTCACTCCGGGAATCCGTGCCGCCTGGCCTATTGTTCGCGGCCTGACATTTCCCAGCTTTTGAACCACCTCATTCGATAATCCGGAAATGCTCGAAAAATCCACGCTCCCTGGTATCTCGAGATCTTCATAACGACCGCGTTTCCGAGCCAAACTCTCCTGATCCTTTAGGTAGCCTGAGTACCTGATATCGTTTAACGCAACGGTTATCTCGTTCCGAGCTACGCGATTTCCTATTGCAGACTCTACTATCTCAATTAGTCTGTGAACTGGACAATCAGGACGGCGTGCGAGGTAATCAAGCCTTCGTCCTTTGTAGCTCTCTGGTGACCCTTCAAGATGCAGTTCCTCGAGCACTTCCTCGCCAAGATTAGTAACTCTAACGCTGGACAGAAATTCCTTTACATCTTCAACTTGTCGCTGACGTTGTTGAAACCTTGCGAATTCGGTCGGCCCGACCGCGCCAAGCCGGCGACCCAGAGGAGTCAATCGCTGATCAGCATTATCATATCGTAACGACAATCGCATCTCTGCACGGGAGGTGAACATCCTGTAAGGTTCGTCCGCGCCTTTGGTCACCAGGTCGTCAATCATCACTCCAACATAGCTTTCAGTGCGATCCATTACTACCGGTTCTCTTTCGAGCACTGATAGCGCTGCGTTGATACCAGCTACGATCCCCTGACCGGCTGCTTCCTCATAACCGGATGTTCCGTTGATCTGTCCGGCATGAAATAGACGTTTGATTCGCTTTGTTTCGAGCGTTGAGTACAATTCGCGAGGATCGACGAAATCGTATTCGACGGCATAGCCGGGCCTGAGCATCTTTACATTTTCAAGACCAGGTATGCGGCGTACGAATTCCAACTGAACCTCTTCAGCCATACTGGTAGAGATACCGTTGGGGTAGATTTCATATGTGTCGTAGCCTTCGGGTTCGAGAAAGATCTGGTGCCTGGGTTTCTCTGAGAATTTGACCACCTTGTCTTCGATCGATGGACAATATCGCGGACCTATGCCCTGAATGTCTCCGCTGTAAAGTGGAGACTTGTCCAGGTTGCGGCGAATCACATCGTGGACTTCTTCAGTCGTGTAACCGATAAAACATTCGATTTGTCGCCGGTTGATAGATTCTGTGTTGAACGAGAACGGAACAGGATGCTTATCTCCGGGCTGCCGTTCGAACTTAGAGTAATCGATCGTTCTGCCATCCAGCCGTGGCGGGGTTCCGGTTTTGAGCCTTCCGGTTCTGAACCCGATACTACGCACGCAGTTCGCAAGCTTGATTGAAGCCGCCTCGCCGCTGCGTCCTGCCTGGAAGGTCTTTTTCCCTACGTGAATCAAGCCATTCAAAAAAGTTCCGGTAGTCAACACTACCGATAGACCCTCGATGGTTTCACCGTTCGCCAACTCCACTCCAGTGACCCGGTCGCCTTTAAAGTTCAATGCTGCAACTTCACCCTCAATGATAGTGAGTCTGTTGGTGTTGGACAGCCGTCGTCGCATTTCTGTCCGGTACAAGTTGCGATCGGCCTGCGCGCGAGGGGATTGAACTGCAGGGCCTCTGCTGCGATTCAGTAATCGAAACTGAATTCCGGTAGCATCGATTACTTCGCCCATTATTCCGCCAAGCGCATCGACTTCACGGACCAGATGGCCTTTTGCGATGCCTCCGATTGCGGGATTGCAGCTCATCTGGCCGATGGAGTTTGTATCAAGTGTGATCAGAGCGGTGCGCGCGCCGATCCTCGCCGCGATATAGGCAGCTTCGCATCCGGCGTGCCCAGCTCCGATGACGATGACTTGAAAGTCGTTACGCTTCAACTTTAAAACCCTCTTTGATCTGCAATCCGCAATTTGAAATAGCTGTTCATTATAGCAAATGTCAGAGGAAAACCCTCAGTTCGCGTGGAGGGTACTGGGATCCAGGTGTCGGTTTTGTCGGTTCCGGAAAGCCTACGCCACAAAACCAAATCAGCAGGTTACACAAAGCCGAGCTTGCGAATCCTGTGTCTTCCTTGCCTGCCGCAGTTCGAAGATGTTCAATCAAGGAAACAGATCCCTGACAGGTCTCTATTTACTTTCCAATACAGAATGTCGAGAAGATTTGGCTTAATATGTCTTCGGTCAAAGTCTCACCAGTGATCTCACCAAGCGTTGATAACGTCCCTCGCAGACTCAGCAGGAGAATTTCTTCATGTTCGCGCTGTCTGATCATCTCGACCGCTCGGGTGGCGTGCTCGATAGCTCTTCGAACCGCATCGTGCTGGCGAGCATCAGTGAGAATAAGCCCATCTCGTTCTGTAGCCTCTGCCCCGGCCAGGCGGTCAAAGATTTTTTCGGTGAGCGAATCAAATCCCTCGCCGGTCAGAGCAGAGATTTCTGTAATTCCGTCCCCAATTGAACGAAGTGACTTCGCGGAAATTCTTTGTGGCAGGTCCGACTTGTTAAGCGCGACAATTCGGTATTGAACCGGAACATGATTCAACAAACTGAGGTCATCATCATTCAACGAATCGCTCGCATCCAGCACTAACAGCGAAATATCGGCATCGGCGATCGCGCTTTTACTTCTGGTGACCCCGATGCTTTCGACAAGGTCTGAGGTCTCACGAATCCCCGCGGTGTCGATAAGACGCACCGGGACACCGGAGATAGATGTATTCTCATAAAGAGCATCCCTGGTTGTGCCAGGTAACGGGGTCACGATCGCGCGGTCCACGCCTACGAGCCTGTTAAATATGGAAGACTTTCCTACATTCGGACGACCGACGATCGCAAGGTCAAATCCCTCCCGAACGTAACGGCCAAATGTAAAGCTGCCGGCGATTTCGTTCAGGCCATCGACGATGTTGGCCAGCTTTTCCTGGAGGCTCGACGACTTCTCCGGCGAGATATCCTCCTCAACAAATTCTATTGATGACTCGAGGTGTACTATCACCTCTATGAGCGAGTCCTTAAAGGGAGCAAGGCGTCGCGAAAGTTCGCCATCGAGTTGTCTGGTTGCGACTCGTGCCTGATATTGTGTCTGCGCGTTAATCAAATCGCGAACTGCTTGCGCCTGCGTCAGATCTATCTTTCCGTTGAAGAAAGCGCGAAAAGTAAATTCGCCAGGTTCGGCGAGCCGTGCCCCTTTCTCGACCGCGATTCGCAGCACGCGGCTGAGAATCACGGGGCTTCCGTGGCAGCTTATTTCGGCTGTGTCTTCGCCGGTATAAGAATGCGGACCTTTGTAGTAAGTGACTACGACCTCATCGATGAGCTCATTCGAGATGGGATCGATTACATAACCGAAGCGAGCACGGTTAGGTTCCCAGGCGGCGGTTGTTGTGGAATCGAATCGAAAAAGGGAATTTGTAATGTTTAGCGCGTCAGGGCCACTGAGTCGGATGACTCCGATGCCGCCGCGTCCGGGCGGCGTTGAGATGGCAGCTATGGTGTCGTCACTGAACATCGTTCAGCGTTAAGCGTTCAGGGTTCGGCGGTGACTTGGAGACTTAACCCTGAACTGTGGAACCCTGAACGCTGAACGTTATTTCATTGGCCGAATTGTGACCTTGCGATTTTCGCCGTTACCCTGGCTCTCGGTAGTGACTGAGGTGTCATCTGCCAGCGTGAGATGAATGATGCGCCGTTCGTTTGGAGTCATGGGATCGAAGCTGAACGGGATGTTAGAGACACGCACCCTTTCCGCCGCCTTCTGGGCCATTAGTCGCAACTCTCTCTCTCGTTGCGCCCGGTAGTTGGCAGAATCAAACATCAACTTCGCATCTTCTCCGGAGCTTCTGGCGAGCACGCGATTGCCCAGGTATTCGAGCGCGTCGAGCAACTCGGCGTTGTGCCCAAGCAATAAGGCGACGTCAGTACCGCGAACCTGAATCTTGACTCCATCTTCGGCCTGATCGATGCCGGCCTTAAGATCAAGTCCTGACGACGCCAAAAGTTCATTCGTGAAGTCAACAACCAGATTTACATCCTCGTCCGACATCGATTAACACTCCAAACACCAGGTTGAAAATAAGAGTCCTGAAATTCTCTTTTACAGAGTGGTTCAGGGAATCTCAAGCTTCGGCGCCGCCCGGTCTTTCCTGTCTCCGTTTGCCCGGCTTGTCCTTCGCATTCTTGGCGGAGCCGGCTTTATTTGTCTTACTACCTGTCGACGCAGCAGCGGCCGCTGCTTCTGCTGCAAGGTCTGCTGTCTTTCGGTTGATCCATAGCTGAATCAGGACACCCACTATATTGCTCACCATCCAGTAAAGCACCAACCCGCTGGGCGCCGAAAAGAAGAACAACCAGGTCAACATTATAGGCATCAACCAGGTCATCATTACTCGCTGCATCTTCATAGACGGATCAGCGGATGCCGGTTGCGGCGTGAGCTTAGTGGAAGCGATCATCGTGACGCACATTACGATTGGCAGAATCTTGTACGGATCGGGCCTCGATAGATCGGTTAACCATAAGACCCAGGGCGCGTGTCGCACATCAAGAGACGAACCCAGATACAAGTAGACTGCCCAAAAAATGGGCATCTGAAGCAGAAGTGGCATGCAGCCACCCAACGGATTCGCTTCCTTCATCAGAGCGAGCTGTTCCTGCTGAAGGTCCTGTAACTCGCGCTCGTTCTTCTTTGGATTCTCTTTGAGCTTCTTCATCCGATCCTGCAGCTCTTTCATCTTCGGCTGATGCTTAGCCGCCTTTTTCATCTTCTTTGAGCTGTAAAACCTGAGTGGAGAGAGCGCCAGATTAATAATCACCGTTACGCCCACAATCGCCCAGCCGTAATTTCCAAAGACTCTCGCGAGACCGTTAAGCGCCCAAGCGAGCGCAGGGATCAGCGGCCTTACGGCGAAAGAGAACATCCCGTAGTCTATCAGGTCCGGCAGGTTCGCATTCAGCTGTGATCCTACAGCAGCCAGGAGCTCACGGTCTTTAGGTCCTACGAAGATGTGTGTCGGAGCGGTAATCGGCACCGCGGCTGCCGGATAATCGATGTGGGTGTCCGATGATTGCTGCTTTACCTGAATGTTGGTCAGCGTGACTTCGGTAATCGCCTGGTCCGGAACTGCAAGCATCGCGAAGTAATGATCGGTAATACCAGCCCATCTGTATAAGCTGCGCAAAGTATCGGATCCCTGCGCTACGCTATTTCCCTTTGCTGTTCCTGCCGGGAGAGTTTCAAGTGTCAGCCTCTTCCCGTTTGCTTCGCGGCTTAGCACTTTCGCATAACCAAGAAAGTTGGCGCCCTTATCAGCTTCGATTTTGATTTGAGTTACGCCTTCCGAAGCAGGTTTGTCCAAATCGATCTGGTTCGCGCCGTGATCGACGTTCGTTATGGTGGCAAACGGCGGCGTTATTTTCGGTCCTGGTATCTGGAGGCGATGCGTGTCCCGTGTGTACGCAACAAATTGAGGAGGAGTGCTGTAGCTGCTGGTTTGTTTATCGCTCTGATCTCCAAAACGCGGCCCCAGCACCAATTCAACCGCTTGTTCCCCACTGCTCGATCTTGCTTCTGCCGTTACGTCGAAAACGAAGCCGTCAGCGAAAAAAGTAAATGATTTTGTTGCAGTCAGCGTCGGCGATACATAGGAGAAGGTAACTTTACGTGTGTCGCCCTTCTTCTCAAGGCGAATTTCGTTTTCGTTGGCAGCAACTCCCTCAATCTGGAAGTTGACATTGTTAAGCTGAGAACCGACTTCGGGTGACCACGGAGTGCGCAGGCTCAGAGCGGTATCCACGCCGGGCGGCAATGACTGAGGGATCAATTCAAGCTCGCCACCGTCGGCGCCCGTTATGTTTCGCACCTGTCCATTTTCGACGTACTTCAGAAGTTTCCACGACGTCGCAATCGCCCCACGATTGGACATTTTGACGACCCAATTAGGCGTGTGGATAGTGATTTCACGTGGCTCGACTTGAGTCGTTTGCGGTTGTGCCTGAGCTGCAGGACTCTGGGATGGGCCCTTTGTAATAGCGGGAGGAGTTGTCGACTTTTGAGGTTGTGCAGGCGGTTCAGCTGCTTGTTCCTCGAAATTAATGGTCTCCTCTATAGGAGGTGGCGGCGCAAGGTAGCGCATTACCAGAGGCCATGACATGAGCACCACAAGAGATAATGCCAGCGCCAGTATTAAACGATTCCGATCCATCAAATCACATCAGGCGGCCGTCCGCCCGTCCTTTTCTATCTCACCGGGTCATATCCGCCTTCGTGAAATGGGTGACACCGCAGCAGGCGGCGAACCCCCAGGTAGGTGCCTCGCAGAGCGCCGTACTTCTGGATTGCCTGAAGTGTGTACTCAGAGCAGGTTGGCGTGAATCTGCAAGACGGTGGGAGAATCGGCGAGATAAACAGCTGATATCCACGTATGAGAAAAACCAGAACAGCTTTCACTTCTTTCCCATCCTCTGCAGAAAGGTTTTGAATTCGTCCTCAAAGTCCCTGTAAACAGCACCCACCAAAGCCTGCTTTACGTTAATGACTATATCAACTCCATTTGGCACTAGCCACTTGTTTTTTCGGAAAGCCTCGCGAACAAGACGTCGAGCGCGATTGCGCTGAACGGAATTTCCTGTTTTCCGCGTTGTGGTGATGCCAATGCGAGGTTGCAGGGTCTGCTTTTGAAGCACAAATGCGGTGAAGTAATTGAACTGTAACTTGCGGCCTTCCTCGTAAACGCGTCGAAAGATGTCGCGTTTCAGGATCCTGTCGGACTTGGGGAACTTCGCAGATGCTTCACCGGACATAATGACATGAGGGCCGAGGACTGGTAGGTAAGACGCTCGACTGAGAGCACAGACCTCATCACTCAATCTGATCAGTAATGTGCTGGTGTCAGTCGTTTGCGACCCTTTGCGCGACGGCGTTTGAGCACAAGCTGCCCGCCTTTGGTGCTCATTCGCACACGGAATCCGTGTGTCTTGGCACGTCTGCGATTGTTAGGTTGAAAGGTCCTCTTCATGTGACTATGCTCCTCGGAAACGTCTCTACAGAAAAGAGTAAAATTATAGAAACGAATTCAGTCTGTCAAGGCTGAGAGAGGCTGGTCGAGAGAGGTCGGACTGGTGTCGGCACTAAGAAGCGTTGGGATCAGTAAGGCCTTTTGCTGCTAGAGTCGCGCTCATCACCGGCGCTCCATTCGCCTAGTTCCAATTTAATCATTCTTAATTGCGCGCGTACCGTTTCGCACAGTTTATCTGAAGTAGCGCGAAGTATATTTGATTCGTCTACTATCCTGGCCAGCGCGTTTGATTGCTCTAAGACCCTTTTGGATATCAGCATCATATCGTCATCTATACTTCTCATAACGACTGCTCTTCGCTTTGGGCTGATCGGCCGCTTCGATTTTACGCGGTCTTAAGGTTAATTTACTCTTCTTACAGAGAGGGCCAAAAGCAAAATAATCTCGATCGAGCTTATTTTCGAATTACTCAGTTTATATATTGAGCACGTTTAATGGTCGGACCAGATCTTAGTCTTTGCACTATTGCGCTCACTCTTTTCGAGAAAGCGAGCAATGGTTTGTTCCAATTCATTTATAACAACCGGCTTGACCAGGTATGCCTGTGCGCCTGCATTGATTCCGGCTTGTCTATCCGATTGGCTGCCGGCTCCCGAGTAAAAAATGATAGGCATCTTCGAATCGAATTTGCGAATCTCCTGACACAGCTCAATCCCGCTCCTGTAAGGCAGCCAATTATCCAAAATGCAAAGGTCAAATGTACGACGTCGCAACCATTGCAGCGCCTCAGCTTTGCTTCGAACGGTCATTACCGTGTAGCCTGACATTTCCAGCGTAACCTTTAGCATCTCGCAGGTGTCATAATCATTGTCTACGATCAAAAGTTGGGCGGGGGTTAAAGACGTTGATAGCCGGCGGGACCGCAGAACCTGTTGTCTGAGTTGCGCCTGGATACCTATCGATATCAGCCTGAGACGGAGAGATTGCGACAATGTATTAATCGCTTGATTGAAATTCTTGCCTAGACGCGCCCGTTCCGTGAGTAATTGTCGCCGTTGCCAGGCACTTCGATCTTCAGCAGAACCATCGATCAGGCTTTTCACTATTTCGTCCCTACGTCTGAATAAGTCGAGTAGAGAGTTTAGTCGCGAGATTCCGGCCTCTAATTCGTCGGCCCCGAGCCCAATGGGAGATCCAAGATTTTTTGATAACGAATGAATTTCGGATTCAATCCGATGCTGCAGATCCAAATCGCTACGTTTTGAGTCCTCAGACGGCAGTAACATAAGCACCTTCCAGCGACTCAGTAGAGGGGAACCAATGATAGCGCAGATAGAATTGAAGTCAAGCTTGTCTCAAGGCTGGGTTGCTCACACCGACGGTTCAAGTTCTAATTTCTTGCCAATCAAGAGTTGCATTATTCACTTAAGAGCTTGTTCCCTCCCGCTTCTTGTCAATAAGAGTCGCCTTTTATGTGAAAAACGCGGTCCTGGCATAGCGATAGGAGCAGGTTGATTTTGTTCAATATCCTTAAAGCTTGCGGGGTACTACCCTTGCGGGGCATTATTATTGACAGGGCGTGGCGGCGATGTTAAGTTGGCCTCGAAATTGCAGGCCATTTGTGCCCCCTATATAGGACATGAATAAGAGAAGCGGCAACAGGTTTGATGACCGCAAACGCGAGATATTCGCCACAATCGTGAAGGGTCACATCGCGACGGGCCAACCCGTCGGATCGTTCGCGCTGGCTAAACAGTCGCGAGAGAACCTGTCGTCGGCCACTATACGCAACATCTGCGCGGAGCTTGAAGACGAAGGTTATTTGACGCACCCGCATACGTCCGCGGGGCGATTGCCCACGGATATGGGCTACAGGTTTTATGTTGACAATTTCATAAGCTCGAGGAAGCTTTCGCCGTCTTATGCTGCAAAGATAAGCGAGCAGTTGCTCGATGAAGAGTCTATGGCAGACCCTGACGTCCTGATGGAGCGCACCAGCCGTCTCTTATCGCAATTGTCGGATAACGTGGGCATAGTGGTTTCACCGGGCGGCGCGCGGGAAATACTGCAGCATATAGAATTTGTCAGATTGCCGGACGCGCGAATACTTGTGATAGCGATTTCAAATACGGGCCGCGTGCAGGATCGCGTAATTCGCGTTGAGGGCGAGTTCTCGCAGGACGATTTGAACGCAACCTCCAGGTATTTGGTAGAGAATTTTCGCGGATGGACGCTGATCGAGATCCGAAACGAGTTATTGCTTCGAATGAGTGAAGAGAAAGCCCTGTATGATCAAATACTGCGCAATGCGATTGTCTTGTGCAGCCAAAGTTTGCAGGAGGGTGATAAGCCCGATGTGTTCATCGAGGGCGCTTCGAACATAATCTCAAAACCCGACTTCGCGGACACCGAGCGAATGCGGGCGTTATTCAAAATGTTCGAGGAAAAGAGCCGTATCGTAGAGATACTTAATCAGTGTATAGAGGGCGCGATCCGCGATACAGTGGCAGTCCGGATCGGAAGCGAAAATCGATTTGCGGATCTGCGCGGCTGCACGGTGATCGCATCGCCATGTGTTTGTCCCGGCGGGACTGTTGCGGGAAGCATCGGAGTCGTGGGCCCGACGAGGCTTGAATACGACCGATTGATTGCGATTGTTGACCATGTGGCAAAGTTGTTCGGGAATGCGCTGGGTGGAGCGTCAGCCTGGGCGCTCTGATCAGCGAGGAAAATGAAATTCGAATAGAACTATTAATAGCTAAAGGAAATGAGAGATAAGAAGAACGAGCCAAGGGACATCCCGATTAATTTTGAGGGAGAAGAGAATCTCGAGTCATCTTTGAAGGAAGGATCTGACTTGCCCCAGGAAACAGTGTTTGCCGCCGACGCGGAGCAGCCGGTAGACGAGCCGGCAGGTGTAGAGATAGAAGCCTCCGATCCCGAAGGGGTCGACGAGTCGCTGCCGGAGGATTCGACCGCAAAGCTCCAGTCCCAGATAGACGGGCTTCTTGCGGAGAAAAGTGCGCTTTACGACAAGTTGCTTCGGGGACAGGCTGAATTTGAGAACTATCGTAAACGGACCGAGCGCGAGCGCGCGGAGCTTTATCAGCACGGCCGCGATGACGTTTTACTTCAGTTCTTGCCGGTCGTGGACAACTTTGAACGCGCGCTCTCGAGTCTGGAGACAAGTGAAGGCGACGCCGAGGCGCTTCGACATGGCGTTGAGTTGATTCACAAACAGTTCAAGGACGCGTTGTCAAAGTTCGGTCTCGAAGCAGTTGAAGCTGTCGGACAAACCTTTGATCCCCACGTCCACGAGGCGGTGACGACGGAAGCAACCGATAAGCATAAAGAGAACACGGTGATCCAGGAGTTTCAGCGTGGATACAGAATTGGAGATCGGCTGCTGCGTCCAGCGAAAGTTAAAGTTGCCTCCAGCCCCGAAAAGTGATTGACGGTTGTCCATTGCGAATTTGCGATTGTCGATTGACGATTTCAGATTTGCGATTTGCCGATTTCAGATTTGCGATTGACGATTACGGATTTCCGATTTGCGACTGACTATTGTGGAATTGCGAATTCCGATTTTTGCGATATCCGATTTGTTAGCGAAGAGCTTTCTGACGTGGTGAACAGATGGAATCAAATTTGAAATCTGAAATCATCTGAAATTTGAAATCTGAAATTTAAAATCTGAAATTCCCCTTCCTGCCCCTCCCGATTAATCAGACCCCTTACCTTCTCAAATGTGAATGGACAGAAATAGGAGGGAAGTCCCATGGGCAAAGTTATCGGAATAGACCTCGGCACTACAAACTCGTGCGTGGCAATTCTTGAGGGCGGCGTAACGCAAATAGTCCCCAATAAAGAGGGCGGGCGAACGACGCCGTCAGTGGTCGCGTTCACTGAGAAGGGGGAACGACTGATAGGTCAAATCGCAAAACGTCAGGCGATTACGAACTCGGCGAATACCATCTACGCAGTGAAACGTTTGATGGGCCGCAAGTTTGATTCGCCCGAGGTTCAGCGAGCGCTGCAGGTGTGCTCTTACGAGATCACCGATGCCACAAACGGCGACTGCCGCGTTCGCGTGCGTGGAAGGGATTATTCGCCTCCGGAAATCTCAGCGATCCTGCTCCAGCGGCTGAAACTCGCCGCCGAGGAGTTTCTTGGCGATGAAGTCACCGAAGCGATCATTACCGTGCCGGCGTATTTCGATGACATCCAGCGGCAAGCCACAAAGGACGCCGGGAAGATAGCAGGATTGACCGTTCAACGTATTATCAATGAGCCGACCGCCGCAGCTCTCGCCTATGGGCTCGGCAAAAGGGACAACGAGCGAATCGCCGTCTTTGACCTCGGCGGCGGAACCTTTGACATTTCGATAATGGAAATGGCGGACGGCGTCTTCGAAGTGCTGTCTACTTGTGGAGACTCTTTCCTTGGCGGGGAAGATTTCGATCAGAGAATCGTCGATTGGATGATCGACTCGTTCAAAGAGGAGACCGGAATCGACCTCCGACCAGACCGCCTTGCCCTGCAACGTCTCAAGGAAGCTGCCGAACGAGCAAAGTGTGAGCTTTCCACAACGAGCGAGTCTCAATTGAATCTTCCGTTTATTGCTGCCGACCCCACGGGTCCAAAACACTTCAACAAGACGCTGACCAGAACGACGTTCGAGGAGCTGGTTCACGATCTGGTCGACCGAACAGTGGATCCGTGCCAGAAAGCAATTAGTGACGCAAAGTTGACACCCGAACAGATTACCAAAGTGCTTCTGGTTGGCGGACAAACCCGGTCACCGATCATTATTGATCGAGTGCGAGAGATCTTTAAACGCGAACCGTCGATCGAGATTAATCCGGACGAAGTGGTCGCAATAGGCGCGGCGATTCAGGTCGGCGTACTCGCGGGCGATGTAAAGGATTTGATCCTGCTCGACGTCATACCCCTGTCTCTGGGCATCGAAACGCGAGGCGGATTGTTTACCAAGCTTCTGGATCGCAACTCGACAATCCCGACGAAAAAGAGCCTGGTTTTCACGACCGTTGCCGACAACCAGCAGGTTGTCGAGGTCCACGTTTTACAGGGTGAGCGCGATATTGCTGCCGGCAACCGCAGCCTCGCGCGTTTTGAACTGGTAGGTATTCCGCCTGCACCCAGAGGTCTGCCACAGATTGAGGTGAGTTTCGAAGTTGATGCAGATGGTATCGTTTCAGTTTCCGCCCGCGACAAGATGACCGGGCTGGAACAGGCTATGCGAATAACTCCTTCGTCGGGCCTTTCGGCGTCTGAAATCTACGATTTGATAGAAGAGGCGAATCGGAATGTTGAAACGGACCGGCGAATGAGAGAGATCATCATCGCGAGAAATCGGCTCGAAGGATTGCTTCAGAACACTGTACGCTCTTTCGCCGAGTTTGGCTGGATGTTGAGCACCGAAGACCAGGAGTTTGTAAGAGGTGCGGTCGACAATGCCCGAAACACATTCACTTCCGAAGACTCGAGTGAGATGCGTAATACGCTGGAACAGCTCGAGCGCGCCGCTCGTTTGATTACTGACGCGATGTTTCGTCCTACCGGGCTTGCATCGGGACCGGCAGAAAAGCCGCCGGAAGAAGAGGAGGCTGCACCAGTGTCGGAGGTGTCGTAGAGTTTGTTATAATCCCTCCGCGGTTTCTGGTTAAGGGGTTCGAGGATCTTGTCCAACAAGCTTCGGTTTTTCTAAGATCCCACCTTGCTCAAAAATCAGATACAATGACGTTGGGCGAGCATCGGAACAATAACCAGGACCTTGAAGCCAGGAACCAAGGAAAGAAGAGAGTTGAGCAGCAAACGCGATTATTACGAGATATTGGGTGTTCGACGCGAGGCGAACGAGCAGGAGTTGAAGGCAGCCTACCGGCGATTGGCGCTTAAGTACCACCCCGACAAAAACCCCGGCGATCACGAGGCCGAAGAACGCTTCAAGGAAGTTAACGAAGCTTATCAGATCCTATCTCAATCGGAGCTTCGTGCGCGGTACGACCGATTCGGTCACGCTGGCGTGGGCGCCGGCGCGGCCGCGGGCGCAGGTTTTGGACAGGGATTCCCCGGATTCGAAGATCTCTTCGATATGTTCGGAATGGGGGACATTTTCGGTGGCCGCTCGAGCCGTCGAGCTGGGCCGCGACGCGGCTCGGATCTGCGCTACGATATTGAAATCTCACTTGAGGAAGCGGCAGCTCCGTTGAAAACGAAGATCCGCGTGCCGCGTCTTGAGACCTGTGACACTTGCAACGGTAATGGCGCTGCCGAAGGTTCGCAGCCGGTGCGATGCTCAGCTTGCGGAGGCACCGGACAGGTCCGTTACCAGCAAGGATTCTTTTCGGTCACCAGAACCTGCAGCACCTGCCGCGGCCACGGAAAAGTTATCAGAGACGTATGCCGAACCTGCCGTGGCGATGGCCGCATCGAGCGAGAGAAGATGCTCGAGATAAAAATACCGGCAGGCGTCGATAATGGCTCACGATTGCGAATAGCAGGGGAGGGTGAGGCTGGCGAGCTAGGGGCACCACGCGGTGATTTGTACGTCATCGTACACATCAAGGATCATGAGTTCTTTGAACGCCGCGACTCCAACCTCTATTGCATGGTACCAGTGTCATTTGCGCAGGCTGCGCTTGGAGCAGAACTGAGTGTGCGTACGCTTGACGGCGAACACAGCTTCAAAGTGAACGAGGGCACTCAGAGCGGAAGCACGTTCAGGATAAAAGGAAAGGGTATGCCGGTGCTAGGCGGAAGAGGTCGTGGTGATCTGTATGTATCGGTCAACGTTGTGACGCCAACAAACTTATCGAAGGAGCAGCGGCGGTTGTTTGAGGAACTTGCCACGATGGAAGCCAATGGACATCAGGATCGAGGAATCGTCGATAAGGTCAAGGACATGTTCGGGTAATACTGCCCAGCTCGATTATCGTCGTTCAAGTAAAGTTAGAGGTTACTGATACGAAAGGCCAGCTCATTAGCTGGCCTTTCACACTTTACAAAGCGACACTCTAACCAAATTCCAATCAGGCAGCTTTAGATCTACTTCGACGGAGCATAATACGGGTTCGTTCCCGAGTGATGGTCCGTGGTGTCCAGAATCTCGCGAACCTGCGGCACCTGCTCTCGGATCAATCTCTCAATTCCCATCTTCAGAGTTATGTCTGCTGCACCGCAACCCTGACAGCCTCCGCCCATTCGAATGAAAACGTTGTCGTCCTGAACATCCAACAGCTCCACGAACCCTCCGTGAGATGCCACTCCAGGATTGATCATTTCGTCGAGAACCTGTTGGACCCGCATTCTAACAGCCTCAGAAGGTAATCGATCGCCTTCAGGTATTTCCGGAGCAGGATTTAAGAAAGACCGAATGGCGGTTCCGACACGTTTCCCTAAT
This sequence comes from Blastocatellia bacterium, assembly GCA_035258805.1. Lineage (GTDB taxonomy): Bacteria > Acidobacteriota > Blastocatellia > UBA7656 > UBA7656 > Onstottus_A. The sequence goes on along the minus strand of DATFWY010000332.1, from coordinate 10,473 downwards.
TGTCTCCAGTCCTCACTCCCGCCTTGAGTGACTTCGACGATGTTGTCGTTGAGATCTACCTTCATGATGCCCGGAATTTTAAATAGCTTGTCGGCAAGGCTGTTGTCTTTCGCTTCTTCCGGGGTGAAAAAGGAAGCAGTTCCTTCGTTTACCAGACGATCGACAGTGAAACGGCATACGTGAATGTCCTGCCGGTCTACTTCGGCCCTGATTTGAATGTTGAATGGTGAACTCATAATAGTGCTCCTCGGTTTTCCTTTCTCCAAGAGTTTGATTATAAACGATTCAATCTACGCTAAGCCACTTCACCCCAGTGAATTTGTCTTTAGCTATCATCGGGGTTTCAGCCGATGGAGGTTCAATTTCGACCTAATAACCGATGGTATCTTGTCAACTTTGCACGCTCTCGCCGGTGGTATTTTGAACTTACAAGCCCGATCCTTTTTCCAGGGGACCAAACTGGTCCCGGGTTGGTTCCGCTCAGCAGAACCATGCTTCAGTTAGCCGAGGCGGCCGCAATCGCAAGGGATTCGCGTACTGGGCAATGCGCTTTTCTGTCGCTTCACCACTCGTCTCGTAAGCCAGCTGGAGGATTTCATAAAACGTTCGACGTGTGTCTTCGTTGTTGCTGGCTGCCCCTTCTACCAAAGCGCTGACTCGCCTGTGTAGCTCGTCCATAATTGGGTCCGGATGCTTCCACTCGTAACTGAATGAATCCTGCACGAGTGATCCGAGCCAACGCGAGCTATCTTGCTGCGATAAAATCAATGAGCCTGGCGGTATCAGAAGACGAATGCTGTATTGCACAGGATCGACGTTATCGATCAAACCCTCGGACTCGATGAACTCAAGCATGTCGATGTAATCATCAAGCGTTCCCCAAGGTGTAAACGAGACAAAGGTCGGCCGGAACGATATGCCCGCGCCTCTCAGGATCAAAAGGGCCTCAGTCACGTCTTCTTTCGTATGCCCCTTGTCCAAATGCTTAAGCACGGTGTTGCTCAATGACTCTACGGCGGAAACAACAAAGATACAGCCGGCTCGGGCGAACTCGGGGATCAAATTTCGATGTTTTAGTATGTGCTCGATCTTCGCCGTCAAATCAAAAGTGACTTCAGGGAATTCCTGGTGCATCGCGCGCGCGATCTCCAGAGAATGCCGCGGCCCATTCAGAAAATCGGGATCGCCGAAGGTGATGTGTTGCGCACCGGCGGCAACGAATCCCCGGATGTCCTCGAGGACAACTGTTTTGGGAATGATGAAGAAACGTCCGTTATAAACCGGCGGAATAGGACAATGTGTGCAGAGATGAAGACAACCGCGGCTCGCTTCAACGTATCCAGCCAGCCGCTGCTCGCCCCGAAATTCGAGCTTCGCGTAATGATCGAGCGGCACTAGCATTCGACGATCGGGTGTCGCAAAATTAAGCCGAGCAAGCACGGACACTGAATGATTAGTTGCCTTCCTAAGTCGTTCGTCCGCAGTTTCGTTCTCTTGTAAGACTGACCTTACTTGCTCCAGGAGGGCTTCTTCGAACTCTCCACCAATCACAGAGTCGGCGACACCGCCTAATAAGTACTCAGAATTCAGTGAAGCGTAAAGACCGTAAAAGCAGATGTGAGTACCTGGATTCAGTCTGCGAATCTGTTCCGCCAGTCGCAAACCGAGTCGCAGGGCGGTGTGCATGGGAACCGAGATTCCGACGAATCTGGCTCGCTTTGCCTTATCCTCATCGAATCCCTCAACAGAAACATCCAGTGTTTCCGTGTGATAACCGGCTCGCTGCAGGAGCGCGAGCGGCATGGCTATGCCGGCCGGTTGATGGCCCAGCTCGTAACACGAAACGAGGAGAATGGAATGCTCTGCGTTTGGCATTATTTTCATGCTATGCCTTTAGATAGGTCTGAAGCAAAGAGTGTTTTCAGTAACGCCTTTTGAGCGTTCCAATAGGTTTTTCTCTGCGAATTTCGGCGTGCTCGGCGACTCGGCTGTGAAGCACCAACGCATTGAACAGCCATCGCAGAGGCGAGGCCCGCGAAGGTACGCAGACTTTCTCGACGGTACTGTAATTGGCCCATTCTCTGAAATTCAATCAATCACAAATTCCAGCCTTGAATGAGACTCGCGAAGCGCCTGCTCAACCTGATCCGGAGTGTCAGCACGGCTGAAAATGAAACCGAGATAAGTTGCCCCCTCCGGCGGAGGCTCAATCTTCTGAGTTATGTGGGCCGAGATTACAATGTCTTCTACACACGGCACGTTCTTCGCGGCAGCCAATCCGAGAACTTCTCTCAAGACCCCGGCGCGAGGAATCGGAATCATCATCACGCCCGATGCCAGGCTCTCGCGTTGGATAGAACTTGTGTTTTCTCCAATAGCATTCCTGATGATCACTTCTTCAAGCGACACGTCGCCGTCGAACTTCAACGCGCGCGAGCACAGCCCGCCGATTGCGCGGGCAGCGACCTCGATTATCCACGCGCCCGCCTCATTCACGCGCAACTCGGCATGCACCGGCCCTTTTATTAGACCCATTGCGCGCGTTGCTTGCGCTGTTGTTTCGACGACCTTGCGCAAAACAGCGCGCTCCAGTCGCGAAGGTGTAACGTAAATCGTTTCCTCGAAGAAGGGCCCATCGAGCCGGTCGGGCTTATCAAAGATGGCAAGCGGTCGAAATTGACCGGCTGTAATCAGCCCCTCCACCGCGACCTCAAACCCTGGAATAAATCTTTCAACCAGCGCCTTACGGGCAAGCGTTCCACCGCGGCGCGCAATCTTCGGTTCGCTAACAATGCGGTCCAATCGCTTCAGAGCGGCTTCCAATTCGATCTGGTTGTTTGCGCGCATTACTCCCCGGCTTGTCGATAGGAACACCGGCTTCACGACGCAGGGATAATCGATGCGATCGGCGAGCGTGCCTGGATCCTGATCAAGAGACATCAGCACGAATGAAGGAACCTTCATGCCGTGGCTATTGAGCACCTCCCGCATATGGTATTTGTTTTTGGCTGTGATTGTTGCCTCAACGGGGTTGTGCTCGAGGTTCAAAACCTCCGCCACCAAAGCGGCAACAACTGCCGTATCTTCATCAACAGGAATAATAGCGTCGATGGGGTAATTGGCCGCGTATTCCTCGGCCTGCCGCGCGGCCACCTCGGGATTGGAGAATTCGAGTGTAAGCAATTCTTCAGGATTCTGTTTTTCGAGCGTGCTCGGCTGTTCCGATGCCGCGACGACGTCTACTCTCAATTTTAAGGCGGCATCGACAAACGCCTTTGTGCGATACGTGGTGGTGGGCAATAACAGCAGCACGCGTGGCATGGGTGAAAAACTACGCCCCAGCCTGCGACCTTGTCTAGCGTTTGGTTAGAGGATGTAGTTTTCGCTATATTAGATTGGAGGAGAAAGCCTGATGCGATTGACAGAGATGGTTTCGTGCTCGGGTTGAGCTGCTAAGCTTGCGCCGAGCGCGCTCGCCCAGGTGCTGAGCGAGTTACCAAAACAGCCACGCGACCCGAATGTAATCGTTGGCTTCGATCTGGCTGACGATGCAGGAGTTTACCGTCTATCCGACGATCTGGCGCTGGTGCAGACGCTGGATTTCTTTACGCCGATCGTTGACGACCCGTTTGATTACGGGCGCATTGCGGCTCTGAACTCAATCAACGATGTGTGGGCGATGGCCGGAACCCCCATCACCGCGATGGCGATCACATGTTTTCCGAAAAAGGGTGTCGAGTTTTCGATTCTTGCGGAGATAATGCGAGGAGGGCTCGAGGTTCTGACCCAAAACGGAGTTGCATTGCTTGGCGGCCACACCGTGGACAATCAGCAGATCATGTTTGGCTACTCGGTAACCGGAGTAATTAACCCGAATCATGTTGCTACCAATGACGGTGCGCGACCGGGCGATATGATCATACTTACAAAGCCGATAGGAACCGGGGTCATCTCAACCGGGATCAAGTTTGCCAAAACTAATCCTGAAGTCGCCGCTGCCTCGTTGGAAACGATGCTGACTTCCGGAAAGGCCGCCGCTGCCGCGATGCGAGAATTTGGTGTAAAGGCCGCGACCGACGTGACCGGATTTGCACTCCTGGGACACACCTGGGAGCTGGCCTGCGCAAGCCGGGTAACCATCGAAATCGACTCGTCGCGCGTGCCTATCCTGCCAGGCGCTCTCGACCTTGCGGGGGCCGGCTTGCTGACAAGTGGTGACAAAACAAACCGGGAGTACATCGGCGATGATATCGAAATTGCCGCAAGCGTGGGTAAACAAATGCAGAGCCTGCTCTACGATCCGCAAACCGCCGGAGGCTTGTTGATCGCGATTACACCGGAGAAGAGTGCTGAACTTCTCGCGAAGCTTCGTGAGTCCTATCCCCACGCTGAAGTCATCGGGCGCGTTGTGAAGCGAACGTCGCAATCGATAATAGTGAGTTAGCATCCGATAGAACTGCGTTCAAAATCTCGAGGAGGTCCAAAACCAAATGCCCTACAGGCTACGGCTCTTTTTGAGCCTTCTGTTTGTAGCTTCTCTGTCCATTATCGCAGGCTGCCACGCGGGTACGGCGCAGGCGTTGCGCGTCAGCATGATTCCCACTACCGATCCCGGGAAAATGATTCGCGAAAGCGAGCCGCTCGTTGCTTACCTCGAAAAGGAAACTGGTGCGAAGGTCGAAATTACCGTTCCTACGAATTACGCGGCGGTGGTAGAAGGGATCGCCAACGACCAGGTGGACATAGCTTACCTGGGTGGTTTCACGTACGTGCAGGCGTCAAAACGAGCGGGCGTTATTCCGCTTGTGCAGCGCGATCAGGACCAGAATTTTCATAGCCTGTTTATCACGCACGAGGACTCTGGAATCGGCAGCTTGTCTGATCTGAAAGGTCACACGTTCGCATTCGGAGACGTGAATTCGACCTCAGGTCATCTAATGCCGGAATACTTCATGCGCGAAGCCGGCGTGGACGCGGAAGTGATTAAGAAAGCAATCTACACCGGCGGGCACGATGCCACTGCCCTTGCTGTAGCGAATAAGCGGGTCGACGCCGGGGCGTTGGACGAGACGGTGTACCAGAAGATGGTAGCCGACGGTAAACTGGATGCTGCAAAGGTAAAGGTGTTTCTGACCTCTCCTCCTTTCCTCGATTACATATGGGTCGCGCGCAAAGGGCTCGATCCGAAACTCCAGGAAGCGTTCTCCTCAGCATTTTTGAAACTGGATGCAAGCAACCCTCAGCATACTCCGGTGCTCGACGTCATGCGTGCGAAGAAATACGTGAGGGCCAACGACCGAGACTACGATAAGCTGCGTCAGGCGGCAGGCGATGCAGGACTATTGAAGTGATCTACTCGCTCAAGGACGTCACAAAAAAGTATCAATCGGGCAACGGAGCGGTCCGGGCGCTCGATGGGTTAACCTTTGATGTTCTCCCTTTTGAAACAGTCGCGCTACTAGGACCATCCGGGTCGGGTAAGACGACATTGTTCCGGCTTCTCAACGCAACCCTTCGTCCTACAAGCGGCGAGCTGATCTTTGACCAGAGAGATGTGAGCACAATGTCCAGTCGAGAATTGCGCCAGATGCGACGGCGCATAGGAACAATTTACCAGCAGCACCAACTGGTACCATCGCTGTCGACCCTCGAGAACACATTATGTGGAAGGCTTGGGAGTTGGTCCCTGCTGGAAACGATTCGAAACGTAGCTCGCCCAACAAAGCGCGATACCGAAAAGGCAATGGCCGCGCTCGAAGCCGTAGGACTGGAGGATAAGCACCGTGCTCGCGCAGACGAGCTATCCGGTGGCCAACAACAGCGCCTCACTATCGCTCGAGTGCTTATGCAGAACCCTGATGTAATTCTCGCAGACGAGCCGTTTGCGTCTCTCGATCCGGCGCTTACTGAAACCATAGCCTCTCTCTTGTTGGAACTCGTTCAGAACGGGAAGCGCACCCTGGTTGCCACTATGCACGATGTCGACCTTGCGCTTCGCTATTTCCCACGGGTGGTTGCCCTGCGCCATGCGCAGATCCTCTTCGACAAGGCTCCGTCGGCCATCAGGCGCGACGAGTTAATCGCGCTCTACGGTGACACCTTCAAACTAAAGGATGATGTTCGATTAGATCCGGATATCCAAGAACCTTCCGGTGAATTCAGCTATAAACAACATCGCGCGCGGTAGCATCGAGCCTGCCTCTTCCGAGGCGCGCTTGATGAATCTTAGGCGACTGGCCACGGCGCTCGCGCTCAGTGCAGCGCTGATCGTTTGTTGGCGGGCTGCGGAAATGCGGCCGACTGTGCTGTTTGCGCCTGGGACATCGGCTGCGGTTTGGGCCTTCATCAGCAGCCTCTTTCCTCCTGACTTATCTCCCTATTTCCTTCGCGTTGTGGGCGCCGCGCTCATAAGGACCGCAGCGCTGGCCATTGCCGGAACCACTCTGGCTATAGCGATCGGGTTGCCGTTGGGCGTGCTCTCCACTCCTACGCTTTGGCAGCGAGGTGTGATATTGGCGGGCGAGCCGCCCGGCGTAAGCAAACTGGTTGTCGCGTGGCTCAGCCGCAGCTGCCGCGCCCTGTTGGGATTTATGCGAGCAGTGCCGGATTTAATGTGGGGGCTCTTGTTTGTGGTTGCGGTAGGATTGGGCCCGCTGGCAGGGGCGCTAGCGCTCGCCGTTAGCTACGGCGGTCTGCTCGGTCGAGTCTATGCTGATGTATTCGAAGACGTCGACTCGCGACCGCTTGAAGCTCTTCATGCTACTGGCGCGACGCGTCTCCAGGTTTTTCTTCGGGCGATATGGCCCCAGGCTAAACCGAGTATTGTTTCTTATACCCTGTATTTGCTGGAATGCTGCGCGAGGTCCGCATCCGTGCTTGGTTTCATCGGTGCCGGAGGTATCGGCTACGAAATAAATCTGTCGATGCGGCTCTTCGAGTACGGACAGCTGGCCACGCTTATTTTGGCTTTGATAGGTCTCGTAGCCGCTACCGACCACTTCAGCCGCTACCTTCGCCGGCGGCTGCACGCGAACGCACCCGCGGGCAGGTTTGCGTTTCAGAAGAATGATGACCAACCGAGTCTCGTGTATCACGCAGATCGAAGAACACGAGCAACTCTCCTTGTGGCAACCGCTGTTGTTGCGGCGAGCTTTTACAGTACTGGATTCTTTACAGCTACGCGCGTGGGTTTAGTGTCGCGAATGGCAGGCTTTGCGGCACAGATGTTCCCGCCTGATCTCGATCCTGTGTACCTGCGTTCTCTTGCCCTACCGCTTCTCCAAACAATTGGCATCTCGGTCATGGGAACGCTGATCGCCATTGCGGTTGGCGCGGTGCTCGCCCTTCCGGCAACGTCGACATTCCTGTTCTCCGGAGAGGATGAACCGGGTCACCGGTCGTTGCTTTCGAGCGTGGGTCGAGCCTCTGTTTATTATGTTGCAAGGCTCTCTCTTAACTTGCTGCGGTCGATTCCGGAGTTGGTCTGGGTGCTGTTGTGCATTTTGGCGGTTGGACTTGGCCCTTTTGCCGGAACCCTGGCAATCGGCTTGCACAGCGGCGGTGTGTTAGGCAAGCTGTACGCAGAAACGCTTGAAGAAGTGCCGGCGCGTCCGGTCGAGGCGCTTCGCGCAACTGGCGCGCGCCCGTTACAGACTCTGTTGTGGGGGATCTGGCCTCAAGCGAGACCAACTTTGATTAGTTACACCGTGCTTCGATGGGAGATGAATCTACGGGTATCAACAATTCTCGGGCTCGTAGGCGGTGGCGGGCTCGGTCAGGCGATCTACAATAACGTTCAACTTGGTTTCTATTCTCGCACTCTCACGATCGTTGGAATAATCTATGCTCTGGTCATCTTGATGGATTGGCTCGGTGATCGCTTGCGCATTCGCCGAACAGCGATTTGACGCCTGGTAGTGTCGCGAAAGCATCAGGAGGTGAAAAATGCCGGATCCGGAACAGTACGACGGAATTGTGATCGGCTCGGGACAGGGCGGCACTCCGCTCGCCAAGGCATTGGCCAGGGCCGGATGGAAAACCGCGCTTATCGAACGGCAGTACATCGGCGGGACCTGTATAAACGTCGGCTGCACTCCCACCAAAACGATGTTTAACAGCGGTCGTGTTGCTTACCTTACGCGCCGATCGGCTGATTACGGCGTGCACACAGAATCGCTTACCGTGAATATGAGTGAAGTCCGGGCGCGCAAACAAAGAGTTGTGGATAGCTTCCGCGACGGGGGTCTCCGGGGTGTCGAGCTAACCAACGGTCTGGATCTGTTGAAAGGCGAAGCGACGTTTACCGGACCGAAGACTCTTGACGTTCAATTGAACGACGGAGGTAAGCGAACATTACGCGCTGAGAAGATATTCATAAATACAGGTGGTCGCCCCTCGGTCCCTGACATCGAGGGTCTGAGCGGCGTTCCATTCCTGAATTCCACATCCATAATGGAGCTTGATGAACTGCCCGATCATCTGCTCGTCATGGGAGGTGGGTACATTGGATTGGAATTTGGTCAGATGTTCAGGCGCTTTGGCAGTAAAGTTACCATCGTCCATCGCGGCGATCGGGTTCTTACGCAGGAGGATCCTGATATCGCAGACGAAATCGCGAAGATCCTGCGCGAAGACGGAATTGATTTGCTGTTGAACACCGAGGTAACTGGCGCCGGGCTTGGCGAAGGAAAGGTCCGTATCACCGCCACAAGCGCTGAAGGCGAAAAGACCCTGTCGGGTACGCACCTGCTGGTTGCGGTTGGACGAACACCGAACACTGACCGGCTAAATCTCAAAGCTTCCGGGATTGAAACCGACCGGCGAGGATATGTAAAGGTAAACGATGGTCTGGAAACGAACGTGCCCGGTGTTTATGCGCTTGGTGATGTGAACGGTGGTCCTCAATTCACGCACATATCGTATGACGATTTTAGAATTCTCCGTGCAAACCTTCTTGGGGGGCGCGAGACATCGACGAAAGAACGATTGGTCCCAAGTACGATTTTTATTGATCCTCAACTAGGTCGAGTTGGTCTGAGTGAAACCGAGGCACGCGAAAAAGGTCTAAACATTCGAGTAGCGAAGCTCCCGATGACTTCGGTAGCGCGCGCGATTGAAATGAGCGAAACCCGCGGATTTATGAAAGCCGTAGTTGATGCGAATACCAATCAGATTCTGGGTTGCGCGGTTCTTGGGATTGAGGGGGGCGAGTTGATGGCGATGCTGGAAATAGCAATTATGGGGAAGTTGCCGTACACGGCGCTGAAGGAAGCAATATTTGCTCATCCAACTTTGGCAGAGTCATTGAACAGTCTGTTTATGGCGATGGACGCAGTTTAGCTCTCACGTAACGACTTTCGTCGTTCTTTCTTTCATGCCGAGGGAAGAAATTTAGTCTTTCACATAGTAACGACTTTAGTCGTTCTTTCCTTTCACGTAGTATGGACTTTATTGTTTTTTGCAAAACCGATTACTCGAGGTAACGTACGATTAACAACAAATAACGACTGAAGTCGTTACTACGTGGGCACTTCACTTTAGAGCAGGGACTTAAAAGGAGAATCAACTTGAGCATGCAAGCAAAGCGCGACAAGCTTACCCTGACAAACGTCAGTGACACTATCGAGCTCTTCAAGGACACTCGTTCTCGAACCATGCAAATCGTCGAGCCGCTCGAAACAGAAGACTACGTGATACAAACCGCTCCGTACATGAGTCCGCCCAGATGGCATATCGGACACACCTCCTGGTTCTTTGAGCTGCTGCTGAAGGACCACCTCGACGGTTACAAGATCTTTTCCGAGGATTATCTCTACTATTTCAATTCTTATTACGAGAGATTTGGCACCAGGATCGACCGCGACAAGCGGGGCACTCGGTCGCGACCAACCGTAAAGGAAACGGTCGCATATCGTAAACGCATTGATGATGCGATGCTTGAGCTCCTGGAGCGGTGCGGTGAGCGGGAAGATCCAGACGCGCTGCTGTCATTGGTGAGACTCGGGCTGGAGCACGAGATGCAGCATCAGGAGCTGCTGGTCTATGACATCAAGCATCTGCTTTGCGATCTATACAAGCCGAAATTAAAGGGACCCTCTCCTTCGGGTACGACTGTGAAGGGGATGGCAGAAATTGAAGGTGGTTTGTTCTTGCTTGGACATGCGGGCGATGAGTTTGCCTTCGACAATGAGAAACCGGCTCACCAGGTCTTTGTGCAGGATTTCGCTATTGATCGCGTGCCGGTCAGTAACGGAGACTACCTGGAGTTCATGCGTGACAACGGGTATTCAGATTTTCGGTGGTGGTTTTCAGATGCGTGGTACTGCATTCAAGCCGAGTCATGGCATGCGCCTCTTTATTGGGAGCTCGATGGCGGCGAATGGTTGATCAGAGATTTCTCTGGTCTCAATCCCGTTAAAGATAAATTGGATGAACCGGTGACTCATATCAGCTTCTACGAGGCATCGGCATTTG
>DATFWY010000331.1:0-52584 GCA_035258805.1 Blastocatellia bacterium | reverse complement strand
TATTCAATTCAACATACTCAAAAAGAACGTCGAAATTGCCAACTCGCTCTATACGGAGTTTTTACAGAAGACAAATCAATCCAAGATCCAGGAGCACGAACAGCACAACAACACCAAGATGATCGACCCGCCACAAGTACCGCGGGCTCCTGTTGCGCCCAACAGACCCCGCACAATACTAATCGGATTTTTAGTCAGCTTGCTCGCAGGCGTCGGTCTGGTCTTCTTCCTGGAGTATCTGGATAACACGGTGAAGACTGTGGAGGATGTCAGTCGTTACACGCAATTGCCGGCTCTCAGCGTAATACCGGCAATTGGTGGTCGGAAGCGACGCGCACTTAAGGCAGCGTCCAATGGTTCGGGCCAAACCCAAGGTGGCCTCTCGTTGAATGCGAATACAGTATTCAACTCCGATCGATTGTTGGCTCTGGATTCACGGTCGTCCGTGGCTGAAGCCTATAGAGTTCTGCGGACATCGGTATTGCTGTCGTCGACTGAGAAGCCGCCGAAGACGATCTTGATAACCAGCGGCCAACCGGGCGAAGGTAAGACAACCACGGCGGTAAATACGGCTATCTCGCTGGCGCAGCTTGGATCGTCGGTCTTGATAATCGACTGTGATCTTCGAAAGCCATCCGTTCATAAGGTGCTCGGGGTCGATCACGTTGTTGGCTTATCAACGTATTTATCACGGCGAGGGAAACTCGAGGACGTTATACAGGAGTTACCCGTTGAGAATCTTTCGGTGATCACCGCCGGGCGAATTCCACCAAACCCCGCGGAGATGATCAGTTCGCCGCGGATGAGAGAGATGCTCCAGATTCTTGGCGAGCGCTATGATCACATCGTCATCGACTCGCCACCGCTATTAAAAGTTACCGATCCGGTAATTCTGTCAACTATGGTTGACGGCGTTATCCTGGTGGTGCACGGGGGCAAGAGCACTCGCGAAGTTGTGCGACGAACTCGACACGAGCTGTCGGTCGCAGGCGCCAACATCTTTGGAGTGGTTTTGAATAACGTCAACCTCAATGACGAAGGCTACGACTCGTATTCCTATGAAGCATACGGGGAATATGAGCAGGGCGCCGGAGCGAGCGGGAACTGAGGACGCATTTTAGATAAATGCCGCCCATAACAGATACCACGGAAACAAAAGCCGTGGACAAGTCGCCGCAACCCCTAACTCACGTCGCCGCCCGCGCGGCCATGGCTTCAGGAACCGCAGAGATCGTCACACGTGTTCTAACGGTTGTGCTGATGATCGTGACCGCGCGCGTTCTCGAGCCCGTTGAGGTTGGATTACTTGGCTTGGGGGTCATTGTCAGCGGGGTCGTTTCCATTTTAGGGTTTTATCCTGAAACCGCAGCGGTAGCGGCGAGCGGAGATGAATGCGAGGGTCAGTTTGCACTTGCGGCAGCGTGTGTTCGGGCGGTCATACTAGCCTTCTCGTTTGCGGCCCTGGGTCTTTTCTTTTCTCAGGTTGCTTATTACCTTACCAGCCATAACTCAGCATCAGTGCCATTAGGTCATCTCATTCTGGTACTCGCGTGGCTACCTGTTATTGAATTATTGAGCGGGTATCCCCAGGTGGTTCTGCAGAGGCAGTTGAAGTTGAACCTGATAGCTCAGCTTCAGATTCTACAGCCAGTTCTTTTCGTAGGTTTAGCGGTACTGATGCTGATCATCGGACGGGGATTCATCGGCGTCGCGTGGGCAAACGTAGCCAGCAGCGCGCTGATCTCTGTTTTACTCTGGTCTCGTGTGGTTGCGTCGGGTGCAATCCGGTGGAGTGGCTGGCCTTCTCGTAGGGTGTGGCGCGAAACCGTCTATGGTACTGGAAAGGTTTTCGTTGGAGGCTTCGCCGGATATCTTAACGGTAGAGTCGATAACTTAATCGTATCTGCTTCAATTGGACCGGCGTCAATGAGCTATTACTCTATGGCGTGGAACGCCTCTCGGACCCCTGCGAACGTCTTTGCAAGGGCGATCAACTTTGTTCTGGTGCCGACGCTCGCCCGTATTCAAGATGACCCGACACGGGTTCAACGAGCCCTTCGGGAATGTGTACGTAACTCATACTTGCTTCTCGCTCCCGCGTGCTCAATTCTTTTCGTGACAGCGCCGATACTAGTTGAATACGTAATTGGTTCTAAGTGGCTACCGGTTGTACCGCCACTGCAGGTTATGTGTTTCACGGTACTTGCGGTTCCGATCCTGTTTGCATCGAGTGCGCTACTAGTCGGGACCGGTAAAGGACATCTAACTGGTATCGCTACGGCGGTACAACTGGCGGTTCTCTTGATCGCGATTCCTCCGATGTGTAAGCGCTGGGGCACGATGGGAGGGGCTTATGCCGACCTGATTGCAGTGATCCTGCTCACAAAGACCTTGGCTATAACTGCGTGGTGGAGCACCCGACAAATCGGATGGGCTATTGTGAAGACCGCGCTGGTGCCAGTAATGGCAGCTATAACTTCTGGTTACTTGGCAGGCACGCTTACTAATCCGATCCAGTGGGACCCTTTGCGATTTTTTATGCAAGTGGCTTTCACGATTCTTGGGTATTTGTTTATGGTTGCGGTTTTGGGTGGACGAGCCGGACTGATCGACCTTTCTCGGCTTCTTCAATCTGCGATACGTTCGCGCGTTACTCAGGAATTGCAGACATGATACTTGAAGGGGTGCTTTTAAAACCGATTTTTTGGGCGTAGAGAGTTCATTAATAACCTACCACCTTTGGTGAAGCGCGTGCTAGAAACCCAGTTAAGAAAGTTTGCTAGATGGTACTTAAGAGATTTTAGTTTTCAGCGGGGAAAAGGTGCGGTCAACAAGCTACTCGGAAAATTCCTTCGTATCACTACCAAAGAGGGAACGCATATTCGGCTTACAAATCCGTTGGAATACAACCAGCGGCTACTGCTGTACGACGAGACTTCATATGAACCCGAGGTCACGTCAGCTATCTCATCCGTTTTGGAGAGTGGTCACACTTTCTTCGACGTAGGTGCTAACCTCGGGTATTACACATTGCTTGCAAGCACGAAGGTCGGTTCCGATGGAAGCGTTCATGCTTTTGAACCCGCACCGGCACAGTTTAAGCACTTGAACTTGAACATGCGGGTTAACCGCGCGACTAACATAATCTTAAACAATGTCGCGCTTGCCGAGACCGCGGGTGAGAGAGAAATGCTGCTTTCCCTGGGTTGGAATCAGGGAATACACTCGTTCGCGGCAACAGAGGGTCCTGCTACTTCGACACGCGTTTCATGCGCGACGCTCGATGAATATGTAGTAGCGAATGGAATTCGACGAATCGACGCAATGAAACTCGATGTTGAAGGGGCTGAGTTACTTATTTTACGTGGCTCCGTGGAAACGCTTCGCTCATTAGCGGTGCCAGTCATTTTTTTCGAGACTTGCGAACATCATGCACGCAAGTTCGGGTATTCGACGGTTGAGGTTAAGTACTTTCTAAGACAATTGGGTTATGAGATCTTCAGATTGATTTCACCATCGGGATTAGAGCCCGCTGGGGACCTCCTCGAAGAGTTTGCCAACCTCGTCGCGATTCACTCAACGTCAGATACTCTGTTGCTTCGTGCCTTGAGCGGTGCGAGTCACAGGAACAATTGATGCTTCTTTAAGCCAACGACGTATGTGTGGAATTGTCGGAATCCTAAAGTCCGGTACCAGCCATACACGGACTTCAGAACTGCTCGAATATATACGTGCCATCGCTCATCGAGGTCCGGATGATGAGGGAAGTCTATTCATCAGGAGATCAACGGGTGAATTCGCGGAGTTCCCAAAAAATCCCTCGACGCGCGAAGCTCAATCAATACCATCAATTGACGAGAATATTGCCTGGATTGACTCTAAGGAGCCCGATCTCGCCATCGGTCATCGTCGCTTCTCGATAATCGATACCTCGCGAGACGGTCACCAGCCTTTCTGGAGCGCGGACGGGCGCGCGTGCGTGATCTGCAACGGTGAGATTTATAACTACCTCGAATTGCGCGACGAGCTCAAGAGACTTGGTCACAGGTTCCACACGGCCTCCGATACTGAAGTGATTGTCGAGGGCTATCGCGCATGGGGCGATGAATGCTTCGAACGGTTCAATGGGATGTGGGCGCTGGCAATCTATGATTTCGACAAGCAAGAACTAATCCTTTGTCGGGACCGCACCGGCGAGCGTCCGCTTTATTGGGTCAAAGGACACGACGGCGTTTACTTTGCGTCAGAAATAAAAGCCTTGCTTTCAGGCTTGGGTGACAGCGTACACCGCAAAGTCAATTCCGAAGCTGCCCATAATTTCCTAAGGCAGGCAGTCAGCGATCTCGACACTAGAACGTTTTTCGAGGGGATCGAGCAGATCCAAGCCGGCACCATTATCCGAATAGCAAAAGATAACCAGATTTCCAGCCGCCGTTACTGGAGGGTTCCAGCGGAGCGGCCGTCTGCCCGCAGCGCGAAAGAAATACCGGAATATTGTGGCGAGCTGAGACGACTACTGAGAGATTCAGTGTCTTTGCGCTTACGGGCTGATGTGCCCGTGAACGTCGCGCTAAGCGGCGGTTTGGATTCCTCGACCGTGGTGGCGATGGCATCACAGCTTCGCAACGGTGACATTGACTCTTATACGGTTCGCTTTGAGGAACCTGAATGGAACGAATGGCCCTTTGCCAGCGCGGTGCTTACACGCTACGGCACTCGCAATATGGTCGTTGATCCACCTCACGAATGGATCTGGGAAAACTTCGATCGGTTCGTCATCGCCATGGAAGAGCCGTTCCACGCTCCGGACCTCATTCCGGATCACGTAATACGACGGATTCTGGCAGCACGCGGATACCGAGTCAGCCTTTCTGGAATTGGAGGAGATGAGTTATTTGCCGGATATGATCATTATAGACAACTTCGAATTCTCGATCTGAAGCGAAACGGCAGAGCCGTACGTGCTGCTCGCGAGATCCTTTTAGCCTCAGATACATCGCCGGCTCGCGCAGGATATCGGTTGGTAACGTCAAAACTAAATAAGATCACAGGTTTGAGAAATGGCGCCGTTGAGAATCTCTATCAGCTAGCGTTGTCACAACACGACGCTCAGTTGCGCGAGTTGCCGGCCTCGTGCGATGACCGCCTTAAATCGGATATAGAGTGGTCATTGATGCCTTACTGGCTACGCGTAGGTGATAAGAGCAGCATGGCGATACCGATTGAAGTGCGCTATCCATTCCTCGATCACCGCATTGTCGAATTCGCAATGGGTCTCCCTGTCGATTGGTTGATTCGAGACGGGTGGACAAAGTGGATCCTGCGAAAGGCTGTTGAGGACATACTTCCTCGCGAGGTTGTTTGGCGAAGAAAGAAGATGGGTTTCCCATTTCCTATCAAGCAATGGTTGTGCAACAACGCTGAACGTCTAAAAGCCTTGTTCTCTCAAATGGACAACCCGTTCTTATCAACTAGGTTCTGGAGCAAACGGCTCGAGGATGCCATCGAGTTCGACCCTTGGCTCGTATGGCGCTCACTCAGCTTCGAACTTTGGCATCGTTTCTACATCCGTGGTCTACCGGTTCACCCCGTTGTTGTTTCGGGCGGCAGAGTTAATCCTCGTCCGAGCGAACTGGTTGCGTCTACCACTTTATGACCTACCGACTGCGCATCTGGCACATTTTGGAGAGCTACCCGCCAGACTACGGCGGAGGCGCCGCCATCACTACAAGGGATGTTTGTCGCGGGCTAGCTAAGCATGGTCACGAAGTTCGCGTCCTATGCACTGAGAATTCCGGAGCAGATCCCTACACGATTCGGACTGACAATGACGACGCTATTAGAGTAGATAGAGTCAATCTTCCGTATTTTCGGAGCTTCGATCCTGATGGATGGCAACTAGGCCTGGTCAGGTGGCGCGAGCATGAAGGACGTATCGCCGAAATATTGGACCAGCTTATTGATGAGTGGAAGCCTGATGTCGTCGACTACCACACCTCACGTCCGCTCGGTGAACAGTGTCTGGTTAGCTTAAAGAGGCGAAACGTGCCAATAGTAACAACGTTGCACGAAGGGTGGCTGATATGTCCTCGCTTAATGCTGCTTAGATCGCCAAACTCAGAAGCCTGCCCAGGCCCTTCTCCGCTGCGTTGTCTGGAATGCTTGTACAGCCATTTCGACGGCAGCCATCGCGAAGCGGCGTTAAAGCTACCGTGGAGGCTTATAAAGCTCGGTCCGTTGCCAGCTTATCGGATTTGGCGACGCCGCGTGGCGCGACGAACCGTTGATGGAGCGATTGCCAGATCGCGGTTTATGGCAAGGGTCCATCAGCCACACATAAACGGCCCCGTTCGGCATTTAGCCCTGGGCATTGACCGCAGTCATTCTCCACTCGAGTATCCCAACCGTCCGAGAACACCGATTCGCTTTGGGTTCTTTGGGGGTTTTCAACAGACCAAAGGGATAACTGACGTTTTCGATGCGGCTGCAGAATTAAAGCGCAACGCCCTCGACTTCGAGCTGCATGTGTGGGGACCTACTCCTGAGTTCGGACCTCAGGAAGTGTCAAAACGAAAGCTGGACGATCGCGTCTTCCTCCACGGAATGTACTCGCCCGACGAGCTATGGAGCGTGTATTCGGAGATAGATGTCGCATTGATGGCGACTAGGGTCTGCGAACCGCTCGGAAGAATTCCGCTTGAAGCCGCTGCCGCGGGCGCGCCAACTATTGCTCCGGCAATCGGAGGGATAGTCGAAACAATTCGCGATGGGGTCGACGGCTTGCTCTACAAATTCAGAGACAAGAAGCACCTCCAACACCAGATGCAACGGGTGATTGAGGAGCCCGGCCTGATTTCAAGCTTCATCGATAACCTTCAAACGGTTCCTGATACTCGCGAGCGAGTCGCCGCCGTCGAGGAGTTTTATTTTGAAACGCTTGGGATCAAGAACCATCAGGCTGTCTCTGTGGTTGTTTAGCTTGACTATATTTTGCAGAGGGTAAGTTAACGACGTATGAAGGTTGTGATTCTCTGTGGAGGACAGGGCACGCGGCTCCGCGAGGAAACGGAAGTGCGACCGAAACCGATGGTCGAGATCGGTTCACGACCGATCCTCTGGCACATCATGAAGCTCTACGCTCACCACGGCCTTTCTGAATTCGTGCTCTGTCTTGGTTATAAGGGTTACATAATCAAGGATTTTTTCCTCAACTACGAAGCGCGAATGAAAGACGTAACAGTCCGGCTCGGGAATCTGCCCGCGGTAAAATTTCACAACGGCCACGATGAAGACGGATGGACCGTCACTCTCGCCGAAACTGGAGATGGTGCAATGACCGGCGCTCGCCTGCATCGCGTGCGACGCTACCTCGATCGCGGGCCGTTCTGTTTGACATATGGTGATGGAGTGGGCGACGTCAATGTTACCGAGTTGCTCAAGTTCCATCGCTCACACGGAAAGCTGGCAACAGTCACTGGCGTGCGGCCTCCCGGACGTTTCGGTGAATTGGAGCTTAGTGGAAGCAAGGTGACTGCGTTTGCTGAAAAGCGCCAGGTGACCGAGGGTTTTATAAATGGTGGCTTTTTCGTTTTCGAACGAGAGTTTCTGGAGCGATATCTGGACGATCGTGAAGATCTGTCACTCGAGTTGGAACCGCTACAGCGGCTAGCCGCCGATGGCGAGTTGATGGTCCATCAACACGATGGCTTTTGGCAGCCAATGGATACCTACAGAGAATGGAAGCTGCTTGAAGATCTTTGGGATTCTGGCCGAGCGCCTTGGAAGGTTTGGGAGTGAGCAACAGAGCGAAATCATTTTGGCAAGAAAGGCCCGTTCTGGTGACCGGCGCGACGGGCTTATTAGGTAGCTGGCTTACGCGCGAGCTTCTCAATCGCGGTGCTTTCGTAGTAGCACTAGTACGAGACTGGATACCTGAAAATGAACTCTTTCGTTCGGGCAATCTCTCGAAAGTTTGTGTGGTTCGCGGGGACGTTTGCGACGGACAAACAATCGAGCGAGCACTAGGCGAATATGAGGTAAACACCGTCTTTCATCTTGCAGCGCAGACCATCGTTGGCATTGCGAATCGCAACCCAATTAGCACGTTCGAGTCAAACATTCGAGGAACCTGGTCGATTCTTGAAGCATGCCGGCGCTCACCCCTGGTAAAGCAGATTATTGTTGCTTCCTCCGACAAAGCCTACGGAAGCCACGAACAACTGCCTTATTCCGAAGATGCCGCCCTACAGGGACGTCACCCTTATGACGTTAGCAAGTCCTGCGCAGACTTGCTGTCACAGAGTTATGCAACAACGTACGGATTGCCGGTGTGCGTCACCCGCTGCGGCAACCTTTACGGCGGCGGTGATCTGAACTGGAATCGAATTGTTCCGGGAACGATAAGATCTGCGATGAACGGGGAGCGGCCGATCATTCGAAGCGACGGTAGTTACATCCGCGATTACTTCTATGTTGAGGACGGAGCGCTCGCTTATATCTCGTTGGCCGAACAACTCTCGTTCAACGGCGCTCTTGCAGGTGAGGCGTTCAATTTCAGCAACGAGATTCAGGTAACCGTCCTCGATCTGGCAAAGATCATACTCAGGTTGATCGGTCGTGAGGATCTCGAGCCGGACGTTCGCGGAGAAGCCAGCAACGAAATCACTCATCAGTACCTGAACGCAGCCAAAGCCCGTTCGCTACTTGGATGGCATCCCCGATACACCCTTGAGGAAGGGCTCACAAGAACTATCGTGTGGTACCGGGACTTTCTTCAGGGCGCTAGCAATTAACATCAACCGTGCCTTTCAATAAAGAAGTTGTCATAACCGGTGCCAGTGGATTCATTGGACGTCACCTGGTGCGCCAACTTATCGCCGAGGGCTGCTCTCCAATACTCACAACACGCAAGCTAAAAAGAGACAACCCGGTAGACCAGCAAAGACGATGGTTCGAATTGGATCTCACAGATCACGGGAGGTCGCGGGAGCTGTTCCAGAGCTTGAAACCGAGGGTCTTGATTCACCTGGCGGGCACTCGAGGACGCGGAGATGCCCGCGGCGCTGACGTTGCCTGTGATGAGCTGAATGTACGCGCGACAGTCGAGCTTCTCGAGTCAGCGGTGGCTTGCGGAATCGAACGAATTGTTATCGTCGGATCCGCTGAGGAGTATGGCAATCAACCTGGTCCACACGATGAATCTTCCCCGGCACAATCAGCATCGACTTATGGGCATTCAAAAGCAATCGCGTCTTCGCACGCATTACGGTTATACAGAGAAGTTGGTTGTCCGGTTGTAATAGTCAGGCCGTTTACCGTTTATGGTCCGGATCAGCCCATTGACATGTTCGTGGCTGAAGCCGTCGATGCGGCCGTACGAGGCTTGGACTTCCGAATGTCTGAAGGAAATCAGAAGCGTGACTTGGTTTTTGTAGAAGACGTGGTTCGGGGATTAATCGCAGCCGCTACAGCGCCCAACATAGAAGGCAGAGTCATTAATCTGGGGTCAGGGATTGCCCGATCCTTGCGCGAAGTAGCGCAATGCATCTGGAAGATCGCGGGTGCAAGTGCGCCCCTGCTGATTGGAGCCAGAAAAGCACAGCCTGAGGAATTGTCGGATACATGGGCTGATATTTCGCTTGCTCGACGGCTGCTCGGTTGGACGCCAAGAGTGAGTTTGGAAACAGGGCTCGAACGGACTATTGATCACGTGCGAAGACAATTGGGAGAGAAAACTCAGAAATGTCTGGCAATGTGATTGTGCTTGGTGCTGGTCTGGCCGGACTCAGCGCGGCTCATCATCTCGGCGGTACCTGTGAGGTGTTTGAAAAGGACGACTATCTCGGCGGTCATTGTCGTACTAAGAGGGTTGATGGGTTCAATTTCGACGAAGGGGCCCACGTGTTTTTCGGCAAGGACGATTGCGCGCGCGAATTTGTAACCGAGCCTCTGAGCGATGAGATGATTCCGCATCACGCGGAGATCTGGAACAACTATGACTCAACTTGTTACGGGCGTTATCCGGTTCAGGCCAACGCAAACGCGCTGCCAGCGGACCTCGCAACTCGATGCGTGATTGATTTCATCGAGGCTTGTCGGCAGCCCGACCGTGCAGTACAGACCTATGAGGATTGGTGTTATGCCTCGTTTGGACGAAGCTTTGCTGACGAGTTCATGCTTAGATACGCGCGCAAGGTATGGACGGTTGAACCAAGCGAGATGAACACCGAGTGGCTTGGTTCGAAGATAGGCGGAAGGATTTCGCGTCCATCACTTGAACAGGTAATTCGAGGCGCAATCGATCCCAATCCTCAGGAACTCAATTACTTGACTGAGTTTTCGTATCCGGCCACCGGTGGGTTCGGACAGATAACCAAACCGTTGGCTGCATTCGTACCAAATGTAAGACTAGGCTGCGGTGTTACAAGAATCGACGCTGAATCGAAGCGGATCACTTTAGCCGATGGAACGTCACGAGATTATTCGGCAGTCATTTCGACGATCCCGCTTCCGTCGCTTGTGCGACTCACAGTGGATGCTCCCGGTGACGTAACGGCCGCCGCCGCTAATTTGATGTGGACGTCGATTCGATGCGTTAATCTTGGCGTCGCTCGGGCAGACATCGGTCCCGGTCACTGGGTTTATTTCTACGACCAGGAAATACCGTTCTTTCGCGTCAGCTTTCCATCTAAGTACGCGCCGGACAACGCCCCTCCCGGTCACAGCTCAATTTCTTGCGAGATAGCTTACTCGCGCCGAAAGCCGCTGGACGACAATCGACTGGTGGAGCGAACGGTGGACGCGCTAAAGCGAACGGGAATTCTGAGCGATTCGGATCGCATTGTCGTCGAAGATCAGATCGACATTCCTTACGCGTATGTAGTGTTCGATATGAATCGCGAGCGTAGCTTGAGAGTGATCCACAATTGGATGGAGAGTGTGGGTATTTATCCATGCGGACGATTTGGAGAATGGGGATATCACTGGAGTTTCGAAGCAATCGAGAGCGGCAAGCGCGTGGCTAGTCGTGTTGAGAAGGAGCTAGGCATATTAGCAGTTAGCTAGGTACATATGACCCCGAGAGTCAGTATTTGTATTCCAACCTACAACTCAGCGCAATTCCTGGCTGATGCAATCGAAAGCGCGTTGGCCCAGGACTTTACGAATTATGAGCTGATCATCTGTGACAACGCTTCAACTGACGCGACACCGTATGTTTGTAGGCAATACCAGGATCCAAGAGTGCGGCACGTACGTTTCGTTGAGCTTGTCGGGCAGGCAAGCAATTGGAACCGATGTCTCGATCTAGCTAGAGGCGAATATGTGGTGCTGCTCCACGCCGACGACGTCTTGAAGCCGGCTTTCTTGAGTCGCGCTGTGACGGTGTTGGATGCGAATCCGGATGTGGGTCTCGTCCATTGTTCGGTTGAGCACATCGATCAACGCGGCACACATCTTCAAGTACAGAAGCTATACGATGAGGACCGGGTTGACTCGGGGAATGCCCTTTTTAAACGCCTCGTTCTTGAGGGCTGTGTGGTGAATCCGGCAGGAGTGATTGTGCGTCGTGCCGCTTACGATGCCGTTGGTCGATTCACTGAAGAGATAGTCTGGGGCGTCGATTGGCACATGTGGATGCGCATAGCTCTGCATACAAAAGTTGCATATTTGACTGCTGTGTTGGCGCAATACCGCCAGCACCCACAAAGCGGAACTTCCGGTGTGATGATCACTGCGCGAAACGCAACTGATGAGACGTGGATGCTTGATGACATATTCGCTAGATTCCCGCAACGGATCGGACCGGGTGTTTTGTACAAGGAAGCGAAGCGGCAATCAGCGCATCGCACCTGGTGCTTTGGAGAAGAGCTATGCCGCTTGGGTTTCCAGTCTGCGGCTCGAGCTCAAATCAGACAGACGATCAGGATTCGTCCCGCAATGCTTTTAAGCGGCAGGGTGTGGACGTTGTGGTTTGCAACTTATTTTGGGTATGGCTGGTTCGAACGAGCGCACTCGTGGAAGAAGCACGGTGTAAGAAGACAAGCTGCGGTTAATCTATCGGGCAACCATCAATGAGAGAAGTGCAGTGTGACGTAACTGTCATTATTCCAACCTTTAATCGAAGTGATGCGCTGTTAAAGACTTTGAATGCGCTTGGCGAGGTTGACTATCCGGCGGATCGATGGGAAGTGATCGTGGTCGATGACGCTTCTACGGAAGATATGAGTGCTGTTGTGCGAGTGATCGAGCATAACGCGTTTCAGACACGGTACATCCGTCAGACAAAAAACGCGGGACCTGCGGCGGCACGAAACCTTGGAGCCTCAGAGTCGCGTGGCGCTTACCTGATCTTCATCGACAACGACATTCTGGCCAAACCTGACTTCATCCGGGCTCACGTGGAGACGCTAACGGCGAACCCAGGCTGTTGGGTGTTAGGCCGCGTGGTACATCCACCGGAAATGCGAAGCACGCCGTTTGGCCGATATCGAGACTGGATGTGGGAAGCCTTCCACAGAGCCCACGGCGACGCCGGCATTTCGCAGACGATGGGAATCAGCGCGGCGAATTTGTCGTTGCCGGCAAAGCATTTTAAAACTCTCGGTGGGTTCGACGAAGATTTTACGATTGCGAGCAGTGAAGATTGGGAACTGGGTACGCGCGCGCGCCAGAATGGAGTTCGGGTGCTCTATAACCCAGAAATAGTTGTTGTGCACAATGATTGGGCAGGTTCATTAGACCGTTTTTGTGAACGTCAGAAACTCTACAGTGTCTCGGATGTGTTGCTGTGGCAAAAGTACGGCGATGCCAGCCCTCGGGCACGCCTGGTGCTGGAGAATGCGCCCATTAACTGGGCATCCGATCCGGCGCCGCTCATCTTGAAAAAGGGAATCAAGTGGCTATTGGCATCTGAAGCCGGTAGATCTTTTTTGAAGCTGATTTGTTTGCTAACGGAGCGACTCGTGCCAAACAGCACGCTGAACCGCAAGGCTTATGAAGCGGCGGTTGCCATCTCGATCTTTCGAGGTGTACGAGAAGGACTTCGTCGTTACCACCCCCCAGCGCTTAGCGAAGACACGGTGAGGTTTAAAGAAGCGTGAAGAAAATGCAGTCAGTGGTCTGTCATCTGATTGATTCGAATTTAGGAAGCAATTACTTTCGATCGATCGCTCGATACCATAATCGAGATCGGTTTCCGGTTGTAATCGGGTCAGTTGAGCCCGCGGGCCGTCTGCAAGAAATGATGCGCGAACTGGGAACGCCTACGTTCTCGCTCGACGCCACTCGTAGATTGCAATATCCGTTAGTAATCTGGCGATTAGCGCGATTCCTTAAACGTGAAGGGGTCTCGATCCTGCACGCCCACTGCTTCGATCCGACTTTTATCGGACTATTTGCCGCACGGTTGGCCGGAGTGTCGTTCGTGTTCACCCGACATCACTCTGACCATAACATACGGCTCGGCAAACGGTGGCACACCACAATTGACGCCTGGTGCGCGCGACTTTCTGATCATGTCATTGCTGTGTCCGAGATTACACGTCAGATAATGATTGAAGTGGAGAGCGTTCCACACAATCTCATCACGGTGGTCCACAACGGCATGGAACCGCTTCCGAAACCCAAGCCCGAAAGGATCGCACGAGTCAAAGAAGAACTGGGGCTCGGTGCAAGGCACGTCTGCCTTATGCTTGCACGGTTACATGAAGAGAAGGGGCACCGTTTTCTATTTGACGCGGTCCCGGGAATAGTATCTGCCGTCGGTCCTACTGATTTTCTTCTCGCCGGCGAGGGCCCGCATCGTGAACAGCTTGAGGCGGAGGTTATAAGACGTGGTCTACATGACTTCGTGCGTTTCTTAGGGCGCCGCGGCGATGTTGCGGAGTTGATTTCTCTCTCGGATGTTGTTGTTCTTCCGAGTCTGGCTGAGTCATTCGGGTTCACGCTGTTGGAGGCAATGAGTCTCGGCAAGCCAGTGGTTGGTAGCACTGCAGGCGGAATTCCAGAAGTTGTTGCGAATGGCGAGACAGGACTGCTCGTACGGCCCGGCGATCGTGATGCGCTGGCCGGGGCGATTTGTAGCTTACTTGGGGACCCGGAGCGATCGCGCGTGATGGGAGAACGGGGTGCGCGGCGGGCGTCCCTCTTTGGCTTTGAGCGCATGATCGATGGTTATCAATCCGTGTATGATCGTATTAACAAAGTTTCGAGACCTGTTGATCATTTTGAGAAAGATATCGCGACGTCAAACGCTATCGTTCCTTAGCAGAAAGCCTCTACGCAATGAATCCAACTGTCTCGGTAATTATCCCTACACACAATCATTCCCGGTTTGTTGGCCAGGCAATCGATAGCGTCCTTGCTCAAACACATGCGCCATTTGAGGTGATTGTCGTAGACGATGGTTCTTCAGACGACACGCCTGCGGCGTTAGTACCATATTCGGCTCAGATCCGTGTTCTTCGCCAGGATAACCAGGGAGTATCGGCGGCGCGTAATAACGGTGCGCGGGTTGCAACAGGCGATGTTCTTGCATTTCTGGACGCTGATGACCTGTGGTTTCCAGAAAAGCTACAGCATCAGGTAGAAAGATTTCTCGAGGAGCCGGATCTTGGCCTCGTGCATTGCGGCATCGAGGAGATCGATGGCACGGGCGCTTGTCTTAACAGACGACTGGACGGCCGGGAGGGTTGGGCGGCGACAGAGATGTTGCTGCTAAGCAATCCGGTCGTTCTGGGTGCTGGAAGCACTGCCATGATTCCTCGTCCAGTGTTTGAACGTATGGGGGGCTTCGATACTCGCTTATCAACGTCGGCCGACTGGGACCTGTGCTACCGCATTGCGACGCACCATCGCATCGGCTTTGTGCGCGAGATACTCGTTTCCTATCGTCTGCACGGCAGCAATATGCACCGCAATGTTAGAGTCATGGAGCATGACATGCTGCTTGGTTATCAAAAGGCGTTCTCGGATTCTAACGCGCAAGTACAGGAGATTCGCAGACGTTGTTATGGAAACCTTCATGCAGTCTTGGCTGGCTCATTCTTCTCAGTAGGGGCATATGGTGGGTTCGTAAAGCACGCGTTGAAGAGCATAATGTTAACTCCTGATAACCTTCGTCAGTTTGCTGCCTTTCCGATACGTCGCTGGCGCCGACGCGAAGCGTTGCCGATTGATTCATCATCAGAGACAGCAGTATGAAGCGAGCGGCACTGTATATCTGTTATTACAATGTCACCGAGCCGCTGGTTCAAACTCAAGTTGTGGCTTATCTCGGGGAATTGGCGAAGAGGGGCATCGAGATGCACCTGCTCACATTTGAGCGTGAGCGCCATCCGGTTGAGAAGCAGCATGCGATCAGAGATGAGCTTAGCAAACGAGGAATACAGTGGCACTGGCTTGTGTACCATCAGCGCCCATCCTTACCGGCAACGGTCTACGATATCGTGATTGGTACAGCGGCGGCGCTAAGGATCTGCGTCAAGCACCAAATCCGCCTCGTACACGCGCGCTCACATGTACCCGCTGCGATGGCGCTGGTTACTAAGGGCCTTCTTGGCTGCAGGTTTTTGTTTGATATTCGCGGCTTGCTTGCCGAGGAATACGTAGACGCAGGGAATTGGACGCGTGACGATGTAAAGTTTCAACTCACAAAGAGGATGGAACGGTTGTTCTTCAAGCGCGCCGACGGTTTTGTGCTGCTAACCGATCGCATCAAACAGGAATTGACCCTGAACGAGCCTCTCCTTGAACATCGAGCATCCGATATTCAGGTGATACCCTGTTGCACTGAGACTAATCATTTTTCGGGAGATTGGGACACTCGCTCCAACTATCGAAAGGCGCGTGGATGGACTGATCGTGTTGTGATCACATATGTCGGCAAGCTCGGAACCTGGTATCTCCTGGATGAGATGGCCCGCTTTTTCGCAGCCGCTAAAAGGCACGATCCTCGATTTTTCTTTCAAATCCTAACGCAGAGCGAAGAACAAGCAATGCGTCGAGCTCTGGATGTTGCTGGTGTTAATCCAAGCGATTACGATATCCGCTTTGCGTCTGCCGAGGACCTGCCCCGGATTCTTTCTGGTTCCGACGCCGGACTTTCATTCATCCGAGCATCTTACTCAAAGCTTGCCTCATCGCCTACGAAAGTAGGCGAGTACCTGGCGGCAGGTCTTCCAGTGATCACAAATGCCGGAATTGGGGATTGCGATCAAATGATGAATGGAAATCGGGTCGGTATCGTTATTTCAGAGTTCTCAGAGCGGGAATTTATAAGAGCTGCGAGTAATCTATCGGACTTGTTGAAAGACAAGAGCACTGCTGCAAGATGCCGCGCACTTGCCGAGACCGAGTTGTCCCTCTCGAAGGTGGGCGGACCCAGATACGCGGCGATCTATGAGAATCTACTTGGCGCGGCAAGTCTGTAGATCGAAATTCATCGGCCTTCGCGATCAATAATGCCTTTTCAAAAAACCCGGTTCGCCTCGCTCTCAAGAGCAGCATTAACCGCTGCCGAGCCTCTATCGTTTAGGAGATACGCTTAAAGTCTCTACCAGACTGAACCCCTCATGAATTGTAAAAGATCTATCTCACTCTGCGCGCTGGTGCCGTATCCGGTTAACACCACGCCCAGCCAGCGATTTCGCATCGAGCAGTGGGTGCCGCATCTGGAGTCGGAGGGTATCTCGGTTGATCTGGTTCCCTTTGCCGATGAGCAGCTCATGGAGCTCATCCATAAACCGGGCAAACGAACAACTAAGGCGGTCGTCAACATATCCCGTTGTGCTCGACGATTCTCAGAGGTCTTGAGAGCGCGTCGCTACGACGCTGTGTTCATCCACCGGGCTGTCTGCATTGCAGGACCTGCAATACTTGAGCGGCTTGTTGCTTCCTTCGGAAAGCCAGTTATCTTTGATTTTGACGATGCGATTTTCAAGCTTCACACGACAGATGCCAACCGCAGATTTGGCTGGTTAAAATTCCCCGGAAAAACGGCGAGTATCTGCCGCCTCAGTACGCACGTTGTTGTCGGTAATAACTGGTTGGCGGAATACGCCCGGCAATTTAACTCTAACGTTACTATTATTCCGACGAGTATTGATACTGACTCATATCAGCCGTTACGCAAGAACGCGACGAACGGGCGGCTGATATTGGGATGGACTGGCAGTTCGACTTCCCAGACGCACCTGGAGTTGTTCGCTCCCCTTCTACGTGAGCTGTGCAGCCGGCGAAACATCGAAGTACGGGTAATCTCAAACAGGGAACCGGTTCTCCCAGGCATCGACTATGTCTGGAGGCCCTGGACCTCTGAGTCCGAAACTGAGGAGCTGAAGCAATTCGATATCGGTATCATGCCGATGCCCGACGACGAGTGGTCCCGTGGCAAGTGCGCCCTCAAAGCGCTTCAGTATATGGCAATGGGAATTCCCACTGTCTGTTCGGCAGTGGGGGCGAATTGTGAGGTTATTCAGCACGGCGAAAACGGATTGCTTGCAAGCACTGAAGAGGAATGGCTCGCCTCGCTGGAATCGCTGATCGAAAGCGCTGACCTTCGGCAACGGCTCGGAGATATGGGACGGCGCACGGTCGAAGAACGCTTTTCAATGCGGCATTGCGCTACAGTTTTCGCGGATGTGGTTAGATCAACCATCGATGGCCGCCTGGCTGTCGCCGGACAGAAATCTGAAATCGCAAACGCGAGCGAGAGGATAACTCTCAGTGGGGATTAGGCCGTTCTTGTGAACGCTGATTCTTTAAAAAATGCAATCTAAAAATGCAATCTACTGAAATTCAGAAACAACTAGCTATTGACCAGCACTCGATACAGGCGAAGGAGTTTGCCGAACGCTACCGGGAAATGTCCGAAGACTCGTATCGATCGTGCTTTACATATTCGAGAAAGCGGCTTGACGCGCTCCTGGCTCCTGAAGTCCCTTCGCAAGGAGATGGTTTGCGGCTGCTGGACGTCGGTTGCGGGACCGGTCATCACATGGCAAGCCTCAGAGAGCGCGGGTTTGATGTTGCCGGCGTCGATGGCTCCCCTGAGATGCTCGATCAGGCGCGCGCAAACAACCCTGGGGCGGAAATCAAGCTCTCGGACGTTGAGTCTCTGCCTTTTCCGGACGCGAGCTTTGATTTCATTCTCTGCATAGAAGTGCTTCGTTATTTGCCTTCGGCGGTTCAGTGTGTGCGTGAGATGAGCCGCGTGCTAAAGCCAGGTGGTGTTTGCGTGGCAACAGCGACGCCTCTGATGAATCTTAACGGTTACTGGGTTGTGAACCGTTTGGCAAACCTGGTTCGAGTAGGCGATCTGGTCAGGCTGAAGCAGTTCTTCACGACGAGCTGGCAGCTGAAGCGAGAGTTTTCGGAAGCAGGGTTTTCAGATACATCAGTTAGTGGCGTGTATCTTGGCCCTGTGAACTGGATCGAGCGGCTGACTCCGCGCTTGTTGCCGGCGGTGCTTAAGACTTGGGAGCCGTTAGATTCGATTCTTGCCGATTCCCCTGTGCTGAGAGAGCTTTCCAATATGTACATGGTTCGCGCGATCAGAGGCGGCCAACAGCGGACTCAATGAATCTGGATCGCGGTGTCTTCACAATTAGTATCGATCTTGAATTGATCTGGGGGACGATCGACTTGGTCGGTTCGGAGCCGTTCAGCCGAGCCTGCAAGTTCGAGCGAGAAATCGTCATAGATCGATTGCTTGATCTCTTTGCGGAATACGAGATATCTGCCACCTGGTGTGTTCTTGGTCATCTGATGCTGGATCATTGCCAATCGGATCAAGGACGAAAACACCCTGAGATTGTGAGGCCGCAACATACCTGGCACGAAGAAGACTGGTTTGTAAACGATCCGGCGCGAAATGAAGACGCGTTCCCGCTATTCTACGGCAGAACTCTCGTCGATAAGATCCGGCGCTGTTCAACGCCTCAGGAAATCGGCTGCCATTCCTTCTCTCATGTGATTTTTGGCGATCCTGGCTGTTCGCATGAGACTGCCGAAAGCGAAATCAATGCAAGCGTTTTGGCTGCGCGTCAACTTGGAATCGAGATGCGCTCGTTCGCCTTTCCTCGCAATGAGGTTGGACATCTGGATCTCCTGAAGAAATATGGATTCACGAGTTATCGAGGTCCAGAGAAAAACTGGTATGGACATCAGCGATGGCCAACCCCGGTCAAGCGGCTCTGTCATCTGTGGGATGTAATCGCCGCTGCCACCCCCGATGTGCCTCTGCCCGAGCGCGACGAGATTGGTATCTGGAATCTCCGAGGATCCATGATCTATTTCCCAGCGTATGGATTACGTCGATACATTCCCATCTCGAGGCGGGTCAAAAGGGCAATTAAGGGTCTCAATGCCGCGGCAGAGCGAAGACGAGTCTTTCACCTCTGGTTCCATCCGACCAACCTTGCTGATGAACCGGACGCGATGTTTTCAGGACTTCGCCGCATTTTAGACCATGCATCATCGCTTCGTGAGCGAGGGAATCTCGCCATCAAACCGATGTCAGCTCTGATTCCAGCCACAGGAAGCGAGACATCGGGTTCCGAGGATTTTTATACGATCGGGGCTGGAACTCTAGCATCAAAAACAATTTAACCAAATCAGGTAAAGATATGATTTTAGTAACCGGCGGGGCCGGATTTATAGGGTCGCATCTTGTAGACGGCCTACTGAAGCGCGGGCACCGGGTTCGTGTGCTTGATTCGTTTGTTGAACAGGTTCACGGATCGTCTCCATTTGAACTGCCTTCCGATGTGGAAGTCATTACAGGTGATGTGCGTGATCGGTCGCTTCTCGAAGCAGCACTAGATGGAGTCGAAGTGGTTTTCCACGAGGCTGCTGAAGTGGGTGTCGGTCAGTCAATGTATGAGATCGAGAAGTATGTGGGTGCTAACACCTTTGGTACTGCCGCATTTCTCGAGGCGTTAATCGCGCGACGTGGTCAGGTGAAGAAGTTGATCGTCGCCTCCTCGATGTCGATTTATGGTGAAGGCGCTTATGAGTGTAGGTTGTGTGGCCGCGTGTCTCCGTCGCTGAGACCCCTCGCCCAGCTTGAGTCCGGCAGTTGGGAAATGCTCTGCCCGAATTGCAACGAGACTTTAGAGCCTGTGGCGACCTCGGAAGCCAAACCTTTGGATCCGGCTTCGGTCTATGCCGTAACGAAGCAGGATCAGGAACAGTTATGCATAATCGTTGGCCGAGCTTACGGCATTCCGACTGTAGCCCTCAGGTACTTTAACGTTTATGGTCCGCGGCAGGCGCTATCGAATCCTTATACCGGCGTAGCCGCAATATTCTCCTCAAGATTATTGAATGGCCAACCGCCGCTGGTGTTTGAAGACGGCTTACAGAGCCGCGATTTCACGCATGTTGACGACATCGTTCAAGCAAACCTGCGCGCAATGGAGTCGGAAGCGGCGAATTTTCAAGTAATTAACGTAGGAACAGGAGTTGCCACCAGCGTCAAGCGCATCGCCGAATTGCTGGCTACGGGTCTTGGCGTCTCCTCAATCGAGCCTCGAATAGTAAAACGGTTTAGAGAGGGGGATATTCGGCACTGCTTTGCCGATATTTCGCGTGCGAGGGCCCTTTTAGGTTATGAACCGACTATTTCGCTCGAGGATGGTATTCCGCAGCTTCTTGAATGGGCCAGAGAACAGAAGGCTGTTGACGGTGTAGAGAAGGCAACTGAGGAGTTGAGCGCATTCGGGTTGGTGCGCTGAATTGAGCGATTCCTAATCTCCTGAAAGACAATGCGTAAGAAATTAGTTGTTCTTGGATTTGCGGTGGCTGTCGTTTACGGCTCATTCTGGCTTGGTAATGATGTTATTCTGTCCCAGCAATTCTATCTGGCGATACTCGCCGGAGTACCCCCTGTCGCGATCTGCACCTGGATCATCATTCGCAGTAGAACAGCTGATAAACGCTTTCTGTTGCGCCTGTTCTTCGGGGCTTTGCTTCTGCGCTATGCCCTCGCATACATCGTTTATTCCAGGGGCCTGCAAAACTTTCTTGGAGGTGACGCGTCTACTTACGACTTCTTCGGCAACGCGCTTATGAGATCTTGGGTCGGACTTGTCGACCCGAACTCACTTTGGCTTGTACGACTGACCGGGGCGAACACTTCCGGTTGGGGAATGTATTATCTGGTTGCGGCGGTCTATTACCTAATCGGTCAGAATCCATTCGCGATCCAGCTCATTAATTGTGCTTTGGGTGCTGGGGCCTGTGTCGCTGCATATAAGCTGACAATGCTTGTTTATCCCAATGAGCGGGTCGCGCGATTGGCAGGGGTTATGACCGCGTTCTCGCCGTCGTTGGTTTTGTGGACTTCGCAGGGCTTGAAAGACGGACCGATTATGCTTTGTCTCTGTCTGTGCGCGCTTTACGCACTTAAGCTTCGGTCCAGGCTCAATGTCAAGGACTTTCTGCTGCTGCTCGCATCGCTGCTTGCTCTGTACACTCTGCGCCACTACGCGGCTTACATCATGTTGATGGCCATTGCCGGTGCGCTTTTGTTTACGATGAGTAATCGGTTCACTCCGATTCGGATGATTCAAGGGGCGATCCTGGTAATCATAATCGGAGTGGCATTCAGTTATTTTGGCGCAAAAGAGGTCGCCGAGCGGTCTATCGACTTGAAGAAAATACAAATTGCCAGAGAATGGGGCGCCAAAGCCTCGAACAGCGGATTTGGAGGCGACGTCGACATAAGCGATCCTCAGGCTGCCCTGGAATATCTCCCACTCGGAGTGCTGTATGTTTTGCTAGCGCCGTTTCCGTGGATGATTAGCAATATGAGGCAGCTCATTACCCTCCCGGAGCTTATTGTGTGGTGGATATTAATGCCGATCATGGCAAAGGGCTTCTGGTTCGCTGTGAGAAAAAGACTGCGGGAATCATTTGCAATTTGTACATTCGTCATTGGTCTAACTCTCGCTTTCGCCCTTTACCAATCAAACGCGGGAACGGCATATAGGCATCGTTCGCAACTATACCCTTTCTTCTTTGTTTTTATCTGTATTGGATTGGATCTTAGGCGAAACGAGAAGCTCGCTAGATTGAATCGACTTCCTTTTGCGGGCAGTATGAGTGGTCGTCGAGCTCCCGCAATAGTCCGGCCCCTGGCGGGAAACACAATTCGAATCCAGACACACGAGCGATAGGCTAAGCACATGTGCGGAATTGTAGGCATAGCGAACGCCAATGAGCGCCCAATAGATCAAATGGCTTTACATGCCATGTGTGACGCCATTGTGCATCGTGGGCCTGATGACGAAGGCTTCTACCTAAGTTCAAGTCATGAACAGAGCACTGTGTCCGTCGGCCTCGCGATGCGCCGCCTCTCTATCGTTGACCTCTCTACTGGCAATCAACCGATCCACAATGAAGACGAGACTATTTGGGTTGTGGGGAACGGTGAGATCTACAATCACGACGAACTGAGGAAGGAACTGGAGGCGAAAGGGCATCGGTTCTACACGCGCAGCGACATCGAAGCAATCGTCCACGCTTACGAAGAGTTTGGCGAAGATGTGCCCAAATACCTGCGCGGGATGTTTGCATTTGCGCTATGGGATCAAAAACAAGAAAAGCTCCTGCTTGCTAGAGATCGGGTTGGAAAGAAACCGCTGCTTTACTCGATCCTCGGAAGCGAACTGGTATTCGGTTCTGAATTCCAGGCGATTCTTCAACATCCTCGTGTTTCTCGTCGGGTCAATTTGGATGCTATTTCGCACTATCTGTCTTTTATGTGCGTGCCCGCTCCTATAACGGCGTTTGCGGATGTGCACAAACTGGAGCCGGGTCATATTCTCATCTGGCAACACGGCGAGGTGGAAACTCGCCGATACTGGTCTCTCAATTTCAAAGACAAAAGAGAAATCTCTGAGCTCGATGCCGGCGAGCAGGTAGTACAACTACTGCGCGACGCAGTGCGAGTAAGGCTGATGTCCGATGTCCCACTTGGTGCGTTTCTTTCAGGGGGAGTGGATTCCAGCGCAGTCGTTGCTTTGATGAGCGAACTTTCCGGTGAGCGTGTGAAGACTTTTTCGATCGGGTTCGAAGAAGAAGAATTCAATGAGATTAGCCATGCCCGCAGGATCGCGGAACGGTTCGGGACGGACCACCACGAATTTATCGTCAGGCCAAACGCAATTGAGGTTCTCCCGATTCTGGTGAGACATTACGGCGAACCTTACGCCGACTCATCCGCAATCCCGACGTACTATCTCTCGAAGATGACGCGACAGCACGTAACAGTGGCACTCAACGGCGATGGTGGAGACGAGTGTTTCGCAGGGTACGAGCGTTATGCCGCGATGCGCCTAGCCAGCCGGTATCATCGCCTGCCGCGTTCACTGCGAGAACACGTGCTCGAGCCGGCCATTGCCGCCATACCCTCGCCAGGCTCGTCACGGTCGACATTAAGTAAAGCGCGCCGATTTATTGAGGTCATGGGGCGGCCGGTTGGCGAGCGTTACTTGAAGTGGACCAGCACAATTAGCGAGGAACTAAAAACCGAGCTGTGCACAAGCGATTTTCTGGCACAGACTGCGAGCTCCAGCGCGCTCGATTATGTTCAACCGTGGTTTGAGGGAAATGGCGAGATAGAGGTTGTTGATCGTGCTCTGATGGCTGACACCTTCAACTACCTTCCAAATGACTTGCTTGTAAAAGTGGATATAGCCAGTATGGCCGTTTCACTGGAAGCGCGCTCGCCGTTTCTTGACCATCACCTAATGGAGTTTGCAGCAAGCCTGCCGGCCAGGTATAAGCTTCGCGGGTTCACGACAAAGTATTTGCTCAAGCACGCATTGAAAGGACTGCTACCCTCTCAAAATCTGGTGCGAAGCAAAATGGGATTTGGCGTGCCTATCGGCCGGTGGTTTCGAACTGAGCTTAAGTCGTTTCTGGTCGAAACGATTCTCTCTGAGCGTGCTGTTTCTCGTGGGCTGTTTAATCGCGAATCCATTCAGCGTTTGGTTGCCGATCACACGGAAGGAAGACGTGACTACGCCCATCAGCTTTGGACGCTAATGATGCTCGAGCTTTGGCACCAAGAGTTTATAGATTGAGATAGATATTACATAGCTGCTTTGGAATCTCGGCGACCGACTTGGCAATGAACGTAACTACTACTTCCACGGAACAAACGGGCAACGCGGAGAACTTGTCGCGAAGCTGGCGGTACATCAACGGCTCTCCGGTCAAAGTCGTTCGAATAATAGATCGGCTGAACATTGGGGGGCCAGCCAAACACGTCGTTTGGCTAACCGTCGGTCTGACTTCGGATGAGTTTGAAAGTACGCTGATTACCGGAACCGTACCGTACGGCGAAGGCGACATGGGCTACTTCGCTCGTAATAACAAGGTAGAGCCCATTTTTATCGAGGAGATGAGCCGCGAGTTAAGTCCTCGCGACATTTTGGTGATCACGAAACTGGTTCGTCTTTTTACCAGGATCAAGCCTGAAATTATTCACACTCACAAAGCCAAAGCAGGGGCCGCTGGACGAATTGCCGCAACAATATACAAATGGCTGACGCCATCAGCGTTGTGGTTGCGTCCCCGAGCATGCCATGTCGTTCATACGTACCACGGGCACGTCTTCCACAGCTATTATGGTCGCTTTAAGACACGCCTTTTTGTTGCAATAGAGCGGCTCCTGGCGACGTTTTGCACTGATCGAATTGTAGTCGTAAGCGAGCAGCAGCGCCGAGAAATCCATGAGTCATTCGGTATCGGACGTCCCGATCAATTTCGAGTCGTGCCGCTTGGTATCGACTTTGATGAACTCAAGGAAGATCAGCCAACGCTTCGTGAGGATTATTCGATCGCAAATGAAGACGTGGTGGTTGGAATTGTCGGCCGCCTATGCGAGGTAAAGAATCACGCGATGTTTCTGGAAGCGGCAGCTCAGCTTTTCAATTTCGGTGAGGACAAATTGCAACCGCTCTTTGTGGTAGTGGGTGATGGTCACTTGCGAGCTGAGACGGAGACGCGAGCGCGCGAGCTTGGAGTTACGGACCGAGTTATCTTTACTGGATTTCGTCAAGATGCGACGTCGTTGTATGCCGATCTCGACGTAGTGGCGTTGACTTCACTGAACGAGGGCACTCCGCTGACGCTTATCGAGGCGATGTGCTGCGGGAGGCCTGTCATTTCGACCGAAGTTGGCGGAGTTGTGGATGTGATGGGAGCAAGGCAAGCGTCATTGGATGGATTCACGGTTTGGGACCATGGAGTAACTGTCCCGAGCCGCGATGCCAGCGCATTCAGTCGCGCTTTGCGATACCTCATCGAGAATCCGGATAGAAGACGTGAAATGGGAGAGCGTGGCCGTGCTTTTGTCACGTCCAGGCTCTCCAAAGACCGTTTAATAAGCGATATCGAATCACTCTATCGCGAGTTGATCAAAGTTGATTCGAAGGTTGCAGCAAACGCTACCCAGCGGATCGTCAATTCCTAGTGGGAAAGGAAAACATTTTATGAGGGTACTGATTACAGGTGGAGCCGGCTTCATTGGATCGCATCTCGCCGAACGTCTATTAGCACGGGGCGACGAAGTGCACATTCTGGATGATCTTTCGACTGGTTCGATAGAGAATATTGCACTGATCAAGGGTCACCCGAATCTTACATACCACATTGACACAATTCGGAACTACCGGTTGACCGCCGAGCTCATCGATGTTTGTGACGTAATCTATCATCTGGCTGCCGCGGTTGGTGTGAAGCTGATTGTGGAAAGTCCAGTCAGCACCATCGAAACTAACATTCGTGGGACCGATATTGTGCTCAGCCTTGCAGCCAAGAAGCGGAAACGAGTCGTGATAACCTCGACTTCGGAAGTCTACGGCAAGCGCAACAAGGTGCCCTTCAGTGAAGATGACGATCTGGTGATGGGACCCACCAACAAGGGGCGTTGGAGCTATGCCTGTTCGAAGGCGATAGATGAATTCCTGGCGATCGCGTATTGGAAGGAAAAACGCGTTCCAACGGTCATCGCTCGATTGTTCAATACGGTCGGACCGCGCCAAACGGGGCGATACGGCATGGTGATTCCGAACTTTGTTCAGCAGGCGTTGACCGGACAGGATATCACCGTATATGGCGACGGCACCCAGACGCGTTGCTTTACGCATGTTTCGGATGTCATCGAAGCGCTGATTGCGATAGCCGAGCACCCTCAGGCAGTTGGGGAAGTTTACAATATCGGCAGCGATCACGAGATTTCGATGCTCGAGCTCGCTGAAAGAATCAAGGGGCTGACGGGCTCCGCGTCGAATATCGTGTATGTACCGTACGATCAGGCCTACGAGGCGGGATTTGAAGATATGATGAGGCGCGTTCCGGACGTCACCAAGATTCGACAGCTGATCGGGTACAAACCTAAAGTCGATCTCGATGGCTTGCTTACAAGCATTATTGATTTTCACCGAGTCAAAATGCTTGGCGAGTTGGGAATTCCGGCAAGCTCGCTGGTTTTTCAATCAAGAGAGTCATTAGCGAACTGAAGTAAATGCTTAGTGGGAAATCGCAAGTGGGTTAGGAAATGCGAATAGTATTAGCTAGTACCTTCACCCTGCTACTGGGAATTGTCCTCACGATAATCGCGCGATCGGCTTCCCACCGAGTCGGATTGGTCGCGTCGCCCAGAAAGGATCGTTGGCATTCAAAACCAACGCCATTGTTAGGCGGCGTTGCGATCTACTTCGCCTTTTTGATCGGTTTCTTCGTCTTTGCGCAAAAGACATCGAGCACGTACGCGATTCTGGGGGCCGGAACATTGCTGTTTATAACCGGCCTCATCGACGACGCAATCCATATCAAGCCTTACGCGAAGCTGGTTATCCAATTGATTGCCTCAGCAGCGCTCGTATTTTTCGGACTTCACCTGCCGTGGGCTGATTACCAATGGATCAATGACGTTCTCACGATCTTTTGGCTCGTTGGAATAACGAACGCAATAAATCTTTTGGATAACATGGATGGATTGGCAGGAGGGATTTCGTTGATCTCGAGTGTGTTTCTCGCGATCACGTTTCTCATAAACGGGCAGACGTCGGCTGCCATGCTTCCGGTCCTTCTGGGAGGCGCGGTGCTCGGGTTCCTTGTCTTCAACTTTAACCCCGCCTCGATCTTCATGGGCGATAGCGGGTCGATGTTTCTGGGGTTTATGCTCGCAGGAACATCGCTTCTTGCCGAGACTGCCAGGTTTCGAAGCTTGACCTCGATTCTGCTGACGCCGGTGCTCATACTGCTGATTCCGATCTTTGATACCTGCTTTGTCACGATCGCGCGAAAGTTTTCCGGACGGCCGATCTCGCAGGGCGGGCGTGATCACACCTCGCACCGGCTCGTAGCGCTCGGTGTTTCGGAACGCCGGGCGGTGGTTATGTTGTATGCCTTCGCGACCATTTGTGGGGTGTTCGCGTTAACCGTTAGATGGCTGGAGACCACGGTTGTTCTGGTATTGGTTCCGTTGTTCGCATTACTCGTTTTGTTCCTTGGCCTTTACCTTGGAAAGGTGAGGGTGTATGGCGAGGGCGAGCAACCCGAAGGCATTCGAATCATCAACGCACTTGCGGACTTCTCTTACAAGCGGAGAGTGTTCGAAGTGCTGCTGGATGTAACGCTGATAGCACTTGCTTATTATGGAGCATTCGTTTTGCGTTGGGATGGCAAGCTTCCCGACGAACAGTGGCGGATCTTTCTAAAAACCCTGCCGTTAGTGATTATCGTTCAGATTGTCTTTTTCCTGGTGGGAGGCGTTTACAAAGGACTTTGGCGATATGTCGGGATCACCGACTTGCTGACGATAGCACGAGCAGTAATCGCCGGTGCGGTAATGAGCAGCGTGGTCATATTTGTTATGTACTGGTTCCGTGGACCATCGCGGGCCGTCGCCCTTCTTGATCTGCTGCTGCTGCTTGTATTCGTGAGCGTGAGTCGCCTCTCCTTCTTCTGGCTGAAGGCTTTAATCACCAGCGGAGTGAACACCAATCCCAAAGCAACGCCGGTGCTAATCTACGGAGCCGGAGACGGTGGCGAGCTGTTGATACGCGAGATCTTGAATAATCCTGATCATCGCTATGCGCCCATCGGCTTTATTGACGACGATGATCGGAAGGCGGGCAAGAAGATTCACGGATACCGGATATTTGAGAGCAATGATGTTCCACATCTGATCCGTGCGTATGGAATTAGCGAGGTTCTGATATCCAGTTTTAAAGTTCCGGAAGCAAGGCTCGATAGTCTTCGAAGGATGGGTGTTGGCTTGAAAAAAATGTCCATAAGAATCGAGTAGGTTTATCAATAGATGCAACCGAATGTGTAAAGTATCGGAGGTAAAAATGAGATTTAGCGCCCCAGTCTTTTTGGCAGCTTTAGTCCTGGCGTCAGCCGTGGGAGTGCGAGCACAATCGCAGATAGTCACGGTCACCGTAGGTCCGAACCAAATCGGGCAAGTAAAGACCACTCAGGGAATCACCACAAGAATGACTTTTCCAGAGGCGGTCAGAGATATCATTTGCGGTGACCTTTATGATCCGACCACCGGTAAGGGAAGTTTCGTTATTCAACGAATTGATAACGATGTTTTTCTGAAGCCTGTCGTCCCGAAGGGTTTGAGCAATTTGTTTGTCAAAACCGGAGAGAAAGGTGAGCATACTTACAGTTTTGATCTGCTGGTCGTTTCGCTGGATCAGGCTCATCGCGTGGTCAACGTGACTCCGGCTTCTGCAGCCCAACCGCAGGCACCCGGGAATTCTTCTGATGATGGGGCAAAGACTATATCCGCCGCGCAGCAGCAAGCGGAAGACACTATTCGCGGCGCCCGCCAGCAGGCCGACCGGATAATAAAAGACGCGAATCAGCAGTCTTCTGATGTTTATGCGAAGGCTTTGCAGCGCGCGGAGACGCTCGACAAGCAATCTGTCGCCCGTTTGCAGGAGGAGATTGAGCAGAGGTTTATCCGGGCGATCATTCAGGGTGTTCGAGAGATTAAGACCGCCGACTCACATGTCGTGGCTAAGAAGATCACGTTGACTCTTGATCCACGCGTCTTGACTTTCGATGATAAGTCCTATTTACGGTATACTTTAAAGAACGACGGAGACAAAGAGTTTCGGTTTAGCACGCTGTCCTTGGAAAGACGTTCCGGTGCCGAAAAGTGGGCAATAGCAGCAAAGGTAATTCAGGGCAGGGCAGAGAACAGGCTAAACCCCGGCGACGCAGTAATGGGGGTTATCGTATTCGACGCCAAGGAAGTTGGCGCGACGGACAAGCTTACGTTGTACGTTCGAGGCGCCGATAATGCTGAAATAGCACGATTGAACATTCAATAGTGAGCCCCTGGGGATTCGGAGTTGGCTGATTTCAAGCGACCTGGTCCTACCTAAATGGGTAATTCTATTGACATTGCGCTACATATTCTAGTTGACATTCGACGGATGTTTTCGTAATCTTGGAGTCCCGTAGGAGAGAACGAATAAGTCGCTCGTGGATTCAAAAAAAAGATTTCTCTCTGGTGGCTTCTTGAGAAAGGGAGTGACGACATCATGGGAATAAGCAGATTCCAATACCGAGCATCGCTCAGCCTACTGTTGGCGATCACGTTGGCAACGTTCTCGTTAAGCTCATTTGCTGCTTCCGGAGCGATCGATAACATCGACGAAACGATCAGCGATAGTATGCTGGTCCAGCAAGTTCAAACTGGAGCGCTGACTACGCACGGACCGGTTCTGGTTAATGGCAACGAAGCAAAGACCGGAGCAACGGTGGCGGATGGGAGCGTGGTTCAAACTCGAACCGGTGGTCACGCGCACATCGATTTGGGAGCGTCTGGTAAGGTTGAGTTAGACCCCATCACTGCAGCTACTTTGGGATGGACGAGCAACTCTATCAATGCCACTCTCGACAAGTGCGGTCAGGGCCTCAAGCTTGAACTGCCTGCTGGTGTTAGCGGGTTGATAAAGATCGCTAACATTAGCGATGTGGGAGTCTTGCACAAAGATAGGGAAGTCGATGTCAGGGTCTTCAAGGGCGAAGCGCTCGTGAAGTACGGCCAGGGCAAGGAAAAGATTGTCAAAGCCGGCGACCACAAAGAGTTTGATAACGCTACTGAAGTTACTTCGACGGGCGACTCGATTGTGAAGGTTTACTGTCTCGAAGATCATTATCCTCTGCTCCTTTGGTTCGGATTGGCGGCCATATTCGTTCCGATAGGCGAGTTGTTTGGCGGCGAGACGCCTCCGGTGCTGAGTCCAATTACTCCCTAGCCTGCATTTATCGCTCGCACTACGAATGAGGATTTATGACAAGCCCCCGACCTCATCGCTGAGGCGGGGTGCTTGTGTTAATTGTCGTTCAATTGAACGAGTTCGGTCGTGTCGCGCCCCTCGACCGGACACTGAATAAGTTTACGATCTCGTCGGCCGTTCTTTGTGAGTGGTAATGAAAGTTTCAGTATCAAGTAAAGAATCGAAGATAACGCGCGGGCGACTGGTTGCTCGGTTTCTGTCCGGCTCCTGGAGCGGTGCCTCGCTCCAGATTACTGCCAATGACCTTGGTCAGATACACGAATTAATAACCACTTGCGGAGCCGGCGGTTTGGGCTGGTGGAAACTCCGAGAGTCCGATCTCCGAGATTCTCAGATAGGGGAATTATTTCAGGCGCAATATCGATTTCAGACGCTTAAATCTGGACTCCATGAGCTCCATCTTAAGAAAGTTATCCCGCTTCTCCGAGCTAATGGGGTTGAGCCACTGCTGGTGAAGGGATGGGCCACCGCTCGTC
This sequence comes from Blastocatellia bacterium, assembly GCA_035258805.1. Classification (GTDB taxonomy): domain Bacteria; phylum Acidobacteriota; class Blastocatellia; order UBA7656; family UBA7656; genus Onstottus_A. Next base: position 21,770 of record DATFWY010000331.1, on the reverse strand, counting down.
TCTATCCCGAGCTGGGTATGCGACCATATCTCGATCTCGACTTATGCGTGACACCTGAGGACAGCGGGCGGGCTCACGAGGTTTTGAAGAGCGGCGAATGCGATGAATGTTTGGTCGATCTCCATGTCGGGTTTGGCAAATTTTATGACCAGCGCACTGATGAAATATTTACAAACTCGCGCCTCGTCAAACTCGATGACTTAGATGTCCGCGTGCTTGCCCCTGAGGACGACTTGCGGTTTCTCTGTTTGCATTTGTTGCGACACGGAGCAATGCAGCCCCTGTGGCTTTGCGATGTTGCAGTACTGCTGGAGGCGCATGGGAAAGACCTCGATTGGGACCGTTGTCTTTCTGGCCCGCGACGGCAGGTAGACTGGGTTGCGTGCGCCCTGGGGATTGGGCACCACTTACTCGGCTTGGATTTGGGAGACTCGCCGGTTGCTCGCCGTGCCAGTGAGCTGCCTGACTGGTTGATCGAAACGGTTCTGGAAGAGTGGGGAACACCACTAAAGAATTTGCCGCAACTGGTTGTTTACTTACGCGAACCCAGCAGATGGTTTCGAGACTTTAGATCGGCAATTGCGTGTCACTGGCCAAACGCCATTGAGGCTACGATGACGATGGAGGGGCCGTTCAACGGATTTCCGAGACTGCCATTCAAGGTCGGTCATCTGGTTTCACGCTTCCTGGCTCTGCCCTCGCACTTAGGGTTCGGGTCATCCCTTTTGCATAGAGGTTAAGATGTCGATTGTTATGGTATGTGCAAGGCTTCTGGTGTCCGCTGTATTCATTGTGGCGGGGATCACAAAGCTTGCAGACCTGGCAGGATCACGCCGGGCAATGATTGGTTTTGGAGTACACAAAAAACTTGCAGGGCCCGTGGCGATTGGGCTGCCATTGGCTGAGATACTGATAGCGCTGGCGTTGATACCTTTGAATTCGGCGTGGATCGGTGCCATCGCCGCAAGCAGTCTGTTGTCGATTTTTGTCATCGCGATAGCTGTAAATCTGTTGCGGGGCCGAACGCCTGACTGTCATTGCTTTGGGCAGCTGCATTCGGAGCCGGTAGGGTGGACTACCGTTATTCGAAACGTTGCCCTGATTGTAGTGGCGGGGTTCATTGTTGCTGAAGGGAAGGCTAATGCTGGCGCGGATGCGATGAGTTGGTTGAGCGACTTGAAAATCGGAGAGATAGTCACGCTGGTTCTTAGTGTGGTTGCGGTTGGATTGCTCGGTGTTACCTTCGCGTATCTCCGTCGAGTCCTTGACCAGCATTCTACGCTTATTGAAAAAATCGAGGCGATGAAGAAAGTCATCGATGAAGACTATGCGGAGCCCCCGGTCGAGCGTGCCGAAGCTGCTGCTCCACTCGAAGGTTTACCGATTGGAGCGTTAGCGCCGCAGTTCAAGCTAGCCTCGATCGAAGGCGGACATGTGTCACTTGACGATCTGCTTGGTTATGGCAGGCCGGTTTTGCTCCTGTTCGTTAGTCCAAACTGTTTCCCGTGCGAGTCTCTGTTCCCGCTAGTCAAACAGTGGGAGCGCGATTACCGGAAACAACTCACCATCGCACTCCTGAGCAAGGGTAGTGTAAAGGAGAATCTTAAGATTTCTGAAGAATATGGCGCCACCCATTTGCTCGTGCAAGGTGAGTCTACGATTTCAGACGCCTATCAAGTTAAATGGACCCCCGGCGGAGTTCTGATCAGCGCTCATGCGAGAATAGCGGGTCAACTTTCATATGGCGTTGATGCGATCAAAGAATTGGTAATTGATGCTGTAGCGACCACTTCTTCGCGAGCGATTGGCAATAACGGCGGGTCCACGAAGACAAAGAAGATTCAGATTGCAGACAAGAGTTCATACAATGTTGGGGACTTTGCCCCTGAATTTACAGTCACTGACGCTGCGGGCCGGATCATAAAGAGCAGCGATTTTCTTGGCCACGATACTGCATTGCTTTTTTGGAATCCGGAATGTCCGTTCTGTCAGCAGATGTCAGATGATTTGATTAGTTGGGAAGAGAATCCACCAAAGCACGCGCCGCGTTTGGTAATCGTTGCAACTGGTGAGGCTGATCGGTTTGAGGCAGATAGCAAAAGGTTCACATCGCGCTATGTGCGGGATCTAAATTCTGAAATTGGCCTGAGTTTTGGCACCAATGTAACCCCGTCTGCGGTGATCATTGGTCGTGATGGCAGAATTGCATCGACCATTGCGATGGGACCCGATACACTAGCCCTTTTAGGAGCGCGTAAGGCGAAGCTGCCGGTGGTCTCAGCCTCTTGATTACTAGTTCTAGATTCGAATGCATAAACGATCCAACCTTGCCCTATTGAAAGGAGATAGGTGATGAAGTCCAAAGAAAATGGTCACATCTCTCTTGCCCGAAAAAGAGAACTGATCGTCAAAGAACTTACCGATGAAGTTCTCGTATATGACCTGAGCGATAACAAAGCACACTGCCTGAACCAGACGGCTGCCTTCGTTTGGAAGCATTGTGACGGTGAAACCACAGTCCCTGAGATTGCAGCGATGATGGAAGAGGAGTGGAAAAAGCCGGTTGGTGAAGAGACGGTTTGGCTGGCGCTCAAGCAGTTGTCCCGAGCGAAGCTTCTTGAAGAACCCGTGACTGCTACTGGAGAGTCAATGAGGGCTTCGAGGCGAGCCGTTTTACGCAAGCTGGGAGCTGCTGCAGCTTTGACCCCTATGGTGATTTCTCTGGTCGCGCCGACAGCATCAGCGGGAGCTTCGATACCGCCTGCGTGTCTAACCTGTAGTTCGTTCGCAGGCGGGCGTACGTGTCCACCAATCTGTAATAATGTTCTTGGCTGTTGCTTCAATAACGCCAGTTGCAATACTGGCCAAGGCGGATTCCTTGGGCAAGTCACATGTTTGGCTTGTCAACAGAACTCCGGAGGTCTTTGTCCGAATAGCCCCCCTCAAAGTATACCGAGTGGTTGGAGAGCAACCGTGGATAACACATGTCCCGCATGTCCGGTATAAGGAGCACCGTTAGACTCCTGAGAGGGCACGGCATAACTCGATGGCTGGGCAGAGGTGCTTTCGCCGGCGCGATAGTTAGCTCAATTGCGTCCAGTCATCGCTTGCTCCTGGATCCCACAGCCGAGATGCGGCGCTTTGTTGTCTGCTGCGGTTAGCGAATAAGAACAAGGTAAGAAGTCGTGGAATTTTTTCAAAAATTGGGCTCGCTTGTCGAAGAGCGCTGGAGGGAGCGGAACTACGGCGAAGACGTGTTTCCTGAAATCGCCGCTGATGCGCTGGAAGAAATGGATCCAAGCCAAGCCTCGGATCCGTGGGAAATCATTCGCTGGGTCAACACAGTTGACAGTCTACCTGCACAGGTAGGAATTTCAAGCCAGTTCGGCAACCCGCCAATCACACTGTACAACAGCAGCAGATTCTATATCGATGCATACTACTGGGTTGATGGCACCACCTCCATTCACCAGCACGGTTTCTGCGGAGCATTTCAGGTTCACCTCGGTTCAAGCATACACAGTCACTATAGCTTCAAGGCCAGGAACAAGCTGAATCAACATTTTGTTATCGGCGACATTTCGCTGGAGAAAGTTGAACTGTTGGAGAAGGGTGCGATCAGACCCATCCTGCCCGGCGAGGCGTATATTCATTCACTTTTCCACCTTGATCGTCCGTCCGTAACTATTTGTGTTCGGACATACAGGACGTATAAGGGTATGCCACAATACGACTACAAAAAGCCATGCTTCGCCAATGACCCGTTCTTTGATGAGGATATTACAATCAGGAGGACGCAATGCGCGTCGCTGTTGTTTAAGATTAACCACCCAGAAACGGATGCGATTATCGGCGAATTGCTCTCGCACTCAGATTTCCAGACGGCATTTAGGATTCTCGATCTTGCTCGCAGCCATCTTCTCGGTAACCATCTGGAACACGCTTTTGGCTTGGCGACCGGGGAGGAGCGGTTCGAGTCACTCATGCAGATCGCTCGTCGCCGACACGGAGAGCTCGTCGACCTCACCCGCCCCGTCTTTGATGAGGCTAATCGACAAGCAAATCTCTTCTATCGACGTTCCCAGATTACCAGCAATGATCATCGATTCTTTCTAGCACTCTTGTTGAATGTACCCGACCGGCTCAAATTCCTCGAGTTGGTGGCAAGCCGGTATCCGGATCGAGATCCAGTCGATACGATTACCGATTGGGTGGAAGAACTCGCCTCTACAAAAATGTCCGCGTCGCACGAGCATAACGTCCTAGGCATAAACGATTACGATGACGATTATCTCCTGGTGTTTCAGGGGCTCCTTGAAGGCAAAACTCTCGATGAGATTAAGAGAGCATTTGAAGAAGAGTTCTCGGTCGAGTACGCAACAGAAATCGGCAATAAGCCCGATCAGCTATATGAGAGCATCCGAAATTCCTTGCTCTTCAAGTCAATATTTCTGGATCAGGCACCTTCGATCATTGCGAACCAGTCACTGTCGGTCGCCTGATCAACCGGTTTGAAAAAACCACTTCAATCTTTCGTCTTCCTCAGTAAAATTGAGTTCGATCCTTTTACCAGCCTTCGTTCGAAGCATTCCTTGTTAATGTCCTGCTCAACAAGGCATTTCTCAGCACCTCCCGCCGAGCCGAATGAGTCCTTAACAGGTTTTTCAGCAAGAGTATTTCCTGCGGTCGCGGTGACCATAGCCTGTCTGCTTTATGCGATTCATTCGTTCTTTGGCGGTGGAAACGAACATCGAATCTTGGATAGTTGGGCCTACCTCCAGATATCCGATGGTCAATCCGCAGGGGTTCCGTTCGATATTCGAGTACTCGTTCCGTGGTTGGCGGCTCACACAGCCATCTTGAGCGGCTTATCCGTTTCCGCCGCGTACAACCTGCTGACGTCGTTAGCGCTTCTTGGATCGCTGCTGATCTTGAAACAGCTCCTGACTCAGCGAGGTAGTAGCTGGCAGTGGCAGACAGCTGTCTTGCTCGCCTTCGGTTGCTCGCTCGCAGTGACCTTCGGCTACACTCCCATCCTTGTCGATCCCTTCTTACTCTTGGTCACGTGCCTCACAATAGTTGCTCTAGTTAAAGGTAAGCTAGTAGCAGCGCTTGTTCTCACTTGTGTCGCAGTGCTGACAAAGGAATTCGGGTTGTTTCTCGTTCCGGTTTGGGCTTTTTATACCTATCGTCTTGGATATCGTAAATCTGCTTGCGTTGGGCTGCTGGCCCCGATCGCCATATTTGTAGTCGTCGTGCTCGTGCGTCATTCCGACGCTCCGGCTGTGTTTCCGGGTTGGAAGCCTTATGCTTACCATTATCTTTTTGATTACCAGCTATCGGTCTTACGGCTTCGAGGTTTGTCGAGCTATCTGAAATTGCTCTACATGGGAGCCTGGTGTGGACTTTGGCCAACTTCGTTGCTCGCAGCGATGTGCATCCTCGACCGATCTATCCGATCAACGGCAATAGGCGTGTATCGCATCGGACTCGCAGTTTTGCTTGTTTCTTTGCCGATACTGTTGCCAGGTGATTGGAGCCGAAATCTAATAGTGTTGGTACCGTTCTCAAGCATAGTCGCCGCGAAGCATCCGCTGGCCAGAGATCGCTACTTCATTGGACTCATTGCCATTGGAGGGTTGACAACTGCTCTTGCGCGCCCGTTTCACGGTGAACCACTTCCGGCAGCATTGATGATATCTATGACAGCTTTCAGTCTCATTTCATCTGTAATGATTGCGATAAAGCTGGTCCAATATACCTTCTGGTCATCGCGGCTTGAAATCGATCCGCTTTTCGAACAGACTGCCGGTGCAACCATAGACTAAGTTTCAGGAACCGACGGAGAGTTCATTCTTTCAAAAGCGCACAATCGAGCGGAGACTTCATTTTCCTCGTCAACAAATCTTCTCTCACGTTTAGTCCTCGTCCTCTATCTAACCTCACTCGCACTCCTACCCTGGATCTGGTTCCCACCCTTTCCATGGCTTCATGAACATGCGCAGTGGAGCGACGCGGTATTTGCCGCGGCCGCAACGTTCTGGGCCATAGAGCGCTTTAAAGCGGGTTGGCCGAAAATGCAACCCGCCCATTTGGGTTTGGCGTTTTATTTCCTCTTCGCCTTCCTGTCACTTCTTTTTACTTCCCCACATCCGTTACTTGGATTTCCAAAGCTGCTTGGGGTAGGCGAGCTCTGCGTTCTGGCAGTGATTACTGCTGATCTTGCCTCGCGTCCTAAGTCGACGACCTGGATCGCAAACTCCATCGCTGTGACGTCCATAATTACTGCCGCGGCTGCGTTGGCGGGGCTTTTTCTATTCTATCTTGGTGAGCCGTCGCCTCTCATCGGGATTTATGGCGAGCTCGAACCTTCACGCTGGTACGCGCGAGTGCAAGCCGGTACTTACAACCCTAACCTTCTGGCCAGCTTCTGTATCTTCGCCGCAGCGATCGTCTCTGGTAAATGCGCGGAGCTGCCAAGGTGGGTTCGGCGCGGCGCTTTGTTAGGTTTATGGGTCACCGTTCTGTTGACCTTTTCCCGCGGAATTTTGGGTTTTGTATTGGCGGCCCTGATACGCAACGCAACGACGCCGCGCCGACGCGCAATCGCTGCTATAGGCGCTTTTGCAGTCATTGCTCTCACTATTGCAATGACGATTTGGAAGCCGCTTATCAATCCAGCTCGTCCGCTCGAGGTTCGCTTCGAGCGAGTCGCTTCCAGCCGTAAGGAGGGTGCTTTATCCGCGCTTGCGACGATTGTGCGAAACCCTCTTTTCGGGAGCGGACTTGGAACCAGTCCAGGGGAGTACCGCGGTGCACCTTTCGACTCACACTGCACCCCGATCAACATCGCTGGAACGATCGGGCTGCCAGCGCTTATTTCATTTTCCTTCCTGATTGCGTCGTTGTGGCGAAGACGTCTGCGTCCTATAGATCTTGCACTCTGGGGTGGATTGGCTGGTTTGGCTTTGGACGGTCTTGCGCAAGATATCGAAGACTTTCGTCATCTTTGGGTGATGATCGGGCTCGCTGGCTCGAGCATATCGTTGAGAACATACAAGAAAGAATAACTTATACTAACCTGGGGCTTCACGTAATCTAGATCATAAAAATATCGAGAGTCTTCAAAGCGCTGCGCACCAGCTCCGGACGGAAGTCTTCTGGACCACGATCTGCTAAAGCGATGGATCTACGACCGCCGTTACCAATTCATACGCACTGGGAAATCAGTACCAGCTACCGTGATACTTGGGATCGAGAAATCTTCGTAGATTTGTCAACAATAGTTCCAGGACAACGGTTGTTCTGGAAGACTTCGAAATGAGTAAAAATGCGGACAGCTATTGCTGTGATCGACCTTGGAAGTTCGTTCTTGGGTTCCTTAGGCCCAATTCGGCTTCAACAACGGCGGATCCTTTGGGTTAAGATTCTTGCGTTTCCTCAACTAGGGATGGACTTCTCCGTTAAGCCGTGAGCGAACAAATGCCGCAAATGACTTCTCACATTGGCGTAAGGCACGAACCACGAGGCTTACTTCCGGTTCAAGACGGGAGCCGTCTAGAAAGAAGGACGCGTCGGAATCGACGATCACGTTTTGATGAATCTTTTATTAGGATCTTTAGAGGGATTCAACGCAAGTTCGTTACAATGAGACTCTAGCGCTTAATTGGCCTTCCATTTTTTCGCAACCGTACTATAATCCATTTTACACCTTCTCTACGCAGCAACCCCTGTAGAGCAACACGATATTTGTGTGTTGCTGATTCATATGGCCTACACTAGACTGCGTGCACTATGATCCGCTGTCTCGTTCGGATGGAACTCGCCTTTAATCTGCCAGGAGCTCGGTTCACTCCCCCACAGTGTGAATCGGCGCATTGGATGACTCCCTCAGATACGAAATCAAAAGGAGCTGACTGATGGATCTTAAAACGATCGGACCGCTCATATGCTGGTCCATTATGTTCGCCGTCGGCGTGATGGTTAAGTACTTCACATTTAAGAATGATTCTGTATGGTTCGACATTGCGCCGGATGTGACTCTCTGGGCCTCAGGCATCCTCTTCACCATTGCGGCCGCTGACGCGTTCTATCAACCAAAAATCCTTTCAAAATATGCGAAGAAGGAAACAGGTATGGGGTTCGAAATGGATTATGAAGTAACTCTGTCTGAAACTTATGAGCCGACCCACTCCAAGTACCTGTATCTTTTTCTGTTTGGGCTTGGCGGCTGGATAATAAACGTGTTCTTAAGTGGTTTCATTAGCGCGAGACTACACACCACGCAGGCGAATCCGCTCCAACAGCCATCGGCAGGGTTTGATGCAGTCTCTTTCGCACTCCTAATAGTTGCGGTGGTGATCGCAAGCAGTATGGTATTTATCGCGTTGCAGGCTTTGAAAGAGGTCTCAAAATGAGTCACGAAATAGCTTTGGTTCTTCTGGCGAGCGTCATTGGAATACTCGTTGGATTGGCTTTATCTATATTTATTTCAAGAAAGTATCTAAGGAAGAAGGTATATACGACAACAAATTCTGTCGAACTTGTTAAACGAAATCGTCCTGAAGAATGGAACGAGGTGCGCGTACTCAATCCTGGATGGAAACCAGATCTGAAGGGAGTGATTTGCGATGGCGCCGTCTTGCCGACAGTTAATTTCAGCCGAGCTGATCTTTCGGGCGCCTCATTCAGGGATGCTGTATTGGATGGTGCAAACTTTTTTGAAGCCATTCTTGTCGGCGCTGATTTTAGAAACGCATCTTTGATCGGCGTTCGATTTGATTCGGCAGATCTGCGGGAAGCAAAGCTGAGTGATGTCAATTTACAGGGAGCGTCCTTTCTGAATGCAGTATTGGACACTAATGATGAGGTAACCACGTCAGTTACCAATGAGACGGCTCCGCCAAAGAACTTAGAGGGGAGGGAATTGTTGTCGATCGTTGCACATAAACCGGATCTAATTTATTGGATAACACCCATCCAGTTCGAAGAATTAGTGGCTACGGTTTTCCGCTCACTTAACTACCACGTCGAACACACGACGAATTCAGTTGATAACGGGTACGACATGGTTGTGACCCGCAATGATCCGGTAATCGGCCGGCAAAGATTTTTGGTCGAAGCTAAGAGAACCAAGAAAGACTACAAGGTAAGCGAATCTTCGATAAGAACCCTGTACGCCGCTCTAATGAGAGCAGGAGCTGATAAAGCCATTCTCGTAACAACCACCGGAGTGACTGCAAATGCACGTCGATTGGTCAACGAAATGCCAAACGTAGTCATTATTGATAGGGATGGACTCTTCGATTGGATCGCTAAAGCAGTTTGAAATGGAACTCTCGTGATTCGAAACCCAAAATCTTCGGATTCCTTTCCTGAGCGATAGCAAACTCCTTTCCGTAGCGTCAACCACGCGCAGGTGTAAGTCTTTTCCTCAGCTAAGCCGGTAATTCTTCTTCGGCCCGCCTCTAGCGGCCCTCTCCAGTTCAACTGAGATCAGACTCAGCACCCAAAGGAAAAGTGTAAATTTTTCATGACTGTGATTCCATTCCTACACAAAGACGCTTGCTGGCGAGGCCTCGGCGAACCAACCGGTTGGGCGTAACTCCGGTGATCACAGCTAAGTCTACTGTTTACAGCTTGCCTAAGAGCCACTCTATCAGAGCTTTAGTATTCTTATCGCGCGTTTTATCTTAGCTCCAAGGTCAGTCCGATCAGCCATCGAATCGATCGAGCGCCGCCAACTAATAATATGGCACGCCGATGGCTTAGCGCTTCATGGTGGCCCAGTCGGGTTGGCGTGTTTTCCAGCGTTTGCAGCTCGTCTTCTCTGTAATAATCACAACTTTGATTGCTGTTGAAGCGCCTAGATTGCGCTTTGAGACAAAAAGAACGGGAGGATAATTGTCATGGTGTCACGGCTTATTCCGCTGATCGTTCTGATCACGCTGCTCTGCTCGGCGACGGCTAGAGCGAAGTCCAAAGACAGGGTCGAGTTTGATGGTTTAATACAGCGCCTACCAGCCGTCGGTTTGGTAGGAGATTGGATCGTAGGTACACGGACGGTCCATGTGACCAGCGACACAGACATAAAGCAGGAAAGAGGTATTGTGGCTGGATTAGGCGTTTTCGTTGAAGTGAAAGGAACTTTGCTTGCGGATGGCTCAATTAATGCGAGGGATATCGACGTTCAAGCGGGCCCCGGCGCCGTACATGAAGCACGGTTCAGCGGCTTCGTTGACAAACTGCCCGCGTCCGGATTGATCGGCGATTGGTCGGTGAACGGGCACATTGTGCACGTTAGCACCGCCACGGACGCTAAAATGGAGCACGGCCTCGTCGCGCTGAACGCTTTTGTCGATGTAAAGGGTTTCATTAAGGAGGATGGCTCGATTACTGCGGATGACATCACGGTGGAGGCATCGCCGGGTTCAACGCACATGTTCGATTTCGAGGGTTTCGTTCAAAGGCTGCCCGCAAGCGGTTTGGTGGGCGCCTGGATGGTAAATGGACGAGCTGTGCATGTGGCGCCAGCAACCGAGCTCAAAGTCAGTCCTGCTGCTGTTGCCTTGAACGCCTTTGTGAAGATTAAGGGAATACTTTTGGCCGACGGTTCAATCAGCGCCGATGAGATTGAAGTTGAAGCATCGCCTGGTTCCACAAAACAATTCGACTTTGTTGAATTTGTCGATAGGCTCCCGGATGGGTCGATAATCGGCGAGTGGATCGTGAACGGGAGAACTGTTCACGTGGCGACAGATACACACGTCAAACAGGAACACGGGCTCGCAATTGAGAACGCACTTGTTAAAGTGAAGGGACTGTTGCTAGCTGATGGTTCGGTGAAGGCTACCGAAATCAACGTAGAAGCAAGCCCGATCCTTACGGGCCGTGTAAAGCTCCAGGGCTTCGTCGACAACTTGCCGGCCACGGGGTTAGTAGGAAATTGGGTAGTCAGCGGGCGTATTGTGCATGTGAGCGTCGATACCCGCATCAAGCAGAAAGGCATGTTGATCAGCGCAGGTTTGCTTGTCGAAGTGAAGGGATTCCTGGAAGCGGATGGAACGATTAGCGCGACCAAGATTACGGTCAAGCTTTAATCCAGCCGTTAATAATGTCTCTGTTTGATTGTTGGAGCAAAGGGGATAGGTGTCTCATGAGTGCGAGCTTACGAAATGTCACTGTCTTATGAGATCGTTTTGATCCACAGCTGTGTGTAAAACAGGCCAAACGAGGGGTCAGGCCTGAGTTCGTTGACATTTGCTCTTACCGTCCGAATCACAGGGCCGCTCTATAAGATTTGAGTACTGCAAATGTCAACAAGCTCAAGCCTGACCCCTCTTTCACCACCCTCTTTCCTTGTTCGCCTAAGTGAACTCGCTGAGTCCCGTTTACGTCATTCAGAATGATCGCTTTTTCTACAATCTTGCCTACTTTCGCCTCGATGGACAGAAGCGTGGGGGCGTATTAGACTGCGACAAAAGCTTTCACGTTATCGAGGTTGAGCCATGAATACAGAAGTTAGCAGCACACGACAGACTTCACCTTCCACGGCCGGAACGATTTTTAGCGCCTTGCGGTTCGTTGCGTTCTTGATGATCGTAGGATTCTCGTTCGCCAGTCCTGTGCTGGCGCAAAAGAAAGCGAGCGCGACACCGCCGGACGCGCCTCCTCCCCTGCTCGACCGCGAGCTGTTCTTTGGTGATCCGGAGATCGTCGCCGCACAACTCTCACCTGACGGCCAGTACATAGCCTTCTTAAAACCCTACAAGGGATCGCGCAACATCTGGGTAAAGAAAACCGCGGAATCATTTGATAAGGCTAAGTTGATAACTGCCGATATGAAGAGGCCGATTTCCGAATACTTCTGGAGCCGCGACGGCAAGTACATTCTGTTTGTGCAGGACAAAGCCGGAGACGAGAACTACAACGTCTATGCGGTCAATCCTGCGGATTCGCCACCAGCCGGTGAGGAAGTCCCGGCCGCCCGAAACTTGACCGACGCGAAAGGCGCCCGCGCCATAATCTATAACGTCCCCAGAAGCGAGCCTGACTTCATCTACGTTGGCCTGAACGATCGCGACGCATCCTGGCACGATCTGTACAAAGTGAAGATCTCGACCGGTGAGAGGACATTGATCCAAAAGAACACGGAGCGCATCGCCGGCTGGGTCTTTGACGTACAAGATAAGTTGAGGCTCGCCTCGCGGGTCGCCGAGAACGGGGACAATGAGCTGCTGAGAATAGGCGAGAAGAGCTTTACTAAGATCTACTCGTGCAGCGTGCTAGAGACTTGCAACCCGGTACGCTTCAACAAAGACAACCGCCGCGTGTATATGGATACAAACAAGGGCGATAGCATCGACCTTAGCCGGCTTGTGTTGTTTGATATCGAGAGCGGCAAGGAGGAACTCGTAGAGTCCGACCCGCAAAAGCGCGTTGATTTCGGCGGCGCTTCGTTCTCCAACGTCAGCAATGAGATCATCGCGACCACATACGAAGATGAACGAACCAGAGTCTACTTCAAAGACAAAGCGTACGAGAGCGACTACAATCTGCTCAAGTCGAAGCTTCCCGGCAAAGAGATCAACTTTGGCTCTTCTACTCGAGATGAGCAACTGTTCTTGATTTCTGCAAACAGCGATCGAGATCCGGGCGCATCTTATTTGTTCGATCGCAAGACTAAAGATCTGACGCTCCAATATCGAATCTACGAAAAAATCCCGCGCGAGCAACTATCACCGATGCAGGCTATCACTTACAAGTCATCCGATGGATTAGTGGTGCCTGCGTTTCTTACGTTGCCCAAAGGCGTCGCGGCGAAGAACCTGCCGCTGGTTGTGTTCCCGCACGGAGGTCCCTGGTATCGTGACTCGTGGGGTTACAACCCGATATCCCAGTTCCTGGCGAATCGAGGCTATGCGGTGCTCCAACCGAACTTTCGCGGTTCGACGGGGTATGGCAAGAAGTTCCTGAACGCCGGCAACAATGAATGGGGCCAGAAGATGCAGGATGACATCACGTGGGGCGTCAAGCACCTGGTGGCCCAGGGCATAGCGGACGCGAAACGCGTCGGCATCATGGGCGGTTCATACGGCGGATACGCAACCCTTGCCGGAGTGGCGTTCACGCCGGACGTTTACGCGGTCGGCGTTTCAATCGTTGGTCCCTCGAATTTGATTACGCTTCTCGATTCGATACCGCCGTACTGGGAGTTCATTCGCAACATCTTTTATGTTCGAATGGGTAATCCCTCAACGCCGGAAGGCAAGGCTCAGCTTGAACGGCAATCGCCACTCAATTCGGCTACCAAGATCACCGCGCCGCTGCTTGTCATTCAGGGAGCAAATGACCCGCGAGTAAACAAAGCAGAGTCCGATCAGATAGTAATTGCGCTTCGCGATCGGGGTTTTCCGGTCGAATACCTGGTCGCTCCGGACGAGGGGCACGGCTTCGCCCGGCCGGTTAACAATTTGGCAATGTTTGCCGCAAGCGAGAAGTTTCTCGCGAAGTACCTCAAGGGAAGATACCAGGAAGAAATGCCATCCGAGACGGCTCAGCGATTAAACGAGATAACCGTCAACGTCAAGTCGGTTAAGTTGGCGAAGAAAATAGATGCCTCAACCGTTGGGGTACCGAAACCAGTAACTGAGCTTCAGGCGGGAACTGTGAACTACAAAGGCTCGCTCGCGATGGGAGAACGGTCAATTCCTGTGACGGTGAGCCGAGAGATCAAGGAAGAAGGCGGAGCCTGGGTTGCAACCGAGACTGCAATGATCGCCGGCCAGAATATCAAAGACGAGGCGGTGATTGAGAAGGGGACGCTGTTACTCAAGAGACGCGCTATCAAGCAAGGGCCGGTTGAGATAGTCATGGACGTCAAAGGCAACACCGTTACGGGCACGATGGCGATGGGAAGCCAGCCCAAACCAATCAATGTCGACGCTGGAGGAAAACTGTTTGCCGACGGCGCCGGTGCAAATGACGTTATCGCGGCCCTGCCGCTGGCGGAGGGTTACACGACCACGTTTCGCAACCTCGATGTAAACAAGCAGAAGCCTTCATTGAAGCAGTTGAAGGTGGTAGGCGCCGAGAGTGTGACCGTCGCCGCAGGCACGTTTGCTGCTTACAAAGTCGAACTAACTTCGGCAGAAGGCGAGCCCGGCACCACGACTTTGTGGGTGGCAAAGGACAGCCGCAAGGTGGTTAAGATCAGCGCGGTAATGCCGCAAGCCAACGGAGCGGTGATGACGGTCGAGATGGAAAAATAGACATCAAGGAGGGCGGGCCGAGCCACCAAACTTTAAGCAGCTCGTCCGCCACTCTATATCGTCATAAGAACAGCAATTCTTGCGGACCTGACCCGAGAGAGCTGGACTCGAAAGCGTCTCTCCAATTCGCGGCAGGCGGCGATTTCTTCGCAACGCTGGTCGCATAACAACGCCGGCCGCATTCATTTCTTATCTGCCTTGTTGATTAACCTCTGCTGTTTTCGATCCCAGGGCGGCAGATCGCGCAGTTAGGACGGGGATTTTGACCGCGGTTATACATCTCCTCCGTGGCCCGATGTTTGAAAGTTAGCAATGAGGCAGTCTTGAATCTTTATGCCACCTTTGACTTTACTCGCTTCGGCATCCTGCGCATTCAGGTCCTCAATGCCAGCTTGGTCAGGTGTTTCACAACTATCTTTTGTCTTCATAAAGGTCATCTCCTTCAGTCTAATGTTTGCTTTGAAAGGCTCACTCGCTCTCATCTGTTCAGGCGAAAAATTCAAGAGAGAACTATCACCAGCAGTATAAGTTTCAGCACGTCATCTGAGTGCGGAGCATTAAAGCTCCCGTCAAACGAACGCCACACTTGCGCCCCGAGCGACACATCTGGGTTGTGCGTTTAGGTTCACTAAGACGAGTTTACTTCCATACGCCGCCGTTCGCGGACCCGATATAGTAAGTCTTACCCAAGTCGCCTTGCACCTCTCCGCCGTTGACCTCATCCTGTTTCGCCTCATCGACCGGCAAATCTGCAATGACCGCCGGATTATCGTCGTCTTGCTTGTTCATTCCACATCTCCTTCCTCAATAATAGAGCGTTCTGAGGCGCTCAAAGTGAAGGCGGCAGTCACTCTTTAGTGATCTGCCGCTCCACTCGTGTACTAAGTTTGGCAGAAATGAATCACCACCCTTTTGCCTTCGCCGATCAGTCCAGCTCCTGCTTTGGTCTGATCCGCCTCCTCTGATGACAGCGGCAAATCGGCTAGTGATGCGGTCTTTGTGCCGTCTTGAATCTGCTCTTGTTGGCTCATCGGTTTATTCTCCCTTGTTTCAATTTTGCACTTGCGGTGTTAGCGATTACTAAGTTCATCTCCTTCAATTGAAAAAATTAATGTTTACTAGGAGCGCCTGGGACTCGCGCTCATTTTGTTCAGGCGTAAGTTGGCGGCAAGAACTATCATCTGAACAAGATTTTTTTGCGTGATACCTCTTCGATTGCTGTGGCACGGCCTGCGGTGATGCACATGGCGCAAAATTTTAAAGCTCTTTAGAGATGACGCAGTTATCCCCTCGAGTCGGCACTCCGTCACGAACTTGCCTACGAGGGCTGCATTGAGCGAAAGTCAATGTAGGAATCATTGGCGCCAGGCACGCCGCTAGCGCCTTTTTGTTAATGTCTCCGATTGTCTCGGTTTTGGACGTGAATGAGACTCCAACTAAATTTGGATGAATCAAGCTAGGGGTAAGGATGAAAAGTGGCATTGTGTTCCGCGCGTGGCGTCGTATCTTAACCGGGTACCATCCGATGCTCTCCGTTGAGATCACTCGCGAGTGTCCGCTTCGGTGCCCTGGTTGCTATGCGTATGAGCCGGAGCATCTCGGACAGATTGGGCCTCTGCGCGAGCTAGCCGATTACAGGGATTCGGCGCTCGTGGACGCTGTGCTCGCCCTCGTCCGCCGATACCGCCCGATCCATCTTTCGATTGTGGGCGGCGAACCCCTGGTGAGGTTTCGTGAGCTGGGAGAGCTGCTGCCACATCTGAGTCGAATGGGTATTGAAGTCCAGCTTGTCACTAGTGCTGTTAGACCGATACCGGTAGAATGGGCAAACATTAACAAATTGAATATCGTCGTTTCGATCGACGGCCTACAGCCGGAGCATGACCGCCGTCGTGCACCAGCTACCTACGAACGAATCCTCAAAAACATCGAAGGACACTCAATCGTTGTACATTGCACTATCACGCATCAAATGGCCGCACGCTCCGATTCTTTCCGCGAGTTTCTGTCGTTCTGGTCCAGTCGATCAGAGGTAAGGAAGATCTGGTTCAGCCTGTTTACACCGCAGGTCGGAGAAATGGTTGAAGAGATCCTCTCGCCACAAGAGCGGGCCGCTACCCTGGACCAACTGCTCGAACTGCGTTCTCTTTTTCCAAAATTGTATCTTCCTGGTGAGGTAGTGGCAGGCTATCGTCAGCCGCCCGCCTCACCCGCCGAATGCATCTTCGCCAGAACGACACTCAGCATAACGGCGGATTTGCGTAATCGAATAACGCCTTGTCAATTTGGCGGGAATCCAGATTGCAGTCAGTGCGGCTGTATGGCTTCTGCCGGATTAAAGGCGATAGGTGATCATCGCGCGCTCGGCGTGTTGCCGGTGAAGTCTATCTATAAAATGTCGGGTGGAATCGGCAACGCAGTGAAGACTGTTCGCGGTTGGCTGGATGGAGATTCGGACTAACTCCTTCGCCCGGCAGGTTTCGATCGGAACGCTTCGAATTTGTTTTTGTCAGCATCCCGGCCTTAAACCGCCTAACACAACCAACCTGACAGCCGAAACAGCCCAGAATGTGCGAAGGGCCTGCGAGCGCCCTCGTTCAGTCGGTGGAGCGCCATTTTCAGATATATCGATCACTCTGGAGAATGATTCCTTCGGGCAACCGCAAGGCGGTTAGAACGCTGCTGGAGAAGGTGTCCAGGCAGTACGTCTGACCGACATTCTGGATGAGGCCAATTGCTGGTATCCAGCACAAAATAATTTTCAGCGGAGTCGGGTAAGTGTCCGAAGTTGTGTTAGCTGATCAGCCGTTGCTCCACTGACATTGGGGTCGGCGGAGACGGGCGTCACTTAAACTGCGCACTCTTTAGCATCGCCTCAAATGTTGGCTGGAAACGAGCGAAGTCCGTTTGTGGCGCGACAAAGACCATGAAGATAACTGAGCCATCACGCTGCGGCACCGTGACCATCCAGTCTCGCTCTTTCTGTGGCTGGCCGTTGGCGTCCAGAAAGGGCGACTGGGACTGTAAAAACGTCGACCGACCCTCAATGCCTCCCACCGTAATCGGCTGCGGATTGCTCAGTGGCTCCGCTTTGTTGCTCTCCTGTATTCGCTGTATCAGTTTAGTTGTCATGTCGTCTATGCCCAAACGCTGAGCGCGCTTCGTGCCGGTGCCGCTGAGAAGTACTCCATATCCGACGCCACTTTTCGTGATCCCTGGTTCCGGAGCGATGGTTACGAATTGCCCTTGTTGATCCGGAAGCGTGACCGGCCAGTTCTCAGGATGTTGGATCTTCATCAGTCCCAGTTCGACGAGCTCCATGCGCTGGCTGGGAAGGACATTTTGCAGCGGGACCGTGCTCGGTGATGAGACTGTATCTGCCGCGCGGGTAGAATAGGCGTTCGCACTCGCACTACTCGAGTTTAGGCTCGCGCCATTTCGTTGATTCAATGCAGCCCATTGGCCGGACTTTGCGCCTTGCGAGATTTCTTGTGCAGAGTACGCCTTCACCTGCGATGCTTGTTGGCGAAGTTGGTCGAAGCTGGCGCTATCGCCGACATAATGCGACGACGGCCAGTTTGCGATTTGCTTTTGAATCGCCTGTTGACGGTTGACGGGATTAGGATGAGAGCTGAAGAACTGAGGTGGCGCAGATCCGCCCTGCGATCCCATCGTCTTGAAGAAGTCAACCATGCCCTGCGGGTCGTAGCCCGCCTTGTGGAGGATCACGGCGCCAACTGAGTCGGCTTGCGATTCGTCGGTCCGAGAGTACTTCATCATCAGTCCCTGCGCCCCCATTTGAATTCCCATCTGCCCGAGTTGCCCTATCATTCCTCCCATGCCGCCGAGGACCGATGAGGCGATTCCGGAGAAAATGCTCGTGGTTTGCGCTTTGCCGGCTTGCTTAGCCGAATGCTGCATATACACATGTGCCATCTCGTGTCCCATTACGCCGGCCAACTCAGCTTCGTTTTTGGCGGCGTTGATGGTGCCGATGTTCACAAACATTTGCCCACCTGGCAGCGCGAAAGCATTGATATCGGATTGCGGAATGACATGGAACTCAAACGGCCAGGAATACTCCTGTGGAATCGTTGCCACTAGCTTCTGGCCGAGGTGCCGAATGTATTGCGTTTCCGGGCTGCTGTCGGGCAGGACGGGCATTTGGTCATAGACTTGCGCTGCGACCTTCGCCCCGAGAGCGCGCTGATTCTCCTTCGACATGGAAGCCTTCCCGGGATCTGGAAATGTGGGACCCGCAGATTGCTGCCCGGACTGGGGCTGAGTCGATTGCGCAAAAGCTGTATACGCGACGGAGTTACCCCCTACGAGAGCGATGACAGAAGCCATCACCAGCATGCACCGAAAGTTTGTACCTAAGAGCTTTAGTATTGGATTCACGGCTACCTCCAGATCTCAATCCCTACTCCAACCGCTATAGTTTATGGTGGACATACTTGCGCCTGGCGACAGATTGGCCTGCGACGCGCGCATTAATATCTTTCAAGCTAGACGAACTGTTAGCATGCGACAACTGGCAAAAATGTCAGGTGGCTGAAATAAAGCGATTTGGCCCGACTCGACTCGGTGGATGAATCTTGCACGGACAGCTAGTTGGGTTTTGTATGATCGAATCCTGACGTCAGCTGAGCATCGCCGTTCTGTACCTATATCGCCAGCGTCTGGCCGGATGCGATTTGTTTGGCGAGCTTTTGGCGGGTAAGAAAATTTAGAAACTCATCCATGTACTCTTCATCGACTACGGCCGATAGATCTAAACTGCATTAACCAGCGTGGCTTTCTGCTGACATTTAAACTGCCTGAGAGCCGAGTGAAGTCTAATGGAGCTGGGGGATTCGAACCACTTGGCCTCGTGAATGCGAGTTGGAGCAAACGTGTTGTAACGTGTTGCTCAGTCCAGAAACAATAACTTACGTGTTAGGAAGGAAGCTGCTGCCATAGTGTCCGCGTGCCATCATGCTCGTTGAGGCGGTACGTCGGCCAATCCAGCTACATGCAAAGATTAAGCTGCAGATTTCGCCCTTGTACGGTACATCTGAGCAGGCCCATTGGCGACTTCAATGACGCGATTGCTCGTCCAACACTAAGGTCGATCATAATGAGGACGCAGCGGTCAGGCGTCATGTCTTCCACCGTGATAATGCTTCCATGAATTCTGACCATCCCTATTCCGCTGACTGAGAAGCCATCGCCACAAGTGAAGGTATATTGCCCGGTCGCGACATTGATCGTGAAAAAGCTGCCGCTACCACCAAAATCAACTACGGTAAGGGTTTGTCCCGCCAAAGTAACGCTAAAGCTGCAAGCCAAATCCTCGCCGCCGCAACCGCTGGGCGCTGTGCAATTGACTAGAGTCGTTCCAAGGGGGAAAACCGATCCCGAAGGCGGAGTGCACGACGCCGGTGTTCCGGCGCTAGTCGCGGGCGTCGTGTATATCACAGTGACCGGAGTATCGGTTGGGATGCAAATTCCTCCCGGACACGAGAGAGTGGCAGGAACGCAAGCGCACGAGAAGGTCATTCCTTCGTACTGAAAAACGCTCCCGCCGGGGATTTCGCTTGTCTTCAACTTATTGTTGTCCGGATCCCATACAACGTCGAACAGCTTACTTGTCTTGGTGTTAGGATCAAGCTCGCCCTCGGACGCTACCACGAGATCTCCTACTATGCTCGCAAACCCGGCCGCGGGCGCGGTAACGAGAGATTGAGTCATGAAGTCGGTGCCAAAAAAATCTCCGCCCGCAGGAACGATTCTAAAGCCCTCAGGCTCGATAATGTCCGGTACACTGTAGGTGGTGAAGGTTCCCATCGGATGCATGGCATCGATGGGATCAACCGCAAAGATATTGCTTTCGCCCGTTGTGGGGGCCCCCAAATCGGTTCCACCAACGAGTAACTTCCCGGAAAGAGGGCCAAACCTGGAGTCATTCGGCAGTGTAATGATAGACTCAATGCTTCCGTTAGTACGGGCGACTAAAGTTGCAGTGCCTGAAGAATTCACTCGATAGACGCCCCCCGTGGTCGTGCACACCATCAGGTCTCCGCCGAAGTTTCCAGATCTGTCGAAGTACAGGCTAATCGCCAGCCCGGTTTCGCCTTGCAGCGTTGCAAATGCCATCTGCGTGGAGCTTCCGTCGACAGCGAAACGAGCGATCGTTGCAAATCCTGATCCCGAATCATTCCCAGACGATGTGAAGACTTCGCCGACCGTAAAGCCGCCGGCGCTTAAACCGGTACCGCTGCAATTCTGGCTTGGTGCAACCGCGATTGGCACCTCCTGCGGAAATCCGCTTGCCGTGGAGAACTGCGTGATTGTTCCAGCGCGAGTGACACGGGCTAAGTTGTTGGGTTGTCCATCAGACCAATGGACAGAGACGATCAAGCTGTCAGTTACTTCCTGATAGTCCACCCCAATGATACCGCCGAGCGCCGTTGCGTCCTGCGCTACAGGCGACAACATAGCGAAGGCACTTGTGAAGCTGGACAGATTCTTCCAAACCTTCTGCGGCGTAGCAGACGTTGAGGACAGTTGTGAGGTGATTGCCAGTGTTGCGCAAAGAGCGGTCGCCAGAATCGAGGATGGCTTCATTTCTACCTCCGTAACTTATAGGTAGGAGAGGTGTTTGGCACGTAGAGTAAGTTGTTTTGGTCTAGTTTGGCCTTATTACGACGGCCTTATTACGACGTTATTTTAGGAGCTTTTCCGTGTGCTGATACTGGCAAGTTTTACAGTAATGGGCCTGAAATAGTTACAGCGACTTGAAAAAGAGTGCCGGACAAACGCTGTAGCGCATATTGTAGCGACTACCGATGGAATAAGGATATGGATAAGGGTGCTGCCCCGCAAAAGAGCGGAGACAGAGAGGTTTATCAACTTCATAAAGGACAACGGTCTATTTTGGAGTACATGAGAGCCTGAGCATTTTTGTGAACTCAATCACAAAAACGGGGGAATAAGTTTTGGGTTAAGATCGCTCGAGCCGTTTGTATTGTCGGAGCCCAAGACAGATAGCTCGCGCCGTATTCTCGATCTGCCAGACACCCTTGCCGCGAAACTCAGAGAACATCGGAGGCGACAACTCGAAGAACGAATGGCAGCAGGATCGTAGTGGGTTGAAACTGGACTGGTCTTTACATCTCAGATAGGTACGCCGGTCGATCCGCGTCACGTTAAACGGTATCTTGATCCCGTACTAATAAAGGCTGGACTACCTCGTTTCCGAGTGCATTACCTGCGTCACTTCTGCGCCTCGTTATTGTTGGCTCAGGGCGTGCCGCTCGTTACCAACTTCGGGAGTTACACGCTTAGGGCCATTTTTTGGTTGCTGTCAACGTTGCTGTCAAACCGCGATACCGGTAGAGTTAAGTCTAATGGAGCTGAGGGGATTCGAACCCCTGGCCTCGTGAATGCGAGCCACGCGCTCTGCCAACTGAGCTACAGCCCCATACTGAAGTGCGAGTGAATGGTACGAAATCGCCT
>DATFWY010000330.1:0-91610 GCA_035258805.1 Blastocatellia bacterium | reverse complement strand
AGCCTGTCCGGGGTTTTGTGCCGGCGGTCCCGACTGGCTGGCCTCCTGCCTCTGAGCGCGAGCTGCCTGTTGCTGCTGAGCGCGAGCCGCCTGCTCTTGTTGTTGCATCAGCTGCTGCTGTCGCTGAGCCGCCTGCTGCTGCTGCTGTTGCATTACCTGCTGCTGAGCACGAGCCGCCTGTTTTCCCTGAGCACGAGCTACCTGCTGCTGTTGCATTATTGCCTGCTGGCGCTGCGCTCGTTGTTGAGCTTGCGCCTGTTGTGCCTGAGCCGCAGCTTGTGCCTTCATCTGCGCGTTCGTTGTCCGTTGCTGCTGCTCGGCTCGACGCTGCGCCTTTTGTTGTTCGCGTAGCTGCGACATTTGCGCCTCACGCGCCGCCTGCTGTTGTCCCTGTCTTAGTTGTTCCTGCTGAAACTCCTGCGGCGGTTTGCGCCTTAGCTGTTTGTTTTGCTGGCGCACCTGCTGGCGTTGCGCGGCAACTGCAGATTGACGCTGCTGTTCCGCCTGGCGCTGTTGTTTCATTTGCTGGGGCTGAGCTTGTTGGGCCGCTGCAGCTTGTTGCTGCCGTCCCATTCTTCGCTGTTGTTTGAGCTGTTGCTGCTGAGCTTGTTGGGCCGTTGCAGATTGTTGCTGTCGCTCGAGTCTGCGCTGTTGTTTGGCCTGCTGCTGAGCATTCTGCGCGCCCTCCTGCTGCGGAGGCGGCGTAGCCTGCTGTTGACGCTCAGCCCGCCGTTGTTGCTTCATCTGTTGTCTCAGCTGCTCCTCTTGAGCCGACTGCTGAGATCCCGCCTGCTGACCTTCTCTCTGCTCCTGCCGCAAGAGTTGGCGCATTTCGCGACGCGCGGACTTGTCACCCTGGTCCGCTCGGCTCGCAAGCTCCTTTAACCTCTCAGTCTGAGCGATCGGTTGTGGTAAGCCATCCGGGCGGCGCAAGCTTGTGATCTGAGATGTTTCAGTGATCTTTAGTTTGTTATCTCGCTTTCTTTTGATCTCTTGAACTCTCCAGGCTTTTTCCAGATTCCCTCTCGCTGCTAATACCTCCGGCGAGGTGCTGGTGAATACCTTTGCGTTCAGTGCTTCCTGTTCACGTCGCTCAATCTTGATCCGGCGACGCGCGTCGTCGTGCCTGACCGCAAGCTCGCGAACGGCATCGACTGAAAACGGGTCAATCACCGGACGCGATCGCGCGATTAGCGCAGTATCGACAGAGCTAATAGTTCGCGGATCGATCACACGTGTCAGACTACTAACAGGAACGGCGGTGATGGCGCCAGGCGCATTAAAATTCACAAACGTATTCTGCACGCTGACGACCCGAATGACCTCCGTCGGTGCGAGATATCGTGGGCGGAAATCATCGTAATACCTGGGCACGTATACCTCTCCTGGACCGAGCGGTATCCAGGCGATCTGGTCCGCTACGGGGATGAACGCGACAGGCGCGGGGCAATAGACATGGTGGCTCACCACCTCCGTAGGAACCCAGTACCAACGCTGATTCACAAACGCCCATCGCCCATAATGATAAGGCGCCCAACCCCAGGGTTCGTATGATACCCATGACGGTCCAAACAGGTTGTCCAGGTCCCAATACCCGGAACGATACGGTGCCCAGCCATCGCTTACACGTGGCGCCCAGCAGTAGCCATAGTCGCCGACATTGAGCCAGTCACCATAATCATCGAGGTCGTAGAGACCTGGAATATCGGCTGGCAGATATTGATAGCTGACCGAAGTTCTATACGGGTCATAGAAGGACGGATCGGAAACGTATGTGTTGTAATTTCGATAACGTCCGTTATAGATCTTCGGGTAACGGTAGCGGTAATAGTCGTCGACGATTTCCCCTGCGGTGTCTGGCGCCAGAGTTGACGCAAGAGCCTGTGGAGCCTCGGCACCTACCAGAGTAAATACCTGCCCTCTTGATATGAACCCGGAACCTTCCTGGCCGACTACCTGGGCCAAGCCGTTCAGAACCGATATTATCGCGTTGTCTCCATCCAGCCCGACTTGATACAGGCCTGGCTGTTTGAAATCCACGGCGCCGTACGGCGTCGCCACTTCATATAGATCGTCGGAACCGAGCGCTCCCACATCAAACAGAGCTGAACCGCTGCGAAGCGCAAGTTGCGTGCGATGATCTTCGAGAGCGAGCACATCGAGTGAAGTAGATGGATTCATTCTCACGTAGTTATGTGCTGTCAGCGCGACTGAAGCATGCGCGTAGTCGCGGGCGAAGATTCGGTCGCCAACGGTAATCGGGGTGTTTAGCGTCGCCTCTCTCCAGTCAGGCTCCTGGTCGCCATTAACGACGCGAGCGATGCCGACGCTGCCATCCAGTTTATCGAGCCGCGCAGCCATCGGCTGGATCGAATTCGCTTTCGCGTTTGATCCACCGCGCGTAAGAAGCAGTGCTACGCCTGCTATCACGAGAACCAAAATTAGCGCCCCTACAATTGCTGTTCGAGACGAGATGCGAGCGAGTTTGGCGGTAAATTTTTTTAACATCTTTTTCTCCCCCCTTTGTACAGCTCTCCTTAGAACTGCAACATCGGTACCCTGACTCTCTCACATCACTAGCGATGCGGGTGGGTGTGCGCGGGTTGCTGAGTGTCGATAACTGGCGGGAGGAGAGAGGTTAACGGCTTCTTTGTTCTGAACGAATACGTTGAGCTAGCGCACGATATCGTGTTGTGACTTGAATTAATGCACGAGGGTGTATTCTGATAACGCTTTTTTTGTCGGACCTCCCCAATAAGGAGGCTTAGATACCATCGGGCTTCAGACGATGGAGTTTCAGGTTAGGTCGAACTTGAAACTCCATCGGCAAAAAGCTCGATGGTATCTTCGCATCTCAATCCTCTTGTTATGTTGAACTTGAAACTCCATCAGCTGAACCCCGATGTTGTCTTCCTACTCTTCCACGGACTCTATCGCTTGGGCGATATTTGAAATTACTCTGCCGGTTGTTCAACCGGAGCCTCAGGCGTTGTTCCGCTTCTCCAACGCCAAATGAAATAAACTGGTATCCCAATCAAAATAATGCTCAACGCCTTAAGGGTTTTGTCCTGGTTTTCTTTCAGATTGTCGACGAGTGTATTGGCAACAAGTATCACCGCGGCGAGGATGAAAAGAAGAGGTGTCCAAGGATAACCGGGAACGCTGTAGGAGCGGCTCGCCTCTGGAATTCTCCTGCGATAAATGAAAATTGTGCACGCGGCAAGACCGTAAAAGATCCACCCGCAAAAGACTACGTAGGTTAACAGCTCATTGAAATTTCCGGCCAGCGAGAGCACCGCCGCCCATAACGACCCGGCGATGATTGCAAATGCCGGCGTCCCGAAGCGAGGGTGAACTTCGGCCAGTTTCTGGAAAAACATCCGGTCATTAGCCATCGCATAGTAAACTCGCGGACAAGTAAGGAGATTGCTATTTGCAGCACTGAAAACCGAGACAAGGATCGCGATTGCAATCAACCTCGCCGCTACTGGGTGAACCACGGCAATCAGCGACTCAGCGGCCACGCTTTTCGAATCGGCAACCCCGCTGGGCCCGAGCGCTGCCAGGTAGCCGATGTTTGCAAACAGGTATATGCCTATGAGGATCGCCGTGCCGACGAACAGCGCCCGAGGATAGTTGCGCTTCGGATCGATTACCTCGCCCGCGCTGAATGTCACGTATTGCCATCCCTCATAAGCCCAAAGCACGCCAATCATCGCGGCGCCGAATCCGGACAACAGGGAACCGCTGGCTGAGCTGGGCCATATCGCTGCCGTAGAAGCGGAAAACCCGTGCCCGAAACTGAGCAATAAAACCGCCATCAATAGTATTGCTCCAACCTTTATGCCGGTGGTCCAGTTCTGCAGGTCGGCGCTTTCACGAGTACCTTTAACATTGATAGCCGTTAAGACCAGAATCATCGCGAGCGACACCAGGTTGCCTATCGTGAGGCTCAATTGATAACCAAGAAGATTTAGCTGAAAGAGTGGCTCCGGAGAATAGGGTATAACTTGTGCGAGCGTCGTGTTGAACGCCACCGCGAGTGTCGCTACGGTGCCGCCATTCATTGCGAAGAATAGTGTCCACCCAAAAAGGAACGCCGGCAGCGGACCAAAACAATCTCGGAGATGAACGTAGAGACCACCGGCTCTGGGATTCACTGCGCTCAGCTCGCCATAAGTAAGCGCGCCCAGCAGTGACAACAGACCGCCGACTAGCCAGACTAACATCGCTGGTCCAATCTGCCCGCCGGCCTTTGTGAGAACCTGTCCGGGCACCAGGAATATTCCTGACCCGATTACGCTGCCGATGGTCAGCAGCATGAGATCGCGAAACCCGAGCACTCTAGCTAGTTTGGTCATAGATTCTTCTTATTTTCGTACACGACACGTCCGCCAACTATCGTTTGTGTCACTTTCGTCTTTTGAATCTCTCCGGGCTTTATTCGAAAAATGTCTTGAGACAGCACAACAATGTCTGCCAGCTTTCCTATTTCGAGTGTACCTTTGCTCTTCTCGGCAAATTCAGCGTATGCGGCTCCCGTCGTATATGCGCGCACCGCTTCTTCAACCGTGATCTTTTGCTCAGGTATCCATCCGCCGGGATTCTTCCCGTCAATGGTCTGTCTCGTCACCGCGGCATGAATTCCCAGAATTGGAGACAACGGAGCTACAAACCAGTCCGAACCAAACACAAGCGTCGCTCCAGTATCCAGCAACGTTCGAAATGGATATGTCGTCTTGATTCGAAGAGGGCCAATGCGTTTTTCAGCCCAGCGCCCATCATCGATCGCGTGATACGGTTGCACCGAGGCGATCACACCGAGTTTGGCAAAGCGCTGTATGTCGCCGGGCAAGAGATGCTGCGCGTGCTCAATTCGAAAGCGACGATCTCGTGCTCCATTCTCCTTCGTCACCTCTTCAAAGTAGTTCAGCAGAAGATTGTTTGCTTTGTCGCCGATGGCGTGGACTGAACACTGAAGCCCGGCTTTATCAGCATCCTTGATGTTCTGTTTCATTTTGCCTTCAGGAATGTTGTCATCAACCATCAGTCCTGAAGTGGTGGGTGCGTCTTTGTACGGCTCGAAGAACAGCGCGGTTGTAGAGCCAAGCGAACCATCCATAAAGGCCTTTAGTCCACCGAGCCTCAGCCAATCATCACCCGGCCCCTGACGGGCAATCAGGTCCGCCTGTCGCTTCCACTGGCTCATTGGAGTGCGCGCATATACCCGAACTGAAAGCGCACCTGAATCCCGGAATTTCTTATATGCTTCGTAGTCGTTCCAGGGCGTTATGTCCTGAATGGAGGTCAGGCCCACTCGCGCGGCTTCGGCAAGCGCGGCTTTCAAAGCTTCCTCGCGCTCAGCCTCAGTGGGTTCAGGGATCACTCGATAAATCAGATCCTGTGCATCGTCCTTAAGTATTCCGGTTGGTTCTCCCGTTTTGGAATCGCGCACAATTGTTCCGCCGGGCGGGTCTTTTGTTTCTTTGTTAATGCCGGCCAACTTCAGCGCTGCGCTGTTCGCCAGACCCATGTGGCCATCGAGTCGGGTGACGAATACCGGATTGTTCGTGGTGTAGGGATCGATCAAATTTCTCGTCGGAAGCGGTCCCCCTGGCCAGCGCTCGTGATCCCAATCACCACCAGTGACCCAACGTCCCGGAGCGAGCCTGGCCGCGTGGAGCTTGATTCGACGGGCGAATTCCTCAGGCGTTCCTGCGTCGCGCAGATCGACAGAGAGGAGGTGAGACCCACCGGTAATAAAATGGGTATGGTCATCAATAAATCCAGGTAGCGCGAGCTTTCCTTGCAGATCAATGATGCGCGTGTTCGAATTTGTGAGCTTCTTCACCTCATCGTTGGAGCCAACAGCGATGATGCGTTCGCCTCTGGAAGCAAGCGCCTCAGCCCAGGGATGAGATTTATCGCCAGTCCAGATGCGTGAATTGATCAACGCCAGCTCGGCGGCTGGCTGAGTATGCGAGAAGTCCTCCGCAATCAATTTTGACACGAACGGAATGATATCGGCTTGCTTGCTGTTGTCAACGGTGAACACAACCACGATGTATTCGGCTCCGTTAGGTAATCTGATATAAGCCGAATCGTGGCGCGTGCTCGAAGTCCATCCGGCTTTCGAGAAATACTCTGAGCCGGGCGGCAACGATTTCCCCAAAAACTTGTTGGCTTGATCATCCGGATCGTCACTGGTTGATTGCGGATCGCGATGCATCAAGCGCATCATCGCCCGGCTTGCCGACTTTGATGTTGCTTCGCCTTTTACGATCTGCAGGATCAGGCGAGCCACCGACTCGGTCGTCAGCTTATTGCGATACTCGAAGTTCGGTCCGAGCCCTTGCCTTTCACGCCCGTAAGGTCCCTCGCACCAGGTCTTCTGGTTTACGTTGATCTTGTCATACCCAAGGCTAGCAAAATAACGATTGACGGTGTTGCGTTTATCCATCCACTCGGCGAGTGCACGTTCGTCAAGCTCTGGACCATCCGTCGTTCCACTCAACGCGGCGACGACATAATGAGTCGCGTCATTCGAGGAATCAACGATCATATCGTGAAGGGCGCGCTCGAGTTCGGCGGTCGGCTTCAGTTCACCTGTCGCGATTTGATGATGAGCTGCCGCGAGGTAGAACAATTTCACTACGCTTGCTGGATAAACTTGCTCCTTACCCCGATGGCTCGCCCACTGTGGATGTTCATGGTCATTGAGGTCAACAATAGTGAGAGCAATTGTTTCTGGTGAAAGTCCTCCGCTTCCGAACTTCTGCACAGCAGCAGACACTACGTCGCGAGTGAGCTTTTCCAGTCGGTCTGTTTCAGGATAGGTCGTTAGAATCTGCCGTTGAACCTTCTGGGGAATTGCTGATGACGCCAGCAGCAGTAGGACGACAATACATGACACGCAATGAACACATCTTGGCGCGGAAAGCATGAACAGTCTCCAGTTCAAAGGGTGGTTCTGAGGGGTTGTACAGAAGCGCTTAACAAGTTGAATGATAGCGATTAAGAACGCGAAATCCAGTGCTCATTTCTTTGTACTTTGCCACGCCCGCTCCATGACCCTTGCAAGCTGATCTCGCTTTTGGACACCTTCTATCAAGAGGACATCCTTGCCTCGAAGCTCGATCGCTGCGAGTCCTTCGTTAGTGTCGTAGACGCGCAGTTGCGATCTTGATTCTGACTGTTTACCGAGCTTGTAACGTTTTTCGGTGCGAGCGGCATAAACTTCAAAGAACTCTTCAGCATCCCTTTCGGTGTCCCACGTCGTGAATTGGATCAGCACCAGCCCGCCGGTCGTTTTGTTTTCGTAGAGGACGTAGCGGTCCCCTCCCCATCCTTCAGCAGCTACACGCGCTGTCCGCTTAGGGATGAATTCGGAAAGGGCAACAAAGTATCCAAACTCTCCGTTCACATCTGCGTCGGCTTTTTTCCATGATGGCCCGAGCGTCGGAACAAGATCCGGAATATCGATTTTCACAGGCCTGTCCCTAACCAGAAAGCGTTGCGGGTGCATTATCTGTTCAGTAGAGTCGGGCAGGCTGATGTAAGTTTTATCCAAAGCCTTCCAGGTTCCGTTCCGTAACACCGCGCCGACGAAACCCGCTCCATAGAGATATGGGAATTGCAGGTTTTCTTTTAGTACCTTTGGCGCATTCGCCAATACGGGATACGACTTCGAATCTGTGTCTCCTTCCTGATCAATCATATTGTCGGTGAGGGCGGAAATCTTGTTCATGTCGAGCCTTAAGCCTTGCTGCTCGAAGTCGTATTCAATCATCACCAGGGTGGCTTCGCCCTCGACAAGTGCGTGTGCTGCGAGTTCCGCGTCAGAGTCACCCTTTGGCCAGCCTTCGAGGCGACGCAGATCGAAATGCTGATCCTGTAGTGCATGTACCAGTTCGTGTGCGATCACTCGTTTCTGATCGGCAATCGGAAGCCATGCCGCTAGATAGAATTCTTTGGTCTTTGGCTCATAGAATCCGGCAACCTGCTCGCGAAGGAGGCGAACGACATAATCCCTGAGGCGAAAATTCCTCGCTATTAAACCGAGTTTCAATAGAGTTTTTTGCGATGCTTCAAAATCTTCGAGCGGGGTGTTTTCATCGAGATCGCGTATTACTGCTTCCTCGATTTCGTCTTTGGTCTTAAAAGAGCTCTTAACGTTGTGCTTGATATCGAGCGAGCGGAGCCGGCTGACAACTTTTAGAATTTCGTCTGTGGAGTTAAGAGCGGCAGCGTCCGGCTTGGCGATCGAAGCAGTACCCTGCCAGTCCGCTGTAACCGAAGCCGCAAACAACGCAAGCATCAACAGCATCGCTACAGAGGCGGTGAACTTCTTGTGCATCCCTAACCCTTGAAACCTTTCATGGGAGAAAGCGACGTAGGCTGGAATTCTCCGCTTGCTGGGTAGCTTTGTCAATTTTTGAGTTCAACTAATCCCACCAACTCACAGTTGGTGGATCATTCATACTCGGCCTACAACGAGCGACAGCCGCGGCCGTTTTCGAAATTCCACCAATGCAGTTGGTGGATGGTTCATACTCAGCCTACGGACCTGGCACAGAAACAATTTCCACGACCTTTTGGGTTGAGTTATGAACAACGAACTTTGTAGGGAGATTACAGACCTCGATCACCTCCGTCCGGTAGGCTGAGTATGAACCATCCACCAACTGCGTTGGTGGG
Source organism: Blastocatellia bacterium (assembly GCA_035258805.1). Taxonomy (GTDB): domain Bacteria; phylum Acidobacteriota; class Blastocatellia; order UBA7656; family UBA7656; genus Onstottus_A. The sequence continues at coordinate 82,913 of DATFWY010000330.1, read as the reverse complement.
ATTCGGGAAACCTGGAGGCCACCCCAATCCCCATCCCTCACCCCCCAATCGCCAACCCCCAACTACATTAAGTTTACCGGGTCAACCTCAATCGAAATTGATCGCGGGTTATGGCCTGCGGACGTCACGTTATCCATCGCCACCTCCAAAGCTTCACGGGCGCGTACCCGGCTTGGAGCCTTGATCAACACCTGGAATCGGTACTCATTCTTGATTCTCGAAATCGCTGCCGGCGCCGGGCCGAGCACTCGGATGCCTGTCTCTTTAGTCGCCAGCCGCAGTTCCCTCGCGAACTCAGCGGCAGTACCGTTGGCCCGATCGTAGTACTTGTCGTGAATCAGCGCGTTTATGAGTGCTGTGAACGGCGGATAGTGCATTGTGCGGCGAAAGACGATCTCGCGCCGGTAGAATTCTTCGTAGTTCTGTTCCTTTGCACAAAGCAGTGAATAGTGCCCGGGGTGATAAGTTTGAATGAGCACGCGACCCGGACGATCGCCACGACCCGCCCGGCCCGCTACCTGAGTAAGCAACTGAAATGTCCGTTCGGCCGCGCGGAAATCAGGCAAAGCCAAACCAACATCCACCGAGACAACTCCAACCAGGGTCACATTATGAAAGTCGTGGCCTTTGGCGATCATCTGCGTGCCCACAAGCAAATCAATTCCGCCCTCTGCGAATTCCATCAATATCTGTTCGAGACTGCCCCGTCGTCGAGTTGTGTCGCGGTCGAGCCGCGCGATGTTCATATCGGGAAACAGTTCTTTTAGGTTCGCTTCAAGCTGCTCCGTCCCTAGACCAACATAGTGAATGTACTCGCCTTCGCAAGCGTCACACACCCGCGGCACAGGGCGAATGTGATTACAGTAATGACATTGAAGACTCGAATTGTACCGATGGTACGTTAGAGTGACGTCGCAGTTTGGGCAGTGAATCGCCAACCCGCAGGATCGACATAGCAGAAATGATGAGAAACCCCGCCGGTTCAGCAGGATCATAGATTGCTCTTTGCGCGCAAAGGTATCTCTAACCGCAGCTTTCAACTCGTCGGACAGCGTTTGGGCTTTGCCGTGACGTTTGAACACTTCGCGCATATCAACGGTCTGAACGTCGGCGAGCCCGCGCTCCCCGAACCGAGTCTTAAGATGCAGGTAGATGTATTTGCCGGAGTGCGCATTGTGGAATGATTCAATTGAAGGCGTCGCGGAACCAAGCACTACAACCGCACCCGCGCGAAGCGCTCTTACGATAGCAGTGTCGCGGCCGTGATAGCGTGGTGTCTCTTCCTGTTTGTATGAGCTGTCGTGCTCTTCATCAATAATGACGATGCCCAGATTTTCAAGAGGAGCGAACACAGCTGATCGGGTGCCAATTACGATTCTTGCCGCCCCGTTCTTGATCCGCCGCCATTCGTCCGTGCGTTCACCCTCAGAGAGGCTCGAGTGCAGAATGGCAATAGATTCGCCAAACTGCGCCCTGAGACGACGAGAGAAAATCGGAGTAAGTGAGATTTCAGGCACAAGCATCAATGCTGTTAGACCTTTCAATACCGCCTCGCGCATTGCCCGAATGTAAATCTCGGTCTTGCCGCTTCCGGTGATGCCGTGCAACAAAAACGTGGAATACTCCCGCTCATCAAGTTTCTCCAGGATTTGATCGAGTGCAAGCTGTTGCTCGCCGGTGAGCGTTATTGGATTTGGGTCCTCAGATTTGATGTGAGCGAGCGGATTGCGCCTGACCTCGCGCGCGAAAATCTCAACCACCCCGCGCTTTTCGAGCGTACGTACGACCGATGAAGACACGTCCGCGGCTTCCACCAAATCGTTAAATGGCATTCCATCAGATTCGGATTTCAATGTCTCGACTACGCGAAGCTGTTTTTCATTAAGAGGCCGATCGATAGACTTTGCGTCAGAAGGTCGTTTGCGTCGCGATGTCGAATTCGAATTTGCAGGATCCATTATCGGTTGCCTACGCTCGACTGCCTCAAAGCCGGTCTTGAGCCTGACAACGTTTTGGAGCCTGGGCTTCAACTGAGCGTCAGCGATGCGTTGCGAGACCGTAATCAATCCTTCGCGTGCGAGTTGCCGAATAAGGTCGCCTGCACGAGATCGAGAGACGTTACGCTCGATTTGTTTTGCTCCTGTAAACTCCGATCCGCTCAAAATTCGAAGAACCTCTAATTTAGAAGGAGTAATACGTCCATCAGCGAGCGCTCTTCGACCCGCGCCAGTCAGCGATATAACCTGCTCACTGATTGACGTCGCTCCTGCAGGCAGCGCCGCTCTCAGGCATTCACCCCAGGGGGCAAAATAATAGTCAGAAACCCATCGTGTGAGTTCGAGGATCTCTGCGGTGATAATCGGAGTTTCATCCAGAAGTTCTTCGACGTCCTTGATATCGGACTCCTCCACTTCCGTCTGTGGATTTTCGTTGAGGTCGACTATAAATGCGGTAAGAAGTTTTTTTCCGAAGGGCACAAGCACTCGACAGCCGAGTTGAGCACGAGACGCCATGTCGCCCGACAACCGGTAAGTGAATGTTTGTCTGACGGCTACTGGAACAGCAACGTCCGCGAACATTGAGTAATTATCGCACGCTGATATATTTTCTTACTATGAATAGAGCCATACCATCACCGCAGCCGCTCAACGAAGCGGCTCGTAAGACAACGATCATTGACGCCCCGCGGCTCGCGAATCATCTCGGAGTCGAGATTACAATCGCTACTGAGACCTTTCAGCATACGGGAAGTTTCAAATTTCGAGCTGCCTATAACCTTGCTTCCAAGGTCCCGGAGCGCAAGATCCTGACGGCATCGTCGGGAAACTTTGGACAGGCGATGGCCTTCGCGTGTTCGCTCCTTGGCAAGGAGTGCACCATTGTTATGCCCGCGACCTCTGTAAAGGTAAAAGTAGATGCAGTACGCGAGTTCGGTGGGTTGGTTGATCTTATTGATACACGAGTGGTGAGCCGCGCGCAGCGTGTGTCGGAACTCGCAGCGGAGAATCCGGATGCTTATGTAGCCAGCGCATATGATGATCTTCTGGTCATCGAGGGCAATGCGAGCCTGGGTTCCGAACTGGCGGCGCTTGGTCGTGACTTTGATACGGTGCTCGCCCCTGTTGGAGGCGGAGGGCTCACCTCGGGAATCATAAAGGGTCTGCGATTAGGAGGAAGTCATGCAAGTGTGGTTGGCGCCGAACCGCTTATGGCCAACGATGCCGCACGCTCGCTGCGCGAAGGCCGAATAGTCAAGAATGAAACCGAGCCGCAGACGATTGCCGACGGCGCGCGGACGGTCAGTGTAGGAATCAACAACTGGGCGGTGTTAAAGGAAGGCTTGTCCGGCATCGTCGAAGTTCCTGAAGAAAACATAAAAGAAGGAGTTCGATTGCTATTCTCCCTCGCCAATTTAAAAGCTGAGCCGACCGGAGCACTTGCTATTGGCGCTTTGCTGACCCAGCCGGAGCAATTCACCGGAAAGAGGGTTTGCTGCGTGGTGAGCGGCGGGAATGTTGATCCTGCGGTGTATCGACAGATTCTTGAAAGCTAGGACTGTTATTCTTCCTGATTTGACTTGGTCAAGGCGGACTTAAACATCTATTTCGGCGCGAGTCTTTCGCACTCTTCTCTTTCCCTCTTTGCCTGTTCGATTCTTTCCTGACGGTCACGCGATTTCAAATACTTGGCTCCTTTGACTGCATTTTTGTATTTCTGTTTACATACCTTGAGAGCGCCCTTGCGTGCCTTACTGTCAGCGAGTGAGGTAAATCCGAATGAGGTTGTAAAGACGAGTGCGAGGGATCCAATTACAATAATTCGTTTCATCGGAATCTCCAGTTTTCAAAGGCAGTTTGGTGACGCGATGAGCATACCCGAATAAATGACAAGAGAACAAGATTGGTAGTCGGAAAAGCCAGGCGATTATTTCCCGTTGCCCACTGGTTCGAAGCGCAATTTCTCCCAAAAATAAGCGCCCAGTGAATAAAACAAATCACTGGGCGGCTCAGGTTTAGAGTACTGTCAGTTACTACTTAGCGGGAGCGGCCTTCGTGCAGTCCGCCTTGTTTTTCTTAGCGGCAGCCATAGCGTCGTTCTTGGCCTTGGTGGCAGCCGCCATTGCATCAGTCTTGTCTTTCCCGGTCTTGGCCTTCGCGTCCTTGGACGCAGTAGCGAAGTCATCCTTTGCTTTCTTTACAGCTGCGTTATAGTCGTCGGTGCATTTTTTTAGCGCCTCTTGTCGTGCTGACATCGTCTTCGGAGCTTTTGTCTTGTTGCTGTTCTGCGATGCTGCCATCGCAGGAGCGGTCAGTCCGACGGCCAAGGTCAGGCACAGGGCTGCACCCATTAACATTCGTTTCATTTGTTGTCCTCCTGGTTGATTGACGGTTCGTTTTACTGCTAATCCGGTCATCTTCGTGCAATGCGCGGGCCACACTTCACTGCACCGCTCCATAAGACCCTTGATATGTAATTGTAAGAAAAATAAAAGGATAGTGAAAAAGAGGCGGGAGTCAAAATAGGGACTGACCTGTGGCATGATGGCCAGCCCCTTCAAATCAGCCACATGGTTCCATGTGTTTCCGATTCTTGACGAACCAAAAGCAGATCATATCTAGAAGATCCTGCGCTTCTCCGTACGGTTCTTATAAAGCCAAAGCCCAGTAGCGGCCCCAGCCCCGATGGCAGCCCCAATCACGGCTCCCTTCTTTCCTTTGACGACACCACCGGTTACCGCACCGGCTCCAGCACCGATTCCGATAACAGTAGCAGCGCCTCCAGGCCCGGGCATCCAACTGTGCTTGTACTCATAGTTTACAATCCCCGGTCCGTCGAAGAGCGTGATCCGACCTTGGCCGACTCTAACGCCGTTCTTATCGCGTCTGATAAAGCCTCCAAACTCATCTCTGTTCTGAGCCATTGCCACTGCAGGAAGCAAAAGCAGGAGCAGAGACAGCAATACCAGGAGGCTGCTGACCTTCTTTCGCATCTCTTATTTCCTCCGGAGTTTTGTTTGAGCGGTTCGTGCGAAACGTCGTAGCCGGGATGATCGGGAAACGATTTGCGTTGCCCAGCTCTCTGACCAGGATAATTCTCTGAGCGAAGTGAGCTTAAGGGGTAAGATGACCCGCGGCTCATCTAAATCCGCGGCTCACATAACATTGATAGACACGCGATCTCAGCTGTTGGAATGAAATCTGGAAACGACGAAGGAAAGGGAATCAACCCTTGTCTCGCCACACCGCTTTGAGAAAATCCCGATTCATTCGCGAGATGAAATCGAGGCTAATCTCTTTCGGACAAACTGCCTCGCACGATCCCATAACCGTGCAGTTTCCGAATCCCTCCTGATCCATCGAACGGACCATGTTCAGAACACGACGATCTTTGTCCGCCTTACCCTGTGGAAGAATATTTAAGTGAGAAACCTTTGCAGCAACAAAGAGCATCGCCGACGCATTCTTGCACGCGGCTACGCAGGCACCACAGCCTATGCATGCCGCCGCATCCATCGACAGATCGGCGTCCGGTTTAGGTATCGGAATCGCGTTGCCATCGGGAGTTCCACCAGTGCCGACTGAAATGTATCCTCCAGACTGGATAATGCGATCAAAAGCGCTGCGATCAACAACCAGATCCTTTATTACCGGAAAGGGACGCGCACGCCAGGGTTCGATTACTATTATCTGACCATCTCTGAAGTGTCGCATGTGCAGCTGACACGTGGTCGTTGCGGGAAGCGGACCGTGCGCTACGCCGTTTATTACCATGCCGCAAGTGCCACAAATTCCTTCGCGGCAATCGTGATCGAAAGCGATAGGGTCCTCTCCGCGCTTGATGAGACCTTCGTTTACAACGTCGAGCATCTCGAGAAAAGACATATCCGGTGATATGTCCTCAGCTTTGTACTCGACAAACTTGCCCGGCGCCGTCGAGTTCTTTTGTCTCCATACACGCAACGTCAGGTTCATTCGCTACTTGTAGCTCCTTTGCGCCAGATGAACTTCTTCGTAGACGAGCGGTTCCTTGTGAAGGATTGGCGGATTTTCTAAGCCTTGAAACTCCCAGGCCGAAACGTGAGAAAAATTATTATCGTCGCGCTTCGCTTCGCCGTCGGGCGTCTGATGCTCCTCGCGGAAATGAGCTCCGCACGATTCGTCGCGAGTTAATGCATCAAGCACAAGCAGCTCAGAAAACTCCATAAAGTCCGCCACTCGGCCGGCGTACTCGAGGGACTGATTTAGTTCGTTGCCCTCACCGAGCACGTTAACGTCTTTCCAGAACTCCTGGCGCAGCCCAGGAATTCTCTCGAGCAATTCTCTTAAGCCTGCTTCGTTTCGGGCCATTCCGCACTTATCCCACATCGTCTTCCCAAGTTCGCGATGAAATTCGGTTACTGTACGACGTCCCTTAATTGAAAGAAGCCTGGTTGTGCGCTCGGCTGTTTCCGCTTCTACTTGTTTGAATTCTGGTTGGTCTGCCGTTGGTTTCGCAGGACGGCCGGATGCGAAGTAATCACCGATGGTGTAAGGAAGAATAAAGTATCCGTCCGCCAGCCCTTGCATCAATGCGCTGGCGCCCAGTCGGTTCGCCCCGTGATCCGAGAAGTTCGCTTCGCCGATCACGAACAGACCGGGAACATTGCTCATCAGGTTGTAGTCCACCCACAGCCCACCCATCGTGTAATGACTCGCGGGATAGATTCGCATTGGACTCTTGTAAGCATCCTCACCGGTGATTCGCTCATACATTTCAAAAAGGTTTCCATAACGCTCGCGGACGACATTCAGGCCCAGCCTTTGGATAGCATCACGGAAATCGAGATAGACACCTCGTCCTCCTGGCCCGACCCCGCGTCCTTCATCACAGACCTCCTTAGCCGCGCGTGACGAAATGTCCCGCGGCGCCAGGTTCCCGTAGGCCGGATACTTGCGCTCGAGGTAGTAGTCGCGTTCTTGCTCAGGTATCTGGTCAGGCGGCCGATGGTCGCCTGTGTTCTTCGGGACCCAGACGCGACCGTCATTTCTGAGGGACTCGGACATCAGGGTGAGCTTCGACTGATGGTCGCCGCTCACCGGTATACAGGTTGGGTGAATCTGGGTGTAACAAGGATTGGCCATCAAAGCGCCGCGCTTGTAAGCGCGCCAGATCGCGGTTACGTTGCAGCCTTTGGCATTGGTCGAAAGAAAAAAGACGTTGCCGTAGCCGCCGGTGGCCAGTACAACTGCATCTCCTGCATGCGAACTGATCTCACCGGTCACCAGATTGCGCATCACGATCCCCTTTGCGTGACCATCGATCAACACAAGATCGAGCATCTCGGTACGCGGATACATTTTTACGCCGCCAGCCTCGATTTGTTTGCAAACCGCCTGGTAAGCGCCGAGCAATAGCTGCTGTCCCGTCTGCCCTCGGGCGTAGAATGTTCGAGACACCTGGGCGCCGCCAAAAGAACGGTTTGCAAGATAACCCGAGTATTCGCGTGCGAACGGAACTCCCTGCGCCACGCATTGATCAATGATGTTGACGCTTACTTCGGCGAGCCGGTAGACGTTTGCTTCGCGAGCGCGAAAGTCGCCGCCTTTGATCGTGTCATAAAACAATCGGTAGATACTGTCGCCGTCGTTTTGATAGTTTTTTGCGGCGTTGATACCGCCTTGAGCGGCAATTGAGTGCGCCCGGCGAGGACTGTCCTGAAAGCAAAAACATTTAACTTTATAACCAAGCTCCGAAAGGGTTGCGGCCGCGGAGGCTCCAGCGAGACCGGAGCCGACCACAATGACATCAAACTTCCGCTTGTTTGCGGGATTCACGAGCTTGATGTGATTGCGATGATTGCTCCACTTCTGCGCGAGTGGTCCGGCGGGTATCTTAGCGTCAAGTTTCATATCTCTTCTTAGCGTGCTTTGGCCTTTGTGTTTTTGCGCGAACCAACACTTCGATACAGGCTACTCGCAATTACGCAAAGTACATCAAAGCCTTGTCATCGCACGACACCAGTAAGAATGGCTATCGGAATTGAGCAATTCCCTAAAAAAATTATTACCGCCGCGATCCGAGCAAACCTATTAAGCGCACCGACCGTAGACTTCCTCCTGATACCGAGCGATTGAAATAGACTCGAAACGCCATGACTGAGGTGCAAACACAACAAGCCCATCGAGACAATATAAAACACAGAGACAAACGGGTTGCTGAAACCTTCTATGACCATCGAATATACGTCGTGACGGCCAACAGCGTCGTGCAGTTCCATAAAGCTCGGATTTGTTACTCCAAACGTAAAATGCAGCAGGTGGTATACGACAAAAGCGAATATGATGAGACCGCTCAAAAGAATCGTACGTGAAGCCAACGTGGCAATAGGCTTGCCCTCCGAGTACGGTTGCGGGCGGGCCGCACGATTTTCAGCAGCGAGCTGGAGAGCCGAGACGATGTGAATCACCGCGATGACCAGGAGTCCAATGCGGGCGGTCCATAACAGAGCGGGCTTGGATTTGAGAAGGTCCGCGTAAGCATTCATTATCTCCGGCCCCAGGAATACCTGCAGATTTCCAGCCATGTGGACGATCACAAACAGAAAAAGAGCCAACCCGGTGATCGCCATTAGGTATTTCTTGCCGAGAGAAGAATGGTAGACGCGCAAATACAGGCTCATCAGAAGCGTCCTTCATAATGCATTCCAGCTTGTTGAATGTTGACTGGAACCCGGTCTGATCGGACTTCTTAGAAAGAGACAATAGCAAGGAGGGATTAATATGTAAAATTCAAAAGGTTTATGTATGTTATAAGTTTACGAACTAAACCAAGTGACCTAAGGCATCAGCTTCACGCAAAAAACCGGAGAGCGCTGAGGTATGCGCTTCCCGTCTGCCTCAGCGTCTCTCCGGATTTATTTTTACAATTGAGCTCGATGTGAGCTCGAATCTTCCAGGGCCAAAATCATTGCAGCGACTTCAAGTAAGCGATCAACGCATTTACATCGTTCGCTGACAAATGTGACGTTTTGCCGTGCGTATCCTTGATCACCTGAACGTTACTGGCCGCCAGGGCTGGGTTGATGCGTCCGCCGGCGATCAATGGCGCAAGATTATTTGTTCCAAGTTGATCGATCAGTGGTTTACCTCCCGGTCCTGGAGCTGTGGGACTATCGAGACTGACCAGCACCTGACCCATACCGTCTCCCGCCAGTTGTCCGCTGCGATCGGCCACCGTTATTGGAACCTGAGTTGGCAACACAATACGCGGGCCGCCAAGAAAACTGTTTGCTGTGGATCGACTGTGGTCAGATCGGACAGTTCTGAAGTTGAAGCCGCGCTCCCCCTGCAATAGAAGGGGAGAATCCGGGTTCAGCAGGATCTCTCGCACGCTGTGCGCGAAGCCGTAGTGCAGCCATCTAGGCACGCTGTCCCAGAAGGCTCTGAGATGTTTTGTGTTTCGGCTGCTGAGATTCTGGGGCGTTCCGACATCTTGCGGCGGCAGGAATCGAGTGAAGAAGTAATCGTTTTGAGGACGGAAGAACGGACCATTCCCGTCCACCGTCGATTCGCTGATGACTCCCGGCTCGTGGATGTTGTAATCCTGAAAGGTGTCATCTACTGAGCCGTTTACACTTCGATTTCCGTTGTGATGACAGTCTGCACAACCAGCTCCTCCCTGTGAAACCCTGGCAGAGAAGATTTGTTTACCGCGAGCGATCAACGCTGCTTCGCCAGCGTCTGGGAATTGAGTGAGAGGATTCGGCAACCGGCGCACCTCGTTTTGCGACCAGAGAATCTGCAGATTAGCCATATCGTAATAGCCAACTTTGAAGGCTTTCCCTTTTAGCTCTGATCGGCCAATTGCTGTCGAGTCTTCTTCGGTCTTTCGAAGGACAAAGTCTTCTCGAGCGTGAAATCGATCAACCTGATCGGCTTGTGGAAACAGAGGTGTGGGAGTGCGCTCTCCCAATAAGACTTCACCATTGCATGCAGATGCATACGCCATAAAGTCATTGTTGAGACCTTCGTACCATTCCGGCCAGTTGTCGGAGATGTCCTTGTTCTGTGGACAAACTTTCACGCCGCCGACCGCGTTGGCAGCCACGTTCCATTGACATCCATCCTGTCTCCCATCCCAGTGACAAAACCCACAGGATTTCTGACCGTCATCGGAATACGCCGATGAAAAGAACCAGCGCAACCCGATTTCCTCGTCGGTGGCGAAGAGGTTCTGGCCATTACTGTCCCGCGTCGGATCGGGAGTTTCATTTGTCACTCCCACAGTAACGGTGCCCGCGCGCACCAGGCTTCCTCCCGCATTCACGCCCATGAAGGACACGTCTTCGGTTTGAAAGTTTGCTACGTAAAGCATGTCGCCTGCCGGCGAGACCTCTATGCCTTGTGGCGTTATACCGCCCGTGAGCTCGACGCCAAGAGGAGTGAGAATCTGTGAAGGATCCGCCGGATTCTGATTGATGCGAAACGCTTGCACTCTTTCGTTGTGTGCAAAGCTAACGAACAGTAGGTCACCCTTGACGACCATTTGCTCGGGGCCGCTGCCCTTTACAATCTTCTGAGCGTTGGTGTGATCGTGAAGGTCAAAGAACTGCCCCGGCACGACCGATTGAGAAATGTCTCGACCTTCATCGACGTAACGGAAAACGAACAGATTCGTTGACGTGTCGAAAATGTTTAACTCGCTTCCGAGATCGTCAAATGTTGTCGCTTTGGTTGCGTCGGTCATAACCGGTGTGTAGCCCAGCGGAGACCCATCGTTCTTTATCGGAACTCCATTCGCGTCCTTTGTGGGCAATCCGTGTCCGGTCTCTGGCTCATTCAAACGCGAACTTGTTTCCTGTCCGCTCGTAATACCCCAACGACCCGCTATCTTTACATCCGTCGCAAGGCCGCTCAGGGGCAGGACCCTTGTGAGAGTATTAGCGTCGTTTGCAACGTTTATTGCTGCAATCGTATGTCCGAGAGTATTTGCGACATAAAGAGTACGACCATCGGCGCTCAGATCCAGATCGCGTGGATTGGCCCGCTCGAGTTCGGTTGTGCCGGTTGGGATCTCCCCGATCTGAGTGAAAAACGGCCCTGGATCAATGCGAAACGCGCGCACCTGATCCTTAAAACGATCGGTGATGTACAACCTGGTGCCGTCGCGATTGAAGGTGAGCTTCTCGCCGTAAAACCCGGTTTCAAACTCACCGATGACTTCATCAGTGCTGGTATCAATCACGCTGGCGAAGTTGCCATACATGTTAAGCACAACAACGTAAGAACGTGGATAGATGCTAGTGTTTGATGGCGAAACTTTCACGCCAATTGGCCGAGTTCCGAGCGCTTGTCCTTGTGGGCGAAGGTCGATCCATCTCATAACACGTTTGGCGTGCGCATCGACCACTGCAATGCGCCAGTCAGGGTATCCTTCGCGTCCAGGCAGAGTCACGTATAGCTTTGAGCCGTCGCCGGTCAAAGCGAGAGCCCGAGGCTCACTTCGAAACGGTTGCTTGCGGTTTGGCCAGAACTCATTTCCACTGCTTACGACCGGATTGTTCGGATCAATCCGGGTCCCTGGATCAGGACGGCCATCAATATAGCTAGCCCCAAACATGATTTTGGTAAATCGCTGTATTCCTCCGCGTTCGCCGGCCGCCTCTTGCCCTACGATGTCTTTGACGGGATCGCTGTTAGGTCCGGTGATGATACGCCCGCGCGAATCTGTCTTCACTGCGGTGCTGAAAAAACGCAGGTTTAGAGGTGCTTCGGGCAAAGGTCTAAGAATCTTGCGCTCGAAAGGCGCCGAGAGCGTAATGGTTGACGGATTTGCGCTCGTATGAAAGACCAGCGCACCCAGAGTCATAGGCAGCGCGAGAGCTGCCACTATGTACTTGATTGTTTTGATCATTCTACCTCCTATGTTCAGACACAAATGAAACTCGCAAACGAGCCAGGTGAGCGGAGTTTGACCGGAGCGTTACGATTTCGCAGGAATCGTCCGGGGCAATGAGGCAAGCCAATACCGAGTGAGGAAAGCCTTGAGTCAATTCGTGTTGTGTAAGCTTCCGCGATTTTCCGAACCGTTGCTCGTTGCGTGGCTCTAACTGAATCCTCCGGACACTGAATCCTTCGGACACGCTCCATCTCAACAGAGGGAGCTGGATTGGGGAAAATACCTACCGCCGTATCGGATCTGCCGGCCTATGTTAGATGATTGGTTTAAAAGGGCGATTCGGTTAACATTACGCACCGTTAGCCGTGGGATCTTTGGAGGTGATATGAATAAGGCGCTGTTGCTTTTCGGCTTGCTCCTCACTTTTGTTTTCGCGTTTCAAGGCACTTCGCAAACTCAAATAAGAATCGCTGCCCAGACTGCTACCCGCGGTGTCGCTGCTTTAGAGCCGGCGATACCGAGCAATAACCAGCCGGGTCCTGCTTCTAGGCGTGGCACAACAACCGTTGAGGCAGCTGATTTGCGCGATGCCTCTACAAAAGCGATTAAGATCATTCAGCAATCTCAGACAATCTGGTCGCAGAAAGAAAGCTGCGATTCGTGTCATCATCAACTCATCCCTGAAATCCCCATCAGCCTCGCCCTTCAACGAGGCATTCCATTCGATGAGAAACTTGCTCTCCAAACGAGCTCAAACACATTTGGATTCCTGAAAGACCTTGATGGTGTCGTTCAGGGTTACGATTACATCGACGTATTGTTTGATGGGTGGGCGTTGTACTCTGCCGAGGTAGCCGGAATTCGCCCGAGCCTGGGCACATCCGCCAGCGCACAGTTCATCGCCTCTCGCCAGCTCGCCGGCGGAAGCTGGACGACAGTAGATACTCGTCCTCCTCAGTCATACAGTACGATCACAACCACAGCGGTGTGCGCTCGAGCAATCAAGAGCTATCTTCCTGAGCATTTGGCCAAAGAGAGAGACAGTAGGATACAAAGAGCTCGAACCTGGCTTCTGAATGCGCAGCCGAAAACCACCGAGGATCTTACCTTTCGATTATTCGGGCTCTATTGGACCGGGGCCAATGCGAAGGATGTAAAGGGAGCGGCGCAACAACTACTTGCCATACAAGATGCGGACGGCGGTTGGTCTCAATTACCTGGGATGCAAAGCGATGCGTATTCCACTGGGGAGGCGCTAGCCGCTTTGCAGGAATGCGTGGGAATTTTGCCCGAGGACTCGGCGTATCAACGCGGACTCCGATTTCTGCTAAACACACAGCAACCGGACGGAACCTGGCACGTTAGCTCGCGTCTTCACCCGCCGGCTCCGGTCAGTCCTCCTTATTTCGAAACCGGGTTTCCGTATAAGCACGATCAGTTCATCTCTGCAATGGGAACTGGTTGGGCTGCAGCAGCGATTTTAAGAGCGTTGCCGTCAAACCCCTCTGACAAGAAGGGTCAGAAGATCCTGGAGGTTGCGCCCGCCGAACAACCCGCGTGGGTCCAGGTAGCGCTGAACGGAAGTGCCGCGGAGCTCAGGAAACTCCTCGACGCCGGGATGAAACCTGACGCCAGCTCAACTGGGGGTACTACGGCGTTGATGTTTGCCGCTCGGGACATCGAGAAGGTAAAGCTTCTGATCGAGCGCGGCGCGAACGTGAATGCGCGTGCGGCTACTGGAGTAACTGTGCTTACTGTTGCATCCCGCTACAGGGGGAACTCAGAAGTCGTTCGGCTACTGCTAAAGAACGGCGCCAAGCCGAATCCCGAGAACGGAGTAGAAACCCGCAATAATGCAACTCCGATATTCCTCGCGGTGATGGCAGGGGATGTTGAAACGATCGGCTTATTAATCGATGCCGGAGCGAAGATCGGTGATCGAATGAATATTATCGGCCGATTCTTACAGAGTCCGCTTTTCTACGCGACATTCGGTGATCAACCGGTTGTTAAACTGCTGTTGACAAAGGGAGCAGATCCAAACGAAGTGGATAATGACAGGATCTCCGCGCTGAGTTGGGCAGCGATCGGCAATCAATCGAAAATCGCCCAATTGCTGTTGGCGAACGGAGCGAAGGTGAATTATATTGACAACAACGGAATGACACCCCTTCTTTATGCTGCTTCGATCGATTTTGGTGACACGGAAGTTGTGGAAAGGTTGATTGCTGCGGGAGCCGACGTCAGTGTGAAGAATAAAGAAGGCTTAACAGCTCTCGATTTGGCAAAGAAATATCATCATCAGCGGATCGCTGACATATTAGCAAAGAAGAGCGCAGCTCTGAGCGGGAAAAAATAGTTGATTCTGTACTGCTATAACCGACGTGACGATTCTGATTTAAGCATACCGCTTCCAAGGCGCCACAACGGATGGTTGCTTTACTTGTGGCAACCATCCGAGTGTCGTCGCCGACTAGACTGTTCTAGTACTACAAGGTATCAGAATTCGGAACGATTTATTGTTAACGAGCGAAAGGCTCGCCGTTCATTGACGATTACTGACCGGGTCCAGAACAGCTCCCGGGTTCTGCGTGGGGTATAGCAGTCAAATAAGTATAGATCGCTAGAATGTCACGATCGTTCATATTCCTAAAGATTGGCCAGGGCATCACCTGTAGTATCTCACCTGGTTCATCGGGGTCGTGTCCTGTGCGAATCAGTTCCAGATATTCATCGAAGTCGAGTCCCGCCGGCTTGCCTGTGGCATCAGGTGTGATATCGGCGGAGGTTAATGTTGGTCCAAACGGAACCCCTCCAGCAAGGTAGTTAGTTGGATTGATCTGCCCATCACCGACGCCATCGTACGGGTTATGTCCCGGAGTGTAGGTCGGACACGAGTGGCAGTCCGCACACACAGCCTGAGCGTTAACGATGTAACTTCCGAGGCCGACCAAATCACGGTCCTGATTTCTGAAGGTGAGGCGAACCGGCGCGATTTCGAATCCTTTTTGGATCCTTTTCTGTCAGACTTCGAATTGTCATCTTCACCTTGCGACACAGTCGGAAGGACCGCGAGAAACCCCAGTCCGATCAGCACGACCGCGACTTTCAGAATCCGATTCATATTGCTTCTCCCCTGGTTCAACTTAGCGCCACAAAGGACTTGCGACCCGGCAAGAGTTGTTCCTGCCAGACTCAAATCAGTATTTAAGTTCTAATTCCTTTTAATTTAGGCAATCAGATAGATAGAACCCTTTGAAGAACGCGTTTTCTTGCGGTCATTGGACCTTGTGCACTGCTGTTGCGCACTTGAGAGCAGGTAAGATTTGATTGACTTCATTAAGGACATGAGTAACGAAAGTACAAGATCATCCTTGCAATGTCCCAAGATGGCATTCGAGATCAGCGTCGGCTGAGCGGTCCTTTGCTCTTAAGCGCATGCTTAGGGACAGATTTGTTCGGTGGTTACCCCAATCGCCGTGAACGTCAATCCTGAGCCATACGCTCTGTTAGAATGATCCTATGCCGGAACTTCCTGACATACTCGCGTATCTGGAGGCGCTTGACCCAAGGGTCCGCAATCAGCAGTTGCAAGACATACGCCTCACGAGTCCGTTCGTGCTGCGATCGGTCGATCCGCCATTGTCGTCGGCTAAAGGTAAGGTGGTCACCAATCTTCGTCGCGTGGGAAAGCGGATCGTATTCTGCCTCGAGGATGAAATTTTTCTTATCATTCATTTGATGATTGCGGGTCGATTTCATTGGAAAGAAGGCGACCGTGCGAAAGCTAACCGGCAAACGCTTGCAAGCTTGGTCTTCCCGACCGGGACCCTGTTGCTGACAGAAGCTGGATCGAAAAAGCGCGCATCAATGTATCTGGCAAAAGGTGAGGCGGCATTAGCATTTCATGACCCTGGAGGACTAGAAGTACTTGATGCATCATTCGAAAGCTTCAAGGAACGATTGATGAAGGAAAATCACACGTTGAAGCGTTCCCTTACTGACCCGCATTTTTTCAGCGGCATCGGCAATGCATATTCCGACGAAATTTTGCACGCAGCCGGTCTGTCGCCGCTCAAGCTAACAAACAAGCTCGAGGACCAGGAAGTCGAGCGTTTGTACGGTGCGGTACGAACTACGTTGGGATTCTGGGTCGAGAAACTTCGGAGAGAAGCAAAGGAGAATTTTCCCGAGAGGGTTACTGCATTCAGAGCCGACATGTCTGTTCACGGCAAATATGGAAAGCCTTGCCCAAAATGCGGGACACCCGTTCAGCGAATCGTCTATGCAGCAAATGAGTCGAACTATTGCCCTACATGTCAGACTGGTGGGCGATTGCTCGCGGATCGCGCGCTGTCACAACTCTTAAAGCAAGACTGGCCTCGCACTTTGGAAGAGCTGGAGCAGAAGCTGGGGAATAGGGGTTAGGGAATGGGGTTGGGGATTGGGGATTGGGAGCGTTTAACGTTCAGCGTTTTGCCCAATTGAGCTTCGAATCAGCTGAACCCGAACGCTGAATCCTGAACGCTCAACATTGCACGCTAAACGTCGAACGCTAAACGGTGAATGCTGAACCCTAACCCCCAATCCCCAATCCCCAATCCCTAATTCGTTACCAGGAACTCCACCGAACGACGAAACTCTCGGTTAGACTTATCCTTGATCTCCACCTTTAGTGAATAAAAACCGGGCTCAATATCGAGATTTAGTTGGCCGCCAATCTCTATTCCCTTACTGTCCCTACCAACCATTCGCGACGTTACGGGCTGCGGTTCGCTTTCGAAAATTACTTTGTCGTTCAGGCTTATTTCGGAACGAATCGTCAGATCGGACGGAGCCGTCGTTGTAGCATTGTAAAGCATCAGGTAATAGACAAGCGTGCTGCCGGTTTTGTATGCCTTTATCGCATCAAGCTGTTGTAGGCCATTGACTGGCTGCTGGGGCTCCCCTGAAGTCGCTAGAAGAACACTGCTCAACTCGAGCTTTCCCTTTGCGAGATCCGGAACTTCGACCCACGTATTTGCAGTTCCAATGTTATCGGTTTCCGGCTCCAATACCCCGGCGCGGACCTGGTAATAACCGGGTTTCAATTCCAATCTTTTTGTGTAACTGAACCCCGAGCCTCGCACTTCGGGAAGGTGAGCCTGCGGCACGCCTCCCTTGATCTTCTCAATGAAACTGGTGACAAGCCTTCCCGCTCGATCGTAAACAGTTCCGGCAACCTCGAGCGCCAGATTAGCTCGGTCCGCCATGTCGTGAAATGTAAGATGGCCGCCGTCAATCAAAAGCTTTATGGAGACTTGCGCCTTGTCGCTGTCGACCTCCAGGTAATGCGCCGATGCGCTTACGCCGATTGTCGTTTCAGGTATCGGGCGCGCAATCGCATCGAACAAACGCTGCTGCTGAGACTTTGCCGCAGCCGCCTTTGCGCTTTTGATGATGTCTGATGCGAGATACCCTCTCTGCGTTCTCACGCTGTATTCGGGATGTCCTTTGACGCTCAGCGCGATATCGCGAAAACCTTGGCCTTCGGTATTGGGATAGTAGGCCAGCGCATAGTAGACGTTGTTTCCCTCAAAACTCTTCTTGAGTGCAAAGTTTACGTCGTTTGTTCTGAAGAAGGCGTCTCCACCTGTGTCCTTGGCGATCGCATTCATTCCATCTTGCGACTCCTTCTCGGAGGCCGATACATAACTAGCCATGCGACCGTTTAAGGCTGGATCAAATGCACCGAATGAAGGGCCACGCCGGGAGGCATCTATCTCCACCGGCGCTTCAAGCCCTTTGGAGTTTATCGAAAAAACGACGAGGCCGGAGCGCACTGCCCGGCTGATTGCTTGCTGGATTTCGATGCTATCGACGTTGCCCCGTGAGTCCAGCATTGTGAACCCATCCGAGAAGAAAAACATTACTCGCTGCCCGGGGGCTTTCGACATTAACTCGGCGGCGGCTCGGAATGTCCCCAGCAGGCTCGTTCTCCTGAAAGAAGCCTGTGCGAGCACTTCGCTGGCTCGACCCAATGCCATCTGCTTGAGCATTTGAGGAGACAGCATTTCCGTGTTGAGCCCGTCTTCGCGCCGAAGAAGATTGATGGCGACCTTGATAGCGTCAGGGTTCTCTCGCCTTACATCTGCTGCGAGCGCCGGCGTGAAGTAGCTTGTACTCTTTGCGCCCCACGATGAAATCTTATCGATGTAGAAGCGCATCAGGTTGCGCTCGCGCGTGAACCGGGCGGGAATACCCTCCATCCCGCCGCTCGTAACAATCATCACCGCATCCTGATCGGTGATCTGTTCGTCGATAAACTTTTTCAGGCCCTGTTTCACGCGCAGCAGGTTTTGGCCAGCCATATTGATTGAATCTACAAACAACAGCAGCGAACGAGCTTGCTCTTTTGCTGGTGCCGGAGATTCGACCGGGTTGACGTTGGCCAGGATGACGCGTTGAGTGATCGATATCGGCCCAACCCGTTCTTCGCCAAATGAACTGATGTCCTGAAGGTGGCCTTTTTCCCGAAGCTCAAAATCTTCCTTCTTGAGTCCCTGAACTAGACGTCCTTTGTTGTCTGTGACGACTGCGCGGAGCTCAACCAGAATGGTCTTCAGCTCGATTACCCAATCTTTTTCGGCTTTTTTCTGTTGATCTTGTGGGGCGGCGCTTACGCTGGCAACCAGAGCGATTAAGCAGCTTAAAAAAAGACGACCTCGACGTTTCATCGCTATCTCCAACGTGCAGAACCCTGAGGAGATCGGCGTCCGCTAAAAAACTCTGTCTTGGGGTGCTCAAGTTTAACCGACGATTCGCGCGAATTAAAGCACGAACCGCTTGTTATTTCCGACACTATTGAGCGAATCGGCAAGGTTACATATTGAAATCTATTTCGCCACCCGAAAGCTTTCGTGCGAGGGCTACGCCGACGCCGACGATTTTTTCAGAAGGCTCAAGAGGGCGGCTTCCTAGTTTTGTTTCGAGCCGCCCTGGTTCCGCCAGTATG
Source organism: Blastocatellia bacterium (assembly GCA_035258805.1). Taxonomy (GTDB): domain Bacteria; phylum Acidobacteriota; class Blastocatellia; order UBA7656; family UBA7656; genus Onstottus_A. Next base: position 64,042 of record DATFWY010000330.1, on the reverse strand, counting down.
CCAAGCCGCACGTTGCCGTCCTCTTCAATCAAGACAATATCGCCGGTTAGAGGTGTCCTGCCATCAGCGCAGAGCACGATATCACCTTCGACCAGGCTCTTTTCGGGCCATGAGCCGTTGACCATAATGCACTCGTAATCAGCTTCTGGAATTCCTAGCACTTTTACTACGACATCTTCGTCGTCGGCATAGATCTTCAGCCGGCGTTTTTCGTGGGCGGGTATGTTCTCGTCTCTTTCCACTATGGCTTTCCCCAGTCTGAATCATAAACCTTTTTGAGGCATACCACTAAGCGTTAGATACCCGCTAGATACCATCGAGCTTCAGCCAATGGAGCTTCAGTTTCAGCCTAACGAGGACCGCGCGGCGGTAGTATTTAAACTCGATCGGCCGAAGTTCGAGGGTATCTTTGCGGCGTCGGCCTTTTGTCGGTTGAAATTGAAACTCCATTGGCTGAAGCCCGACGGTATCTCGTATCGGCCACCTTTTTGTTAGGTCAAAGCTGAAACTCCATCGGCTTAAAGCACGATGGTGTCTTGAGAAATCGCATTGTCGTTAGGTGAAATCGAAGCTCCACCCTGAAGTCCGTGGATATCCGCCTTGGGTTCGTTTGCGCAGCTGCAACGAGACGGCTAACCTCAAACCTGCTTTAGCATCTCGATTGACTGAACCGCGTCGCATGAAACTCAAGGAGTTCGCACTCAATATAGTTCGGAGATGTAGCGATGACGATGTAACTGGGAACGCTGCAAAGCTTGGCTTTTATTTCTTGCTGTCTCTCTTCCCGCTCCTGATATTTTTGACAAGCATGATTGGGTTCCTGCCCGGCGTTCACGACAGCCTGCTCGACGGTCTTGGTCGCGTCGTGCCACCTGAAGCGATGAAGCTCGTTCGCGAGACATTGGCCGATGTGGTTAGTAACCGCAGCGGAGGAGTGCTGTCCCTCGGATTGGTCGCGTCCTTGTGGTCCGCATCTAGTGGAGTGTTATCGCTAATGGAGGCCCTCAATAGAGCTTACGGGGTGACGGAAAAAACGTCATTCTGGAAGCAACGTCTGAAAGCCATCGCCTTGACGCTTGGAGCAGCGTTATTGGTAGCTTGCGGATCGCTTCTGATTATTACCGGACACAGCGTGGGTGACTGGCTTGAGCATTCCTTCCGGATAAGTGCGGTAACGGCGTTGATTTCGACTGTTATGGGGTATTTGACAGGATTCGGACTTTCTCTGCTGGGCATCCAGGCACTCTACTATTTTGGTCCAAAAAACGGTCGTGAACACCACAGGGTAAATCCGGGTGCACTGATTGCGAATTTAGGCATCGTCATCGGATCGCTGCTTTTTTCTTTCTATGTTCGAGTAGGACCGAGCGCGAGCGCAACTTACGGAAGTCTTGGAGCGGTAGTCACCTTGATGCTCTGGCTCTACCTTGTCGGACTTATGCTGTTACTTGGAGGCGAAATAAACTCGGAGTTGGATAAATGACTAAGTGCACTCCGAAAAATCCCAGCAACGGCAGTGGTTTTTCTAAACCCAAATGTGAAAGGCTCAAACTCACTTCGCCGCAGCCTTGGTGACTGGACGCGACAACAGCTTTACATTTTCGCGGTATAAATCGAGGTCCGCCTTTAATTCTTCACTGGCAGAAAACAACCATAGCGGGTAAAGATCGAGAAAGATCTCTTGCGCAACATCCAGAAACGCCCGTCGTGACAGGATCCGATCGGTAGATTTGAAATGCTCTCCCACTGTAAATCCATCAAGGTTCACCCAGCGTCGGGCAGTCCTGGGCAGAGGCCATTTTGTAACTTTGCCGTCTTCAGCGCCCGCAAGTTCCCAATAGGAGTCCGCTATTCCACGTTCATCCAGATACCTCTGAAAGGGACGAGGGTTTTTTATTATTTTGTCTTGAATGGGTCGGGTGCGCAGCTCGCGATTACCGCCCGGGTAAAAACCTACTGAAACGCCGGCGGGATAGATACCGACGTAGAGAAGCGGCGAATTCCACCATTTCAGCCCCCGACCCGCGAATCCAATGTAGATCACCGGCCGATAAGGCGGACGGTTCTTATGAAAACGCATGTCGTTGCTGATACGGCTGATGGTACGCCCGACCCGAGGCTCAGTCTCGATATCCTCGTTCAGCATGTGGATGATCGGGCCGAGTTCAGTCACAAAAGCCTTGGTAGGGCCTAAAACTTCTGCCTCGTACTCGTGGCGATGCTCATCGAACCATGGTTTGTTGTTATTTTCTGCGAGTCCCGATAAAAACCGGAACAACCCAGCAGAGAAGCCTTCAAACCGGACGCGATTCATTCAGCCCCTCTTCGCAGGTCGGTCTGTATTAGAGATTGCTTCGTTCTCTCCCGCGAGCTTAAGGGCACGAAGTGAGCGCTGTCAACCGCTGTTTTAACCACAGTATTACCCCTTTAAAATCAATGGTTTCGTTGCTGTCGGGCTTAATTTGGTCGGCTAATCAATTCGGCAAATTGACGGTTGAAACGCGCAAAAGCAAACTCCAACTCAGCGCCTGAAAAGCTTATCTTCTTCTACTCCGGTATTTTTACGTCATGCTTTTGCTCTACCTGGGTAGCTGGAAAAATGGGTAATACGAATTGGAGGGTTTAGATGAGAAGCAGTCTTGCAAAAATCGCCGCGCTGATAGGGTTTATACTTACATTTTCTGTTGGAAGCACTGCACTTGCGAGCGACCACGACGAAGATGACTTCAAAATTACCGGTGTCATCGAGAGCCTGCCCAATACTGCAGGCTTTATTGGAGACTGGAGAGTCTCGGGCCGGACAATACATGTGACTAGCGCTACGAGAATCGAACAGGAGGACGGCCGCGTAGCAGTTGGAGTTACCGTCAAAGTCGAAGGCACTCTTCGCTCCGACAATTCGGTCGATGCAATCGAGATTGAAGTAAAAGAGCGGGCAGAAGGAGACGACGACGACGATGATGGGCAACCCACGTTTAAAGGGACGATTGAAATTCTGCCAAACGCACCAGGATTTATTGGCGACTGGAGAGTCGGCGGCAGAACTATACACGTTACCGCAGCGACTAAAATAGAAACGGAGTTTGGGCCAGTCGCAGTCGGTGCTTTTGTTGAAATCAAGGGAACGGTCCGTCCCGATGGGTCGATAGATGCTACCAAGATCGAAACCAAATCAAACGTCGCAGGGGGAGACGGACGGGATGAATTCAAAGGGATGATTGAATCGCTCCCAGCGGGTGGTTTGGTGGGCGACTGGAAAGTAAAAGGACGCACCGTTCACGTTACTTCGGCCACGGTGATCGATCAGGAGCACGGAAGGATTGCTGTCGGTGCGGTGGTCGAAGTATCCGGCACACTCCGACCTGACGGCTCACTTGATGCCGCTCGGATCGAAGTAAGAACGGCCTCAGACTCGGATAGCTCCGACGACTCGAACCAGGGCAGTCCGGCAACCGTAAAAGGCACGATTCAAAGTCTTCCTCCATCTGGATTGCTTGGTGACTGGACCGTAGCCGGTCGCCTGGTGCATGTGGTGTCCTCTACTAAGCTCAAATCCGAACACGGTGCCTTTGCTGTCGGGGTTACCGTAAAGCTGAAGGGCCTGCAGATGTCGGATGGATCGATTGTCGCTACAAAGGTTTCCGTCAGGGACTCAAACTAGAAACCTTTGCCGAGGCGGTTATTTCAGTTCGTTGGCGAGACGCCGAGAGGATCTTCCACTCGGCGTTTTGCGATTGCGGACGTTTTTTAGGACCATCAGCCAACAAAATCTGGAGTGTGCCGGTAAGGGCTTCCAGCTTGCCGCATCGCTGGTCGATTGCTTAGACTGACTTGCGATGCGCGAACCGTCTTATATTGCGATGCTCAAGAGCGGGGAGCTGGAGTCGCGAGTTGAGGGTCTGATGAATATGCTCGGATCGTGCCGGATTTGTCCGCGCGAATGCGATGTCGACAGGCTCAGCAATGAGGTAGCAGCCTGCTATTCGGGGCTGTTGCCAATTGTTTCAACCTACACGCCTCATTTCGGCGAAGAGCCCGCGCTGGTTGGTACCCACGGGGCAGGAAACGTCTTTCTGGGCTTGTGCAATCTGCGCTGTGTCTACTGCCAGAACTACCAGATCAGTCAGACATTTAAACAGCAGCGAGAAAATGAAGTGTCATTCGAGCGGCTTGCGGAAATCTTTCTTGAGCTGCAACAGAGAGGATGTCACAACATTAATTGGGTTTCGCCGACCCACTTTGTTCCTCAATTAGTTAAATCAACACTCATTGCCGCTCGCAAGGGTCTCAGCTTGCCGATTGTCTATAACACTAACGCCTATGATTCGGTTGAGGTGTTGAAACTACTCGATGGAATAGTCGCTGTGTATCTGCCTGATCTCAAGTATAGCGATGATGAGGCTGGGCGGGAGTACTCTAAAGTTACTGAATACGTTCGTCACTCACGTGCCGCGATCAAGGAGATGTACCGGCAGATGGGTGATACGCTGGAGTACGACGAGAACGGGTTACTCAGGCGCGGGTTGATTATCCGTTTGCTGGTCCTGCCAAACGACGTCGCAGGCATTCTGGAATCACTGAGATGGATTCGCGAGGAATTGTCTCCCAAAGTCTCTATTAGTTTGATGGCGCAGTATTTTCCAACGAACAAAGTTGGGTTAGAACGATACCCTTTGTTGTCGCGAAAGATCCGGTGGGGCGAATGGCTTACTGCGCTAGAGCAACTGGAGACTTTGGGAATGGATGAAGGCTGGCAGCAGGATTTCGACTCCGCGTCCGAATATTACCGGCCTGACTTCGGCGACTCCAAAATGCCCTTTAAAGACATAATCGATTTTCAGCAGAACGATCTGTAGCTGACGGGTTTCGTATCGCTGGTGGAAAGAAGCGTCACTTGTCCGACGCTACGAAATCCCCGACCTTGTTGATGAAGCCTCTTCGAACGACACCACCCTCGGTATAAGAAGCGCGGGCTCGGCCGTTAACAAAACACCCAAAATCATCGAATCCATGTAGAATTGTTGTATTCTCGCGGTTGATTAAATTCCATTTCAGGCCCTTTCGTTGCGGTCGAGCGTACCCCACAGCGGCGAATCCTTCTCCGAGGTTCTTCGCGCCGTCATAGTGAACGTTCGGTGTAACCTGCGGTCCAAGCTTTTCAATCACTCCCCACTTGAGATTGCGACCCGTACCGTAAGATTTCCCAACTACAGCCAATCCATCATGGAAGGAAGTGACTACATCGTAGTTCAAAGAAATGACGACCTTGCCGTTCTTGTCGATGAATCCCCATTTCAGAATCGAATCTCCGTTGGGTACCTGCGAGACAGCGGCGAGTCCGTCCGAGAAAGGCATGACTGTCTTGTATTGACTCGCAATCTTTTTATCTGGTCGTTCGCCGTCTGTGGGATTAGCCGGACAGCTTGGCGTATCCGTTAATGATGCGGGAAACCGGAGTGTGGATTGTAGTCTGGCGCCTTCGCACGCTATATCTGTCTCAGGCTGCTTGGATGGCGCATCAATTGTCAACTGCTTTATTGTGATCTTTTCGTTTTGGATCTCGACGTCCTGCTTGACCACCGTTGTGATTCCATTGACCGTATCCTGACCTTCGTATTGGTTGGAAACCACCCTTCTCAGTCTTGGTAAGGCTTCACCAAACCCATTTGGAAACCGATAAAGCTGGTAGCTTCCGTCATAGTCAGTTTCGACCACAATCAGGGAGTCGTTGGAGTCTTGTGAAGAAGTGAGCAAAGTTCCATTCCGATAGATTTTTTCTGTACAGCGTACTCGCCATTCGCCATTGAGGGCGTCTGGATTCTTTTCCAGGGAACCGGCAGAGCCAGTTGTCACATTTGATTTCGGCTTCTGTTTGGCTCCGTGAGTCACCGAGCCTTGCACGAGTGAACAGATTGCAAAGGAGATCGCAGTTATTGAGGCAATAGTTATTGGTGCTCGATGTTGCATTGCATTCAACCTTTCGACTTGGCCTGTTCCGTCTTCGAGTGACTACTTCGGCGATGGCTGCAGCTGACCGCCGGCCTCAAGCCATGCATTCCAACCCCCTTTAAGCACCCGAACATTCTTGAAACCGCTGGTCATCAGGGAGCGTGCGGCGATTATTGCAGCTTCGTCTGCCGGGCAGGCGCAATATGTCACCACCTCACTTTCGCGGGGAACCTCCCTGAGCCGGTGAACTACGCGACGAACCTGGCTGTGCATCGCACCCTGTACAATCTTTTCGCTCTGCAAGTACGCGGTCTGGCCACGCACATCAACAATAGTGACGGGATTCTTATTGGCGATGCGTTTCTTGAGTTCCTCAGCAGCAATGAACTCAACCTTTTGAGTTTGGTCGGTTCTCGCCGGCGCGGATGGTTCCTTCGGTGTCTGATATGCAAGAATGACTGTCTGAGTTGCCGCGAACGCAAATAAAATGCCGATCACTTGCTTAAGTTTCATTACTCTCTCTCCTGGAATTGATTCCCGGACTTGATTCAAATCCGATTCCGTCAAGTCAGTTATCTCATAGCGGACATGCCGGAGTGGACCGGACCGAGAACCGGCTTGTAGTTCTTGGGGTCGTACCATTCATACATCCCACCTGCAAAATGCAAAAAGCCAGCCTGCCCAATCAGTGTTTCCTGAATCAGGTCTCCATAGATACTCGGAAATGGTTTTATTCCTTTGTAAGCCTTAGCAACGCTTGCAAAAGGAAGCATTCGGATATCATCTCCAACGACGTCTCTAAGTACGTGGGTTTGCGTAGCCTCCGGATCTCGCCACCCCTTCCCACCGTATCCGTGCACAATTGCGAGTAAAGCATCGTTGGCTGCGAAACGAATGGTTTGTCCTGACGCCGGATCCTCATTACCTCGAGCAATGGATGGGTTTGCCACAGCTTTGGACTTGGGAAGAAGAACCTGCTTTAGCGGCTCCCGTGCTATCCAGGTGGGAAATTCCTGGTTCAGGAATGAGAGCTTGGCAGAAACCGGTTTCAAGATCACAGCCAGATCCTGTGATTGATCGCCGTTGAAATCTCCTACGAAATAGCTTGGATTATGGCTCGAATCAATGGTCACCGAATCCTGGAAAATGCGGTTAACGGTTGCTTGAACGTGTTCTAACGCCGGTGCAGGGAGCTTTGTTGGATCTACGGGCTGCTGCGGTGCAGGAAGGGCGACCGCTGCTGCTGGTGGAGGTGCTGGAGGTTCCTCAGCGACCGGCTGCACTGCTCTTGTTTTTGCGCATCCTATCAAGACCAGAAACGCAGTGAGCAGTGCAAAGAGTGATGAGGTTCGAAATGTTTTGGTCCACATCTTCTTCTCCTGTGAGACAAAGGCTCGTCTGGCATTGCTGCCAGACGAGCACTATGTAACGCTCGTGAAGATCTAACCGATGTCTCAGAGCGACAAAACGAACGCGATCACCTGATTTTTTTGAGTATTGTTCAGGCCGAAGTTGAAGTTGTTACGGGCCGTCGATGCCTGTCCAGCGTGAAGCTGAATGGAATCGAAGATCGTGTGCGCATTTCCTTGCATCATAAAGCGGTGCTTGGTGCGCACTCCCCACAACGCAATGGTGGTAGTAGAGAAGCGGTCGTTCACACCGGGTTCGCCTCCGATTCCATCGCTTGTTCCGATGTTATGCAGCGCGAAGTCGCTGAACGGGTGGATGATCTTATTCGCCAGCGAATTCGGCACAGTAAACGCTCCCGCATTTATTACTGTTCCTGCCGGGACAGTTGTGAATTGTGGCGTGTGGCACACGTCACAATTAATAGCGTTGAACAGATTCTGTCCGGCGATGACATCGGCGTTGATGGGCCCGCGGCCAGGAGCTCGCAGAGCTCTCATAAAATCAGTAAAGGCGGCGACGTCATCCCCGTCGTCCTCGGGATCCGCCACGGTGTCAAACGGGGCCGATGATTGACCAAGGATATTGTTCTCGTTTGGCTGGAGCGGACTGGTAATACCCATCTCATTGAGGTAGGCATCAGCCGAAAAAGACTCGAGGCTGGCATGTTGGGATTTGTGACCAAAACGACCGATCCGAGTACGATCGGCGGCCGTCGATTCGAGAACTGTCACAGTTCGTAGCTGACCGCGTTGACCGGACGGTTGCGCGGCAACATTGTTTTGAAGCGTTGCGTTTCCGATTGCTTCCACAAAGCCGTCGCCTAGAACGGTGCGCGTTGACCGGAACTCATGAGTGCTCAGGCCCGTGTTTATACGTTCTTGCGCATCCGGGTCTATTGCGCGATCCTGGATCAGTGTTTGTCCGCCAGGTGGCGGGTTGCCGTTTCCATCCGCAGCCCTGAACTCATTTATCTGGCTTACGTGGCCAGTTACCGGTGCCTGATGACAAGCGGAGCACGCTACGTCATTGTACGTAGGCCCGAGGCCGTCTGCGACTCCCTCGCGTTCTTCGAATATCGCTTTGTTGTCGCGGAACGACCGACCAGCGAGCGCCGGGTTTGTACACTCATTGACAGCATTGCCAAGACCACCATTGTCTCGTGTAATAAACCCGTTGTACAAAGTGGCGTCTGACTGGCGTGCATCCATCTCAGTTGTCGGCGCTTCAGTTGCAGCTTGACCTTCGACGGAACTCGTGTAAGTAAAAGGCAAAACGAGAGCCGCCGCGAATATAAGCAAAACAAAAATCTTTAGGATTCTCATCTCTTAGGTTCTCCTTTTTCGACTCGGAGCTACCGCCGCAAGAAGATTCGACTCGGAGCTACGCCCTAGACGATTCGACTCGAAGCTACCGCCCCAAGACAATCGTTGTTTGCCTACACAGTCGTCGACACGTATGCTGGGGGGGACCCCTATACCCGCCTGGTTCGATCTCTCTGGCCTACGGATGGGCCAAAGCTACCGCCGTGAGGTTTGCGAAATTTGGGCTAACGTGCAAAAAGAGGCAAAGAGAAAAAAGGTGCGCTTCAAAGTCAGTAAAATGATCCCATCCCACTGTAAGGACACCTTTGAAGCACCGCGAACTGTATGACGGATCGTCACTAATGTCAATCAAAAAAAGAGTTCCGGGTAAACATTCCAAAGTCGTCGTCCGAACTCCGAACAGAAAAATTTGATCGCGATTCCATTCGTACAGAGAACGGACACCCTTCCGACCTGAAGCACCCCGACTAACCCTGGTCCGGCTGCGAAGACATGCACTCCTTAAAACAGGGGTCTGACCAAGCCGCTCGCGACTGTTTTTGTACCTTGCTCCAGCTGCCCAGCCTAAAGGTACTATCGCTTACCGCCCTTAGCTTGATGGTCAAATTTTATTTACCGTTAAAGCGGCTCGCGCATAGGTCGACGGGCGTGAAGCGGTGTCAAAAAAAGCCCCACAAGAGAGAAAACTCATGCTAGAATACTTTCTATGAAATGCCCAAAGTGCTTTAACCCCCTCCGACGGGTAGCCTCCACCGAAGATTCGGTTTGGTTTACCTGCCCGTTGGGTCATAGGTTCCATTCAGAGACAGGAAGCGGTATCAGCGATTCAGAAGGTCACCGGTACGCTGTTTCGGAGTGAGCAGAGCGGCTTCCCCCGGCTGGACCGGTGGCGGCCGTAGGGATATGCCGCGGGCCCCCGCAGGATCAGTGGCTTGGCCCGCGCGTTATCGTCCTGACCGCGTTCCCGCCGTAACAAATCTAACATAATTCGAACGTTATGTGTCGTTTGCTACGATTTGTGTGCTCCAGATGTAGTAAAATGGTCAAGTACAATGAACCAGATTGAACACTAATCAACCATAAAAAAGGAAGTAAGATAAGGCCCCGATATTGTTCAATCCGCCCGCTGGTTCATTGCGACTCTACGCTAAAAGCCTGCAGAAGGCGCGGAGGCTTGTTGAAGTAAATAATTGAGGCGCAGCGCAATAGCACCGATTGAGAAGCTGAGCCTATACTCAACTTTCGTCCCGTTAAGCTTTTCGCTCTGAGAAATAGGTGTTAGAATCCTGTTTAACCTGACGAGGGGATTTCCGGGAGGGGTTCGTCGGGCAAAGGATCAAGGAAGAACTAGAAGCATAGTCACTGAGCTCATGCACACAGGTTTAGTGTGTACCGAAACCTATTTGTGTGTTTTTCTAACAGCGGACCAGGGGGTACCTTCGGGGTAAGGGATAGAAGAGGTAAGGGGATAGAAGAATGGAAAGGCGAGCTTCCCAAGAGAGTCTTGTGGAGTTGATTGACGGCGGCCAGTTCCTGGCGGCGGAGGAAATATTCTCGGAGCGTCGTACCAATGAGCCTATGGAAATGGTAATCCGTGCTGAGGTTGCCATGTATTTTGACAGGTTGGATGACGCAAATGCGCTGCTGGAAGAAGTAGCTCCCCGAATCGCGGATATAGGGGTCGCAGCTCGATTTTCACTTACCAGAGGAAGGCTCGCTCTTTGGCGGGGCGATGAACAGCAAGCAGCAACCCAGCTCCAGTCTGCTTACCATTTTTATTTGTTTCTAAATGATTCTTTTGGAATAAGCAGGTCGTTGCTTAACCTCGCACGGTTCGCGCGTTATCGCGGTGAAGCGGAAGAGGTAGCGACAAAACTGGAGGCGGCTCAGAATGGGATTAAGGGCCGTACGAGCAGGCGCACCGAATACCTGCGCGGCATCATTTCTACGGAGCTGGCAGCGGCTGCTGTGGATCGCGGCGATATTGAGACCGCAAACGAGATGTACTCAGAGGCAATGCGGCTCCTAAAGACCCACGAGCGGGGCCGCTTCTATGCTGGTGCCTTAATCGGTATGGCGGACCTGAGATGTGCCGTTGGGGACTTCCAGAATTCTCTTGAGATTTATAAAGAAGCTATCACAGTCCTTGAGCGTTATGACTTGAGGAAGGATCTCGCCGGCGCAAAGTTAAAACTTTCCCGCGCGCTCATAAGATTGAAACGCCTTGAACGTGCAGAGAAACTTGCCGAAGAGAGCCGCGAGTTGCGCCGAGGAGACGCGGCAGGTGAGAGCGATGCGATCGCAGTACTGGTACTTATCGCTTTGCAGCGCAGCGAACTCAATGGAACCGAGGCACTCGCCCTGTCTGCCGTTGAACTGAGCGATCAGAGTTCTTCGATCGATGCGCGCGTTCGCGCGAGAATAGCCCAGGGACAAGTCAAACTGGCCGAACGCGAGTTTCAGGATGCGACCGACACTCTCGTCGAGGCCGCCAGTGTGGCGAGGAATTCATTAGGATCGTCGGCGCGCCGACTGGAACTGGAGGCTACCGTATACCTGGCCGAAGCGCTTCATAACGTCGATACCCGCGCCGGACGCAGCGAACTTCAACGTGCAAGCGAGTTACTCAATCAGGTCGAGGATGCCTTTCTTGGAGACGAGTTTAACCGGGTCTCCTCGAAATATGAGGAGCAGATAGTCTTCACTGATGACAATCGGCTGGTATTCGATGGTAATCAACTTCCACGATGGCAGGAAGCAAAACGTACGCTCGAAGGTTTTCTGCTTCGCAATGCTCTCCGACAAACCAATAATAGTCTGACGCGAGCGGCTCGCAAGTTAGGCGTGTCCAAAGTACACGTTCACAATCTAAAAAAGAAGCACGGCCTCTAATCGACGCCCGGAGGCTCACCAATTCGAATCAAGGCGGCACGCAGTCTTGCGTGTCGCTGAAGTAGACGAGCATATCGCGATTCGTCGGCACCGGACTTAGCTCTAATAATTTGAATTACCCTTTCCTTTTCTCGTGGACTCCACTCCGCAAGATCGGGAATCAACCCCAAAACAAGCGCAATCTCCTCAAACGACCTCCGTTCAGGTTCCCATTTTCCTAAACCAACTCCGAGAGCTCGAGAAACCTCATTCAGGGAAGCCCGCCGAATACTTTGAGCATCGCCATCAAATTTCTCGGCCATTCTGCGTTGAACTGCGAGACCTAGATTTCGAATCGAGAAGCGATCCCAATCCCCGCGAGGCGTCCCAGGAGCCTCGTAAACGACATTGCCGGCCGAAAGGCGACGCAGCACGCTCGGTGGTGTGCGGTAGCCAGGAGTAGAAGCGATCTTTCGCTCCTCGGAGGCCATCAGCCGTGCCAGCCTGGGTTGCGTCGGTCTGAAGCCCAGCTTGCGGTAGAACCAGAACGCACCCGAGTCGATCGCTTCGTCGTTGTTAAACCCCAATTGATAAGGATCGATCGAAATACAGGTAACGCCGGTCAGGTGATGGAGCAAACGAAGCACTTTGGCGTACACCCAAGCAGACTCACCATCGCGAAACGTATAAAAGGTGTTAAAGCCAATCTCCATCCGTTCGCAAATGGTAATTCCCTCGATGTAATTGATTGGGACCCCATTTTTGAGGGTGAATCCGGCATGGTAAGCGCGTATGGGCAGCCGGCGATCGGGCGGCAAACCCCAGAGAAAAATCTCGATGCCGCGCCCCACATCAGCCCGTACTACCGTCCCTGGATCGCCGTGGGTGATGCCGTACAGCTCACGATATCGAACTGTTGTCGTCTCGCGAAGCATGTCCTGCGCATTTTTGCCCGCGCGTCGAGAGAGTTTGATCAGAGGAATGGCCGGTGATTGGAATTCTCGATCAAGCGAAACCTCGCTTCGCCGAATTAACGGTTCGCGATGATAGAAGACTTCCTTCACCCGCCGCATGTTTCGAGTCCGCGAAGCTTTCGAATCACGCAATTCCCACTGAACGCGTAGTCCCAGCGAATCGTACAGCTCTGACTTTTCGCGTGGCGACGTCTCCAACTGCTCGAAGCGCCGTATGAGCCAGCCGAATCGTCGATGTTTCTTTGTCGCGGAATCGATCCAGCTGACATAAGGAATGTTTGCTTCGACAAGCGAATCCTCGTAAAGAAGCGGGAGGAAGCGAGGCAAGGTGGCGCCCAATCGCTCCGGTTTCTCGAGATCTGACCATTTCGCGTCCACGGATGACGGGTAGCGACCGGCCAGAAACCGGACGATGTCATAGCTGAATGTGCCGGATATCACTGTGCCTGTAATGCCAGAGTATTCAATATAGTCGAGGGGAGTCATGTCAGCGCCGGATTCTCTAAGCTGATCGACGCGCTGGACGAAAGTTGACAGGAAAGATTCAGCGAACTGAAAAGTGGTTTCATTTTGAGGATGTGAACGAATGAACAGAAGGGCCTCGTGAAACCTGGCCAGCGTCTCCGCTTCGTTAAAACGACGCTTGCTTAGGCCCGACAGCAGTTTCTCGGTCCGAGCACCATCTTTGCCGAATTGACGTTTTGATTCATCGAGTTGAGCCAGAAGCTTAGCGAGTGAGGGCATAGTGAGCGGGGTTTGGGCCACTGGTCAGTTGTTTGTGGTTCTACAAGCTTCAAGAACCACAACTAAAAACCAGAAACCGGAAACCAAACTAAAGCAGGTACCTTCGTCGAACCATCTCCAGGGCCGATGTTGAAGACCTCCAGCGAACCAGGTGGCGGTCTCCCGGTAGAACTAGTCGCCGGTTTGATGTGAGGACATCGTCGGCAAGCCCGATGTACACGGTTCCGACCGGAACTGAATCTGTTCCTCCCCCAGGTCCTGCGGTTCCGGTTATGCTGACACCAATCGTCGTGCCGAATTTATCCTTCACTGCTCGTGCCATCGCCTCGGCTACTTCGCCGCTGACCGCCCCAAACGTTTCGAGCAGTCGTTCTGAAACCCCAAGGAGCCTTGTTTTTGCATCATTGCTGTAGCTGACAATACTTCCAGCAAAATAATCGCTCGAGCCTGGAACCTGCGTGATTCTCTCAGCAAGCAGCCCTCCAGTACAGCTTTCCGCGGTGGCTACAGTGAACTGTTTCAATCGCAGGCGGTGCCCTACAACCTCTTCCAACGATTCACCGGTGGTTGAATAAACATAATAGCCAAGCTTTTCTTCAAGCTTATCAGCCAGCTCGGCGGCGATCTCCTCCGCTCGCCCTGCTGTCTCCGCGGTAGCGGTCAAATGTATTTCAATTTCTGAATCGGTAAACAGTATCGTTGTAGACGGATTTGTGTATTCTTTGTAGATGGGTGCAATCATATCGTCGAGAGCGGATTCCCCGAGGCCCGTAACCTTCAACTTTCGTTTAGCGATTCTAACGCCGCGAGAAAGGCGTTCGACGTCCGCCATCACGTGATTGATGAACATCGGTTGATTTTCGCGTGGAGGCCCTGGAAGCAGGATTACAAGTTTGCCCTCGTGCTCGAGTTTTATGCCGGGGGCGGTTCCGTTTGGATTAGGGAGAACCACCGCGTCTTTAGGGATCAGCGCCTGGCGTTCATTGTTGGGTGTCATTTGGTAGCCGCGGCTGGCGAAGCGCTCTCGAATGGCCTCGAGCACTTCGTAATCGAGCATAAGCTGGCGCCCCGCAACTCGAGCGAATACTTTTCGCGTAATGTCATCTTCGGTTGGACCGAGCCCTCCGGTTGAGATGATTACCTCTGAACGCTTGAGTGCATCGCGAACGCTCTCTTCCAGGATGGCTTCATCATCGCCGACAATCGTCTTGATTTGAACTTCAATTCCAACAGCGTTCAACCGTTCGGTGAGCCACAATGAATTCGTATCGGTTCTATAAGGTGTCAATAACTCCGATCCGATTGCGATAATTTCTGCCCTAATCATAATCCTTTGTGTTTGTGGTGAGAGACCGAGTCTTGGTGAGCTCGACGCTCGAGATCCTTTCCCTTTCTAATTCGCGTAAATCGCGTGCTCCTCTATATAGTTCTGGACTGCTGCTGGAACGAGCCCTTGTATGGGACAGCCTTCGCGACGTCGTCTTCGTACTTCGGTTGCGGACAGATCTCCCAGATCTCCAGGAAAATCAAGATACTTAACACGATCTGAAGGCACTGCCTTCTCACGGCTCATTAGCAGCTCAACCTTTTCTAAGCCGGCTCCCGAACGACCGGCAACTATGAAATTGCTCTTTGAAAAGAGAAAAGATAGTGCCTCGCCCCTTCCTTTGAACGTTCGATAGAATCTATTCGAGTACTGATCCTCGAAGTCGAGCACGCGCTCGAATGTATCTAAGCCAACGATGAAGTGCAAATCGGTTTGGTCTGGATATTGTCTCTCGAGCGCCTCAAGAATATCGACATAGAAGGCGTGCGATGAAAGTCCGATAGAGATGCGGGGCTGCTCAGCAAATGTGAGCTCCAGCATTGCAATTCGATCTTCCAGCGGACACTCGTAAGCTGTCTTGTCCGCGTTGGCTTTGCCGGCCAGAGCCATGACTTGGTCGAGTGAGAAGTTTCTGGTGGCGCGTTTGATCAGTTCAACGTGAGCCGTTGTTGGAGGGTTGAATGATGACGCGAACACGCCGAGTCGCGGACCGGTCATCTCGGCTTTCTTGATTGATAAGATCTCTGGCACGCCGGCGGTGCCGACGCTCTCGATTATCTCTTTGATACGATCCGCATTCACACTGAATCGATTATCGCAGAAAGAAGAGTTGGCCACACCACAACAGCGCCGCGGCGTAGATACCAGCTAACGCGTCGTCAGCCATCACTCCGAACCCTTTCGGTAGCCGCTCGAGGCGACGAATCGGGTAAGGCTTGAAAATATCGAAGACGCGAAACAGAGCGAATCCAATTATCAATCCGGGAAGCGAAAGCGTGGATAAGAGCGCAAGCGGTGTCAGGGCGATCAGTTGGCCGCTGATCTCATCAATGACGATTTGATGGGGGTCAGCAGTACCGATCACCCCGCAGGTTTTGGTTGAGGCCCAGACACCGAGAAGAAACAAACCGATGTTTAGGATGATGAGTCCGAGAAAAAGCGTTAGCTGTCCGACAACTATTGATCGAACGATGAGATAGATTGCGATGCCCTCGATCGCGCCGACCGTTCCTGGGGCGACAGGCACGAATCCTGCTCCGAAGCCAGTCGCTATCAGGTATGCCGCCCGGTCACCGGCAGACATCGGATCCTTAACTGTTTCGATGATAGAGGGGCGAGTCAAGCAATCAAACCACTAATCTGTAACAATGAAGTAAGTCCTCCTGTACGGGTCGTCCTCCGTGGCCGCCCCTTTTTCGCAAGGAGACTACTGCGCAGAGAGGGGCGGCCACGGAGGACCGCCCGTACAGGACTTGAGTATTATCCGTCACACTCCACTAGAATTGCCGACACGATCTACTTAGACAACTCGGCCTATCAAATCGTACTGGTGCGCCTCAGTGATTTCGACAGTGACAAAGTCGCCAGGCAACGGCTCGAGCCCGTCGGAAATGTCATTGATTAAGACGGAGCCATCGATTTCCGGTGCCTGGGATTCCATTCGGCCTTCCAGCAGGAGATCGCTTTCCTTTGACTTTCCCTCTAACAGCACTTTTACCCGGTTGCCAACCAGTTGACGATTTCTTCGAAGGGAAATGCGGCCTTGCTCTTTCATCAAGCGACCCTCGCGCTTTTTGGCTACAGTCGGTTCAACCTTTTCATCAAGCTCGAACGCAGCGGTATTTTCTTCATCGGAGTACGTGAATACTCCAACTCGATCGAATTCAACCTCACGAACGAAAGCCAGCAGTTCTTCAAAGTCCTCATCACGCTCCCCTGGAAATCCAACAATGAATGTGGTGCGGACCGCAACGCCAGGGACAACGTTGCGTATTCGCCGAATCAGTGCGGCGTACGCCTCGCGATTTCCACCGCGCTTCATGCGTTGAAGAATTCGCCGGCTCGCATGCTGGAGCGGGATATCGAAATACTTGCAGACGTTCGGGCGGTCAGCCATCACGCGAAGCAGTTCGTCGGTGATTGCGGTCGGATAGCAATAGAGAAACCGAACCCACTCGACGCCCGGCACTGAGGCAATTGAACCCACTAATCTCGCAAGGCCTTCCTTCAGACCGAGATCAGATCCGTAAGTCGTCGTATCCTGCGAGATCAGAACAAACTCCTTCACACCCTGGGCGGCAAGCATCTCGACCTCTTTCAGGATCGACTCCGGAGATCGACTGCGAAAGACACCGCGGAGCCGCGGTATGATGCAAAAAGCACAGGTGTGGTCGCAGCCCTCCGCAATCTTTACATAAGAGGTATATGGCGCAGTGGCGCGCAATCGCGGGGTGGTCTCGTCGTAAAGGAATAGCTCGGGAACAGAAGATCCTTCGCTGTAGACGGGTAAAATTCGGTGGCCATTTGGTTCGACAAGGGATTCGATCTCTTTTAATTGGTTGACCCCGATACACGCATCGATATCAGGAATCTCTCGCTGGAGCTCGTCGCGGTAGCGCTCCACCAGGCATCCGGCGACGATCAAGCGCTGAAGCTTGCCAGTCTGCTTTAGCCGCGCCATCTCGAGTATTGTGTCAACCGATTCCTGCCGTGCGGAATCGATAAAGCCACATGTATTGACCACAAGGACATCTGCGGCGTGAGAATCAGTCGTCAACTCATACCCCTGCCGCGCAAGCAGACCCATCATCACCTCGCTGTCAACGAGGTTCTTTGGGCAGCCCAGACTCACCATTCCTACTTTCTTCTTATTCATCATGCGTGCTTCTTGTCGGCTTTTGGGCCGTAAACGGAAACTGAAATCTTAGCGGATGGTGGGCGTTTTTTCTAGAGTGGGAGCAAAGGCGCTGCGGGTGACCTGTTATTTTTTCTTATCGCCGCTCGGTGCCTGATAGCTGGTTCGGCTGGTGCGCACTATCGCGCCGGGCTTCTTTACTTCAACTTTCAGCTGGTGAAGACGGCCGTCACGACGGGTCGATTGTGGCGGGTAGAAGGCAAGCGTGTAGCTTGATCGGATCTCTTCTGCAATCGCCTTGAACACTGGAGTGAAATCTTTTGCATCCGCGGAAAAATCGGCTCCTCCGGTCAACGGAACGATGCGCGAGACATCCAGCAGAGTCATGATTCTGCCGGTTCCCGGAGTCGTCATATAAGAAGGCAGCGTGATCGAGTAGACCGTCACTTCTGCATCGTTCGCTCTCCGGATCAAATCCTGTTGCTCAGGCGAATCAAGGTTATCGTACCCGTCCGTAATAATAATTACCACGCGTCTCAGCCGACGGCCGCCCTTGAAGCGTGGGGTTCTTTTGAGCATCGAAACTGCTCGATCGATGGTTCCAAATATTCGGGATGAGCCAGTCACTTCGCCGACTCTCTTGAAACCCTGGCTGACTTTTTGGGGATCGCTGGTGAAGTCCTGAAGGACCCTGGCCTCGCTGCTGAAGGCGACAACTGCAAACAGAGATTCAGGTCGAACGAGCTTTACGAAAGCCTCGGTTGCCTCTCGCTGCTTTTCGATCTCTTCCGGTTTGATGCTCCCGGACTTATCGAGCGCAAACACGACTGCAAGCGAGCGGGTTAGAGCGGCTTCCTCGTTGGCTTCAAAGAATTCGAGCTTCTGAGGCTGACCATCTTCGTATACCACAAAATCGTCCTGGGTGAGCTTGCGGATAAAGTTACCGTCTTTATCCGTCACCGTTGCGTCGACGGTGACTAGATCGGTCTCCAGTTTGATAACCTGATCGTTTTGGTACTCGAGGGCGGGCGCTATCAGTGCGAATGCCTCGACGATACACAGGAAAGCTATCGCGCGGCTGGTTGTCACTACCTGGCTCCTAAAGATCTCTAACCCTTGCAGAAGGAGGTTACCACGCCACCGTTGGTGTTTCAATTTGGTCGGACTGATTGATGAGGGGTTACTGTGTTACCAGCCGCTGGAGAGATTCTGAAAAAACTGCACCTTCATCCATCGAAAGTTTTAGCTTCTTCAGTTCGTATTCGATTAAACGCCTGTTATCACTAACCAGTGAATCGGACACGCCGAGCATTTTAGCGATTTCCAACTGCGAAGGACCTTCAGGATTGTAATAGCAATGCCACAGCGTTGAGATCAGACGAGTATAACGCCGCTCGTTGTTGTTTACTGCTCGACGCAACGAGCATAGGAATTCATCAGCCATCATAGCCACTCGATCGTCCTGCTCGACTCGTAGAAGCGCGTCTTCAGGAGTGTATCGGGTGTCACGAGCCTCTCTGCGGATGGCCATACCTCCGGTCTGGCTACTTAGCTCTTCATCCAGCGATGCTGCGTTGTAGTCCTGGAGCGGTATCTTAGATAAAACCAATTGCCTGATCGTGCGGACGTCGGCCGGGGAGTCGATCACCGTAAGAACTTCCACCATCAGGTTTTCCAAATCGGGATTCGAAAGAATTAGCTGCGATGAGCCCGACCGTCCGACGAGTCTTGTGTCTCGCTTTCTCATCGGCACGGCCTTGATCAATTCGGCGAAATGTCCGGGGTCGCCCAGAGGTTTTGACAGAGGCCATTTACGCAACCCAAAGACCTGATTGACCATTCTTCGGCGGCGTTGCTCATTACCAGTTCCGGATGACTTTGTTATCAAATGCTCATCTGAATGGTCGTCGTATTCATTTTCGTCGTCTTCCTCACAATGACTCTGACGCTCTTCGACTGCCGCGGCCGATTTGGCCTTATTGGACGGCCTTCCACGGCGTTTGGTCCTTTCCGGGAATGAACTTGAATCTGATTTTTCTGCTTCCGGGCCGAAACGCCGAAAGGCCGAACTAGATTTGAGTAGCGAACTGACTCTTCGAGCCATTCGGAATGATTCCGGATAACGTTTCCGAAGCCGCGCACCAACCAGATTTGGCAATTCTATTCGGGCAAGCTCGTTCTCAATTTCGATGCTGTTGTAATTGTTCTTCACATAATGATCGAAGCGCTGCTTCTGAAAGAGCTCCAGGAACAGCTCCTGAGCGAGGTCGGCATTGATCTCGACCTGCGACGAGACCGCGGCGCCGTCCGTTGCAAAATGAAGAGGGCGCACTGCGGGATGACGCGAAACCATCTGGAACAACCCATTCCACAGCCCTTCGACGTCTTCTTCCGCAAGCAATCCTGCCCAGTCGATCTCCGTCATTAATTCTCCCACTAACCAGATAGCCGACTCTTACAGCGATTCTTATCTATCTCACGTGGTAACGAATTGATTCGTTTCTTTCCGTATTGCACGGTCGGCAAAACAAAGAACGAATAAATTCGTTACTACGTGAAAGTTCCGCCCCTTCTTGTGCGGGATGTTATCTGTTATTTCGTCTGGTTATATCTGAGCCATCGTGCAAGCCATGCCCGAATCACGATGACAGTTACGGAGGCAGGAAACCTGAACAAGAACGCCACCCGAACGGATACCAGGAGGTAGCGCAGACTCTAGTCTGCGCATTGATCCGATTACCCACACGGGTCACGACCCTTATAACATCACTACTTAAACTGGGGAATACTATTTCCTTTTGAAAACAGGTGTGCACTCACACATTTCTTTGGGCATTTCGCAGAGGCGATAAACCGAAGGCAAAGGTGCACCTCTAAATCACCTTCCTGGTAGCAATTGACAAAGGAGGCTCAGAGGAATACAAGAAGCACTCGTACTGATTACCGGTGCATTTTGTGGCTTATGCCTGAATGGGCGAGCGATGAAGACCGTTCTTGCTTCTCGAAAGTGGAGAGTCAGCGAGTAGAATCATGAACAAATCCCATCAACACGATAGGACTAATGCTCGGCGATTATTTTTGCGCCAGACTCTTGGAATGTTGAGCTTGCCTTTGCTCAAATCCTTCAAAGTGGAAGGGAGTTCGCGAATCATGCCTGCTGAAACTGTTTCGTCCGCGCTGCTGATGGCGCGCGCTCAGACCGCCTTCTTGAATTCACTGAATGCTGAGCAGCGTGCCAAAGCCATCTTCAAACTCGAAGACGAGCAACGCTTCGATTGGCACTTCATACCAAGGCCGAGAAAAGGAATACCATTCAAGGAGCTTGACCCGACACAACAGCGCCTGGGAAATGCCTTGTTGGCATCCGGGCTGAGCCAGCAGGGTTTCATAAAAGCAGCCACGATCATGAGCCTCGATGCAGTCCTGCGCGAGATGGAGACCGATGGCAGGGTTGTGCGTGATCCCGAGCTTTACTATCTCAGCATCTTCGGTGATACCCTCTCAGGCAAGCCGTGGGGCTGGCGCGTCGAAGGGCATCACATATCGCTCAACTTTACTATCGCGGATGACAAAAGCGTTTCGACCACACCGGCCTTTTTTGGCGCAAACCCTGCCGAAGTGCTGGCTGGTCCACGCAAAGGACTTCGAACACTCCCCGCGGAAGAAGATCTGGCTCGCGCTCTGATCAAATCAATGGATGACAAGCAGCGAACACAAGCGATTGTTGCCGAGAAGGCTCCTACCGATATTCTGTCTACCAATCTCAGAAAAGCCGAACCGCTAAAACCTGCGGGTCTTCAAACCAGCCGGCTCGGCCAGAAACAACAAGAGACATTGATGTCCCTCCTTCACGAGTACGCGACGAGGCATTCGCCGGATATTGCCGCTACGCGACTCGACCGGGTCCGCTCGGCGGGGCTGAACAATATTTTCTTCGCCTGGGCAGGGGGACTCGAGCACGGTCAGGCCCACTATTATCGCATTCAAGGATCAACTTTCCTGATCGAATATGACAACATCCAGAACAATGCCAACCACATCCACTCAGTCTGGCGTGACTTCAACGGAGACTTCGGCCTCGACCTCCTGGCGATGCATCACGATCGAGATCATCGATAACCACAGCGTTTGTACCGAAGAGAACTATAGATGATAGCCTTGAGAATCACGTGCAGTCTTATCTTCTGTATCGCGGGTCTTTTTCCGCATCTTCAATCAAGGGGCGCCATGCCTGTCAAAGCAATCAGATTCGGGAAGCTGATCGATGGAACAGGCAAGGTCCTCACAAACGTGCTGGTCATTACTGAAAATGATCGGATAAAGAGCATTGGCACCAACTCCACGGTTCCACAAGGAGCCGAACTTATCGATCTGAGCCGTTACACCGGCTTACCGGGTCTCATCGACGTGCACACTCATATGACTTACTACTGGGACCAAAAACCGGGAACAAAGCCATGGTCTCAACTGAGCACCAGGGTGCCGTCAATGAGCATGTTTTTGGCTCAGGAAAATGCCAGGAAGACGCTCGAGACGGGAGTAACCACCGTGCGAAATCTGCACGCTGCTGAGTATACCGACGTTGCGATGCGTGAGCTCATAAACATGGGCGCAATGATAGGTCCCAGGATGTTTGTCTCAGGTTATGGATTACACTTAGCTTCTCCAGGCTCGCGTAGTGCGGCGCCGACCCCGTCGCGAGGACAAGCCAACGGTGTCGAGGAAGTTGCGCGAGCAGCACGCGAACAGATACAAGCCGGAGCGGATTGGGTGAAGATGTTCGGCTCGACCGGTAGTGCCCAGGATGTTTCCGGAAACCAGACGTTTTCGTTCGAAGAGATGAAAGCCGCAGTTGATACCGCCCACAGTCTCGGGAAGCGCGTTGCTGTTCATTCTTATGGTCCAGCTGGAGCGCGCGACGCGGTTAGAGCAGGCGCTGACTCGGTTGAACACGCCACGGATATGGACGACGAGACGATCTCTGAGATGGCTCGCCGCAAAACATTTTATGTGCCGACGATCGATCACAACAGATACTACGCTGAGTATAGAGAACAATTTGGTTACGGACCTGAGGTCGCGGACCGTTTGAATGATTACGTAAATCGGAATCTGGAGACGGCACGCCGCGCGTTCAAAGCCGGCGTGAGATTCGCGATGGGTTCAGACGCGGTGTTTACGATGTTCGGACAGAACACACGCGAGCTGGGTTGGTTTGTTAAAGCCGGGATGACTCCGGAACAGGCGATAGCCGCGGCTACTACAAACGGAGCGGCGTTACTAGGGATGGAAAGCAGCCTGGGTGCCGTGCAGCCGGGATTCTTTGCCGACATAATCGCGGTAGAGGGAGACCCGCTGTCAAACATAGACGTGGTCATCAACAATGTGAAGTGGGTAATGAAAGGCGGCAGTGTGGTTATCGATAAGACAAAAGCGGAAAAAAGAAAATAAGGATTTCTTCACAGCTGAGGTAGCGTAGACTGTCTAGTCTGCGCATCCGTGAGATAAGCGGGTTTTTGGCAATGCGCAGACTTTACAGTCTATGCTACGTCAGACCTGACGCTGGAAACAAAAAGTCCGCATTCTCCGTAGAAGTTCGCAGATAATTTTTTAGACCATCAGGAGAGTCTAATGAAGAAAACGTTATCAGTAGTTTGCGCAATTGTAGCGATGATCCTTCTTAGTTCAATCGCTTTGGCAGATTCCGATCTCGAGAAGCGCGTTGAGAACGGATATGCCGACTCTGGCGGAGTAAAAATACATTATGTGAGCCTGGGCAAAGGTCCGTTGATCGTAATGATTCACGGCTTTCCTGATTTCTGGTACACGTGGCGCGACCAGATGGAGGCACTGTCGGAGAACTATCAAGTCGTTGCCATTGATCAACGCGGTTACAACCTTAGCGATAAACCTAAGG
Organism: Blastocatellia bacterium; assembly: GCA_035258805.1. Classification (GTDB taxonomy): domain Bacteria; phylum Acidobacteriota; class Blastocatellia; order UBA7656; family UBA7656; genus Onstottus_A. The sequence continues at coordinate 40,674 of DATFWY010000330.1, read as the reverse complement.
GCGTTGAGAACTATGATATGCGATTGCTAGTCGGCGATGTTGTTGCGGTCGTCAAACACTTGAAATGTGACAAGGCGATTATCGTAGGTCACGATTGGGGCGGCATCGTCGCCTGGACGTTCGCGATGACGATGCCCGACATGACCGACAAGCTCGTCATATTGAATCTGCCTCACCCACGCGGTCTTACCCGCGAACTGGCTCACAATCCCCAGCAGCAGAAGAACAGCCAGTACGCTCGCAACTTCCAACAGCCCGATGCGCACACAAGGTTGAAAGCGGAACAACTCGCAGGCTGGGTGAAAGATCCGGAAGCGAAAAAGAAATATGTCGAGGCGTTCAATCGGTCTGACTTCGAGGCGATGCTCAACTACTACAAGCGCAACTATCCTCGCGAGCCGTACACCGAAGACACATCTCCGCTTGTTAAAGTCAAGATGCCGGTTCTAATGATTCATGGTTTGAATGACACTGCGCTGCTTGCAGGGGCGCTCAACAACACCTGGGAGTGGCTCGATAAGGATCTGACGTTGGTGACGATTCCCGGTGCGGGACACTTTGTTCAACAGGACGCATCGGATCTGGTGACACGGTCGATTAAGATGTGGCTCGCGCGGTAGGCGCGAGCGGCAGTCTTCGAACGCTTCACTAAAATCCCACCAACTACGAACTCTTCACTGACTGTCGGCGCTGGTGGGATTCTAACGCCCGATAGCAAACAGATCGTTCTGCGCTCGGACGAACATCACTCCTTCTGAAATTGCCGGGGTAGCCATCAGTGGCTGTCCGATCCGATTTGTTGCGGCGAGCTCAAACTTAGGACCGGCATTTACCACAAATATATCGCCATCTTCGCTCGGCAAGTAGATTTTCCCATCAGACGCTACCGGCGAACCGCTGAAACCGCTGCCTTGGTGCGGTATTCGTTCCTGGTATTTTTGCTGACCAGTGGCCAGGTCGTAACAAGAAAGGATCCCCTGGTTCTGAAGCACGTAGAGATAGCCGCGATAGATCAACGGCGTAGGCATGTATGAGCCGCTTCGCTCTTTTGTCCATACTACATTCGCGCTCGAATTCTGTTCGCTCGCAAGCGTGATATCGCCAGTTGCGCCACCACGAATTACAAATATCGGCGCTTCCGGCCGGCGGCCGCTCGCGACCACGATCAGATCTCCGGAATACACCGGCGTAGGCGCCGTGATCTTGGAGCTCCCGCCCAAACGCCACAGCTCCTTGCCGGTATCCGGATCGTACCCGCGAATATAGTTCGAAGCATTTGTGATCAATTCCACTCGTTTCTTTCCAGGGTAAATTGTAGGCGTGCCCCACGACGGCAATTCTTCTCGCGGGGTCTTCCAGACAGTGTTGCCGGTCTTTATGTCCGCGGCTAACAAGAAAGCGCCTTGCTGCTGATCACATTGAACGATAACAAGATCTTTATAAATGATTGGCGAGCTCGCCGTTCCCCACTCGTACTCGGGCAAGTCATATGCACCAGCGTTTATGCGACCGAGATCTTTCTTCCAAATCTGTCGTCCTTTCAGATCGTACGCGTAAAGACCCTGGGAACCGAAGAATGCAACTACATACCGCCCGTCGGTAGCGGGTGTGGAGTTTGCGTAGGTTGACTTGATGTGCCGTTTCTCGCGTGGCTCGCCTTCGAAGGCGGTCTGCTCCCAAAGAACCTTGCCAGTCTTCTTATCAATCGCAATCAGCTTCCATTGATGAGAGGACCGATCATCGGATGCATCTCCATCTCCATAGAGTCCCCTCTTGAATGTCGCATTGCCGCGGCTACTGATCGCGGTCGTAACGAAGATCCGATCGCCCCAGACGACGGGACTCGAATGCGCAAGGCCCGGCAGGCGAGTTTTCCACTTTATGCTGGATCCAGCTTCGCCATCCCATCTTTCCGGGAGATTTTGGCCGTCGGCCACTCCTGCCGCGTGATCGCCGCGAAATGAGGGCCAATTTGGGGCTGCTGTTGGCTTCTGTGCCGATGCAGAGATCGTGGCGAGGATAGTAAATGAGGTGATGGTCAATTTCGCCAGCAGCTTCATAAAAAAAACCTCCAGGGACGCTACCTTACACGCCGGTAATTGAGCGGTGCAAGGAGCTTTGATGTCTTGCATACGCACCTCTAACGAGGTGGGTGTGAGAAATGGAAGCGTGTTCTCTTAGTAGCGGGCTGCATCGGTACGGCGCAGACTGGACAGTCTACGCTACTTCCTTGAGAATTGGTCGTGTGCTATTCAACCTTAAGCGGTGCAAAATCATGAAGAAATTTCCTGTTTTGCTAATCCTCTTGTTGACTTCGGTGGGCGCGACCACCGCGGTCGGCCCTCCAGACTGGCCGCAATGGCACGGCCCGGATCGAACCGCTATTTCAACTGAGACTGGTCTGCTCAAGACCTGGCCAGCCAAGGGGCCCGACGTTCTTTGGACGATAGCGAATCTCGGCGAAGGCTATGGTTCAGTCGCTATCAAAGGAGAAAGGATCTATGTCCAGGGAGTTAAGGACAGACAGAGCTCTGTCTTCTGTCTGAACAGAGCCGACGGTAAGACGGTCTGGGTGACTCCGCTCGGTCCACGATTGGGACAAGACCGAGGGCCCGGGCCTCGCGGTACGCCAACGGTAGAGAACGACAAGCTCTATGCTCTTACTGAGAATGGTGATTTGGGCTGCCTCAAGACGTCGGATGGCTCGGTGGTTTGGCATAAGAACATCCTCAAGGAGTTCGGAGGACGCAATCCCAAATGGCTGATAAGCGAGTCACCGTTGATAGACGGCGAAAGGCTAATCGTCACGCCGGGAGGTGAAGGCGCCAGCATCGTCGCTCTGGACAAAAATACCGGAAAGTCGATCTGGACCAGCAAGGAGCTCAGCGATGAGGCTGCATACTCCTCCTGTGTCGCGGCAGACGTTGGCGGAGTAAGAATCATCGCCGGCTTTACGGGCAGAGCGGGCGTTGGCGTGCGGGCCTCTGACGGGAAGCTACTGTGGCGCTATGAGCCTGTTTCGAACCGGACCGCTAACATCGCTACTCCGATCGTGCACGACAACAAGGTTTTCTATACTTCGGCCTACGGTACCGGGTGTGCGCTGCTTGGCTTGAAAGCTGCGGGAGGAGAAGTCAAAGCCGAAGAGATTTACTTCAGCCGAGAGATGAAGAATCATCACGGCGGCGTTGTGCTGCTCAATGGTCACATCTACGGATTCAACGATGCGATTCTCAGTTGTATCGATTTCTCAACAGGCAAGACTGTCTGGCGTGACCGGAGTGTGGGCAAAGGAACATTGACCTATGCAGACGGGTTGCTTTTCCTGTTGAGCGAAAACAACGTCGTTGGTTTAGCGGAAGCGACGCCGTCCGGTTACAAGGAGCACGGAAGGTTTACGATTCCGGACCAGGGTTGGCCCAGTTGGGCACATCCAGTCGTCTGCGGCGGGAAGTTTTATATTCGCAATCAGGGAACACTTGCGTGTTATGACATCAAGGCGAAGTAGCCAAATCCAAGATACCATGGGCTTTAGCCGATGGAGTTTCAACTTTGACCTAACGGTGTGCGTACCTTGTCTTGGATACCATTGGGCTTTTAGCCGATGGAGTTTCAACTTTGACCTAACGGCGTCGCGGGTGTTTGCTTGGATACCATCGTGCTTAAAGCCCGATGGTATCTTTCACGGTTGCCGGGGGTTGTTAGGGTGAAATTGAAACTCCATCGGCTAAAGCCCGATGGTATCTTTCACGGTTGCCAGCGGTTGTTAGGGTGAAATTGAAACTCCATCGGCTTCAAGCGCGATGGTATCTTAAGGCTTCTCACACAATTACTTCCGATCTTTGGTATTGTGACTTTCGCCGATACGTTATGAAAATCCTTTCCGCAGCAGAGATGCGCGATGTCGATCGCTTGACCACCGAGCGGTACCGCATACCAGGCATACAGCTGATGGAAAATGCCGCCACGAGCGTCGTCGAAGCTACCGAACGCAAGTACGGATCCCTCGCCAACAAACGCGCTCTGATAATCTGCGGCACCGGCAACAATGGAGGCGATGGGGCGGCTATCGCTCGCCTCCTCAATCAGAAGGGCGCGGCAGTGGATGTGCTGTTGCTCGGCCACGTAGAGGACTCTCGTGGTGATGCGCGGACAAACTTCGACGCCGCTCTGGACATCGCCAAAAGCTCAGGTTCCAACTTTCGATTCATCGAGATAACCACGGCCGAACAGTTTTGGGCGGAGGCTACGGCTTCTCCGCACTCGTTGTTTTTAGACGCAGTATTCGGCACCGGTTTGAAGCGCCCGGCCTCAGGCCTGCACGAAGAAGCGATTCATCTGCTCAACGAGCATACCGCCGATGTGCCGGTTGTCTCGGTAGACATTCCATCAGGCATCGCATCCGATTCACAAGAGTTGATAGGACCGTCGGTGAAGGCCGACTTGACGGTTTCCTTTACTGCGCCGAAACTTGCCAACATATTTCCGCCCGCCGCTGATTTATCCGGTGAGCTAGTGATCGCACCCATTGGTTCGCCTGATGAACTCATCAACTCGTCTGGCTCACGGTTAAACCTGGTCGAACGCGAGGACGTCCGGCGATGGCTTGAAGCTTCTCGCCGGGGAGCGCACGCGAACAAAGGCGATGTTGGAAAGGTATTGGTCGTCGCCGGTTCGCGCGGGAAGACGGGAGCAGCGTGTCTTTCAGGCGAAGCAGCCCTGAGAGCTGGCTGCGGATTGGTAACAATAGCTACCCCGGAGTCCTGCCAGCCGATAGTTGCATCGCGGACAATTCACGAATGCATGACCGAAGCATTAGACGAGACAAAAGCCGGCTCTGTCGATCGCGAGGCTGCCGATCGCGTGCTCGAGCTCGCTGCGGAGCGTGATCTGATTGCCATTGGACCTGGCCTCGGTTCAACCGACAAATCAACCCGCGCATTTGTGCGCGCGGTGGCGATGAAGAGGAAGCGTCCAATGGTCATTGATGCGGATGGTCTCAATTGCCTCGCGCCGTGGGCAGGAAACCTGGGTGGAAGCGCGGAATTACCTATGATTCTTACGCCGCATCCGGGAGAGATGTCGCGTCTTATATCAAAGTCAATCGGAGTAGTGCTCAAGAACCCGGTTGATGTTGCGGCGTCCTTTGCGAAAGATCGGCGAGTAATTTTGGTCTTAAAGGGCAGTCCAACCGTCATAGCTTCGGCCGACGGAGAGGTCTTCATAAATCCCACGGGCAACGCGGGAATGGCGACTGGAGGAACCGGCGATGTACTTACCGGGATTATCGCTTCGTTTGTAGCTCAGAAGCTCGACGATCCGTTGAATGCGACTATCGCCGCTGTTTTCCTGCACGGGTTGGCAGGAGATGTAGCGGCTTCGAAAGCGGGCACCCGAGCGATGATCGCATCAGACATAACCGTCCATCTTGGCGAAGCAATCATCGCAGTAGGCGGTGAAGGCGAAAGGTCCATCAGATGAGAGCCGATTCTTCATCTGAACCAGAAACCACAAACCAGAAGCTCGAAGCAAGTTCCGGCGAAATCATTACGAACTCACCCGAAGAAACGTTCGCGTTTGCAAGAAGCCTCGGAGAACGATTAACAGGCGGCGAGGTTTTTTTACTGAAGGGAGACCTGGGTGCCGGCAAGACGGTTTTTGCCAAGGGGCTTGCGGCGGGGTTGGGTATCGCATCGTCCGAAGTAACGAGCCCGTCATTCACCATCATCAATGAATATACCGGCCGCCTCAGACTCTATCACATCGATCTTTACCGGCTTGATGACGGACTCCACGACGAACTGGGACTCGCTGAGATTCTGGAGGATCGGCAGGCGGTGGTAGTTATTGAATGGGCCGAGAGATTGGGTTTTGTTCCTGAACAGGCAACGTTGGTGGAACTGTCCTGGTTGTCAGAGAACCAGAGAATCATCGCAATGAGTTAATCATCTGGAACGACTAAACGGTCATCACCTCTTTTTCTTTATGGTCGGATAGATCGTTGATCTTTGAGATATGCTGATCAGTAAGTTTTTGAATCTGATCAAGACCGTCCTTTTCTGCGTCTTCCGAAACAGTCTTATCCTTTAGCATCTTCTTGATGTGGTCATTTGCGTCGCGGCGAATATTTCGAATTGCTGTACGGTGTTCTTCCGCAATCTCGTGAACAACTTTGACCATCTGTTTTCGTCGCTCTTCGGTAAGCGGCGGTATAGGCACGCGAATAAGCTTTCCATCATTTGCGGGATTGAGCCCAAGCTCCGAGGCGCGAATTGCTTTCTCGATATTTCCGAGCTGAGTAGGGTCGAAGGGTTGAACGGTAAGCAGAGTGGGCTCAGGCGCGTGAATTGTTGCGACCTGATTAAGCGGCATCGCTGTGCCGTAGTACTCGACTGTTACGTTGTCCAAAAGGCTTACCGATGCGCGACCGGTGCGGACTGCCGCGAGCTTCTTGCGCGAGTCTTCAACCGCGGAATCCATGCGCTTGCGCGCGTCACTAGCAATGTCTTTGATATCCATGCGAATCCTCCGACAGCTCAGAACTCAGGTTGTGGATTCTAGATTTCGAGGGTTGGCTTCGGCAAGTCTACGCTCCGGAAAGTACTGTTGACTCGGCTCGCCTATCCGGTCTCACAACCGTGCCAACGCGTTCCCCGCAAACTACCCTCGCGATATTGCCGGGCGTATTTAGATTGAAGACGTGGATAGGCACGCCCTGTTCGCGGCAGAGGCTGATGGCGGAGGTGTCCATTACTTTCAAGTCGCGTTGGATGACCTCCAGGTAAGTTAGCGAGTCGAACATCGTGGCGGTCGCATCTTTCGTCGGATCGGCAGTGTAGATTCCATCAACCTTGGTAGCTTTCAGTATGGCATCTGCCTTGATTTCCAATGCTCTAAGCGCCGCTGCTGAATCAGTGGTAAAGAAAGGATTCCCGGTGCCGGCGGCGAAGATCACGATACGTCCCTTCTCCAGATGCCGGATGGCGCGCCGGCGAATGAACGGTTCAGCAACCTCGTGCATCTCGATTGCACTCATGACACGAGTGAATGCATCCTGATCTTCGAGGGCATCCTGAAGCGCGATCGCATTCAGTACTGTTGCCAGCATTCCCATGTAGTCGGCGGAAGCGCGATCCATGCCCTGAGCTGACCCGGCTAAGCCTCGAAATATATTCCCTGCCCCGACGACAATGGCAACTTCGACGCCCAGACCGTGGACCTCGTTAACTTCTTGCGCGATCCGGGTGATCGTAGCGGGATCAATGCCGTATCCCTGATCACCCATCAGCGCTTCTCCCGAAAGCTTGAGCAGTATTCTCTTATAAACCGGCTTTGACATAGCTCGAAAGATTATTGCTGAGTGGCTTTGGATTGACAACAAAAAAGCCTCTCTTGCGAGAGGCTTTTTGTTAGCTGCTGGCGCCGCCGAGTAAGTCGTTAACCTCGGCGCCGAGATCCGAACTGCGTTTCTCGAGTCCTTCACCCATTTTGTACCGGGTGAAGCGCCGCACCCTGACATTCTCGCCCGTCTTGGAAATCATCTGTCGGACCAGATCGCCAACGGTGATGTTTTGATCTTTCACAAAGGGCTGCTCCATCAAACAAGTCTCCTGGTAAAACTTGCTGATCCGTCCTTCAACGATCTTCTCCAGAACCTGTGCAGGCTTGTTGGCATTCTTCGGGTCCATACGCGCCTGTTCCAGCGCAATTTCCTTTTCTTTCTCCAATACGTCCGCAGGCACATCTTCTTTATTGGTGTAGCGTGGTTCCGCCGCAGTTATGTGCATTGCGAGATCGTGAACAAACGCGCGGAACTCCTCGGTGCGTGCAACGAAATCGGTCTGGCAATTGACTTCCAGAAGCACGCCGATCTTTCCGCCGGCGTGAATGTAAGCGTTTACCAACCCCTCCGCGGCCACACGTCCCTCCTTTTTCGAAGCGCTGGCCAGACCGCGCTTGCGTAAAATCTCTATGGCCTTCTCTTCGCTGCCCTCAGCCTCGTTCAGCGCCGCCTTGCACTCCATCATACCTGCGCCGGTTTTGTCCCGAAGCGCCTTTATTGCTGTCGGTGTTACGTTGGACATTACTGCGTGACTCTCCTGTCGATCTGAGCTCGTTTGTCTAAAATGAGAACAAGCAAGGCAGAGAACCATTCTCGCCGAGCATTGTTCTCGTCTGTGCTGTCGTCGTTATTCTGAAGCTTCCGCGCTTTCGGCCTTCGGGGGTTCCTCGGGCTGCGATGGTTCGCTGGTTACGCCGGAAACTGGTTCGGGTTCCGAAGCGGTGCTCTCAGCGGCAGCGGCACCGACGGCTTCAGGAATCATCGGTTCGGGTAACGGCGGCGCGCCTGGGGGAACATAAGTTGTCCGGCGGCCACCTCTGCGTTCGCTTGTGCGCCCGCCTCGGCCACGGCCTGCGCGATCGCCGCGCTCCGCGCGATCACGTGGCGCTTCGGCTACCGGGACCGCAGTCGCTTCGGCGGCTTCGCCTGCTTCGGCTATGTCAGCGCCGCCCTCTTTCACGGTTTGCTGACCTTCGATGATCGCGTCAGCCATTTTTGCGGCGAACAAGCGGACTGCGCGCAACGCGTCGTCGTTTCCGGGAACGATGTAGTCGATCCCATCAGGATTGCAGTTGGTATCGACGATCGCGACTGTGGTGATGCCAAGCTTATTAGCTTCGTGGACGGCGATTTCTTCCTTGTTTGAATCGATAATGAAGATTACGTCGGGGAGAACCTTCATGTCGCGAATACCGGCCAGGTTCTTTTCGAGGGCCATGTGCTCGCGCTCGAGACCTAAACGCTCTTTCTTCGTCAGTGCATCGAAGCGTCCATCGGTGCGCATCGCTTCGATGTCCTTCATACGCTGAATGGATTTCTGGACAGTCTGGAAGTTAGTGAGAAGGCCGCCCAGCCAGCGCTGATTAACGTAGAACTGGCCGCAACGCTTCGCTTCTTCCTCGACTGCGTCCTGGGCCTGGCGCTTGGTCCCCACGAACATAAAGCTAGCGCCCTCGATGCCCTTCTGAGTTACGAACTTGACCGCCTCCTTGAAGAGTCGTTGGGTCTTCTGGAGATCAATAATGTAAATTCCGTTTCGCTCGCCGAAGATGTACTCCTTCATCTTCGGGTTCCAACGCCTGACCTGGTGTCCGAAATGGACGCCAGCCTCAAGCAATTCTTTCATCGTTACAGTAACCAATCGAACCTCCTACGCTGTGAATTGGTTTATGTGCTCACCGGTCCGCGTCCCAAAGTGTCCTGCTGGAACAACCAATCGCGAGGACCGGCAATGGATTTACGATCCGGAAGAAACGTGATGCGTGACCCGGGGATCACGCATCTCATTCACCGAATCAGTCAGCTTACCGCTTCGAGAACTGGAAGCGCTTGCGCGCTCCTTTTTGTCCGTACTTCTTACGCTCTTTAGCCCGGGGGTCGCGAGTAACAAATCCTGCTTTCTTCAGCCTCACTCGAAATTCAGGGTTCATATCGACCAGCGCACGAGTAATCCCGTGTCGCACTGCGCCCGCTTGTCCGGCAATGCCACCGCCGTCTACGTTGACCATCACGTCAAACTTATTAACCGAATCGGTCAAATGCAGCGGCTGCCGGATGACCATCCGATGAGTCTCGTTTTGAAAATAATCCTCGAACTTCCGCTTGTTAATGGTAATTTCGCCGCTTCCCGGTCTAAGAAAGACCCGCGCGGTAGCGCTCTTGCGGCGTCCCGTACCGTAATTCTGAATCGTCTCTGCCACTTATAAGATCTCCTCTATTCACGTCCGTCAGTCCGAAACCATCAGGCGAGCGGCTCAGGTCGTTGTGCCTTGTGCGGATGGTCTGAACCTGCATAAACCTTCAGCTTTTTCCCCATCTTCCGTCCGAGCTTGTTCTTCGGAAGCATTCCGCGAATTGCGAACTCGAGCACTCGCTCCGGATGACGTTGCATCAGCTTTTCGGCGGTTACCTCTTTGAGGCCGCCCGGCCAACCAGTATGATGCCGATAAACTTTATCTTTCAGCTTGTTTCCGGTGAACACCACTTTCTCTGCATTGATGATCACAACGTGATCGCCCACGTCCATATAAGGCGTATAAGAGGGCTTGTTTTTCCCCATCAGCAAGCGCGCAGCGATAGTAGCAAGCCGGCCAACGGTTTTTCCGTCGGCATCGATCAGGAACCAGTTGCGGGTTTGTTCTAGATTCTTCCCGCTGGGAACAAATGTCTGCATGATACGAATCTCCAGATTTTCCGTAAAGAAAACGAACAGAAAGAATACGAGATGGTCATGGACTTGTCAAGGTGATTGAATTTATTGATTTAACCCGACTTCTGCCCACGGAACCGGAGCTTGCGCGAATGGACTCAGGAGCTGAATTTCTTCGTTGCTTCTCTGCGTGCTCGGCATCTATGCGGTTGAATGATTATGTGGTAGGCACCGCAGAGACGCCGAGTGAGCAGTGACAGCGCGAAGACATATTTGCGGCTATTTCAATATCTTTAGGTGTGCGCCGGAACGGCTTCCAGAAGCTTAGCCAGCGCTCTCTTGAACGATTCCGTACCTTCGCGGCTTCCTCGATAGTGCCCTAACCTGACCACGACCAGATCGTACGAGGGGATTATCATCGTAAACTGGCCACCTGCCCCCGCCATGTAATAAGCCCCTTTGGGTACCGGATAGCCGCCGTCTCCGTTGATCCAGAAAAAGGCGCCATAGATTGGCCTCTTGTCCGCTTCCCACGCCGGCGCAATGGTGCTCACAAACTTAACGAACCCCTCGGGTAAAATCCGCTCGCCGTTCCACACGCCATCATTAAGATAAAGGTTTCCAAGTCGCGCCCAGTCCCGTCCCGATCCAAATTCGTATCCTTGCGTCAGGAAATTGCCATACGGATCAGTCTCCAGAACCATTGTGCGAATCCCGATCTTGTCGAACAGTGCTCGCTGAGGAAATGACAGATACTCCTTGCCGCGTTTCTCGACCGCGAGACGAATGAGATAGCTGATCAGCGACGGATCACAGTTGCGATAGCGCCCGACCGTGTTTGGCGGCCACTGCTGCGGTCTGGTTGCGGCGTACTTAAATGTGTTTATGCCACCGGTGTAAAAATAGAAGTGATCCGGATAGCCTCCGGAAGGATCATAGTCGGGGTCTTGAGTGGCACGAATGCGCAAACCGCTGGACATACGCATGATGTCTGCGATCCGAATTTTTGCGCGAGGATCGCCCGGCTTTTGCCATTCGGGAATCGGCGCTGGCCGCCACAAGTCGTAGATTCCTTGTTTGATCAGAATTCCCATCAGTGTCGCAATAAGGCTCTTGCCCATCGACCAGCTTTCGAGTGGCATGTTTTGGCTGATACCTGGGCGGTAACGCTCGGCGATCAGACGTCCTTTCCAAGTCACGATGAAAGCGGCGGTCATACCCTCGGCGGGCTCGAACGCCAGGTCCATAGCTTCCTTTAGCTTATCGGTGTTGATTTGTGGTGGGATTGGTCCCTTGGGGAGCAAATCGCCGGTGGGCCATGGTTGGGTGGCAGCATCAGGCAATTTGCTGCGCACGGTGACTGGTTTGAAGTTGAGCGTATCTTTGCCGGCTGGATACGTGACGCACCCCTGGCTGCCCACATATTGGGCAACGCGTTTAACGCCACTTGGAACGGTTACGGTCACAGTCTTTTTCGTGCGATCAATTTCAGGCTTGCCGAACTTGGAGCGGTCCTGGAAGGGGCCAGTAAACCCTCCGATATTTTGTTCCGCAAAATCCGCTTCGAGTCCGGTGACAAAAACTGCCGAGCACATTACCTTTGCATAGCCAGAGGCTTCATGCTCGAGCGGATCGCCTGGCGGTGGAACGTATGGTGTGTTGAGCTCGAACGATTTGGCTCTTGCGATCAACGCCTCGCGAGCCGCGCGCTGGGTCTCGGCTTGTGTCTGCGCAGAAACCAGGATCGCGCCGCTTGCGTGGATGCGTTGGTTGAGCGCCGGTGCAGCAAATATGAGAGTCAGTATCAGCGCCAGCCAGATTGCACGTGTCCTCATCACGATTGTCATCTCCTCCCGCAGGATTCTTATCAAGGTTCTAATGCTAGTCTGAAGCGTCTAGTTTTTTAGAGCGGTGATACGAGCTTCAAAAGGTACCTTGACATCAGGTTTTGACTGATTAAGGTTCCTAATGATGACGATACTGAGCATTAACAAACGCGACGGTCTGAGTAGACACAAGTGCGTTAGGAGCGGCAGAAATTATCATAAATTGGCGTGCCTTTCCATCTCTATCTTCCTTGTGTTTCCGTTGTGTTTGAGCGCTACAACGGCTCAAACCGCCGCACTAGACTATCTCGTCTATGTCGTTTGCGAGTCGGCAGACAAGATCGCGCTGATTCGATTCGGGCCAGGCGGCGCCAGGATCGATAAGCTCATCGAAACAGGAGCGATGCCAAGCGATATCGACGGCCCTCACGGCATCGTCATTTCTCCGGACAAACAGTTCTACTATGTTTCACTCGGTCACGGGCGTCCCTACGGTTCGGTTTGGAAATACTCGACTGCTGACGATAGTGTGCTCGGCAAGGTAACGCTCGGCTTTTTCCCGGCTACGATGGATATCTCCAGCGACGGAGGGTTGCTGTACGTCGTCAACTTCAACTTGCATGGCGATATGATTCCATCATCAGTCTCAATAGTCGCTACTGAACAAATGATTGAGGTCGCTCGCGTTCCGACGTGCACAATGCCTCATGGCTCGAGGCTCAATCCGCAAGGAACCAAACAATATTCGGCCTGTATGATGGACGACATGCTGGTCGAGATCGATGTGAATAGCCTCAAGGTGTCTCGTCACTTTATTGTCACTAAAGGAAAAGAAAGCGGTATGAACGGATCGCCCGCATCACACCCGATGAGCGACCACGCTACGCACGACGCGGGCGGTCACGGATTGGAGCCGCCGAAGGCTGGTGATAAATCCTGCTCGCCAACCTGGGCTCAGCCATCTGCCGATGGTAAATCGGTTTTCGTTGCCTGCAATAAATCGGACGAGATCGTTGAAGTCGATGCGCCAAGCTGGAAGGTAACTCGAAGAATCGCTGCCAGACCTGGCGTCTACAATCTGGCGGCCACTAAAGACGGCAGATTGATTTCCACCAATAAGCGCGATCAATCGGTCTCCGTTTACGAGGTTAAGTCCGGGCGCGAGCTTGCACGAATCCCAACAAAGCGCCGGGTGATTCACGGAGTTGTTGTATCCCTGGATAATCGATACGCGTTTGTTTCAGTAGAGGGCGTGGGCTCCGAACCCGGAACTGTAGAGGTGATTGATTTGAGTTCGCTGAAGACAGTCGCGACAGTTGATCTCCCTGAACAAGCCGCGGGCATCGACTTCTTCAAAACGGAAGCTGCGAAGTAGACCCCGAATTACCAATACAAGTCTCGCGCAAAGTCCGCCAGATACCTCAAAGAACGCGACGAACTGCTGGCTAATCTCCAGGCGCGGTCGTTGAACCTTTTATCTTCGGCTTTCCAATCTTAACGATCCAGATCCCAGTGTTCATGTCGTTGAAGTAGATTAGATCACCATGCGGCTGGGCGCCCCACGTGAACGGAAGATTCGATCTGTACCCATCAGGATCGCCCGTCCAAAGCCGTCCGATCTCGCGACCCTGCCGGTAAAGATCTCCCCTCAGCTCGCCTGACACATCCACCACCCGTGCGCCGCCCGAGTAGTAACCCATGCTCATCACATCGTCCTTCACCCAGATGTTATGTGCGCCGCCTTCAGGTACCGAGTAGTCGGCGACCTCCTTCGGACGATGAATATCGCTGACATCGATCACGTGAACGATACCTCGCACTGGAATTCGTTTCTTCGACTGAATATCGAATATGCCGGGAAAGACCTCATCGCCGACAAAGACATAATTCTTGTAGCGGAAGACCGCGTGCGCCCCTGCAAGCCAGCCGTCGCCGTAGAGTTCGTGGTAGTTCATACGATACTGACTGACCAGTTGAGGCTTCTCCGGACTCCCCCCTTTGATTCCGCTGCCGACATCCAGAATAACCAGGCCGTCTCGCCAGTAAGCCAGGTATGCGAGCCCGTCTTTCACCTGAACATCGTGCAAGTATCTTCCGCCAGTCAATACTTCACCATTCGGACCGGTCAACTCTCGAGCCACCGGGATGTCCGTTTGCCACCGCGCAACCTCCTTTGGATTCTTTATGTCTTTGAAATCGATAACTCGCATCGACCCGGTTGAGTCATCGGTCAAGTAGACATAATGCCCATCAATAAACGCGCTGTGCACGCCGCCGGTTACCGTCGCTGTATATTCGGAGACCACCTTCGGGTGTGCCGGATCCGAGGTATCAAAGAATACAATTCCGTTTTTGCGGCTCGAGGCTCCCTCTCGAGTGAGCACCGCGATTTTGCCGTCGGGTGTTGTGCTGATGTCATTGAGGTGTCGGGCGTCGGCCTTCACGGTATCCGTAAGCTTGGGGTGTGCCGGATCCGATACGTCATAGACCAGCAGTTTGTCGGATACCGATGATACATAAGCGTACTTGCCAATGATCCATTGTTCCGCGGCTTGAAATTCTTTGAACGGAGCACGCCCGACAACTTCCAGTTCACGTTCCACGTTCCGATGTGTTACCACAACTGAGGCGAGCGCCTGTCGTTCGCCGACGGATGCACTGATTACATAAGCGCCGGGCTTATCGGCAACAAACGCACCGTCGGGGTCGATCATCGCGCCCTCACCGCTGACGGCCCAACGAACGGTGCAGCTGCTGATTACCTTGCCCGCGCCATCAATTGCATTGGTTGAGAACCGAATAACATCTCCGGTCCGAGCGTTCGACGACTTTGGTTCGACGCTGAGAGTCTTGACCGGATTTGCGGTAACTTCTATTTCGATCGTCGCGCGAGCACCCTCGGAAGCGGCGGTGATGTTCGCTTTTCCGGGCTTGTGTGCTATGACCAGTCCCGCAGGATCGACTGAAGCGACTGCCGGACTATCCGATTTCCAGGACACCGACACATCGGCGCGCGGATTACCCATGGCGGTGCGAGCGGTTGCGATCGGTCTCATCGCGTCCCCTGCTACGATTTGAGCCTTCGAAGGCAGGTCAATGCTGGTAACTGCAGCGGGTTTGACTCGGATTCGAATAACTCCGACCTTTCCGGAAACAACAGCTCCGACTTGCGCTTCGCCTGGGCTGAAGAATGAGATGGTTCCGGAGTTATCCACTCCGGCGACATCAAAGGGCGAGGCAAACCAGACCGCAGGTTTCACATCGAGCGTCTTCCCCGAATCATCTTTGGCAACCGCGCTCAATTGTAGCCGCTGTCCGACTTCAGCTTCTGTGACACCGGCGGTCACCTCTACAGACTTCACGGGCGCTGGAGTCGAATCAGTCTTTGCGGGTCCCGACTGCTGACGAGCAACGGCCGTCGTTGCGATGATGGCTATTAGAACCAGGGCTTTTAGCTTCATAGAGACCTCCGGGGAATTCTTCGAGTGTGTGGATTCTAGTCTTTGCGAGAAGCGTGCGCAATCGTCGCGCGAATAAGCGAAAATCTTAAAAAATTCCGCCTCAGTCTGTCGATTTGCTGTGTCCAGATTCGACTAACCAATGAAGGCAGTTAGTTAACTAGTCGAGCCTGAGATCAGCAATTTAAGGGAGACGTAATTATGGATACTTTAAAGACAGATCAAAAGCGGCTCGAGGTTGCGCCGAGTAACACTATTACAGAGATACCTCCGACACCGTTCTTATGGTTCGATGATAATACCGAAGAGGCACTCCACATCTTTGTCTCGGAATTCTTGAACTGAGGTAAACTTAGTGTTGAGCTGTGAACAAATTTTTCGTCACGATGTGGACGAAGAGTTGCGAAAGGGACGGAAACAAACAAACCCTAAGGAGAGTAAGATGCGTCTGAATCCATATCTGACGTTTAACGGTGAATGCGCGGCGGCCCTGAAGTTCTATGAACGAGTACTTGGCGCTCAAGTGACTGTTAAGATGACCTACGGCGAATCTCCTGCTGCGGCACACGTCCCGCCCGAGACTCATAAACTGATCATCCACTCTACGCTGACGATTGGTGATCAGCAGGTGATGGCGGCCGACGCAGTGCCCGGGACGTATGCAGAACCGAAGGGCGTTTATGTTGCCCTTCACCTCAGTAATTTCGCTGAAGGCAAGCGAATCTTCGACGCGCTGGCAGAGGGTGGAAGAGTTGAGATGGGTTTGAAAAGACATTCTGGGCAGCCGGGTTCGGGCAATGCGTTGATCGATTCGGGATTCCGTGGATGATCAACTGCGAGCAGGAATAGGCAGAGGAGAGTGTTTGGAGTCGACTTCATCAGTCGAACCGCCGGAAACCACAAACGCAGCCGGGACAAAGAGAGATCTTTTGGGTTCCCGATTGTTGAGTGCGATCGAACTCCTAGTGGGCACCGCAATTGTCATTGGACACAATGTCTTCCGTGCGGTGCCAAATGAGGTTCCGATACTCTTTGTGCTTGGGTTGGTGTCGATAAGAATCCGCGATGGCAGTTTAGGAGCCATCGGATTCAGGCCTCCGTCATCGTGGTCGCGAGTTGTGTTGATCGCAATGGCTGCGGCGACGCTTCGGATTCTACTAAGCGAGGTGTTGATAGATCCGCTTACCCAGAGGTTCTGGCCGCCGGCCGCGGCTCCTCCTGAAGCCGCTGGAATCACAGGAAGTCTCAAGATCGCGCTTTTGGCATTGTTGATTGTCTGGACCTTTGCGGCATTCGGCGAAGAGATCATTTACCGGGGATACTTGCTCACTCGCGCCGCTGACCTTGGTGGCCGGACGACTACGGCATACGTCGTTGGTATGGTGTTCGTGTCAGTTTTATTTGGGTACGGGCACTATTACAAAGGTCCGTCGGGCATCATCGACTCCGGTGTAGCAGGAATAATTCTTGGATCGGCGTATCTGCTAACCGGACGAAATCTGTGGACAAGCATACTAGCTCACGGGTTCATCGATACATTTGGGGTTATAGTCCTGTATTTCGGATTGGATTCTTAGCTGCCCACTGTTAGACCCACCTTTTCTTAAGCCTTTTCAAGCGACTTGTTAAAGCAAACTGTTTGTTTAAGCACTGTCAATTTCGATCCTCGCACTTTTGACGTGAACGAGACAGCGAAACGTGACTGATCGTTCGCATTGATCGGATTCTCGTGGCTATTCGATTGTGGCAATCTTACCAGCGCAGACTGCCTACGCTACATTGCGCGTGGCCATATTCTGCTTTCCGAGCTATGATGTGGCCGTAATCATCCGTGCCCGTGCCCAGTTGCGATTCCAACAAATGAAACTTTAAGAGGCGACAAGCGTTCTGTCCGACAGATTCAGCGGCAGACTCGAAGGAGGGGGATAGAGTCTTGACCCACTGGTTCTCGAGATTGAGTAAACGCCGAGCAGCCATAGTTTCGTGCGTGTTACTAGAATCGTTGCTGTTGATACCGGCTTTTGTAACGCTCGTCCTCAGTTCAAACTCCCCGAACGGTAACTCCGAGAATACTACTCAATCCGTTTCCCAGGACGGAAAACCGGCCGATATTTCACGAGTCACGAAGGGTGATATCAAGAAAACGCTGCTGCTGGACGGAGAACTTCGAGCGGTCTCCTCGCGAACAATCTTCTCCTCCACCTCCGAAGAAGCGAAGATCACCTATCTCCCGCCCGAAGGCACCATAGTAAAGGCCGGCGAACGGGTCGTTGAGCTTGATAACTCAGCGATACTAAGCAGAATCACCGATACTGAAGAACGAATCATTGCAGCGGAAAACGACATCGATAAGACGAAGTCCCAGCACGAAGGCGCACTGCGTGATATGGAGGTGACGCTGAGCACTCTGTGGCTGGCCTACGAACAATCAAAGCTCGATGTAAACGTCCCAACCAACGTTATCCCGCGACGAAAGTACCAGGAGAACCAACTTGCTTATGATAAAGGCAAGACGGAATACGAAAACCAGCTCTCGAAGATAGAGCAGAAGAAAAAAGAACAAGCCGCCGAGCTTCAGGTCAAAATCATCGAAAAAGAAAAACTTAATGTCCGCCTCAATCAGATCAAAGCTAACCTTGCGAGTATGACACTCACGGCGCCTGCGGACGGCATGGTGATTTACGGCGATCATTGGATGGAGCGTCGAAAGATCCAGGTTGGAGATATGGTATGGGGTGGTTTCCCGCTCGTTAGGCTACCGGATCTGAAAGAGATGGAAGTGTTGGCCCAGGTAAATGAGGTAGATGGCCCCCGACTCTCAGTAGGCCAGAAGGCCCACGTCCGGCTCGACAGCTACCCGGACGTCGAAATCACCGGGTCTGTAAAGAACATCGCACAAACGGCAATTAAGGCCAGCTGGATGGCCAAAGCAAAAGTTTTTTTGGTGGTGATCTCGCTGGAAAAGACTGTTACAGAAATAATGAAACCTGGGATGTCAGCCCAAATTGCGCTGTCAGTTGCCGCGCAACCATCACAGCTCCTTGTCCCAAGATCAGCAGTTCATTTTGAGGCCGGCGCGCCGCAAGTGATGAGACTTGACGGTGAGAAGGATAGGCGAGCCATTGCGGTGACCGTCCTCTCCGCAGATCCGAAGTTTTATTCCGTCGCCGAGGACGGACTCATTAAAGAAGGCGATCGAATCCTGAATCGTTGGGACAAAGAGGAATGAGAATTCTCCTGGCTTCGTTTCGGTAGGAGCAGTCCATGAGCGACTCCACGACATCCCCGATCGAACCCATCCAACCTGCGGAGAAAAGCGCGTTAATCAGTGAGCCGGCAGAGACTTCATCGTCGAGTGCTGCACGCTCCGCAGAGCCCATGACCAAAACTCCAAACGCGAGATCCAGGCGAAGTCTAAAATCCAGAATTTACTCGGGTCGTACAAAGCATATTGTTATAGCAGTCGTTATCATCGGCGCTTTCGCAGCAGGATTTTCATTGTTGAGATCGCGTGCATTCTCGTCGGTGCTTCCCAAGGCAAATGCTTCGGCCGATGAGATCGTTATCGAATCTCGTTCGATGAGTTTTTGGGTTGATGCTACCGGGACGCTTCGGGCGTCATCGGTGCGAAACTTCAGCACTCCTCCGCCCTTCGGCGAGTATTGGCAGTTTCAGATTGTCAGCCTTGCACCCGAAGGCAACAACGTGAAGACAGGCGATTTGCTTATAAACTTCGACGCCCAGAAGGTTCGCGAAGACCTGCAACGCTTTCAGAGCGAACTCGATCAAGCCACGAAGGAGCTTGAGAAAACAAGAGTCCAGATCGATCTCGAGCGACAGGAGCTGACGTCCAGGCTTGCGGCGGCAGAAAACAAATTCGAAAAGCTGAAGTTAAAACAAGGTACCGGGACTCTGGAGGCGTCGAACGATATCGAGAAGGATCGTCTGGCCGTCGAGCAGGGAAGACGCGAGGTAGAGGCTCTGAAAGAACGAATAGACTGGCATAAGAAGTCGAGCGAGGCGACCTACAACATTATCCTCAGCCGTAAAGCCCGCGCCGAGAATCGCGTGAACTCAATACAAAAAGGAATGGCCGGGTTTCAGGCCAAATCCGATCGTGACGGCGTGGTGGTTTATAAAACGAAATGGAACGGCGAGCGTTATCGAGTTGGCGAGACCGTATGGTCTGGAATGCCCTTAATCGAGATTCCGGAATTGAGCACTATCATGGCCGAAGGCCTTGTGCCCGAGGTCGATATCGGAAAGGTCAAGATCGGTCAACACGCTGAGGTATCGATCGATGCGTTTCCTGGGCGTTCGTTTTCCGGTTCGGTTAAGAGCGTTGGAACGCTTGTGAAGCCGAAAGCCTGGGACATCCCAAATAAAGTGCTCGATGTGCAGATTACCCTTGATCAGCTCGACATATCCGTAATGCGACCGGCGATGAGCATCAGAGTAAAGATCGAGACCAATTCGATTTTGGATTGCCTGGCAGTCCCGCTCAAGGCAGTTCTCACAACGTCCGAGGGTGCGCTGGTAAAGGTCAAATCAGAAACCGGGTGGCGTTCACAGAAAGTGAAGCTGGGTGATTCGAATGGAACGGACATCGTAGTTACGGAGGGGCTTAATAAAGGAGATCGAGTCGCTGCGGATTATTTGAGGGCGAGGTGACGTAGCATAGACTGTCCAGAACTAGCATAGACTGTCCAGTCTGTGCATGCTTGTTAACGCCAAACCTCACCCGACTGTATCGTTCGGGATTGATTGAATTTTGACGAAGTGAATCAACGCAGACTGGACAGTCTACGGTACGTCCGACGCAGACTGGAGAGTCGACGGTACTGTTAGAGGACAACATGAAGCGCTCTCGCAAGCTCATTCGGCGTTTGATTCTCGCAACCATCGTGGTGCTCCTTACCTCGGGAGCTCTCTTTGCGGGCTATCGTGCGCTGACCAGGACTGCGCCGGACACCAAACCGCTCAACGTCATAATCAAACCCAACGACTTCAATCTGAAGATCTCAGCTAACGGGGAGCTGCTGGCGGCGGAGTCAATTGCAGTAGCAGTCCCGCCGGTTCCCGTTCAGCGTCTGCGCATCGGCTGGGCGGTGCCCGATGGTACGCACGTAAACAAGGGCGATGTCCTTATCGAGTTTGATCCCGACGAGTTAAATCTCGAGTTGATGGCTCATCGATCCGATTTGCAAATGGCTCTCGAAAGGATAACGCGAGGAGGCCTGGCGAGCACGTCCGAAAAGACCGACATCGTTAAAGACAAAAGAATCGCCGAGCTCGAACTGGAAAAGATCATCGAGTTTCTTCCTCAAGATGAGCAGATCTACAAGCGTCGCGAAATCATCGAGGGCCAACTCGATAAGGAGTACACTGAAAAGAAAATAGTTTTTGCTGATGCGCGCTTGAATCTTAAAGGCAAGGTCTACTCGCTGGACGAGGCCATTCTCACACTCGAACGGGGTCGCGTCACTTCTAACATCGATCGGTACGAGAAAGCGCTGACTTCATTAAAGCTTTTATCCCCGGCGAGCGGTATCGTCGTGTACAACGACCCGGGGTATTTCTTCGGTGGATATTCGTTGATGCCCGGGAGAGTTGTTTACGTCGGTATGACGCTTTTTAATCTGGTGAATCCCGACAAGATGGAAGCCAAGTGCTTTGTGCTCGAGAAGGACGCGGGTGAGCTCAGGACTGAGCAGAAGGTTACGTTGACGCTCGATCCTTATCCGGATCTGGAGTTCACCGGCAGTGTTAAGACCATCGACAAACTTGCGCGCCCTATCGATCGCGAATCACCGGTGAAGTACTTCCAGACTGTTGTGAAGCTCGATAAGACGAACGCCGAGTTCATGAAACCGGGCGTAAAGCTAAAAGCGCAGATCCTGGCGGGTGAGTTGAAGTCAGTGATCGTGATACCCAGGAGCGCGGCGGTGAAAAAGGATGCTGGTTTTGTCGCATTCGTTCTGAAAGGACTGAACCAGTTTGAGCCGGTCCCGGTCACCTTAGGGCAGGGCGATGCCGCTCAGGTGGTTGTTACTGAAGGGTTGGAAGAAGGGCAGACCCTCGCACTCAATCCACCTGACTTGAAACAGGATTTTTCAGGCAAATCAAAGAAGAGCGAGAGCGAAAAAACAAAATAGATTCCTTGCGTCTCTGCGGCTTTGCGCCTTTGCGCGAAATAGAGACCTTATAAATCGAAGACTTGATTAACGAACAGAACACTTGAATAACGACAAGGCTTTTAAGCGTCATAAAACCCACATCAGATGAATTACGCAACTGAGATCCAACTTGCAGTCGCTAACCTCCGGGCGCACAAGCTTCGCTCATTTCTGACGATGCTTGGAATGATCTTCGGAGTGGGCGCAGTGATTGCAATGCTCTCGATTGGCGCGGGCGCCGAACAGGAAAGCCTGCGGCTTATCGACACAATGGGTCTGCGTAACATCATCGCAAAAGACCGCGAATTCAAAGACGAGGATCTGAAAAAGGTACGGGAGAATTCTCTGGGTCTGTCGACGCGCGACATTCAGGCTATATCCGCGGTGACGCCGGACATCGAGAGTTACGCAGCGAAGAAGCGTGTGAAGACGTTCCAGATCTTCTCCTTCAAAGGCAAGAGCGATGACTCATTTGTGATCGGTGTAACGCCCTCATATTTTCGGCTTGCAAAGCACAAGCTGGCCGAGGGCAGCTTCTTCGCTGAGCCTGATGAAAGAGACTTCGAGCAATTCTGCGTGATCGGTTCCCGTGTAAAGCAGAAGCTCTTTGGTTATCTCTCGCCTATCGGGCAACCGATCAAGATCGACAAGATGTGGTTCACGGTGATCGGCGTGTTCGAGGATAACAATCTGGCCAAGGACGAGTTTGAAGGCGTCAAGATCCAGGATTTCAGTAATGACATCTACATTCCGCTGGCAACCGCGCTGAAGAAATTTGAATTGAAACGAATGGAATCCGAGCTCGATGAAATAGTGGTCAGCATGAAGAGTCCTGAGGCTTTGAAGCCCAGCGCGGTGCTTATAAACGAAGTTCTGACAAACATGCACGGGAAAGCGGAAGATTTCTCGATCATCGTGCCCCGAGAGTTGTTTGAACAAAACCAGCAGACCAGACGGATCTTCGACATTGTTATGAGCTGCATTGCGGGAATATCTTTGTTAGTTGGCGGCATTGGGATTATGAACATCATGCTCGCGAGCATCCTGGAGCGAACTCGCGAAATAGGTGTGCGGCGAGCGGTCGGGGCTCGGAGACGCGACATCTGGACGCAGTTTCTTGTCGAAGCGCTCGCATTGAGCCTGCTCGGGGGAGTGACGGGGATAATCTTTGGGTTCGGTGTTTCGCGAGTTGTGGCATTGTACGCCGAGTGGAGCACAGTGGTGACCGGCACGTCGATCGCGCTGTCATTTGGGGTATCGGCAGCAGTTGGCTTGATTTTCGGGATTTACCCGGCGGTTCGGGCTTCTGGACTGGATCCGGTTGAAGCGTTGCGGTATGAGTGATTTGATAAAGGTCGCGGAAATCGTTTCTGTGGTTTCCCGGTTCCATAAGCTGAGTACGAACAGCCTTGTGCTTTTCACCCGCCAAACTCCAGAAAGCAAGTTAGGATTTGCGAGCACCTAAAGTGTCAACCGTGCAACACGGCTTCGAGGACACTACCGCAAAAGAAAGTTGTTGACTCAAATAGCGTATGGGTTTATCTTCACTCATCCGCTAATTGAGTCGCCGTAGGCTCATAACGTTGAAACCTATACCGCGCCGCGCCAGTAGAACTGAAGGTCAAGCGGACAGGCATTATTGATGAAAACTGACTACAACAAACTGACGGTCGATGTCATTGGGGCGCTTTGGAGCGACCACCTCGAGCAGGGGTGCCCCGCTGGCGTATCGCCGTTCTTTGTAATGCAAGACACTGCTCGTGCAGGACCCTAGCAATTTTAAAAGCATCAAGCCCGACAGCCGCCAGCGTCAGTTTGATGCTGGCGGCTTTTGATTTATGGGCCGCTTTTCTGTCCGGTCGGAACTTTCAGTAAAAACGGCGGCCAGTGCCCGCGGCCGCCACAAGCTCCGACCAGTAGCTAACGGACGTTCAGCTCTTAACCTTTGGCCGTCCCGGTGATCGGGGAAGCTGATCGGTTGAGACCCAATGCTGAAGTGGTGAGTTGAACGTCACGCTGGAGAAAGCCATGAAGTCCGTAAGTTATAGCGACCTCTTAAAGGGCAATAAGAACTTCCGCCGGCTCTGGGCGGGGCAAGTCATCAGCGAACTCGGCACCTGGTTTTCTTTCATAGCTGAGCTCGGTCTGGTGCGAATGCTGTCCGGCTCACCTTTGATGACAACTGCCTTGCTGGTAGCGCGCCTGCTGCCGTTCTTGCTTGCCGCGCCAATTGCCGGAGTCCTCGCTGATCGCCGGTCGCGCAAACAGATAATGATTGCCGCCGATCTGATCCGTGCCTTAATCGCGTTTCTTTACGTTGTTGCAGGGATGATTGGCTCGCCCTGGTTGGTTGTCGGATGCAGCGCGGCAATGGCTTCGCTCACGATGTTTTTCGAAGCTGCAAAAAACGCATCGATTCCAAACCTGGTTACGTCGCGCGAGCTGTTGACCGCAAACGTGTTGATGTTTTCGACGCGCTTCTTGCAGTTCACGGTCGGATCAGCAGTCGGCGGTTTGACAGCGGCACAGTTTGGATACAACACGGCTTTCATCGCGAATGCGGTTTCGTTCATCGTGTCTGCGCTGTTCATCCTCCCGATACCGGCCGGGGCCACGCGTCGGAAGCAGGACGAGTCGGAAGCGCTGGCTCAGATTGCCGATCCGATGTCTGCCGAAGCCGCGGCAATCACCCCGATCGCCGGAAGCGAACAACCGATCGGAAAGACCAAAGTCGACTTCTTTTCCGATCTTCGCGAAGGGCTGAGGTACATCTGGAAAACGCCTTTTGTGCGAGCGGTGATCCTGGTGAACATCGGCTGGGGCACCGGCGGGGGAATGACGACGATTTTGTTTGATCGAATCGGAGGCCATTTGTTTGCACAGGGTTCCGATCGCGGAGACTGGTATGTGGCCGCTCTGTTTACCGCCGCCGGCGCGGGGGTCTTCGTAGGAATGATGCTGACGCGTCGCATCGGAGTTTGGATTTCTGAGGAGAGGCGCGCAGGGCTTTACATTGGCTGGTCGCTGCTTGTGCACGGTCTGTTGTTCTCGATGGCCGGATTGATGCCTACGCTTGCGTCGATGGCGGTTTGGGTAGCGCTTAGCCGATTGGTGTTGGGAGCCGAGTTCGGTTTCCAGGAGACGTTGATGATGCGAATTCTGCCCGATGATTATCGCGGCAGAGTGTTCACCACCGATCGTTCGCTGGAGCTTGCGACGATGGCGATTTCGACGATTGTCACGGGCTGGCTGTTGACGTGGTTCAGCGCGCGTTCGTTGATGATCGCTTCGGGGTTGCTCTCGGCGAGTCCGGGTCTGCTGTGGCTGTTGGCTTTGTGGTTCGCGCGATTCAGGGTGCCTGCGCGCGCTGTGCGCGAGAGCTACGGAGACTAGCGAAGTGTTCGATGCGATTGGGCGTGGAGACGCTGGAAATGAACCTCATAGGTTTGATTTTAATAGCGGCGCTGAGCGGCGGGATAGTCGCCGTGTCGCTGCGTCTCCGCGCGTCCGCGTCGTCGGAAGGGATGTGGACGGAAGGCAATCGCTTCTCTGATGAGGATCGTCAGTCGGCTGGCCGTCGGCCGGACAGTCAAAGCAATCGACGGTTTAGAAGCCGTTTTGCATTAGTCGTGAATCGGTTTTTGTGAACGCGCGGGACAATTGAAAAAGAAAAACGGCCGCCCAGGTTCTCGGCGGCCGTTTCTTTGAGATGACGATTACGTGAGCTTCAATCACCAAAGCCTGCGGGCGTTACTTCCCGTTGCGGCTTGGAACTCTTTAATTGAAGCTGAACTAGTTGAGCATCGGGACTGGCTTCCTCCTTGAGAACGTGCTGTCGATAAAGCTTCGCCATTCGCTGGTTCTCCTGTTGTTCTCGCAGGCGATCGCGCTGCTTTCGAAGCTTCTCCTCGCGAGCCGTCTTCGCGATTCCCAATTCATCGAGATCGTGTTGAATGTCTTTTGTCACTATCGCTTCGTTAAGCACCAGTGAGTGATCTGTACTGTTCAACCCTACCGATTTACCGCCAGCGAAAATCTCATGCCGCCCGTGCTCCTCGTACCACTTGGTGAGTGTCGCAGTCATATGCATCTTCTCGATGATTTGCCGCCAGCCCACACCGGTGTTGTAAGCGCAGAACGAAATTTCACCTTCCTGCGTTGCGTAAGGAATGATGCACTGCTCGGTCCGACGGAAGTCATAATTGAACAGATCCTGGAACCACATACCTGCGATAAACAGGAAGTTCCATCGGTCTGCTCGTCGCTTCTCGATATCTTCGGCGGTGCGATCTCCCGACACCTTGCCGTAGTTCCTTCCCGTCGCGCCAAAAGTCTTGTCGAATTTCTTGAGCAGGTCTAATAGTTTGAAGTGGGTGGGCGACTGGAAGGGATCGTAGTTCTTCATCAGCGCGAGTGCCATCCCCATCACGGACAAAAACTTTCCACGCGCCGCGTCGTTCACCTTCATTATGTCCTTAGCCAGGCTCTCAGCCTTAAGAAACGCAGTAACTGGAACTGCTTCTTTCGTTTCCTTGTCGATCATCACCCCCATGCCTATTCCGCAGTTCGGATGGCATCCGCAGGTGAGTTGACCCCAATCGTTCTGCGGACCATGGACCAGGTCGGCCCAATCGGTGAACGTGCTCATGAAGGAGATCGGGAACCAGTCGCGCACCGGCTCGCCGATCCCGGTTTGGTTCTTCACATCATGCGCCATGTGAGAGAGAGTGTACCGCTGAGCCTGACGTCGTTCGTCGGTGATGTCCTCATCGCGGCCGGTGAAAGAAACCGGTTGGAAGGAGAGGAATTGAATCTTCTTCGGATTGTCGAGTGCGAACTGGATGATGCGTCCGACCTGTTCGTTGTTGATCCCGTTGATGATCGTGGTGACCGGAACGATATCCACGCCGGCTTTGTGAAGGTTCTCGATTGCGCGCAGCTTGACGTCAAAAAGGTTACCGACCTTGCGGTGTTCATTGGCGGCGTTTCCGATTCCGTCAAACTGAAGATAAGCGTAACGGAGACCCGCGTCCGCTGCTTGTTCGCAGAACTCAGGACTCTTCGCGAACTCGATCCCGTTGGTCGCTGCCTGAACGCTGTTGTAGCCGACCTCGCGAGCGTAGCGGACCGCATCCAAAAAGAACGGCGACATCGTCGGTTCGCCGCCCGAGAATTGGACCGACATTTGTCTCCTGGGCTTGATGGAGATCGCGTTGTCCAGAAGCGTCTTGATGTCTTCCCAGGAAAGCTCGTGTACGAACCCGACCTGGTTTGCATCCATGAAACACGGATCGCACATCATGTTGCAGCGGTTTGTCAGATCGATCGTAAGCACCGATCCTCGACCGTGCTTGATCGTGCTGCTTCCGTGTTTGTGTAGTCTTTCGTCGTTGTGCGCGCGAATGTCGCGGCCGGGGAAGACCTCTTCAAGATGCTTGAAGAACTCCGGATCGTTCGACATGACGTCTTCGAAGTGGCCGTGCTTCTCGCAGTCCTTGACCATGAGTATCTTGCCGTCGCGCTCGATAATCTGAGCCTTGATCTCGCCGACCTTTTCGTTCAGCAGGATTTCGTGCGGCAGTTTCCCGTCGACGATCTGTTGACGAATCTCGGGGATGCACTTCGGACACAGCGAATCTGTGGTGCGCGGCCAGCCCAGTGGCGGTTTAGTCTTCTGGTAAGACTTCAAAAGCGGTTTCTCAGACCACTTGGGCGTGAACGAAGGATTTTGCTTTATGCGGTTCACCCGCTCAAAGATTGCCCAGGCCCCCCGAGCAGCGTAAGTCAAACCCTTCTCCGCGTATTTCACAGGTTTATGCATTTCTTTTTCTCCTCGTGTGCGGAGCAAAATCTCTACCTTCTCCGCACTCTGTTAATCAAATTGCACCGTGACTGAGAGAGGTGCGCGTTTATCATTGCCGAATATCAACTCGAAATACTCGAGTACACATAAAAAGTCAGAGCTAAGCCTTTTCCGTTTGTTTGATCTGATAGATCGTCTTGATCGCCTGCAGCGACTCGCGTTGGACTGCGCCTTTCACTCCGAGCGTCTGGGGATCACGCCAGTTGTCGAAAGTCGCGACCTGATGCACGCAAGCAATCGTGCAGTATGGAGCGCATGCTTTCCTGGTAAGGTATTCCCGTTTGATGTCCTCTTTGGTGTAGCTGGAGAGAGGCACTCCGGGATAACCGCGTTGCTGCGAGCAGTAATGCACCAGTCCGTCTTCGCAGATGTACAGATAGCGGCCACCCGCTCGACATCGCCACTTATTGGGTTTACCGTCGGCCAGGTTTTTCTGGAATGCGTTCCATCTTACGTGACCTTTCTTCCCAAGGTCTTTCATCTCGGAATAGACGTCGCGTTCAATTCCTTTTAGCGGCTTGAGCGTCCCTAAACCGTCGTGGATTATTCCAAGCGAGCTCGAGAAGCCAAGCTCGACCGCACGCTTGCCAATCGTGAGTGCATCTTCGGGCGTCTTGATTCCACCGCCGATTACCGAGTTGATGTTGACGCGAAACTCCGCCAACTCCGAAAGCCACAGCAGCTTCTTGTCCAGTACCTTGAGACTCTTTTTGGAAACGTCATCGGGCTGAACATTGTCGATGCTGATCTGCATGTATTCCAGCCCTGCATTGTTTAGTTTCTTGATCTTCTCTTTAGTCAGCAGATAGCCGTTGGTGATTAGGCACGCCAGCATGCCTCGTTGTCGGATCTTGCGTACGATCTCTTCGATCTCAGGGTGCATCAGAGGCTCACCGCCGCTGATGATGATTGCAGTGGTTCCAAGGTCGGCGAGCTTATCCAGCCGCTCGAACATGATTTTCTTTTCGACTGGTTTCGAATAGTCGTCATATTCGTTGCAATAGGAGCACGATAGATTGCAGCGTCGTATAGGGATTATGTGTGCAAGGATCGGGTGGTCCGTGGACCAAAGGCCCTTCGCCATAAAGCTATATGCACGGAAATACATTTTTATGCGACTAGAAAGCTTCATAATCTGCGTGAGTGAATATAGGTAAAGCAGCCTTGTATGATCGGCCAGCTAGTTCCATACGAAGGCGTGATCAAGCTTAGGGCAATTGCTATACCACTGATCAGGGGACCTCAAAGCTCACTATAAGCGACTTTGATTGAGATATTTAGAGGAATGGACTGACGACAAAATTCGGAGGCTCAGGGCCGCCAAATCAGCTTTTGACACATCACCCAAAATGGCCACAAGATCACCTGGACCTAATGACTCAGAACGCGAAAACAGCCCCAGTGTCTGGTCATTTTGACCCGATCGCCAAACTTTGGTCAGACGAAATCGGAGAAATAGCGGGACTCTGTAGGGAAAAGAGGGAGGATCCTCGCTGGGTCTAATCGTCCGCGGCGCTGTCCGCAAAAGTCCTCTTGTAATCCTGATAAAACTGCAGTTGATAGAGCCTCCAGTAAAGCCCGCGCTGCGCCAGTAAATCCTGATGTTTGCCGCTCTCCCTGATCTCGCCCTTGTGCATGACTACGATCTTGTCCACGGACTGAATCGTCGAAAGCCTGTGCGCAACCACAATCGAAGTGCGACCCTCCATAAGCCGTTCGACTGCATCGCGGATAAGCAGCTCGGTCTCTGTATCGATCGAGCTTGTTGCTTCGTCGAGAATCAACACTCTCGGATCAAAGGCAAGAGCTCTCGCAAAACTGATCAACTGCTTCTGCCCAACTGAGAGCCCGGCTCCGCGCTCTCGCAACTCCGCTCCGTATGTCTCAGGCAGCCTCTGAATAAAAGTATCAGCGTGAACTTGCCTGGCGGCTTCGCGCAATGTCGGGTCGCTAATTGCACGGTTGCCCAAGCGGATATTAGTTGCGATGTCTCCAGAGAACAGAAATACATCCTGAAGCACTATGCTGAAGTTCGATCGCAACTCCTCCAGATCCATCTCACGGATATCGACTCCATCGAGCAGAATCTTACCGCGCTGGATGTCGTAAAACCGTAAAAGTAAGCTCGTGATTGTGGTTTTGCCCGCTCCGGTATGACCTACAAACGCGACGCGCTCGCCCGGTTGAACGGTGAAGGAGACATCTTTCAGAATCCAGTCCTCGTCCTTGTATGCAAACCAAACATTGCGGAATTCGATCTTGCCACGCGCGCGCCCGATTCGCGCCGGTTGTTCGGGTGAGGCGATCGTCACCGGTTCGTCAAGCAGTCTGAAGATGCGCTCTGATGAGGCCATCGCCGATTGAAGAATGTTGTACTTCTCGCTGATGTCGGAAATCGGCTCATAAAACGATCGCGCAAGCTGTATGAACGCGACAAGAGTGCCGATTGTTGCGGCTCCTCGTAGCACCTGGCCACCGCCAAACCAGATGATCAGCCCAATGCCAACCGCCCCCAGGATCTCAACCGCCGGATAAAAGACGGCGTAGTAAAAAATTGTATCGATGTTCGCCTTGCGGTGAGCCTGGTTGATTTCGTCGAACTTGCGCATCTCCTTTTCTTCGCGATTGAACAACTGGACCACCGGCATTCCGGTTATGTGCTCCTGAAGGAACGCATTGATTCGAGCGATCCGTACTCGCACCTCCCGGAAAGAAGAGCGGGCGCCAAGTCGAAACCAGGTCGTGAGCATCGCGAGCAGCGGCAGGATCGAAAACGACACCAGCGCGAGTTTCCAATTAACCTCGAACATCCAGATGACGATATAAAAGATCATTGCAACATCCCCGAATATCGCTATTACTCCGGCGGTGAACATCTCGTTGAGTGCGTCGACGTCGGTAGTCAGACGGGTCATTAGCCGTCCAACCGGATTGCGGTCATAAAAACTGAGGGACAGCCTCTGCAAATGCGCGAAGATCTGCTTGCGCAGATCGTACATTATGTATTGACCCATCGTCTGCATAACGATGGACTGAATGTACTGCACAGCGAACGCCGCCACATTTGCTACTAAGAAGACGAGTGCAATAAACGTTACTCCCCTGGAAGCACTTCCGCCAAAACCCCACTGTTCCGAAAGATTCTTGAGAAAAAGCGCGAATCCTGACGGGGGTTTTGTCGGGTCTGGCGCCAGGAAGAGATCAATAGCGGCCTTGGTGAGCGGCGGGCCTGCCAGCACAAGAGGAGCGCTTAGAACAGTTAGCACAAACGACGTGAGCGCGTGCCACTTGTAGGGCCACAAGTACTTGAGTAGCCGCTTCATCAGGCGCGAGTCGTAGGCCTTACCTAATACTTCTTCTTCGTGATGATCCGCCATCTTTAAATATTAACTCTCCGCGCACCGGATCGCAGTTGCGGTCGGTAATTGAAGACGATCAAGTGGCCGCCAGTTCCTCTTCAAGCAGCTGCTTCTCATACAATTCGGCATAGAGTCCGCACATTGCGATCAATGAATCGTGCGTTCCCCGTTCCGCAATTCGACCATCCTCGAGAACAACGATCAGGTCAGCATCCTTTACCGTCGATACGCGGTGCGAAACGATCAGGCTCGTGCGGCCCCGCATGATTCTTCTCAGATGCCCAAGGATTTTTTCTTCGGTATATGTATCGACTGACGATAGCGCATCATCGAGGATCAGAATCCGGGGCCGGCGGATCAACGCACGAGCGATTGCGGTTCGCTGCTTCTGTCCGCCTGAAAGTGTGATACCCCTCTCGCCGACGAGCGTATCGAATCCGTCTGGGAACTCTAGTATGTCCTCGGCGATTCCTGCTTCTGTCGCTGCTTGTTCAATCTCTTCGGCGGTTGTGCGTTCGACGCCGAAGGCAATGTTCTGTGCGATCGTCTCACTAAACAGGAACGTCTCCTGCGGCACGTAGCCGATCGATGAACGCAGCACATTCAAGGGAATTTCTCGAATGGGTAGTCCATCAATCAGAAGTTGTCCAGCCTCAGCGTCCAGCAGTCTGGTCACCAGGTTCATCAGTGTGGATTTGCCGGAGCCAACAGAGCCGACAAAGGCTACGGTCTGTCCGGGAGCGATCCTGAGGTTGATGTTCTTTAATACCGGCTCTTGAGATTCCGAGTATTGAAACCTGAGACCTTTAAACTCAATTTCCCCTTCAATCGTCTTTATCTTCTGCGTGTCTGCTACATCCCGAATGGACGGCTCAGTCGACATTATCTGGTGCATGCGCCCCATCGAGGCCATACCTCGCTGGAAAATGTTTATTACCCATCCAAGGGCGATCATCGGCCAGACAAGATACCCCAGGTAAACATTGAACTGGACGAACTGACCAATAGTTATGACGCCGCGAGTGACCAGGCTGCCGCCAAACCACAGCACAGCGATGAAACCCAGACCAATAAAGAGCTGCAGGAGCGGATGGAAGATTCCTGAAAGCCGAATGAGCTGCAAATTGCGATTAACGAACTCACGATTGACTTTCTTAAAGCTCTCGATCTCTGCGTCTTCCTGGGTGTAGGCGCGAATCACCCGAACACCCGCGAGCGACTCTTGTGCGCGGTTCGAAACAGTCCCGAAGTACTCCTGAACCTTCTCAAAACGATCGTGAATTCGTTTCGAGAAATAGTGGGTCGCAGAGGCAACAAGCGGCATCGACAGGAACGCTAAGAGAGTCAGCTTCCAGCTTATCAACATCATCAGCGGTATCAGCAGTGCCATCGCGAAGATGGTGTTCATCGAGTACATCAACGCCGGGCCCACAATCATTCTCACTGCCGCAAGGTCGTTGGTTGCCCGAGCCATCAGATCGCCAGTTCGATGCGTTTGATAAAACTCAAAAGGCAGCTTCTGCAGATGCGCGTAGAAATCGTTTCGAAGATCATATTCGATATCGCGCGACATATTGATCAGAACTCGACGCTGCGTAAAAAGAAAAACTCCTTGAATGAGCGCGAAGAGGATCAGTAATAAGCCATACTCCAGGAGTTTTCCCTGGGTCACATTGACTGTAAGGTTATCGACCGCCCTGCGCAGCACAAGAGGCGCCGCCATCTTAAGGACGTTGGTCATGAAGACGCACGCTATCCCGAACACCATGGCGCGCTTGTAAGGCGCGAAGTAACTGATGAGCTTACGAAGCGGGGTCATAGAGTTAACTGCTATCTAATTAATGATCATAAAACAGAATCGGCCACTCCGCAGCCGATCGAGTAATTGTCATAAGTTGAGTCAACAAGCTTAACGTTTCTTTTGGCAGCTTTGTTTTGTGTTGCGAGGCCAGACGGCCTTTCGTTTTTTGGCTTTGCAGCCGTTTTTTTTTAAGTTCTTTCATCAAGACGCATATAAGTGAGGAGTCCCTTTGCTGCGAGGCGGCCGGTCGAGTCGGTTACGTCGCATTCTGCCAAATGATTCGGCGACCATCGCGAATCAGCTTCGCGTCTGCGACGATGCGGCCTTCGCGAATCGCACTAAGATAGTTCACTTTCATCTCGATTGTAGTGAACCGCGCGGACGGCTCGGATGAGCCTGCGATGGCGAAAGCTACCGCTGTATCAATAAGTGTAGCGATTGCTCCTCCGTGCATGACGCCCGCAAGCTGCAAGTGCTGTGGCTTCACTTCCAGAGTCAATCTCGCTTGACCCGATGAGATCGAATCGAGCTCGATTCCGATTGACCGCGGGAAGTGATTTGTTTCGAACTTCTCACGTATGAGCCGGAGTCTTTCAGGAGTGATTTCCATTATTCTATTTCTCTAGTTCGAATCCTTCTTGCAGCTGCTGGTCTCTTCTTAGATCGATTGGAACGGTTTTTGGACGCACCGCTGACCTTTTTCGATTTCAATGTTCTTAGCTTTTGTTGGGCGATCCTTTGTCTTGGTGACCACTGATAAACGCTGAGATCGCAGTGACCGCGCAGGTCAAAAACAATCCCTTCGGCCTCGAGCATGAGACGTTGTCGATCAGGCTCTGCGATGATGACGCGTCCGGTTGAAATCGTCCCGCGAGAATTAATGACGCGATGCCACGGGATGTTACGTTCATCGTGCGGTGTTGCGTGCATTGCCCAGCCGACCAGGCGTGGACTGTATCGCTCTTCCAGGAGGCGTGCGATCTGACCATAAGTCATCACCCGGCCCCGCGGTATTCGAAGAACGAGTTTATAAATCTTCTCGAACACCTTTTCGTAGGCTGCGTTTGGGTCACGCTTGGGTGTGGTTTTGACGTTTCCAGATCTCGCCGGCGCTTTGCGCTTCGACTTCTTATTCATGCAGTTTAGGTGGGGTTATCCCGGCAAGATGATAATAAGTAAAGAGCTGGCCACGGTGATGTACCTCGTGCTCGATTACAAAGTTTAAGAGGACGCCGCGTCGCAATTTATTCCCGTGAAATTCGACTTCTTCTCTCCACTGTTCGGCAGTGAGGGTCGACACTTCCTGAGCAAGCTCTTCGTGTTGTTTATCGAATGCGGAGGCGATTTCTTCGGCGCTGCGCGACGAGTCAAAGGGAATTTTCTGGGTGGAGCCTGCGAGTGCCGAGCGTACGAGGACGGCTTCTGCCTGGGGAATATGGCCGATTAACTCTCGCATAGTGAACATATCTTCTTTTGGGCGCCAGTCGAGCTTGTCATCGGTTGCGGCTCGCAAGACTCGTGAGGTGTCTTTATGAACGCGGTTCCAGTTGCTGATGAAGCGATCGGCGTCAGGACTGCTCATTGTGTGCTCCTCTCGAAAATGGGTGATGAAAGACTAAGGCGACATTATGCGGTTCTGTAGCGCGCGCCGCAACTTGTTGGGATAGCAGTGCTGCTGGATCTATTTGCAGCACCCCCGCGCGCGAGCCTCCACGCACACAGGAGACTGTCCGAAAAGTCCAAATCCCCCACTGAAGTGGGTGGTATTTTAGACTTTTCGCACAGTCTCACAGGTGGGTGGAGTAGCGCACGCCTGTGCTCCGCGCCTGGCGGTCAGTCGTCGCTCCACACACAGGGTGAGTGGAGGTTGGCGCCCTGCAGCGCCCCGATCGTTGCGTACGCGCATTGTCACTGCTTCGCTGCCAAAACGCGATATGCGGAGATCCGAGCGAACGTGATTTTTATCTTAGTAATCTACATTGCTTACAGCTTCGGGGCATCCTCTCGAAAGACACTTGACACAATTTGTGAATTCGACCTGCCGAAATTTGTCAGGTTGCGCCTCGGATCCTTCGTTTTTTTCTAAAAGTGATTTCTCAGGGCTGGCACGCTAATCGAAAAACAGAAAGGCAAGTTCTCTTCTGTCTCCATCATTGTCACTCCGGTTGGCACAACCATTGCACCACCATCACGCGGTTCTAGCAGTTCGACAGTTAAGATTTAGAAACCTCTTCTGCTCAGAGCAACTGCGGCATGCGGAACTAAAGCAGAGAATGGAAGGGAGGATGGGGGCCCTGCCTTCCATTCAACGCAACCACAAAGGCGAGCAGGCCCTTGTGATTAGCATTAAAGCTTTAGCAACACTGAGAGAAGCGACAGACAGTAAAAAGTTCGAAATGTAGGGGCACAAGGGGGCGTGGCCCTGCATCAGAACAAAATTAAGCCGCCGACAACCCAGGTTGTCGGCGGCTTATGTTTTGTGTTCAAACTTACCTACGAAATCACTTTTCCTCGTCCACCCCCTCCATCTTCTTCTTCAGTTTTTCGATCCGCGCCCTAAGCTTCGTTGCCTGTTCGTTCAATTCGGTGATTCGCTGTTGGTAGATGAGCTGCTGATTCCGAGTATCCTCCAGCCCGCGCTGAAGCTCGGCCTTTATCGCGGCCTCGGCCTCATCTCGACGCAAACCGCCCCGCATCACGACTTCGACTTGAATGTTCTTCTGACGTCGCAGGAAGTCCTGCTCTCGCGCATCGAGCTGAGCCTTGTAATCATGTGCCGCCTGGATCTTGTCTTCCACTCTTGCGAGACGATCTTCATTCAGCAGCAACTCCATCATTCCTGCATTACGTTCGGTCTCGCGGCGCAGCCTCTTAAGCTCATCGGTTAGAACACTGATCTGAGTTGACAAGCTGGCTATCGCGCGAGTCATCTGATCATTTGGTTCCAGAATCGGCGTGGTCTGTATGGGCTTGTCGACCGGTTCCGGAGCGGGTTTCAAAGGCTTTGTTTGACGGGGTGTTGACTGGAGATCTTGCCTGACGGGTTCCTGTGCTTTGACAGCTAATGAAAACATTGCCATAGCGATTACTGGGGCCGAAACGCTTAATAAAATTCGACTCATAAAATGCGCTCCTTGTATCGGTCAAAAGGACTCTTTCAATCAAATTCGAAGATCTAAGGTTAGTTCCAAATTGTCGTGTGGGCAAACCGCTGGATGTGAGAACGGCCTGAGAGCCGTTACGTAGGAGGTCACTATCCCGAAACATAGCAAAGAAAGGCGCTCACCCCAAATTCATAAGACATGAACCAAATTGGAGGGTTTTATGTACAGTTCTCTCCTTCGTTTGGGTGCGGTTATGGTCATGTTTCTGTCAACGGGGCTGCCAGAGATAAGAGCGCAATCTAGTGCGACGAGGTTTGAAATTGGCGGACAGTTTTCTGGAATACGCGCCGACAATTCACCGGGATCAACTTTCTTCAAGGGTCGACCCGGCGATCGGTTGGACGTCGGCGGAGGCGGCCGATTTACGTTCAATCTAAAACGTTATGTTGACCTCGAGTCGGAATTGAATTTCTTCAGAGAAGAGGAGAAGTTTGCGGCCGGCGCAACTCAGGTGACGTTCGAGGGGACTAAAATAGAAGGCGTGTTCGGGGCAAAGGGCGGAATTCGAAGAGATAAATTTGGCGTGTTCGGCAAATTGCGGCCAGGGTTCATGCATTTCAACAAAGACAGTGACTGTCCGGGCTGCGACATTCATGGCAATTATGAGTTCGCGCTCGACGCGGGCGGAGTTTTTGAGTTTTACCCTTCCAAAAGATTTCTTGTGCGATTTGATGTCGGAGATACGATGATCTTCCTGGAAGAGAAGCGTCATATTGTGGAAGGGTTCCAACAGGTATTTCAGAATGCTCAGACTGTGCACAAGTTTCAGTTTAGCGTAGGGGCAGGATTTCGCTTCTAATGGAGCGCAACGGAGGGCCACCCGTGCAGGACTGACCCTGAGAGATCACGGGCGAATTCACTGTTACAGTCGAATAGTTCGCAATGTCCCGAGGCACTCATAAGGTCACACACCCGGGATTGGAACCCGCGTTCCGCCGCAAAAAGCGGTAATCATAGTCATAAATCAATCACAAATACCTGTCGCGCCCGTTTTCTGAGTCCTCTCGACGTTGTAGAATTTGCTGCGTTTGACCTCTCCTCATAACCAACAATTCGTCCGGAGGACGAGTTATGAGATTTTCTCGGCTCGTTGGATTCTGCCTGCTCTTTGCGCTGCTGTTCAATCATTTTACTTACGCCCAGAATTTGTTGCCGGGGGAGCCCGTTGCTGTGCAGACAGCGCCGGCTGAGCAAGTACCATCCCTCTCTCCCGGAGCCACGGAGATGGCGAAGCAGCTCGGGTTGATATCACAAATCGAACGTCTTTATCGATTGCCGGAATCGGAACGCGGATCTGGAGCCGTGATGAGTATTGAAGCGCTGTCGCTGAGGCAAGACATTACCGAAGCGGTGATCGCTTGTTCACTGGAGGTGGATGGGATTATCGCCGAGATAGATGGCGAGGTGTCACAAGTGACCGCGATTCGTGATCAACTCGAGTCACGTCGCGATCACGCGCTGACGCTCAATACGATCGCAAACATCGTTGCCAGCGGGTTCGGGGGTATTGTCGGTACGGCTCTGCAGTTCAATAACAGCACTGCAAATCTCGGGAACGGTATCGGGGTTGTCGGAGCGGGCGTCTCAACAGTGCTTTCAATGATTGGCTTACGCCAGCAGCGCGGAGGGAAGGGCTCGCTGGGAGTGGCACCGAACCTTCTCGCCAAACTGTTCGACAAAAAGCCGGAATTCCACAGCGACTACCCGACTGAGGTCTGGACCTACCTGAATGCGGTGCCGCCCACTGATACGCGAAAAGAGACCAGGCGAGCACTGCTGATCAAGCGCTGGACCGAGCTCGGCCATATTGACCCGGCGGCGACGCCGAAGGCGCAGCGCAAGATCGAGCTGCTGACCAGCAGCATCTCCCAGCAGAACCAGCTCACAATTGATCTGCTCAATGACAGGGCGGCTATGCTGGCCGATGTGCGTGCTGTGGTGTCGCTGATGAAGCGCGACCTGAGTAAGCTGGTGCTCGCATTGCGACCACAAAGAGTCCAGGAGAAGCAATGAGTGTCTGCAGGGCCGGGAGAAATAAGTGGTGACTCGTACGGGTTTGAACCCGTGGCCGTGAAAGGACAATTTCGGCTATTTGGATGGGTTGGCATATGTTAGCTGGAACCTTCATAAGTTTATCGTATTGCTAGACTTCAAAGCTCATCGCAGTTACACCTGTTTGTATGCGTTGCGAGGCGAAGGTGAGGTTTTTCGTTACCAGGGCGTTACCAATCATCGGCAGTTGGCTGAGGATTTGGGTTCGGCTCAATTGACAAGCCCCGTTAAAATATAAGGAAGCATTGAGAGTTTCCTCTAATCTAGCCGGCAGCAGAACTGATTAGGCGTAGCTCGGAGTTCAGCCTTAATCTAAGAAATCAGTTATGGAGGAAAGAAAGATAAAGGGCAGAATCCTTGTAACCGGCGCTGGCGGTTTTATAGGACATCATTTGATCAATATGCTGAAATCCGACGGGCATTGGGTCCGTGGGGTTGATCTCAAAAAGCCACAGTTTGAGCCAACCCAATCTGATGAATTTAAGATTCTGGACCTGCGGCGTTGGGAGAATTGCTTGGCGGCAACGCGAGACGTAGATCAGGCTTATAATCTGGCCGCCGATATGGGAGGGATAGGTTACATCACCCTTTACCTCGCTGAGATCGCGCGAAATAACACTCTTATAAATTCACATATGTTGGAGGCCAGCCGGGCTAATGGCGTAAAGCGTTTTCTTTTTACATCTTCTGCTTGTATTTATCCCAAGTACAGGCAGGAGCGCGAAGACATCATTTCATTAAAAGAGGAGGACGCCTATCCAGCTTACCCCGAGGCAGGTTACGGATGGGAAAAACTGTATGCTGAACAGTTGTGCCAGTATTACAAGGAGGACTTCGGCCTCGAAACTCGTATAGCTCGGCTGCATAACGTTTATGGCCCGCTTGGCACTTTTGATGGTGGTAGGGAAAAGGCACCTGCGGCGATCTGCAGGAAAGTAGCCCTCGCCCCGGAAGATTCTGAAATTGAAATCTGGGGCGATGGGAATCAGACACGCTCGTTCCTCTACATTGACGATTGCGTGGAAGGCTTGATTCGACTTATGGCCTCTGACTGGCGCGAGCCGCTTAATATTGGCAGCGACAGGTTGATATCTGTTAATCAACTCGCCAAATTAGTTATTCAGATTGCCAATAAGAAGATGAGAATCCGCAACGATCCGTCTAAGCCTCAGGGGGTGCGTGGCCGAAACAGTGATAATACGCGCTCTAGAGAAGTCTTGAAGTGGAAGCCATCAGTCGAACTGCCGGAAGGACTGACTATTACCTACAAATGGATCCAAAGCCAGCTAACATAGACTTGAGAAGCCCGATGAAGATGCCGTCTATCGTATTACGACGATGACCTCGACAGGCGCTGCGCATTATTCATTCAGGCGCTGCGCATTATTCATTGATGTAGAGATAATCGCTGAACCACTGATCCCTATACACTTCTGCCGCCTGACGAAAGCCGCTCGCCTTCAAGTACCCGTGTACTTCGGGATATAGCGCCTGACCGTAATAAAGGGGCTTGACTTCAATCTCTGTAATTATGTACCGCACACGTTCAAGTAACGTGCCCAGCCCTTTCAGCACGCGCAACTCAGCGCCCTGAACATCCATGCACAGCAAGTCAATGGACGTGATGCCGCGCCGGGTGCAGTAGGTGTCAAGGCGAGTGGCCTCGACCATGACTTCTGT
This sequence comes from Blastocatellia bacterium, assembly GCA_035258805.1. Classification (GTDB taxonomy): domain Bacteria; phylum Acidobacteriota; class Blastocatellia; order UBA7656; family UBA7656; genus Onstottus_A. The sequence continues at coordinate 1,084 of DATFWY010000330.1, read as the reverse complement.
TTGAAAGTACTGGCTCAGGTAATCAGGTCGAGCTTCAAAGCACGAAGAGGCGCCGGGGTTCTTGATAACTTTTCCGGTTTCTTTTTCTACCGCAGCGGTTACTGGGAAAAAAGGGATTGTGCAATCTGCATCCCAGGCGGCCTTTTCGACCAATCGGACCGCATTGGCACCCGCACACCTGTGCCGGGCTTCTACCAGCGCATGCGGATTACACTCAAAGGCGTGGACCTCGGCGGGAAATGCGGCAGCCAAACGGAGCGTGTCCGTGCCATCTGAACAGCCGACCCCGAAGATTATTCGCACCGTCTCGTGGTCAATCTGCCGAAGAAAGCCAGGATTCAGGTAGTCGCCGCAGTCGGCCCTGTAAAGGTAGAGATGGGGGCAATAGCTGAAGCCGCGTGACACTTCGTCTGGTCCGTCCTCGACATTCTTTACAAGACAATGATTCTCGCCAGTAGGGTGAGAATCATAGCGATGGCCAAAGTAAGTTGGCAAGCACCGGTTCATCTCAAAAGTAGTTGACAGCGAAAGGTATCCGCCATATACTCCGGCCGCCTCACAGTCCAATTCGCTATATCCTTTAGGTAAATCAAGCGAGCGAGCAATAACATCATGAGTGGATGGGAAATTGCGCAAGTTCTCCTGTGGGCAGCGTTCCTCGGGGTTTGTTGGTTTTGCTATCAGCTATTTCTGCAAAACGGTCGGCTTCAGTTGCGGCTGGACGCTCTAGAAGAGGAGCTGCGTGCGCAAGAAGTCATACCTGAAGACGGGGAAGCCTTACTTAAGGGCCTACCCGTTGGCTCACTGCTCAACGACTTCGAGTTACCCCTGTTGGCCGGCGGCACCATGACGCTTTCCGAATGGCGAGGCAAAAAGGTTTTGCTCATCTTCTTCAACCCAAGCTGCGGCTATTGCATGCAGATGCTCCCAAAACTCACCGCGTTGCCGCCAAACGCAGACGGGCGGACACCTGTTCCTCTCATCATTTCGACCGGTGATGTTGAAGAGAATCGCCGACTGTTCGAGAAATATCGCATCCCCCACGCCGTGCTTCTACAGGAGGGTTCGGAAGTCGCCACGCTCT
>DATFWY010000329.1:0-6884 GCA_035258805.1 Blastocatellia bacterium | reverse complement strand
GGGCTACTTGAATGACTCGCAATACGCCACTGCTTACTCTTCCTTTCGTCGGGACAACGAGAAGTTCGGCCGCAGACGCGTTGTGACCGATCTGAAGGCTAAGGGAGTACACGGTGAGGTTATCGAGAAAGCTGTTGATGCGATCTACGAAGACGTGAACGAGGAGACTCAGGCCAGAGCGTATCTTCGACGCAAACGTCTGCAGAAGCCGAAGAACGAGAAAGAAACCGCGCGGATTTTTCGCAGCCTAATGCGTGCCGGCTTCGCCAGCAAGACAATATTCACAATCTTGAAAAAGTGGGAAGTGGATGAGGAAACCCTGACCATGCTCGAAGGCGAAGCGGAGTAAGGGTGCACAAAAGCGGACAGTGCACAAAAGCGGAGCGCGTCAGTTGCGCGATGATCCATACTCTCCTGACCTAGGGGAAACTTGGAGGAATTCATGAAACTACGCCTCGCAGTGATGGCTGTATTGTTCTGTTCCATTGCCTTTTCACAGGTTGCGACCGATACCAAGAAGGCTGCGGAAGCGACCGCCGATGCCTCAAAGACGGCAGCTCACAAAACCGCCAAGGGGACGGAGAAGGCTGCGGACAAGACTTCCGACACCACGCAAACGGCCGCCAAGAAAACTGGTCATGGAGCGAAGAAAGGCGTGAAGGGACTCGGCCACGGAGTGAAAAAGGGTGCCCAGAAAACCGGCGACGCGGTGAAATAATCGCCGTTTACCTCACTACTGTTCTCTGATCTGTCATCCCGAGCGGAGTGGGATACGGCGCTTACTGAGTGCTGGCGCTGCCCCTGCCTCTTTTTTCGTTTAAAATTAAGTCTCATGCTCACGGGCTCGCAGGTTCGCCGCAAGTTTTTGGACTTCTTTGTCCAAAAAGGACACAAGGAAGTCCACTCGTCGTCGCTCGTCCCGGCCAATGACCCCACGCTGCTCTTCGCCAACGCCGGGATGAATCAGTTCAAAGACGTCTTCCTGGGCCTCGAGCAGCGCGACTACACGCGTGCGACAACTTCGCAGAAGTGCGTGCGCGCCGGGGGCAAGCACAACGATCTGGAAAACGTGGGCTTCACCAATCGCCACCACACGTTTTTCGAGATGCTCGGCAACTTCTCGTTCGGCGACTACTTCAAGAAAGACGCGATCGCGTACGCATGGGAACTGGTCACATCGCCCGAGTGGTTTGGCATTGCTAAAGACAAGCTGTACGTAACAATCTTCAAAGGCGAGGGCGGCGTGCCGCGCGACGCGGAAGCTTACGACCTTTGGCTTGAGCAGGGCGTTCCGAAAGAGCGCATTTACGAGTTTGGAGCTAAGGATAATTTCTGGCAGATGGGCGACACGGGCCCCTGCGGCCCCTGCAGCGAAATTCATTACGACATGGGGCCGATAGCATCCGACGAGGAACACACGGATTGCGCATTCGGCTGCGAATGCGGACGGTACGTCGAGATCTGGAATCTGGTGTTTATGCAGTTCGACCGCTATGCCAGCGGCAAACTGGCGCCGTTGCCGAAGCCATCGATTGATACCGGCGCAGGGCTAGAGCGAGTAACCGCGGTGCTGCAGGGGGTGGTGTCGAATTACGACACTGATTTGTTCACACCGCTGATTGCACGAGCAGCCGAGCTGACGGCTGTTGCGCTGAAGAAGGAAGTCGAGAAAGAAGCACACACAAAGTCTGCGGCTTCGCTTCGTGTCATCGCGGACCATTCCCGGGCTGCGACCTTTCTGATTTCCGATGGGGTGTTGCCGTCTAATGAAGGCCGCGGCTATGTTCTGCGCAAGATCATCCGCCGTGCGATTACGCATGGTCGTCTGCTCGGCCAAACCAAGCCATTTCTGTATCAGATGGTGTTCGCGGTGCGCGACCTGATGCAGGACGCGTATGCCGAGTTGAACGAGACTGTGGAACGAGTGTCGAAGGTCGTGCTTGCAGAGGAGACAAGATTTGCGCACACGCTGGATGTGGGCCTTACCAGGCTTGAGGCTGAGTTGAAGCAAGCTAGGCGCGACATCCTATCGAAAGCCGTCTATGACTACATATCCAAATTGGATGCGGAAGGAAGAACGGAGAGGCTCGATAAGGAGGCTAAGAGATTTCACGTTGAAGCATTCCTCGACAATCCAACCTGGGTATTGGCAAACGATCTTGTAGGGCAAAAGGAAGGTCCGGGACTACTAGAATTCTTCGCGAGCTTACCTAAGCCTGACCTTATGTTGCCAGGCGAGAAGGCATTCAAGCTTTACGACACCTTCGGCATGCCTCTGGATTTCATGCAAGACGCAGCACGCGACCAGGGAATTGAATTCGATCACGAGGGTTTCGACCGTGCCATGGAGGAGCAGCGCGCACGCGCCCGCGCTTCCTGGAAAGGATCGGCTAAGCAGACCGCAAATCCGGCATATCAGAATCTGCCCACATCCGTTTTCGAGGGCTACCGCCAGACTCGATCAGAGAACTGCGAAGTACTTGCGATCATTCACAACGGCCAGGGGGTGCAACAACTTGAAGCTGGTCACCCGGGCGAGATCATCCTCGATCACACTCCTTTCTACGCTGAAGCAGGAGGACAGGTCGGCGATCGCGGCTGGCTCTACTCCGACGATCACAATACCGTGGTTGCCGATGTAACGGGCTGCTATTACCCGATTCAAGGCGTTCGCGCGCACAAGGTCGTTGCCAAGCAAGCGATTCGCGTCGGCGACAAGGTCGATGCCGTGGTCGACACAGATGTCCGTGAAGCCACCATGCGCAATCACACGGCTACGCACCTGTTGCATGCCGGTCTGCGCGAAGTGCTGGGCAAGCACGTCAAGCAGGCAGGGTCGCTGGTTGCGCCGGGTCATCTGCGTTTCGACTTCTCGCATTTCACGGCGGTCGAAGACGAAGAGTTGCAGGACATCGAGGACATCATCAACAAGGAAGTCCTGCGCAACGAAAAGGTCGAGGTAATCGAGAACGTTCCGATCGATGTCGCCGTAAACGAGTACAAGGCGATGGCGCTGTTCGGCGAGAAGTATGGCGACCGCGTGCGCGTGATCCGGATCGGCGATTTCTCGACCGAACTCTGCGGCGGCACGCACACCGGCGCTACGGGCGAGATCGGACTCATCAAGATTCTGAAGGAAGGCAGCGTGTCGTCAGGTGTCCGCCGCGTCGAGGCGATTACGGGCGAAGGCTCGTTACAGCACTTCCGAAAAGATCATCAACTGGAAAACGTCGTTGCCAGCCTGGCTGCACATGCTGACACAATCAGTCCTGCCGACGCGCTGAAACAGGAGTTTGAGAAGCGTGAAGCCGAAATTCGTCGTCTGCAAAAGGAACTCGACCAGGCACGCATGAAATCGGCTTCTTCCTCGGTCGCATCGGTCGACGAGAAGATCAAAGAAGTGCATGGTGTGAAGGTTCTCGCTCATCGAGTGGACAATCTGGAGCGCCCGCAGATGCGAACATTAGTCGACCAACTGCGCGAGAAGCTGGGTTCCGGTGTGGTCGTGCTCGGCTCAGCCTCAAACGGGAACGTGGCGCTCATCGCCGCAGTTACGAAGGATTTGACCAGCCGCATCCAAGCTGGCAAGGTGATAGGTCCCGTGGCACAGAAGGTTGGTGGCAAAGGTGGTGGACGTCTCGACATGGCCGAGGCCGGCGGCAAAAATCCCGCGGCGCTGGATGCGGCGCTCGAAGAGACTTACTCCGTCGTCGAGTCCCTGCTCAAGTAAGGGCATTGTCAGTTCAGTTCCCCGACTGAACAAGCGTGCCCACTTGGCTCAAGCGTATACTGGCTCTACTTTGGGCACCCACCCTCCGCGGAGTGGACGAGAGTCGTATCCGCTTCATCTCACACCTAGGTAAGAAGATCCTTCTCGTTGATGTTTCCAACTGTTCGGCGGCTGAACTCCAGCGCCTAGCGGTGCTAGTTCCGGAGTACGTGACAACTGAACCAAAGGGCTCGGTCCTGCTTTTAGCCGACTTCACCGGAGCGCAGTTCGACCGCGAAGCAGCTTTGCGTCTGAAGGAGACCACGGTTTTCGATCGACCCCACCTGAAGCGATCGGCGTGGGTCGGAGTTGAAAGTATGCCACGCGTCTTTTACGAGAACATCAAAAGTTTTTCTCAGCGTGAACTACCGACGTTCAAGACACGTGAAGAGGCGATGGAGTGGCTTGTCAAGGAATGATCTGCTTGAACTGCTAATGTTCGCTCTTCGCCAGCAACTCTACCAGGTATTGCTTCCACACCACGGGCAAGCTGTGAGTGCCATGGCCGCGCGTCTGGTCGCTAATCGGCAGAAGCACAAAGCGCCCATTCTTGACCTTCTTGATCTCGCGTTCCGCGATGCCTAATTCGGGCGGGTTGATCTGATCGTCGGCCGAGTTGATAAACGTGACGTGCGCCTTAATCCCCCCAAGCTTGGGAGACGGGTCGTAATTACGCGAAGCGTTGAACGCATACAGTGTGTCATTCGGCTCGAGGTCCTCCATCTCACTTTTCATGAAGCGGTCTACAAAGGCGTCGGCCTGGTCGCGAGTGGGCTCGGCTTTCTGCATCTGCAATGGGCTGCTGGTCATGATCAACAAAACATTGATCGCGCCGCGCAGGCCGAGTTGTGGTGGCCGCCTATATTCACCATTCATCCAAGCCGGATCGCTGGTAATCGAATCCATGACCATCTTGCGCATCATGCGATTGCGCCCGGCAATCTGAACCGGAAGGCAGGCCAGCGGCATCACTGCATCCATGAAGTCGGGATAAGTCTCGGCCCACACCCAGGAATGCATGCACCCCATCGAAGTGCCAATCAGCAATCGCAAATGATTCACCTTGAGACCTTCAGTCAGGAGCAGATGCTGCGCTTCGACCATGTCGTCGTAGTCATAATGTGGGAAGCGCATGTGCATTCCATCGCTTGGCTTGGAGGAGTGGCCGTGACCGACGGAGTCGGGAAGGATAATGAAGTAGCGATTGGCATCGAGCAACTGTCCGGGACCAAACAGCACAGCAAAACGGGCACCCGTGAATTGCTGTCCTGACCCTGTAGTGCCATGCAGAACCATAACCGCGTTTGTAACTCGCCCGGAGGAGTCGGTAACCGGCTTGCCGTACGTTGCGTAGTGCAGGCGCATTTCCTGCAAAACTTCCCCGGAACGAAAGCGGAAGTTGTGAACCACGAACTCGCCTTCAGTCCCTTTCGCTAATTCCTGCGCTAGGGCAAGAGGTGCAAACGTGAGAACCAGGGCCAAAATCGGTTTCAACAGAGATTTCATGGGCGAGTAGGTTATGTCTTCGGTAGGTCCTGCGCAAGCGCGGTAACTCCAAAAGAATCTCAAATGAGAAGCCGTGGAAAGTTATCAAGCGATTCACCACAAAGGACACAAAAGGAGCACAAAGGAAGTTCCCTTCCTGTACCCTTGTGCCCTGTGTGGTTGATTCTTTCTCAGCTTCTCCACTTTAGCGTTACCGGCCCGGTCATGGGATGGCGGAATTCTCTGCCGGTGCGCCTTGCTTCGAGCAACGCCTGCTTCAGCTGGAAATACCACTTGGCGGGTTGATCGGCGTCATCGATGAGCATTAGGTGCGGGTTGTACCGCAGCCCTTGGCTTTGCATTTCCATTGTTCGACGGTCCTGCTCGACAAACTTGGCGAACACGTACTTCAACAGCTCCGGACCGAAAGGTAGCCAGCGGAAAATATTCCAGCAGGCAACCACATCAATGCGGCAGCGATTGCGAGTGATGGGTGTGACCGTGGTGAGACTTGAGAACCAATACTTCCCTGCCCGGATGGTCTCAAGGCGCAGGTTGGGAAGCACAAAGTCGATGGTGGTGGTGATTGCGTCAGCCTTTGCATAGAGTCGCAGCAGCTTATAGGGCGCGCTGTTCGATGAGGGTGTATGCGCGCTCATGCGAAAGCCGTAAGGAATCGGCTCGAATGCCTTCTCCTTCTCATGGATGCTGTGCCGGCTCCGCCACCACCACGCTTGATGAACGAAAGGCCCATGCGCGGGATCCATCAGGCCAATGATGCCGTGGTCCACGCTAACTGGCATCTCCGCGGTTAAATATGCAATCTTGTATTTGTCGCTAAACGTCGGGACGCGTGGCGGCACCTCTGGCGACGGTTCGTCGCGACGCGTGAAGCCTGCACCAACCGGTTCCAATTCCGACATGAAAACCCAGATGTAGTCATCCCATTCCTCACAGGCAAAGCTGCCGGCATAGATGCGATCGACCTTAAGCTTCTGATCCGAGGTAAGGGATGGAATGGCCTGGCATTGCCCACTGTGCGCGTCAAACTTCCAGCCATGATAATTACACTCGACCTGTTGGCCGTCGAACCACCCATAAGAGAGCGGCATCCCACGATGCGGGCAAGCATCGCGTAGGGCGAAGGGGCGTCCTTGGACGTCACGGCCCATGACCAGTGGTGTTTCCAGCAGCGTGGTTTTGATTAACTTGCGCCGCGGCAGCGTTTCACCAGGCAGTGCTCGATACCAGAAACCAAAGAGCATCAAGGAGTCTAGCGTCTGACGGTCACGGGAGTCCGTTCGTGGTTCCACGTTTAGCTTGAATCATAAACGAACGACACGTGCGACTAGGGGGCGGATCGTGCCCAGCCTATCTTGCCTCGCGGGGTGCCCGACGTTCCCTATTAAGCTGAGCACGCGGTAACAGTTACCCGCTCAGCAACACAGATCATGCATTTCTTGCATTTTCAAAGACTTACGATCATTAGTACAGTGGTTCTATGAACCTCGGATAGATTGTCCAGTCCAGTGACCCCACCTATAATCGCAACACTCTGGTTTGGTTCTCCGTCAGGTTCCGGGGTAGGCACGGACGGAGGTGTATTTTGTGCCTCTGTCCGGGGAATACG
>DATFWY010000328.1:0-44563 GCA_035258805.1 Blastocatellia bacterium | reverse complement strand
AAAGGCGCCAAGCCGCAAAGACGCGAAGACTCGCATTCAGTCTGCTTGCCGGTAACTCAAGGCGGCGATACTATATTCGCTGTGAGCCCGCCTTAGAATTTCCAATCGGAGGAACAACTAAAGAATGAATTTCAGAAAGGTAAGCATTGTCGCAGTAGTAATATTTCTCGCGATCGCCGCGGTCGCACAAGGCAACCGAGGAACTGCTGAAGTGACCATTAAAGGCAGGAAGATCAGCATCGATTATGGCCGTCCGCCGCTCGCCAGTCACAGCATCTCTGAGCTCCCAGTCGGACAGGTCTGGCGACTCGGCATGAATGAAGCTACCCGTCTCGACACCGCTGCTGATCTGGGTGTCGGAACAACAACAGTTAAAGCAGGGAAATACACACTGTGGGTCAAACGAACCGGGGAAGATGCGTGGGCGCTTGCGTTCCATCCAAAAACTGAAGGCAATAATGGCAAGCCTTTATGGGGCGCACCACCACAAACAGCCGGCTTCATAGCGGAGACCCCGCTCAAGCACTCAAAGGCCAAAGACTCGGTCGATCAGGTAACGATTAGCCTCGCCGACGCAAAAGGAAAGGCGGCGATCAAGGTCCAGTGGGGTACAGATGTTCTTGCCGGTACATTAGACGTCAAATAACTGAAGCAAGCCACTCCAAAAACAAAAAAAGGCTACTCTCTGAGTAGCCTTTTTGCTTCTGATCAATAAAACGATCGCGCGCTTATTTCTGAGAACTTCCCGTAGCAGCCCGTTCCCCACCAAGCTTCTGATTGTCTAGCGTATAGTCAAAGAACCCGTTCATCATCTCATCCCAGGTTTGTTCTCCGAATCTTACTTCCCTGTTTGGATCCGGATTGCGTGGATTCTTAGTCGAATTGTCAAAGTGCGCTACCGCCTCGAGCCGTGTTCCCTTGGGCGCCGCAATCGGTTTTAGCGGGTAATAATAAACCTGCCAGGCGAAGTTGTACTTCGGAACCGAGAGCAAAATCTCCGAGCGACCATCCGGATAAATAGCCCGATAGATAATGTCTTTCCCACGCAAATGCATATGCGGCATCAGGCTGATGATATGAGAGTCCTCTTCAAATTCGTACTCAGCCTTCACTTCGTAGTTCTGCGCTCCAGGCGGAATCGCGAACCTTGTGTCAAACGCCGCCTTGCTTTGCACTATCTTGTCCACTGGACCCTTCGCGAAGATCAAACCCACAACCGACCGATCCTTGGTCTCCGTTCCGTTGGGCGTGTAGTGCATCTGGAAGACAAGTTGTGAACCGGCTTTTATCAGCTTTGCCTGGCCAGGTTTTGCGATAAAAGGCGTCTCACCCGGTGAAAGCGCACCAAGAATTCCGTCAGCGATATTAAATTTCCGATTCTGTCCACGCGCGCGAGCCTGCTCAGCCGGATCGCGTACATACATCACGATATGATGCACCACCGAGAGGTTTCCGGCTCGCGCTTCCAGCGCCTGGACGTATCGATCTTCCTTGAAATTGGTCGGGACGGTGAAGTGCTGGTAAGGCACAGAGCCTTCAGCCGGCACCGTGAATTCTGTCGGCATCTGAAAAATGATGTCCGGTTGACCGATTTGCCAGCCGGTGGTCAGTTTGGGCATCGGCGGAAGATCTTTTGCATTACCTTCTACAGCGCCGCCGTCAACCCACGCGACTACTGCGTCAACGTCCTTTTGACTCAGGCGCAGATCATTCGCCCATTGTCCGTATTTGGCATCAGGGTGCCAGGGAGGCATGTCACGGTTCGCTACCTTCTCCCGAATCGCCTTGGCCCAGGGGCGAACTTCCTTGTAAGTCATCAAAGACATCGGCGCGATCTCTCCAGGTCTGTGACAGCCAATGCAGTTGTTATAAAAGATAGGCGCGATATCCTTTGAGAAGGTCAAGGATGCTTTTGTGTTACTGCTCGCAACTTGTGATCCAACGATTGCTAAAAGGACACAGCAAACCGCAGCGGATAAGATCAGACGGCCCTTGTTCATTAGTGCCTCCTGGGGAAGGGTGATTTCGGTTCTTTGATCCGCGAAGATTCGAACGAAGGCTCCACTGGCGGTTAGGATTCTATGGCCCTGCGGTGCGGAAGTCAATGATTGGGTTGGGGATTGGGGTTGGGGATTGGGGATTGGGCTTTCGGGGTTTGGGGGGATGTTTATACAGCCTTCTAAAAACCAACCCCCAACCCCCAATCCCCAACCCCTAATCCTTATCCCCCAACCCCCATCCCCAACCTTGTGCTGTATCGCGCCGCACCGTTAGACTCCTTTCGATTCTTCGCGATTTGCCGCCAATAAACTAATGCTTCGAATAGTAAATGTCGTCGGTGCCCGGCCAAATTTCATGAAGATAGCGCCGGTCATCGAGGAAATGCGCCGGCGTCCCACTCGCATCGAACCATTCCTCGTTCATACCGGCCAGCACTATGACGATTCGATGAGCGACTCGTTCTTCGAAGACCTTCAGATCCCGCGGCCCGATATCAATCTCGAAGTAGGCTCAGGGTCCCACTCGGAGCAGACCGCGCGAATCATGATCGCCTTTGAGGAAGTCCTATTGAGCCATCCGGCAGATTGGGTAGTCGTTGTAGGTGACGTGAACTCTACGATGGCTGCAGCGATTGTAGCGGCCAAGCACACGGTTCGAGTGGCGCACGTCGAAGCAGGCCTTCGCAGTTTTGACCGCACTATGCCCGAGGAGATAAATCGCGTCGTAACCGACGCGCTCGCCGACCTGTTGCTTACACCGTCTCGCGACGCGAACGACAACCTGCTTAGAGAAAGCGTCGCGCCGGAGAAGATCCGCTTTGTCGGTAATGTGATGATCGACACACTCCGACGAAATCTGGAGAGAGCGCGCCGCTCAACGATATTGAATAAGCTAAGGATGAGTCCCATGCAGTACTGCGCGATGACTCTTCATCGTCCTTCAAACGTAGACGACAAGGCTACCTTATCCGGCATACTTGATGCGTTAGAAACCATCGGTGAGAAATTCCCAATTGTTTTTCCGATTCATCCTCGAACTCTCCATCGCATAACAGAGTTTGGCTTTTTAGATCGAATTCGGGCACAGAGTTCGCTGATACTGACTGAACCACTCGGATATCTTGATTTCCTGTATTTGTACAGCAACAGTCGCCTGATGCTGACTGATAGCGGCGGCGTACAGGAAGAAACCACCGTCCTCGGGATTCCTTGCCTCACGCTCCGCAAGAACACTGAGAGGCCGATTACAGTGACCGAAGGAACCAATCGTGTTGTCGGAAGCGATCCCGAAATAATAAAGCGTGAGGCGCTCGCCGCACTTGAGCGTCCGACGACATCACCGCGCGTTCCTGAATTGTGGGACGGAAACGCAGCCGCACGCATTGTGGACGCGATTGAAGATCTGAGTTAAGCGTCTTGTTAGGGCATTAGCGATGGAAATCCAACGACAGCGCTCCGATTCATTTTATCTGTCGTCGCGACTTCACCTGACTGCGGCTTTTGTTTCGTTGACAACCGGCGCAGCAATCGCGGTTGGGCTTTGCGCGAGGGGGAACTATCGTGACGCGGCGGTCATCACCGCAATGTCCCTCGGCATTGCTTTCGTTTTCAGCGGCGCGGTCACTTTAGAGACAGTGATGCTCGCGTGGTTTGTTACCACGCCAGTGGCATCCTTTTATCTGCGTTACCCGCTGGATCGCTCGATCATAACATATGACCGCTTGATATTTTTCCTCTTGCTTCTGTTAATGCTCATCGGAACTCGTTCTATTTTCTTCGATTCATTTCCTGACGTAAGGGCAAAATCACAAGAAGCAGCATTTTCGCTGACAAAGTTTGAGCTAGCCTGGGCGCTGCTCTCCATCCTCGCACTCGCCAGCGGATTTTTGCACTCGAACAATCTTGCATATTCGGTTCGAATCGCGGTTGATGCGTTCTGGTTACCTCTCTTTGCTTTTTACTTTGCGAGAAGATATTTCAGCATGCGAAACAGTGGGAGGATGCTGGTAATTGGATGCATTGCACTTGCGATGTTCCTGTTTGTTAACGGGTCCTACGAAGTGGCGACAGGAGTTGATCTTTTCCAATACAAAGGCGCGGAGCTGGTGCGCGAAGGTGAACGGCGCGTAAACGGTCCTTTCCTTTCCGATTCCTCCTTTGCAATTATCTGTCTGTTGTTATTCGTGATTCTGCAAGCCGCGCCGAGGTTGATCCGCTTGCGTTTCGACCGCAGCGGAAAGCTAATTTATTTCGTCGCGACAGTCTGCGCCGGGTTAGGAGCTCTCTTGTCGGCGTTTCGAGTGGTCGCAATGGCAATCTTTATCTGCTGGATAGGTCAGATATGGCTTGAGCATCGCACAACCGGCAAACTGTTTTGGAAGAGTACCAGCATTCGGCGAAGGCTTTTGCCGGCAGCCGCGATTGGGATCATTTTAGTTCTGTTTGGCGGGTGGTTCGTCCTACGGGCAGCACCAGCGCTTGGGGCTCGGTTGATCGATCCGAGAAGCGCTTTTGGCAGACTAGCGACCTGGCAAGCAGCCACAATAATTGCGTTTGAGAATCCTTTGTTCGGAGTTGGCCTGGGGAATTATGCAGATTATTTTGATCAATCACATTACTATTCCGACGAGGAACCTGAGGAGGTGCTGGAAACAAAAGCGGCCAACAGTCCGCATTCGAATCTCCTTTGGATCGCATCAGAGCTGGGATTCCCTGGCCTGGTGTTGTACATTGCGGCAAATGTATTTCTGTTTCTAATTGGTTGGCGCGGACTCAAGGCAGCCGCGGACCGGCAACAAGTGGTCGCATACTCATGTTATATCGCCCTCGTCTTAGCATATTGGATTTCAGGATTGACTCTCGCCAGCGGCTACTATTCCGACTTGAACCTTTACTTTCTTTTCTTTCTCGGAGCGTTATCAGCGCAGTTCCGAAAGCAAATCCACCTACCCCCAGTTTCCAACTACATTTAGATCATCTTGAGACGCACTGAGAAAATTCGTCGTAAGCTGGAAGGAATGACTCCGGGTCAAATAGCGGCCGAATCCGCGCAACGTGCCCGGCGACGGATTTCACGAGCGATCAATCGCGCGACAAATAGCCCGCAAAAGAGTTATGTGTCCGACCAGGAGCTGTCTGATTCTCTAAAGGGAAAGTCTGCCGCAGATGTGTTGTTGAGACTTCGCGAGGGTTCAGGTCCTCACGTTCTCCGCGGGCTTGCTGATTTGGAATCTACAGCCGCGGCAATCAGGCAGTTTTTCCCTGCCTCTGCCGAACGGTCCCGGAATGAAGCGGAAGGTATCCTGAAGCACAAAATTGCTCTGTTCGGTCAGGTTTTTGATTTAGGTCCTGGGCTTGATTGGCACTGTGACCCAAAGGCAAATGTACGATGGCCTCTTCGTCACTCCAGCCACGTACCGCTTGTCATCGCCCAGGGGGCTGACGTTCGTGTCGTCTGGGAACTCAATCGACTTCATCACCTGGTGACACTGGGGCGCGCATACTTGCTTTCGGGGGATGAGCGCCACACCGAAGAGTTTCTGCTTCAACTCGCGTCCTGGTACGAAGCAAACCCGCCGAATTTCGGCGCCAATTGGGTCACTGCGATGGAAGCCGGCATTCGCGCAGTAAACATTGCTGCTGCTTTTGCGATGTTTCGATCCTCGCCGAATCTAACGAATGAGGCTGTTGAGCTCATCCTGAAGATGTTGTTGGCACACGGGCGCTTTATTCGTTCGAACCTTGAGTTTTCATATCGGACGACCAGTAATCATTATCTCTCTGACCTGATCGGCCTGTTCGTCATCGGAACGTGTGTTCCAGAGCTTCAAGAGTCTGGTCGTTGGCGTAGCTTCAGCGCTTCAAGGCTGTTGAAAGAGATGAAGCGGCAGGTGCTGGAAGACGGCGTCGATTATGAGGCCTCGACTGGCTACCACCGTCTGGTACTCGAGATATTCGCGCTTTTCTTTTCAATTGCTCAATCCACAGCTTTGACTGTCGACGAGGAATTCACAGGGCTTTTGAGGGCAATGTTCGAATTTGTTCAATCCTATTTAAAGCCCGATGGAACAGCCCCCACTATCGGGGACTCTGACGATGGCCGGTTAATCAAGTTAAAAGAACGACGAGCCGACGATCACTCTTACCTTTTGTCGATCGGCGCGATTCTTCTAGACGAAAGTAAGCTCAAACAAACGAGGATTGATGAAGAGGCGATTTGGTGGTTCGGGAAACCAGGTATTGCCATATTCGATCGTTTGCCGATTAACAAATCAGCCCCTGAATCAACGGCATTTCAAAAAGCGCAGATCTTCGTTCAACGCACCGGCAAGCTGTATTCAATAATTGACTGCGGAGACCACGGCGCGCGAGGTCGCGGCTCTCACGCGCACTCCGACGCGCTGTCGATAGAGTTGTTTGCCTTTCACAGGACCTTTCTTAGTGATCCCGGTACGTACGTCTACACTGCCGATGAACAGGAGCGAAACCTGTTTCGCTCGACTGCCTATCACAACACTGTCCGCATCGACGGAGAAGAAATCAGTCAGGTTAATGCGGGTGAGCTTTTTGCTTTCGCGACGAACGTGCGCCCAAAGGTGAATGTATGGGAGAGCACTGCTGATCGGGACGTCCTGGACGCCGAGCATTACGCGTATCGACGATTCGCCTCGCCGGTTACGCATCGCCGAATAGTAACTCTGGACAAGCAGAAGCGAATCTGGATGATTCGAGATATTTTCAGCGGGCGCGGCTCGCATCTATTCGAGGTCTACTTCAATTTCGACTCTGGCCTGGAGATCACAATTGATGCTCAGAAGACTGCAATTGCTCGCGACGAGCGTGCCGCGCTTACGGTTGTGCCTCGCTGCGAATACGACGTCGATGTTCGGATGGAGCCTCGATGGGTGTCTAGGTCATACGGGACTCGCTTAAAGTCGTCTGCTATCATTTACAGTTTTAAAGCGTACGTACCGGCGGAAATTAGCTTCCAGTTGTTAGCGGTTCGGAAGACGTAGCGTAGACTGTCCAGTCTGCGCACGTGAATTGTAGGCGTAGCGTAGACCGTCTAGTCTGCGCTCGTTTATGTGGGATTGAAATCATTGCGCAGACTAGACAGTCTACCTACATCCTTATGTGCGGGATTTGCGGCATATACGAATACGGGGCGAGTCCGAATGTGAGCGAAGCTCTCATCGTTCGGATGCGCGACACGATGGTTCATCGCGGACCGGACGACGCCGGATCTTACGTTAGCGACGACCAGAGAGTAGGCCTCGGAAACCGCCGGCTCTCAATTGTCGACCTCTCGCCTGCCGGTCGCAACCCGATGTCAAACGAGGATGGACGCGTCTGGTTAACGTTCAACGGCGAAATCTACAATCACGGCAACCTCAGGCCCGGACTGGAAGAAAAAGGTCATCTATACCGCTCCCGCACTGATACCGAGACTATCATTCACCTTTACGAAGAAAAGGGCCTCAGCTTCGTTGACGAGCTCGACGGCGATTTTGCCATCGGTCTGTGGGACGAAGACGCGCAACGCATCGTGCTGGCTCGTGACCGCGTTGGTGTGAAGCCGCTTTATTACACTCTGAGCGGCGGCAGACTGATCTTTGCTTCCGAGATAAAAGCAATCCTGGAACATCCCACAATCTCACCGGACATAGATGAAACTGCTCTCTATCACTACCTGACATTCATGACCACTCCTCCTCCGCAGACCTTGTTTGCCGGCATTCAAAAACTGCCCGCCGGTTGCTTGCTGACCTGCGATGCGCGTGGGGATGTGAAAATCAATCGTTACTGGGACGCAATCCCAGGCAAAGTCGAACCGTCTGTCCATAATGGCGAGCCTGCGATCGCTTACGAGCTACGTCGCTTGCTGAGGCAGTCGATTGAAAAACGAATGATGAGTGATGTTCCATTCGGCGTATTTCTGTCGGGTGGTGTCGACTCTACCGCAAATGTCGCGTTGATGGCCGAGCTGATGGACCAGCCAGTTCGAACGTACACAGTTGGATTTCGCGACAACCCTATTCACAATGAACTCGATGAAGCACGCCAGGTTGCTCGCGAGTACCAGACTGAACATCACGAAGTGCTCATCAGCGAAAAGGAGCTCCGTGATTTTCTGCCTCAATTGGTCTTTCATCAGGACGAACCGATTGCCGATCCGGTTTGTGTTCCGCTGTATTACGTAGCGAAGCTTGCGCGTGAGACCGGTACGA
This sequence comes from Blastocatellia bacterium, assembly GCA_035258805.1. GTDB lineage: Bacteria > Acidobacteriota > Blastocatellia > UBA7656 > UBA7656 > Onstottus_A. The sequence goes on along the minus strand of DATFWY010000328.1, from coordinate 36,336 downwards.
AGGTGGTGCAAGTCGGCGAGGGATCAGATGAGCTTTTTTGCGGTTATCGCGATTACGCGCTGTATCTCGATATTTACAATCGATTCTGGCGTCACCTTGCCGGTTCGCCCGAATCGTTGCGACATGCGATAGCGGCCGCGGGCCGGATGATCAGTCAAACCTCCGCGCAGCGTATGTTGCCAAAGGGCGGCAAGATGCTTTCGGATGTTTTTCGCCGGCTTGCTGAAGGGGAAAAGCTGTTCTGGAGTGGCACTCTGATTTTTGATGAGGTGAATAAGGGCCGCTTGCTGACAGCGGCAGCTAAGAAGCGGATCGCAGCGGCCGCGGGCGATGGGTTCTCATCGTACTCAGTAGTGAGCTCGGATCTCAACCGGTTGTTCGCTGAAAAAGCTGCCGCCGATCAGCTGCTTCAAATGATCTATCAGGAACTAAAGCTGAGGTTGCCGGAGCTGCTGCTTATGCGCGTGGACAAGATGACCATGGCCGCTTCGGTGGAGGCTCGAGTGCCGTACCTTGATCATGAGCTGGTGGAGTTCGCCATGTCGATTCCATCCGCGTTGAAATATCACAAAGGTGAAACAAAGTACATTCTCAAGCGTGCGTTACAGGGAGTAATTTCAAATCGAGTTTTGGATCGCGAGAAGAAGGGGTTTGGCGTGCCTCTTGAAGAGTGGATGCGCGGCCCGTTTGGTCGCTTTGTTGAGGAAAACATTGTGAACTCCTCCCTTCGACAACGCGGGCTGTTCGACTATGAATTTGTGAATCATCTGATCAGTGAACACCAGGCAGGCCGGCAGAACTACTCTTTCTTTTTGTGGACGTTGCTCAATCTGAGTCTCTGGTACGAGCGTTGGATAGGAGGGCGTTCGAACGCGAGCCAAACGACAGAAGCTGATGTGCGGCTTCGAGCTTGAAAAGCTGCGACTTGTTGTTCAACCAAACCGCAGCGTTCTTTGTGTATTTCGGGTTAAAGCCAGGGTCGACCGACATAGAGAAAAATGAATAATCAAATAAGCCGAGGAGCAATTAGCTGACTGCTGAAACTCTAACACCTGCGCCTGATACCAGGTCCCGCGCGTCTGGCTTCCTGCTGAGCTTAGGGGAGACCAGTCGTCAGGCCGGCATGCTCTTCTCGGCCCAGACGGGTTCGATGTTCGCCGGTTTCTTTGCCAGCATCATCCTGGGTCGGTGGATGGAGCCCGGCGAAATGGGGCGGCTCGCTTTCTGTTTGAGCATCATTCTGGTTAGCGGTCTTGTTTTCGAGCTGGGGTTTTCGTCGGCTGGAGCTCGCGTACTTGCTCTCGCCGAGAACAGAGAGAGTGAGCGTCAGGCATTGGGCGCGCTCGTTTTAATCACTCTTGTGATCGGAATCGCTTTCGCTTTGTTCATAGCCGCAGCGGCAAAACCCATTGATTTGATTTTCTCTAAGGATGTCCGTTGGTTGCTTGTGAGCACGGCGGCATTGTCGTTCTTTCAACCCTTTCAGCTTTTTATCGAGCAGAGTTGTCAAGGTCTCAATCAGATTCGGCGGCTGTCGGTATTTCAACTGACGATGTCCGGTTGTTACCTGATAGGTTTGATCGCGTTGGTAATAACGCACCGGCTGACCGCAGGGACAGCTCTGGGAGCCTATTTGGCGGGTATCGGCATCGCTTCCGGCTGGGCCCTGCTTCAAATGCAGCCGCGTTTCAAGGGAGCCCGTAAATACATCGGAATCACCTTGAACGAGACGCGCGGCTACGGCTTCAATCTTTACCTCGCCCGGTTAAGCGGGTTGGCTTCTTCGCGTTCGGATCAATTGGCGATAGCATACTTTTTATCGAGCACGACGCCATTGGGCATATATGCGATCGCTCAGAAATTCAGCAATCCGATCTCAATGCTAGGCCGGTCTCTTGCTACGACGCGCTTCCGTGCTTTCAGCCGGCTTCCGCGAGTGCCGGCACGAATAACGAAATGGAATACCGCGGTTGTATTCAGCGCCTCGGTTGCGCTGGTCATCGCCGGGCCGTTTGTTCTCAGGTTTGTCTTTCCAAAATACAGCGAGGCCTCGTCACTGTTGATTCCCTTTGCCGCAATGAACCTGTTTGTCGGATTGTTCCAACCATACAACATTTTTCTTGCGGCGCACGGTCGCGGCGCCGAATTGCGCAACATTGTACTAATCACCGGTGTGGCGACTGTGCTGGGGCTTGTGTTTGCCGTTCCTGGTTTTGGCATCGCGGGCGCTGCGTGGACGGTCGCCGCATCGATGGCGCTGGACTACATATTGCACGTTCTCTACTATCGGAAATTCATTCGAAGATTGGAGCGGAGTGAGTAGAGTGACACTTCACACAGACATGCTAATCCCACCAACGTGCGTTGGTGGGATTACATTCGAAGACGAAGCTCCAGTTTTGTTCTCACTTTTTCAGCGTCTCGATGCACTCAACGTTTGACTGGCTCGCGTAATTTTGGAACGAATCTCTCAACACAACACGTGAATCCCTCTTCAAGCAATCATCCAGACGTGATCACTGTTTCGTCAGAATCGAAATCTGTGTCTCCGATGACGGAGCTCGGCGATCAGCACGCAAAAAAGAAGAAGAAACCTCGCGCGCTGCTGTTGGATTTGTCCGGTGATACTAACGCGGCATTTGACTGGGCTTCCGTGCAACTTCCCAATGCTGAAATTTGGACGCTTGATAAGGTTGATCTCAAGTGGGCGTCAAAAAGGAAAGCTCTCGCCAACGTCAGATCGCTTTCGCCCGATGTCTTTTGCGTGTTTGCAAGGGATTTGAAACTTCAAAGCGGGCATCGAGCGCTGATGATCTTCGCGATCCTTGCTGGTGCACGGCGTGTTGTTCTTGGAGACTCGAACAATCTAATCAAATCACGTTCTCGCCTCGGAGTACTGTTGGTTGAAGCGCCGCGATGTGCATTCGAGTTCCTTCTCGGATATGGCCTGGTAGTTCCATTGTATTGGGTGCTGATTGAATTCGCCGGCGCACTGTTGCTGCTGCGCGTTGTGGTTCGCGCTTCGCGAGAAACCAGGGAGCATGAGCCTTCGGAGCTTGCGTCACTGAGCGCTCTCTATGTTCGAGCTACGCTGACCAGCGCATCCGAAGGCGGGATGCCAACACATGTATCCGGTTTTTCAAAAGGCGCCACCGAGCTGGGCCATCGCCTCAGATTTCTTGTATCCGGTGAAGAACACGACAACGAGGTCGCGATGGCGATTGCTCCATCCTCTGCGCTCTCACTCACGAAAGCGCTGCTCGAGATATGGAACAATCTGGTTTTCACAGTTAAGTCCCTGCAATCGGCGGAGGAAATCCTGAGCGGCGTCGATTTCATCTACCAGCGGTACAGCCGGTTCAACTGCACTGGCGTTTTGCTTTCGATCTCTAGCGGCCTGCCGTTCCTGCTTGAGTTCAACGGCTCCGAAACATGGCTTGCCCGGAATTGGGATCCAGTAGGATTGTTCTGGCTTCTCAAGCGGATCGAACTTCTCAATCTTCGCGCCGCAGATCTGATCTTTGTAGTTTCAGAGGTCCAGCGAAGCATTCTGATTGAAGCCGGTATAAACTCTTCAAAGATCGTTGTAAATTTCAATGGCGTCGATATAGACAGGTTCCGGCCAAACTGTGGCGGCGCTGACGTCCGAAGGGCTTTAGGAGCCACGGACCGAATCGTCGTCGGATTCACGGGTACTTTTGGACCATGGCATGGCGCTCCAGTTCTAGCCGAGGCTGCAAAACTGTTGAATGATCGGTTGTCTCGTTGTCATTTCCTGTTTATCGGAAACGGAGAACAGAGAGCGCGTACGGAATCAATCGTCCTATCCACAGCGGTAAACGCAACTTTCACCGGCGCTATCGACCACGACCGCGTTCCGGCGTATCTCGATGCGTGCGACATACTAGTTTCGCCGCACGTACCTTCCACTGATGGCAGTGAGTTCTTTGGCTCGCCCACAAAACTGTTCGAATACCTGGCAATGGAAAAAGGAATCGTGGCTAGCCGGATTGGCCAGGTCGGAGACGTTATCATCGACGCAGAAAACGGGCTTCTTGTCGAGCCGGGCAACGCCAGTGAACTTGCACTTGGAATTGAAAGACTGGCGGCTGATGAGGACCTGCGACGCCGGTTAGGAATCGCTGGACGCTCTGATGCCATTGCACGGTATACGTGGCGTCACAATGCCGCGCGAGTCTTCGAGGCGGTTCGTGGACTGTTAAAAAGATGATTAGCCAGGATCAAACGCAGACAGCTCCAGCAGCAAACAATCTCAAGACGGCTGGCGCTCGAGGTCTGCCGCTCAATGTATTTTGGATTTATGTCGTCGCCTTCTTCGCGGTTTGGTCGGTCCGCGCCCTGATCGTTATTCGCATCGATGACAGCATTCAATCACCTCTCGGGAAGAATGTATTCTCCAATACCGTCAAGTTTGTCATCTGGGTCTTGCCGGTATTCGTTACGCTTGCAATCTGTCGACTCCGACCATTCGACTACCTGAAGCTAAGTACTCCGGTTAACAAGCGTGGACTGCTTCCAGCCATGGTCGTCATTACGGTCTGGCTCTCATTGGCAATAATCGGCGAATCAATAATCTCCGGAAAAAGCATCGGCGCCATCCTGTCACAGAGATCTGCTGATTGGTTGAGCATCCTTGCCGGTGTAGCGGTCTCACCTATCTGGGAAGAAATATTATTCAGAGGGTTCTTTCTAAATCGATTGAACGAGAGTTTGAGCTTTTGGGTAGCTAATGTGATATCGGCACTTTTGTTTGTGGCGGTGCACATGCCTTATTGGGTATCTCGAAACGGCTTTTCTCCGGGGGTAACAAAGAATTTAGTGAACGTCTTCCTGCTCGGTTGCGTGTTTGGATGGATTATGAAACAGACGAACTCACTTTGGCCGGCAATAGGAGCGCATATCGCCAACAACTTCGTATCGGTTTTGATTCACGGATAAAGTTTGCCAGGTATGGTTCGAAACCAATCAATCATATGTTTCGGAGGAGAGGATTGGTGGTATCACCATCAGCACTCGAAGAATCATTTAATGCGTCGTTTCGCTCGTGCCGGTAACCGGGTGATTTTCGTCAATTCAATCTCAATGGGTTTGCCCTCTTTTGCGAATCCCGACCTTTTTAGCAAGATAAAACGCAAGCTTCGCAGCTACATTCAACCTTTTCGAATTACCGAAGAGGGAATCATCGTCATTTCTCCTCTGGTGCTTCCTATTTATTCAACCAGATGGGCACGAGCGATCAATCGCTTGCTCCTGGTGCTACAGCTCCGGTTGTTAATGGTCGCTTTTGAGATGCCGAATCCGATCCTCTGGATCGCTATTCCAACCGCGCGCGAAGTCGTTGGGAGTCTCGGAGAACGCATTCTCGTTTATCAGGTTTCCGACAAATACGATGCAAACCAGATGGACCATGCAACGGCAGCCAACGTGATATCTGAAATGCACAGCGATCTTTTGAGGCGCGCCGATCTGGTCTTTTATTCAGGCCGTAAGCTTTTCGACGAAGAGACCGGATCGAATCCGGATACCCAGTCGAAGTCTATGCTGTTGGAACAAGGGGTTGACTACGATCACTTCGCTACGGCGGCCTCGATGAAAGGTCCACAGCCCTGCGATCTGCAAGGTGTGCCGCACCCGAGGCTCGGATACCTCGGAGCGATAGAACCCTGGCTCATCGATCAGGAGCTGGTTGGTTACGTCAGCCGAAAGCGACCCGGATGGCAGTGGATATTGGTCGGATTGCGCGCATCACCTCTGGCCATAGAATCGCTTGAGAACGTTCACTACCTCGGTTCGAGGCCATATGCGTCTATGCCGTCCTATGCGGCGGCGTTCGACGTATGTGTATTGCCCTGGGTCACCGACAACAGTTTTGTGGCCTATGGCAGTCCAATCAAGGTGCGTGAATATCTGGCCACTGGTAAGCCTGTTGTTATTACACCGATTTACGAATACGAACCGCTGGATGGTATACTGCGCGTCTCACGAGGCTACGATGACTTCATCGCGAAGGTTGAAGACGCGCTGAACAACGATTCGGCGGACAAAAGAACGACGCGTCAACTCGCAGTTAAGGGCGCCACGTGGGACGCACGAGCCGAACAGGTTAGTTCGGCTATCGAAGCGCTGCTAAGTCTCAAACAAAGCAATCAACAAAAATGAATTTCAGACAGAATTAACCATTCCACGTAGTAACGAATTTATTCGTTGACTGATTTTCTAACAATACCAAAACAGAACGAATAAATTCGTTACTACGTGGAACGAATCAATTGGCTTTACGCTGGGCTTTTTACGAGTTTGTCACCGGAGACGCTGAATGAACTATCGAAGGGTTTTTCTGGGAATATCATTAATTACTTTGTCAGTCCTGATGCTCGAACTATCGCTTACGCGGCTCTTTTCCGCGACGATGTACTATCACTTTGCCTTTATGGCCATCTCTCTGGCGTTGTTCGGGTCCGGAGCGAGCGGAGTGTTCATTTACATAATCCAGCGCGGCTTAAAGCCTGAACGGACTGGTCAGTGGCTTTCGGCAGCGGCGATGTTGTTTGCTCTGAGCAATCTCTTCTCTCTTTATGTCATTCTGTCCAATCCGCTGACATTCGAAACTGGCCCTGAGAACTATTACCGGCTCGCGAGGATCTACGGCGCTGCGTCGCTGCCTTTCTTCTTCGCAGGTTGCGCAGTAACGCTCGCGATCACCCGGCTGGCGAAAAACATCAGTAATCTTTATCTATTCGATTTGGCAGGCGCTGCCTTGGGCTGTCTTCTGCTGATACCGGTGCTCAACACAATTGGCGCGATTAATATTGTGATTTTGGTGTCCGCGCTCGCTGCGGCTGGAGGGGTGTTCTTCGGATTCGCAAACGAAGGAAATCGAATCGCAGCGGCTTGTTCAATTGTGCTTACGTTTGGGCTGGCTGGCCTCGTCATTTATAACAGCACTACCCATCGAATCGACATTCGTAAATCGAAGGGCTTCGAGGAAAAGAAGGTTCTTTTTTCGAAATGGAATTCGTTTTCCCGGATTACGGTCGAGGGAAGCCTCGATTCGGCGGTCGAAATCAAAATCGATGCTGACGCAGCGACCAGTATCAGCAAGGATGCGAGCAACTCTGCGCTTCATCAGGATGCTCTTGGCGCCCTCAGCGCGTTGGTTCACAACCTGAAGCGCGATGCAAACGTATTGATCATCGGGCCCGGCGGGGGCAACGACGTGATGGCCGCCCGTGTCTTCGGCCAAAAGCATATCACCGCAGTCGAGATAAACCCGATCATCGCGCACGATGTAATGTCGTCGGAACCGTTCAAGAGTTATTCGGGTTCGATTTATCAACAGCCGGATGTCCGTTTAGTGGTCGATGAAGGGCGAAGCTTTATTCGACACTCCCAGGACCGTTACGACATCATCCAGGCAACAATGGTGGACACGTGGGCGGCGACTGCGGCCGGCGCATTCTCTCTTAGCGAAAACAATCTATACACCGTCGAAGCATTCAAGGATTATGTCAGTCATCTTACTGATGACGGAGCGTTGACCATGACGCGCTGGTATTTCGAACCGCCCGACCAGTTGCTTCGTCTGATTACGCTCACTCGATCGATGATGACCGAGCTCGGCATCTCGAACCCCGCTCGTCACATCGTTTTGGTTCGCGACGCGCGGAGCGGCTATGATCGCACGCCCGCTACCTATATTTTCAAACGCAGCGAGTTCACCGACGATGAAGTGCAGTCAATAGAAAGAATCGCGTACGCCAACAACTTCCAATTGTTATACACACCACTAACGCAACCGGCGAACGTATTCACTCAAATGATACAAGCTTCGGACCCTGAAGCGGTCTGGGCCAGCTACGATACGAATGTAGAGCCTACGCGCGACAACAATCCCTTCTTCTTTAACTCGGTCAGGTTTGCGAACCTGTGGAATGTCATCGAAGGAACAACTGGGGAGTGGCAGAAGACCAATCTTGGCACATCAATATTGTTCGCTCTGTTTGGAATTACCAGTGTCCTTGTTGTGTTGTTTATCATCGGCCCGCTTGTGCTCATTCGTGGAAAAGCCTTCTCAACGCGAACAGGCACAAAGCTCAGGTACCTGCTTTACTTTGGCTGCCTGGGCGCCGGTTTCATCATCGTCGAGGTTGCGATGATACAGAAATTCATTCTGTTCCTGGGTCATCCTGTGTACTCGTTAGCGGTAGTGCTCTTTTCGGTGTTGGCATTCAGCGCTCTTGGCAGTTATCTGACGGGAAGAGTGAGCGAGGAACGCCTTAATCCGGCATTAATGAAACTGTTGATGGTACTGGTTGGTCTAGTCGTGATTTACATAATTGCGTTGCCGCCAATCTTCTATGGATTGGTTGGCCTTACACGAGAGTTCCGAATCGTTCTCGCGGTGGTGTTAATGGCGCCGCTCGCGATGGTGATGGGAATGCCGATGCCGATCGGGATTCGCCTGTTGGCGCGAAATGCACCGGAGATCATTCCGTGGGCGTGGGGGTTGAACGGCGCCACGTCAGTGATGGGTTCGGTCGCGGCGCTGGTCATAGCGATTCTGACCGGCTTTAATCAAGCGCTTCTGGTCGGAGCCGGTCTTTATCTGCTGGCGATGGCATTGATGGCGCGCCGCCAGCCTGCATATCAACCGGCCGATCTTCATAGCCGAGTTGTTGAAGAACCGGTAAAGGCTTGAGGCCGCTTCGCGTCTTTTGCCGTTCTTGGCGCCTTTGCGCGAGAGTTGAATTATAATTTCGAGGCTCAACGCGAGGTCTCAAAGACCACCAATAAGCACGGCTCTTAGTTTTTTTCTCATCCTGACTTCCGAGTGGACGCTCTACATACCTCAAATAACGGGGACTAGACAATGGAGAAATGGCTCGGTAAGTACTCAAACTTTTTCTATGCGCTTATGCGAATTGTGACGGGGGCGTTGTTCGCATGTCACGGCGCGCAAAAACTGTTTGGAGTATTAGGCGGACAGAAGCAAGAGGCGCCTTTGATGATTGCTGCCGGAGTGATTGAGTTTGCCGGCGGAATCATGATAGCTGTAGGTTTGCTGACCAGCATCGCTGCGTTTATAGCCAGCGGAGAAATGGCTTTTGCTTACTTCAGACAGCATGCATCAAAAGGCTCTTGGCCGATTGTGAACGGGGGAGAGCTCGCGGTTTTGTACTGTTTTGTTTTCTTGTATATCGCTTCCCGAGGCTCCGGGATTCTAAGCCTCAACGCGCTGCTCGGAAAAGCCAGACGACGATGAAGCGATCTTTGCGCCGGATGTAGCGTAGACTGTCCAGTCGGCGGAATGCCGTTGGTTGACCTAAGATTCTTACCCAATCAGCAGTGCGCAGACTGGACAGTCTACGCTACATCCGAACCATTAGTTGAGTCGTTCTCTCAGCAGAACTCTGACCCCCTTACGCCAATCCTCATTGATTCCTATCCGGTACAGCGGCACTCGTTTATCGATCGAAGCAGCGACAAGCTGGGTCGTCTCGTGAAACCGGAACAAGGGCGCGACAAGATATAGGAGCGGCGGCGAATCGCTCAGCGGCAACCCCTCAAAGTACCCTCGACGATGAAAGTCTCCACGCGCGCGGTGCCATTCGACACGTAGCCAATAGTCGAGCGCCTGGAACGGAAACTCGGTTTCCTCGCTGACTTTCAACTCCATCACAACCAGCCTGCCGATCTTTGTCGTCGCTAACAGGTCAATAAACGTGCGCTGATCATCTCGATAGGTGGGAACTTGCGAATAGACAAAATCAGGATCCAGGGTTGGATCCACCGCCGAAACGTCAGCGCTGATGATTGACTCGAGCCAGCGCTCAGGCTGAAAACGAAACGTCATCTCATTCCGAAGCTCAGATTCGGGCCGGCGATTGACGATTGTCTCCTGAATCAGCCGTTCTAATTGCTCGTGATTGCGTTGATCCAGCTTCACACGCGCGTCACCAATTCCAAACTCGACCCGGCGCTTACTGATCAACACCCTGGCAACCTCTAGTCCTCGGATCGACAACGAAACCCACGGACCTCGATGATGCACGTCGATGTGATCCGGCGCTATTTGTCGAACGGCCTCAACGAGCATTGCGCAATCAGGCGGCAACATTCCTAGTCGCGGCCAGTGAGCTCTGCGAGCCGCCTTCCGAAAGCTGTCATTCAAATCGCCTTGATCAAAAGGTGAGATCGCCTCAATTGATCCTTTTGTTTCATCAATTTTGAATAGCCGAATCGTCGCGGTCGAGGCTATCGCGCTCAGTCGGATCGCGATCGTGTCGCACCGAGGAGCGAAAATCATTAATCCATCAACCGAGCCGCTCTTACGCACAAGTTCGGTCATCCAGGTAAGTCCTGCCGTAAGGACCCCTTCTATATTTTGCTGCAACTCGCTGTCACTTACTCCGATTCCCGCAAACCGTTTCTTCCGATCTCTGATTACCAGGCGCGCGTACACGCCCGAGAGATGCCGGCGATCGTTCCTCGCAGTGACCGCTCTTTCCACTCGAACGCCGGCAATGTTTGCCTCGATCATAGCTTTGAGCTTTCTTGCAAATTCCCTTCTTTCATGTGCAGGAAGTCGAGCCTCCGAGCCGCGACTTAAAAGGACCTCACATCGTTTCAGTCCCATCTGCTTGGCGCATTCAAGCTTCAAACGCTGCGGAGTTAGCTCACAGCAGATGATTCGCCACGAGCGCGACCAACCGTCGCCCCAACACGACAGGATTAACTTGCCGAACGAAAACTCAGCATTGCTGCGATCTCCGTCCGTCCGCGCGAGTGTCCGGTCATCTTCGATCAAGTCGAACTCACCGTTAAGCAGGAATCGCTCGATCTCATATTTGATTTGACTGAGGTCGAAAATAACGGTGGGCAAACTCACTGGGCGGGTTTTAGCAGGCTGCGCGCTGCAGGTCAAGATCAGACTCCCGGACATAGTGAGGGTTCCGATTAGACACGCGCGCACCGGTCTCAAAGTTTGATTTTGGCAATGGGTTGGATGTTTGATTCCGCTGACAGCTCGTCGTAAGAAACTACAAATAGGCTCGGGAATTCAGACGCAATCAATTGCCGGAGAAAAGACCTGATCTCAGAGTTAGTCAAAATAACTGGAGAAACGGAAGTCATCGGTGTCGAACGAACCTCAGCCCGTACTGCCGCCCTTATCTTTTCCAACTGTTCGGCGGTTAAGGCTATCGCACCCCTGGAACCCCTCTCATAACGAACGTGCGCCAAAATTTGGCATGACTTCAACGAACCAACTTCCATCGGGCTTTGTCCGGATCAGGTAAAACCCGCGTATGTGAATGTGCGACTTCCTTCTAGAACCAGTCCCGGAGTCCTCGTCACTTGATTTCGCTTGGGCGGGTTTTGTTTCTTCATCGAGCAGAGAGAGACGCTTTATCCTTTCATTCAATCTCTCAGCGAGGTCATGAGATAACTGAACGGAGATCCGGTCCTCCCTGGGTCCATCAGCTTTCTCACCCAGAACTGGTTTGAAATCCGCGATTGAGTAGGTATAACGAAAGGGCGCTTGCGACTCGTCAAGCCAGAATCTTGCCCATCCGGCGAGGAACACAAAGAACACAATCCCTGCCAGCATTAGCAGTGAGGGCCAATGTGTTTTGAATAAATCGGTCCAATCTCGAGCGAGCAGCTTTTGGAACCACTCGTTATTGGCAACCAGTATGATCCCCTGAACGAGCGTGGCAAGAAGTCCTATGATCCCCAGACGTTGTCGCTGCCGCAACCCGCTCTCTATACCGTCGACCTGCTTCAGAAGGTCTGCCGGGGGAATGATCTCAGGAAACTTCATTTTGCGACTCCCGGGGACGGTTAGGCGCACTTTTCGGCCGTCCTGTACTTAAGGTCCAATTTGTATGCAAGGGCACAAAATCAACTTTCCCGGCTGTGAGGAAGCGCTTGCGAGCGGCTTTGAGCGCGGCTGTCTCGGTTGCTATACTCTCGTTGAGTTGCAGGCAGCGTGTCGTCTAGGGTGACTTAGTTTGTTAAGAAATCGGAAGGATTTGATTGATGTCCATTAGAAGAGTGGTCCTTGCAAAGCCCCGAGGGTTCTGCGCCGGTGTAGTGAGGGCCATCGACATCGTTGAAAGAGCGCTGGATTTTTTTCCACCGCCCATTTATGTCTTTCACGAAATCGTACACAATCGGTACGTCGTTGAGAACCTCAGCAAACGCAACGTAGTCTTTGTGGACGGTATTGAAGAGATCCCGGATGGGTCAGTCTGCGTATTCAGCGCTCACGGCGTCTCGCCGCAGGTTGTACAATTAGCTGAAACTAAGAAACTCCGAGTCATTGATGCGACCTGTCCACTCGTCACCAAGGTACATCTTGAGGCAATCAGGTATGCACGAGACGGATATTCGATCGTTTTGATAGGACATCCTGGACACGAGGAAGTCGAAGGCACGATGGGCGAAGCGCCCATGCAACTCGTGAGTTCAGTCGAGGATGTTGCCAGGCTGCAGGTTAACGATCCTAATCGCGTGATGTATCTGACGCAGACAACATTGTCGCTGGACGACGTCGCGGCAATTGTCGATGCGCTCAAAGAAAGATTCCCGAGCGTCACCTCTCCCGCCAAGGATGATATCTGCTACGCGACACAGAACCGCCAGAACGCGGTCAAAGAGATATCCGAGCGCGTTGATGTATTGCTGGTAGTCGGATCTCAGAATAGCTCGAACTCTCAACGTCTTTGCGAAGTCTCCGCCGTCGCCGGCACACCCGCTTACCTTGTGAATGATGAAAATGAGATTAATCCCGCCTGGCTCGATGGCGCACAAATCGTAGGCGTCACCGCTGGCGCATCAGCACCGGAAGAACTGGTCATTCGTGTGCTCGAACACCTCCGCGCCATGGGCGCCGTTGAGTTCGAGGAACAACCCGGAGAAGACGAAAATGTTCACTTCGCCTTACCGCAGGAACTCATGCATCCTGAGAAGCTGATGGTGTGAGCCTCCCTTGAAGTGGTGCGGGTGGCACTAGTATGATTTGCGACCATTAGAATGGACCCCAACTCCGAGCCATTGGCTCACAACTTGGTAGAGAAGGATTAAGTTTGGAATCTCCATGTTAAATCCAAACCAAGCGAAGCTCGCGAGGGTGGACGAGGGGCTGCGCACAGAAGTAAGTCGTGCGATCAAGTCGGCCCGAGACTATCTGCTGCAAATTCAACACTCTGACGGTCACTGGTGCGGGGAGTTGGAAGGCGACACCATCCTCGAATCCGAATATATTCTAACAATGCATTTCATCGGGCGTTTGCAGGAAGAACGCTGTCGCAAAGCCGCTAACTACATCCGGCAAAAAATGCTTCCCGAAGGCGGTTGGGCGATTTACGAAGGCGGTCCGCCTGAGGTCAGTGCATCCGCTAAGGCTTACTTTGTGCTCAAGCTTCTGGGCGATTCACCCGATGCTGATCACATGAGAAAGTCTCGTAATGTGATCCGTGACCTTGGAGGTCTGGACGCAGCGAATAGTTTTACTCGGATCTATCTGGCTATATTTGGGCAGTATCCGTGGGAAAGATGTCCGGCTGTTCCGCCAGAGATTATTCTTTTGCCTGCCTGGGCTCCGATCAATCTTTACGAGATGTCGTCCTGGACGCGGGGAATAGTCGTTCCGCTGTCGGTGATGTGGGCCAGCAAGCCCTATTGTTCAGTTCCCGAGCAGCACAATATCGAAGAGCTGCTCCTGGATAACTCGGTGAACCTGTCGGCTCGACGAGGCTTCTGGGGGACTGTATTCAATACTACCGACTACACATTGAAACTGCTGGAGCGCAAGCAATGGTCGCCGTCGCGCGAGAAAGCTCTGAAGGCCTGCGACCAATGGATGATCGATCACTTCGAAAAGAGCGACGGTATCGGCGCAATCTTTCCTCCGATTATCAACTCGATAATCGCATTGCGATGTCTTGGCTATGACAACCAGCATCCGTTGACCGCGTCTCAGATCAGTGAATTAGAAAAGCTGGAGATCGAAGAAGGAGACACCCTGCGCATCGCCCCTTGCTTCTCCCCAGTATGGGATACCGCGCTTGCGATGAACGCCCTGGCCGAATCTGGTTTGCCTCCCGATCATCCCGCGCTGCAAAAGGCGGCTGAATGGCTTCTCGAAAAAGAAGTAAAAGAAGTAGGCGATTGGAAGATCAAGAATCCCGAAGGCCAACCAGCCGGATGGTACTTTGAATACGCTAACGAGTACTATCCCGATGTCGATGATACATTTCAGGTTCTTACCTCTTTGAGCAAGGTCAGATTTCGTGATGCTCAGCGTGAGCAATCAAGACGAGAAGCCATGGAGCGCGCACTGACCTGGATCCTGACGATGCAGAATAGGGACGGCGGATGGGCCTCCTTTGATCGAGACTGCGATGAACAGTTTTTGACTCAAATTCCTTTTGCCGATCACAATGCGATGATCGACCCGTCTACCAGCGACATAACCGGACGCGGAATCGAGACATTTTCCGCCCTCGGTTTCGACCGGGAGCATCCAGCCGTTCAGAGGGCGCTCGGTTTTCTGTCAAAGGAGCAAGAGCGGGACGGGTCGTGGTTCGGACGCTGGGGATGCAACTACATCTATGGCACCTGGCTCGCATTACACGGGCTGAATCGGATCGGCGAGGACATGATGGAACCTCGATATCAGGCAGCGGGTTGCTGGTTGCGCTCGGTACAAAATGAAGACGGCGGCTGGGGCGAATCGCCCAGAAGCTACACCGACCCGGGATGCAAAGGGCAGGGTCCGAGCACCCCTTCCCAAACCGCCTGGTCACTGATGGGGTTGATGGCGGTCGAGGATCAAACCGAAGGGTTAAGACGCGGTGTTGAATATCTGATCGGAACCCAACACGAAGACGGTTCGTGGGAGGACGATTTTTGGACAGGGACGGGCTTCCCTGGGGTGTTTTACCTGCGCTACCATTTGTACGCAACGTACTTCCCGCTGCTCGCGTTGGGGATGATTGAAGAGCAGTTGGAGCAAGACTAGAGCCGCCGGCTTACAAGCTTCCGCCTGAAGGCGGTACTACAAACAGGAATAGCATGCGATTTCCAATGCATATCACGACCGATGCGATCGCGCATCAGGTTCGGAACGGGCTAAAGGGCAACAAGCGCTATCCTATGGTGCTCATGCTCGAGCCGCTGTACACCTGCAACCTGGCGTGCCTGGGATGCGCGCTCGAACGCCACACAGGCAAACTCGAAGATCGAATGTCTCTCGCTGATTGCCTGCAAGCGGTTGAACATTCGGAAGCACCCATTGTTTCGATCTGCGGGGGTGAACCCACGATTTACCCCGAACTAAAAGAGCTGCTCGAAGGCATCATCGACCGCAAGCGGCATATTTACCTCTGCACCAACGCATTGTTGCTGGACAAAAATCTCTTCGGGAAGGTTGCTCCACACAAGCGGCTGACCATCAACGTTCACCTCGATGGCATGCAGAAAACTCATGATCTTGTTTGCGATCGAGCAGGCGTTTTCGACAAAGCCATCGATATGATCAAAGAATCGAAGAGGCTCGGATATCACGTAACCACCAATACGACCGTCTTCAAAGAGACGGAGATGACTGAGATCGAGGACCTTTGCAAGCTGGTCTCGGAGTTGGGCGTTGACGGGATGATGATCTCTCCCGGATACCATTACGAATCCGTCGATCGAGACATCTTCCTCTCGCAACGTGAAATACAAACAAAGTTCAAGCGCGTACTTGAGCTTTCCAGACAGTATCGTTTGATGTCCACGCCGATGTATCTGGAATTCACGGCGGGGATGAGAAATTACAACTGCTCGCCATGGAGCACAGTCACTCGAACGCCGCAGGGATGGAAAGGTCCGTGTTACCTCATCGGTCAAAAGTACTATGCGACGTGGGACGAGTTTTGGAATGGCGTCGATTGGCCCTACTGGGAATCGCGCGAGGACCGGCTTTGCAGGAATTGCATGATGCATAGCGGATTCGAGGCCTCGGCGATGTTCGAGCTACGCAAGAGTCCGCGCGATATGATGCGAATGGCCGTGTGGAACATCGCGGGGTGAATGACACCGCCCTGCCCCACCGGACGGGACATATTGGACCTATAGGACCTATTTCCTCTTTCCAGTGAAAACCCTCGTCACAGGCGGAACCGGATTCGTTGGTTCACACCTTGTCCGAACACTGCTCGAACGCGGCGAACAGGTTCGCTGTCTCGTTCGTCCAAACAGCCGTCTCGATAACCTCAAAGGCCTCGCAGTAGAGTTCGTCCAGGGAGATCTTCGGGATCTCCAGTCACTCAGGGAAGCAGCCCGAAATTGCTGTGTCGTCTATCATTGCGCTGCCGATTATCGTCTTTGGTGCCGGGATCCGAAGGAAATGTACGAGATCAATGTCGAAGGCTCCAACAATGTCATGCAAGCTGCCTCGGATGAGAACGCGCAGACTGTTGTTTATACGAGCACCGTCGGCTGTCTCGGGTTGAGCGGAAATGGAGCGCCAGCGACCGAAGACACACCTGTTTCTCTCGACGATATGATTGGGCATTACAAACGCAGCAAGTTTTTGGCCGAGGAAAAAGTCAAAGAGTGGGCTGCTCGAGGTTTACCAGTGGTGATCGTAAATCCAAGCACTCCTGTTGGTGATATGGACATCAAACCCACGCCTACTGGAAAAATTATTGTGGATTTTCTTCGAGGTAAGATGTTCGGCTACGTTGATACCGGTATGAATCTCATCGACGTGCGAGACTGTGCTGAAGGGCACGTGCTTGCAGCTGAGCGAGGACGAGCGGGTGAGCGCTACATCCTTGGCAGCCGCAATCTTACTCTGAAGGAATTATTTGACGCTCTTGGTGGGGTGACCGACGTAGCATCGCCATCGATAAAGGTTCCACACTGGGTCGCTGAAACCTATGCGAGGTTTGAAAATTACTGGTCAATAAGTGTCCGTGGACGCGAGCCGGACGTCCCCCTCGAGAGCGTTAAGCTTTCCCGACACAAGATGTATTTTGACGCAAGTAAGGCAGTTCGAGAGCTCCTCCTCCCACAAAATCCAATCGAGCACGCGCTTGAATGTGCAGTTAATTGGTTTCGAACTCACGGCTATGCTTAACGCCAAAGAAGCGCCAATCCTGATTGTTGCAGCGCTGAGCTATGAATTACAGAAGTTAAAGGGCGTTAAACATCACGGCGTCGTTTTATTAGAGACGGGCGAAGGAATCCAAAATGCAAAGCGGCAGCTCGAAGCCTGGCTCGAACAAAACAATGCGCGAGCGGTCTTGAGCATAGGTTTTGCTGGAGGCTTATCATCGTCCCTTCAGCATGCGGACATCGTTATTGCTCGCGAAGTAAGGGATTCAAAATCCAAACCTGATCAAACATTGTTGTCGGCCGCTCAGGAACTTCGACTCGGCTTTCCAGTGAGCTTAGGGGTCGCGGTTACGTCGGATGAGATTGTTTGGAAAGCAGAAGCAAAGCGCGCGCTTGGCCACTCGTTGAGTGAAAACAGAATCGGTTTCGTAGATATGGAGTCGACAGCGATCGCCGAAGTGTGCGCAGCTCGAGGGCTCCCATTTTTGATCGTCCGCTCAATCACTGATCTTTTGGACGAAGATCTACCGCTTGATTTCAACTTATATCGAAATCACGACGGTCGGGTTGATTCGAAGCGGGTCATGAAAGCCGTCCTGCGTAAACCATTGGCAATTAAGGGCTTGTTAGAGCTGCGGAGACGGTCGCTGCAATGCGCCGATCGAATGGCCGCCTTCGTTATCGGCTTATGCGAAATCCTGGATCTCAGATCTAAATCATAAAATCCTCACGCCTTAACGATGCACCTCTTGTCAGCGGTGTAGTATAATCCGATTCACTTTTACGAAACGACAAATCACAAATCCGAAGGTAGTAGATTCGGGAGGAGGAAGAAAATGAAAGCACTCAAGGCCCCCGAAAGAGGCGCCCGCCCATCGGATTGTCACAAGAACGAAGGCACCGTCAAAGTTTTCTCAAAGACGATCACCGTTAAGACGCACGAACGAACCGATCTGGTAAACCTCAACGAGGAGATACGCGAATTTGTAAAATCAACCGGAGTTAAGGATGGCTACGTTCAGCTGTCCTCTCTGCATACGACTGCTGGCCTGATTGTCAACGAATGGCAGGACGCCCTCCTGTCTGACGTCAAGAGTCTCGCGGAAAGTATTGTGCCTCGTGATACTTATTACAAACACAACGATCCGGAGCTTTCGGATTGCGATCGCCACAACGCAGACTCCCACTTGAGAAATGTTGTGCTCGGTCATAGCGCAACAGTACCGATCGAAAAAGGCGCTTTGGTATTGGGGCGCTGGCAGAGCGTGATCCTGGCGGAATTTGATGGCCCTAACCAGCGAAATGTATTCCTGCAGGTATTCGGTATCTAGAGCCTGAACTCCGGATTCGCCTGCGGCTTCGATATACTCATCTTAGAGAGAAGGAAGGCGCTCAAAGCGCCTGGCTGGACCCCTCAATTTACTCAGCGCCAGCGTATTCATCAGTCCTTCACATAATCATCGTTCAGGCTTCTTGCAATGCAAGGGGTCTTGACGTGTAGCTCTCGAAAAAAGAAACTCTCTGCCACACCGACAGGCAGACTAAGAGTTTTACGAGAGGGGTAGTCTATTGCAGTCATCTGCTGAAGCTGTAAGCGCATTGCCTATTCGCCGGGGACGCCTGTTACAAGTCCTCGGCGTTGGGTTCGGAATTGCAGTGATAATCGGCAACACAATCGGCGCTGGAATCCTGAGTACGCCTGGAAAGATTGCTCAGGAATTGCCGAACTCCTGGATCTTTATAGGCGTGTGGGTTGGCGGAGGTCTGTATGCGCTTCTTGGCGCCCTTTCAATTGCTGAACTTGGGACGATGATGCCCCGCTCGGGAGGACAATACGTTTTCGCTCACGACGCATTGGGAGATTACGCCGGCTTCATCGTGGGATGGAGCGACTGGATTTCGACCTGCGGTTCCTCGTCCTTTATTTCGCTGGTGATTGTCCAATATGCAAGCGTCCTGGTTCCCTCAATCAAAGGGGTATCGGTCTGGATCGCTTTGGGAATCGTCGTGCTATTCGGAATCATTCAGTGGCGCGGCATTCGCTGGGGAAGCACAGTCCAAAACCTCACAAGCGTATTAAAGACAATGGCGTTTGTAGCGCTGGTGATCGCGTGTTTTGTTTTGTCCGGCCAGAGAGCCGTCTCCGCATCCGTAGTGCCGGAAGTCCCCCGCGGTTTGCAGCTATTCGTCGCGTTGATACTCGCGCTGCAGGGTGTGATTTACACGTACGATGGATGGACCGGGGTTATCTACTTTTCCGAAGAGGTTCAAAGTCCGGAGCGCAATATCCCTCGCGCAATGATCGGTGGAGTGCTTTCTGTCATAGCCATCTACCTGCTGATTAATTTGGCCATCGTGTACGTCCTACCGATAACAGAAGTCGCCGGCAGCGATCTCGCGTTGGGCAAGGCGGCTCAAACCATCTTTGGGGAGAATGGTGATCGAATCTTTAGAACGCTGATGATTTTGTCGATGCTGAGTGCGGTCAATGCGTGTCAGCTGATGGCCACGCGAGTGCTGTTTGCGATGAGTCGCGACCGCCTCTTTTTTGCGCAAGCCGCTGGTGCAAATGAGGGAGGTACGCCCACGTTAGCGCTGTTCTTTTCGACTTTAGTGTCAGGATTGTTTATCGTCACGGGCACGGTGGATCAGGTATTGGGAGTCGTGGCTTTCTTCTTTGTGGTGAACTATGCGATCTCTTTCGCGGTGATATTTTACTTGCGCCGGCGACAACCAGAGCGAGCGAGGCCATACAGAGCCTGGGGTTATCCGTGGACCACCGGGTTTTCGCTGCTGGGCTCGGTTGGTTTTCTGGTTGGGGCGGTGGCAGGTGATACACGGAATAGCATTTACGCGCTTATTCTCCTCGCCACGAGTTACCCCGTTTTCCGTTTGACCAAGATGTTTGCAAGACGTGTAGCGTAGACTAACAGTTCTCGAGATCTATCGTAACCCCTCTCCTGTCAGACAATTCTCAATTGTCAGTTATTCGTAAATTTCAGATCCAGCTTACTTTTCGATGAGATGTTCATTCGTCACAACCAAGCGTGATGGCTGAACTTGTGAGCATTGCTTCGACCAAAAGAGAATTACCTATCCTGGTCGAAACCAGGAACATCTTAGAAAGGCCAGGCACATTTCATGCAAACGATAATCGAACCATTCAGAGTAAAGGTTGTGGAGCCCATCAAAATGACTACCCGTGGGGAGCGTGATGCTTATTTGAAAGAGGTCGGCTACAACCTGTTTCTGTTGAAAGCAGAAAACGTCATCATAGATCTCCTTACTGATAGCGGCACGGCCGCAATGAGTTCCGAGCAATGGGCAGCGGTTAACCGTGGTGATGAATCTTACGCAGGCAGCTCGAGCTACTACCGTTTCGAAGAGAGCGTACTTGACATATTCAGATTCAAACACGTGATACCGACGCACCAGGGTCGGGCCGCCGAACGAATACTATTTTCCGTATTGACGAAAGCCGATCAGATCATTCCAAACAACACCCATTTCGATACTACTCGCGCCAACATCGAATACGTTGGTGCGCACGCAGTGGATCTCCCGATTCCGGAATTCTACGAGCCTGCGTTGTTTCACCCGTTCAAGGGAAATATGGACGTCGACGCCGTCGAACGATTGGTCGCACGAGTAGGTCCGGGGCGCATACCGTTGGTCATATTGACGGTGACCAGTAATTCGGGAGGCGGACAGCCGGTATCGATGGCCAACATTCGCGCGGTAAAGGAAGTCTGTTCGCGATACGGCGTACCTCTCTACCTGGATGCCTGCAGGTTTGCCGAGAATGCCTACTTCATCAAACTTAGGGAGTATGGCTACAAACAGAAGTCCGTGAAAGAAATCGCACAGGAGATGTTTTCGTTTGCGCATGGCTGCACGATGTCAGCCAAGAAGAATGGTTTGGCGAACATCGGTGGTTTCTTGTGCACTAATGATGACTTCCTTGCGCAACAAGAAAAGGACCTGCTCATTCTAACCGAGGGCTTTCCGACGTACGGCGGCCTTGCTGGAAGAGATCTCGACGCTATTGCGGTTGGTCTACAGGAGGTTGTGCAGGAGGATTATCTGGAGTACCGGTTCGCATCCATAAATTATCTTGGCAGGCACATCTCAGATGCCGCGGTGCCGATTGTTGAACCGCCGGGAGGTCATGCGATTTACATCGACGCAAAGTCGATGCTGCCTCAAATTCCCTCGAGCCAGTTTCCCGGCCAGGCGCTTGCCGTGGAGCTGTACCGCGAAGCGGGCATTCGCTCTTGTGAGATTGGATCGGTAATGCGCGCTTCGAACCGCTGTAGCGATGCAGACGAAACACCACCTGCAATGGAACTCGTAAGGTTAGCGATTCCACACCGAGTCTATACTCAAAGTCACATCGACTATGTGATTGAAGCGCTCCTTTCGGTATACAAACGGCGAGAATCGATCCGTGGTTACAGCATAACTCACCAACCGCCGTTCCTCCGCCATTTCAGCGCTCGCTTCGAACCTTACGATGAATCGCAACCGGTTCGCCCGCTTGCTGCTTGCTCCAACAGTATCCTGGTAGCTTGAAAACTGGTTAAAGGGGAGAGAAATGTTAGACACTTACTTGTACGACACCGAGGTTGGGTGGATGGGAGGCAGAGTAGGGTATTTGCGGTCATCGGCGGACTTACCCGTACTCGAGGTTGCCGCCCCAGCCGAGTTCAATGGACAAGCCAACACATGGACTCCTGAGCAGCTGTTTGTTGCGTCGCTGAACTCGTGCTACCTCGCAACATTTGTCGCCATTGCTGAATTGTCGAAGATCGACTTCGTGAGCTTTACTTGCACTGCAGTAGGTAAACTCGAGAGAGCCGAAGGTCAGCACTATCGAATAACCGAAGTCACCTTGAGACCGAGGTTGGTTTTAAGCGAAGCAGCCGAATTGAATCTAGCAAGAAAGGCTCTGGAAAAAGCAGGAAAGAACTGTTTCATCGCCAATTCCATTCTGACCAGAGTAAAAGTTGAGCCTGAAATCGAAATCGAGAAAGTTCACGTGCAAGTCTGACTGTCGACCAGGGCTATCGGGTCAGTGTTAGTACGCAAGCAAGTGGCGAGCGGTGTCAGCGATCTTGTCCACCGACGGAAGCATTGCCATCTCCAGCGGCGGGCTAAAAGGAACTGGGACATCAAGGGACGCAACACGCCTGACGGGCGCATCCAGATACTCGAATGCGTCTTCCGCAACCAGAGCCGCGACTTCGGCTCCAAATCCCGCAGTGATGTTCGCCTCGTGAACGATCAACGCTTTTCCGGTCTTCTTCACGCTTGAGAGTATCGTCTCGCGATCCAACGGCACCAAAGAACGCAGATCAACAACCTCGACAGATTTGCCTTCCTTCTCAAGCGTCCTTGCTACTTCAACACACAAGTGAACCGCGGCGCCGTAGCTTATGATCGAAAGGTCGCTGCCTGTTGTACGTAATGCACCTACCCCGATCGGCACCACATAATCACCGTCCGGCACTTCTTCGCGATAATGGCGATAAAGGAATTTGTTCTCAAGATAAACAACCGGATTGTTGTCGCGAATCGCGGCGGTCAACAAACCTTTTGCGTCGCGAGCTGTCGACGGTAGAACTACCTTCAGCCCTGGGGTATGGGCAAACCAGGCTTCGGGGTTTTGCGAGTGATAAGGTCCGGCATGAATCCCGCCCCCGGTTGGCCCACGGAACACCACCGGCATCGGGATGCCCCAGCGGTAATAGCATTTCGCGGCGTAGTTGACTATTTGATCGAAGGCGCAAGCGATAAAGTCGATGAATTGAAACTCGACGACGGGCCGGAATCCCACTGTCGCAGCAGCGCACGCGGCCCCGACAAAACCCGATTCCGAAATTGGTGTATCGATGACCCGATCTGAACCAAATTCTTCAAGAAAGCCTTGTGTAATCTTAAATGCACCGCCAAAAACGCCGATGTCCTCGCCAAGTACGAAGACATTAGGGTCGCGACGCATTTCGGCGCGGAGTGCGTCACTTATAGCTTGAAGGTAAGTAGTTTGCGACATCTATCAAAAGTGACCACCGCCCGCCGATCTGTCCTGTGCAGCCGTAAGCGCTGGGATCGCCGGGGATTCAATCGGCTCCACTCCTCTATTTCGATCATCGTCAGTTGGATCGTGAGGCGAAGGTGCAAACAGTCTTTCAACAACCGTTTCCGATTTTGGGAACGGCACCGATTCCGCGTATTCAACCGCTGCATCGGTCCGGCGCTCACAATCTGCTTCTATTTTTGTAAGGTTCCCTTCCTCGATACCCGCGCGCTCGACAAGCCATCTTCGATACATCGCAATCGGATCGCGCTCCTCCCAAAAGCTCCTTAGCTCTTTCGACACATAGGCCATGTCGTCGTGCTCACCATGCCCGCGCCGTCGAAACGTTTTGAACTCGATGAGTGCCGGACCATTGCCCTTGCGAGCGTGCTCGATGCCTCGCCGTGCAGCCGCTGCAACTGTGAAAAGATCGTTCCCGAAAGCAGTCTCGGTGTAGATCCCGAAACCGGCCGCCCGGTCGGCAACGTGTTTGACAGGCATTTGCAGGTGCGGCGGCGTTGAATATGCGAATTGGTTTACCTCGCAGATAATTACCATAGGCAATTTGTGAATCGCCGCAAAGTTTAAGCCTTCGTAAAAATCACCGGGACTCGTAGCCCCATCTCCGGTGAAGCACAGACAAACGTTAGGCTGTTTGCGCATCTTAAAAGCGAGCGCATAGCCGGCGCCTGCCGGAATCCATGACGCCATCGAACCGTTGTGATAAGGAAAGATGCCGTACTCGTTGAGATCGGCTAAGAACAAACCCAGCTCGCGTCCGTTCGAAGGCGCCTGGTCTTTGCCAAACCAGCGTGCGAGCACGTGCTCGGGCTTCACACCGCGATAGAACCAAGCGGATAGGTTGCGAGCCACCGTCGAAAAGAGATCGCCGTCCTGAAGCTGGCTAACGGTTCCCACTGAGGTAGCTTCCTGACCCGTACCCAAATAAACCGCTCCGAAGATCTTGCCCTGCCGGTAGAGCGCAGCAAGCTTCTCTTCAAATGTACGCGCCAGCCTCATTGCCGAGTACATCTTAAGAAGCTCTTCGGAGGTAATCGACAGCTGGCGGGGATCGGCGCTGATTTGATCGGGATAGTCCGGCAGATCGACTTTTGGCCAGGTCTTTGCCATTTTGCGTTTTGGGATTAGGACAGATAGGACTTACGGGACCTATATGACCTATTCGTTAGGATTTCGGTTGAAATGACGTCACCACTCCCGCCGAAGTCAGCGCGCGACGCATTTCGTCCGGAATCGGCGCAGACTTCAACGTGCCGTCTTCATTGATTCGAGCATAGACGCGAGTCGCCGTGCCTTCGGTTACCGGCGCGCCAGTCAACGTCAGCTTTGCGCTGCAGTCCCAGTGCAAGGTCCGCTCTCTCATCTCGGTTAGCACCAGCTTGAGGGTCACTCGATCGCCGTAAGCCGCGGGGCCTATGAACCGGAAATGAATCTCACCCATGACAAACGTAGTTCGATCGTTCTGTATCATTTTGTCGATCGGATAACCGAGCGTACGGAACAACTCGTGCTCGGTGTCGTTAAACCACGCCAACATTCTCGGATAGTAAACTAATCCGAATGGGTCCGACTCACCCCAGTTGACCGATATTTCGCGCCAATACATCATCGGGAGAAATCCTCGCTCTCATCCAGGATCAACTTTGCGCCTTTGCGTCTTCGCGACTCTGCGTTTACACAAAGTGCTCACATTTTAGAGACGTATGGGACGCAAAGCCGCAAAGTCGCAAAGACGCAAACTAGCGGGGCGGCACCAGCCTCCGCCGACCGTCGTCACTCAGCGAAATCCCAGGCTCATCCAGGTTCACTCGATCCCACAACTTGCACGTTACCTTCTTGTGCATTTGATCGAGCCCCTCACAATAATTCGTAAATACGCAACGCCGGATCTCGTTTCCGCGCCCAAGCCGTATCTTGAGGAACCAGTCAGGGTCGGCCAGCGACTGACGAGCGGCGGCAATAATATCAGCTTCCCCGTTGCGAAGGATAGATTCCGCTTGCTCAAAAGTCGCGATTCCGCCCGAGGTGACCACCGGCGTATTGAACCCGGACTCATTTACCGCGTGCTTGATTGCCGAAGCTAGCGGAACATTGCGCCCGAAAGGACCTCTCTCGTCAGACAGCACAGTTGGCATACACTCGTAACCGCTGCGTCCGGTGTACGGGTAAACAGCGTGCCCTACCTTCGGCTGCTTCGCGTCGTCGAATTTTCCGCCCTTCGAAACCGACAAATAGTCAAAACCAGCGCGAGCGAACTGAACGCCGAAGTATACAGCGTCTTCGATATGGCTGCCGCCTTCAATAGCCTCGTCTCCAAGAAACCGCACGCCGACCGTGTAGTCCGCTCCAACTCGCTCGCGCACTGCTGCAAAAACCTCGAGCGGTAACTTCACTCGATTCTCCTTTGGGCCTCCGTAACCATCGGGTCGATTGTTTTTTGCGCTCAGAAAAGAAGCCATCGTGTATGCATGAGCGAAATGAAGCTCGACCCCATCGAAACCGGCCTCCCTGGCTCGCACCGAAGCAGCGGCGAAGATATCCGGCAACACTCGGGGCAAGTCGCGGATATGCGGCAAGTTCATATCGGTGACTCGCTCGCGATAGCCGTAGCGCAGCGATTCAAGCTCGCGTTCATCAAGGACTTTATCCAACACTGTATCTGGAGCGGTGCTGAGATATGCACGAACGTCGCCTTCGGGTGCTTCGAGCCACGTATCATCCAACGTCGCCTCCGCAAGCGCGCTCCGATGAGATCTCTTTAGTTGAAAGAATCTCGCAAAAAAAGTATCGCTGGCTGGACGACGCCTAACGGTAAGAAAGTCGATTATCTGTATAAACAATCGCGTGTGACCGCCGCTCTGGCGACGCACTGTTTCTACCAGGTTTCGCAAACCCGGAATGAAGCGATCGTCGCCGATTCGCAGGAGCGGGCCGCTGGCGATATCACGGATGCCGGTGGCCTCGACCACAATTGCGCCAGGCTGGCCTGACGCGAAGCGGCCGTACCATTCGATTATGTTTTTGGTAACAAAACCGTCTTCGGTGGCGCGCCACGGTACCATCGCGGGCACCCAGGTACGGCTTTCGAGCGTGACGGAT
This sequence comes from Blastocatellia bacterium, assembly GCA_035258805.1. Classification (GTDB taxonomy): domain Bacteria; phylum Acidobacteriota; class Blastocatellia; order UBA7656; family UBA7656; genus Onstottus_A. Next base: position 10,010 of record DATFWY010000328.1, on the reverse strand, counting down.
CCAACGGCTATGGGACTAAACAGGAGAGAGCGGTTAGCTTCGTCGGCGGTGGGCCAGCGGGTTTCAAGAATCGCGTGCCTCACGGGATTTTCAGGATGCCACATAATTGAGGACGGCTAAAGGCAGTAGGCAGAAGGCTGAAAGCAGTAGGCAGAAAGCACTAAGCAAGCCGAAGCGTAGCAAGCAAAAAAGCAATAGCCGTGATTAGTTACGTATGTAGTTCTAACATTCCCTCCCGCCTTCTGCCTAATGCCGTCTGCCTACTGCCGTCTGCCTACTGCCCACCGCTTTCCGCTTACTGCCTTCTGCTTTCCGCTTTCCGCTTACTGCCTTCTGCTTTCCGCCTTCTGCTTTCTTCCTACTGCCTTATGCCCACTGGACCCTGCTTTTTGTCTTCTGGCTATCGGCTTTTGCTTTCGTCCTACTGTCTTCTGCCTACCGCCTACTGCCTTCTGCCTACTGCCAACCGTCTTCTGCCTGCTGCCCGCTGCCTTCTGTTTTCCGCTTTCAGCCTTCTGCTTTCTTCCTTCTGCCTTCTCGTCTACACCTCTCCATTGATTGTAAGCAGATATAAATGCAGGATCACGCTGCTTCAGGTTCTCATAGTCGATCTTTTTGCTTCGCGTCATCAGCTTATAAGCAAGCGGTATCGGATCGAGATGCATTTCCTTGTGGGCGTTCTCGAATAGCTGCAGGCTTGCGTAGGCAGCTTCCTGATAATCATCGATAACCGGCTTGCGAACCTTTTGAAACTCGGCGAGGGTTTGTTCAATCCCATCCCCTGCTTTGAAACATTTCGCCAGCGCTATTGAATCTTCGATTGCCAGCTTGGTGCCGGAGCCGATCGAAAAATGCGCGGTGTGTAACGCATCCCCGAGTAACACCACGTTCTTGTGATACCACCGCTTGTTCTTCACCAACGGAAAATTAAGCCACCGAACGAAATTATTGGAAAGCAGAGAATGACCTTCTAGTTCTTCCTTGAACACCCCCGCTAAATAGTCACAAGTTTCCGGATCTGATTTCCAATCGAAGCGGGAATTGCGCCAGGTCGTTTCGTTACATTCCACGATGAAAGTGCTCGTCGTCTCATTGAACTTATATGCGTGAGCGATAAAGAGTCCGTCTTCGTGTTCCCGGAAGATCAGTGTAAGCCCGTGAAACAATTTATGTGTGCCAAGCCAGATATATCGGTTCTTTCTCAGATCGATCGTAGGCTGAAATTCGTTGCTGTAAACACTCCGCACAAAGCTGCTCGCGCCATCAGCGCCTACCAACAGATCATGAGGCGGCAGGTCGGCTGGATCTGTAACGTTTGTATCGAAACGTAAATCGACCCCAAGATCGAGACATCGCTTTTGCAGAATATTAAGAAAGGCCAGCCGACCGATTCCAGAAAATTTATTCCCGTGAATGGTGACTTTTTGATTCTTGTGCAGAACGTCGACATTATCCCATATCTGGCACGCACGAGTAATCGCAGCAAATGATTTCTTGTCGTTTTCCTGGAGATAAGAAAAGGTCTGATCGGAAAAAACAATTCCCCAGCCGAAGGTGTCGTTTGGACCGTCGCGCTCGAGAACTGTTATCTCGTGCGTTCGGTCGAGCTTTTTCATCAGGATTGCAAAATATAGCCCCGACGGCCCACCACCGATTATGGTTATCTTCATTATTCCTTTTTGTAGACAGCCCTTAAAAACTGTCCCGGGTCGTCAAAATTAACCCGATCTAAATTGCGACGAACTAACTGACGGCCGAAGCCGCCAGAAATGCGCTCACTGAGGTATTATCGCGAATGCATTCGCCGCTGCGCCAGTCGCGCCTCTGATTCTGGGCGGGTTCAGAATGAGAGCAAACTCGTAGACCCTTGATTCCGCAAGTGCCCTCGCCAATTCCTCTAGATTCAAGTTCTCGACAATATAAATTCCATTGTCGGCAATCAGAATACGATGGCAAGGAAAAATCGTACCTTTCTGTGGCACGACTTCAAAGCTCATCTGGTCATCGCCCGCAAGAAAGACTCTCTTGCTGACCAGCCAGTGAGCGGCTTCCTCCCCCGGTCCCGGTCGAAAGCCCGAGTATTTTGCCCTGTCCGCCTCAAAAAACTTACCGTACCCAGTCCTGATAAGCACCGAGTCTCCGGCCTGTATCTCAACTCCCTCAGCTTTGGCAGTAGCCTCCAGGTCCGACGCGCTGATCTCCTGCCCGGCAGCCAATGCATCGACGTTCTTGAAGCGAGCGACATCGAGCAACACCGCACGGTTGATGAACCTTTCTTTCGGATAGTTTTCAATCCCCAAAGCCAGTAGCCCGGTCGCTCCTTCATTGGCGGCTGCATCAACGCCGCCAAAGAGCTTCATGTTGTCGGAGATGTGCCCCAGCGCGTCGATGTTCGGCGAACCGTGCTGCCCACTAAAAAACATCATATCAGCAGCAAAGGCGATTCCTCCCGGAATCATCCCGCTAGTCTGCTTATGGCTTGTCTGGAGTCCCAGCGTAAATGGCGGATTCAAGCCCAATAACGGTGAGTTTCGATCCCACACGAAGTTGAGCTCAATCACTCGCGATGCCTTGAGAGAGCTGATCAAATTTGCGGTCGCCCTCTTTTTGTCCTGCGCATCAGCCGCTCCAGGCCACGTCGCAAACACCCAGACCAACATCAGTACAACGGTTGTCTTCTTCATGGGTTCCTCTCGCAATAACTTGTCAGCTTAGGCGTTCCCCGCGGGTCTCGCGCGCGAAGATCAAAACCAGTATTCCCATTAAATAGACCAGGCTCACCGCACTTGCAGCCTTTGCATATGAACCAAAGAACCCAACCAGCGTTCCTGTTATCAGGACACCGCCGGCAGTCACAATGCGGCCGAGGTTGTAGCACAGCCCGACGCCGCTGGTTCGAACCCGAGTCGGAAACAGCTCAGGTAAATAGATGGGAAAGCCGCTCGTAATCCCGAGCGTGAATATGCCGACCAACGGAAGCAAAAGAAAAATCTGCGTGATCCCGGTCGTCAACAAAAAGGTCACCGGGAATAAGATCACCCCGCCAAGAAAAAAAACCAGAAACGCCGGCCGTCTGCCCACACGGTCGGCAAGCGGTCCGAATCCGAGGTATCCGACGAGAGACCCGGCGTTTAAAAGCATCACCGCGTAAGTTGCATACCTGTTCTGATCCGCTGGTCCCAATCCGTCTCGCGCAACGATCTCACGAATGACCGATGGTAACCACATTGTCGCGCCCCACAATGCCAGCAAAACAGTGAAAGCGAGCGCCGAAGCTACAATTGTGTCGCGACGCAATCTCGGACCAAACAACTCTTTCAATGTAAAAGAATCTGTCTTGGCTGTTTGACTTAGCTGCTCCGCCTTAGCCAGTCTGCGGCGATCGCGAACCTCGATCCACCGCTCGGGTTCCTTGACCATGAGCCTGATAAACAAAACAAAGATCGCTGGAACCGCTCCTACAAGGTAGACATAGCGCCAGGAGGCAACGTCTACCGCACGGGTGATCAATGCGGCAAAGAAGTAACCGAACGCGGCAGCGGACTGAAGCATGCCACCAGCTTTAGCTCGAAGCTGATCGGGCCACGCTTCCGCGACCAGCGCGGCTCCAGCCGCCCATTCCCCGCCCAACCCCAAGCCGGTTAGAAATCGACAGGCAGCCAGCTGCTCCCAACTATGAGCTGCTGCCGACAAACCGGTAAATAGAGAGTAGATCAGGATTGTTGCTGCAAGCGCTTTCGTGCGGCCAATGTAATCAGCAATCACGCCGAAGCCTATTCCCCCGGCGGCCCATCCAAGCAACATCACTGAGAAGACCACGCTGCTGTAGAAGCCGATCGCCGCTTCGGAAGCTCCGGGCCCCATGAGTTCGGTCATCGAAGGCTTCTGGACGAGAGAGTAGAGTGTCGCGTCCAAGCTGTCGAAAACCCATCCAAGCCAGGCTACCAGCAGCACCGTCCATTGATAGCGTGAGACTTGACTCGTCCATGCGAGCATCGAGGTGCGGCTTATAGCTGCCGGCTGGGTTGGGGAGTTTTCATCGACGAGCAGATCGGAGCCATCTCTCATAAGTCGATGCCTTTCGATTGGGCAGCGGGATTATATGCCGATCAATGTAGGCAACAAAGGCAAAAGCGGAAAAGCGGGCAATTAAGGTCGCTTAAGAGAGGGTGGCTTATTCTCGGCAAGACGTCGATTCTTCGCGGCGTATTCGCGGATCTTTTCTAAATCGTATCGTATCAGTGATGCATCGGGTGAATTTGGCGCAAGCCGCAAGTAAGTATCGAACTCACTGGCTGCCTTCGCATACTGGCGGTTCGCTTCGTAAATTAACCCTAGATCAACATGCACCGAAGCGAATGCAGGAACGACGCGCACCAGGTCAAGCGCCGCTTTTTCCGCATCCGCAAGATGACCTCGTTCTCGGTACACTCTCACTAACCACCACGCGGCATACGGATCGCTCGCGTCGAGGCGGACCGCGCCTTCAAATTCTTCTTCGGCTCGATCCAGCTTTCCACGACTGTAATATTGAATTCCTAAATGAAGCCGCGGAAATGACCATTGAGGCGCGAGTTGTGCCGCCCGCTTGAATGCCTCGATAGCCCGATCGTTGTCCTTCTCCTTTTCGTACGCAACACCCAATGCATTGTAAAAGTGCGCCGCCTTTGGATCTAGAGAAACAGCCCTGTTGAGCGCTGCAATAGCTTCCTGATTCTTACCTTCGTCTATTGCTACTCGTGCTTCACAAAAAAGTTGTTTCGTTTCGAGCTGCACATCGTTCGGATTCAACGTTCGCAGACATTTGAACGCATCAGCGCTGCGGCGAAAATCGGATGCCTTCAGTTGCAGCACCGATGACCTTATGTAGGCGTTGATCGCCTGCTGTCCGATTTCTTCCAGTGAACTGGTTAGCTTTATTTCGATGTTCCCTCGTTGTGGCTCGGCGGGCGCATCCCTGATGAGCTGCTTGTAAAGCGTCCAGGCGCCGCCAGGTTCGAGCACCCGGTTCCGCGCCACTGCTTCATTGATTCGCGCAACCAGGGGAGAGCTGACGATTGGTGGAGAAATCGTTTCTGCTGGATTGTTGGTGCGTGGGACATTCGACGCGACTTTTGCCGCGGTCTTATTTAAGGCTCCAGATTTTAGCTCGAGCACGGTCTTTGCTGCGATCAACGAAACCGTTTGCGTGAATGGTTCGGCGTTTGGCGGGTCAATTGAAACCTCATGGCGATCGGGACCCAGATCTTCAATGAGCAAAACGCCATTTGGTCTGATCTTACCGCGATACGCATTGTCGATGTATACCTCGCTGCCGGCGGTCCCCCTGACCTCGAGAGAGAAATTGCGGACCGACGCTGCAGTGGTCGCGGGATCTGATTGCTTCTCTGTTCCCAGGACTGCGAGAGGCAATCGCGTGTCAACGCTGCCTGCAAGACGAGGGTGTTGCAGGGCCCGGGTCTCTTCCGGAACTACCTCCGCCAAATAGTCAACCAACTCGCCGACTCGAACAAATCCGTCTTTATCCCGATCTCCCTTTCCCTTTAAACCCTCAAGCAGAAAGTGAGTGAAGGCTCCATGTCCACCACCCCAGCGCACGTCTTCAAAACTGCGCTCGTTCGCTCGCGAAGCCAACAATCGATAGACTCCTGAACCGCTTTTGCCGACTTCATCAAGGTAGTTGGAGATCAGAACCCGCTCTCCGCTTCCCCGAGAGGTCCACCCCAGTTGCCCCGCATGACATGCATCCGCCATTAACACAACAATGCGAGCGTGAAGGCGCTGAGTAATAATCCTGTCGAGCTCCGCGATTTGAAGCGCGGTGGCGTAGAGGTTCTGCGGATCGGAATCGGTCGCCAACAGATAGCCATCGTTGTCGCCCTCGACAATCCCATGTCCCGCGAAAAAAATGTAAATGACATCGTCTGGTTCGGCGCTTCGAACCAGCCACGTACCGATCGCAGTTCGAATAGCCGATAGGGTCGCGTCCTGGTTCAGCAGGACCTTGATGTGATTTGAGGGAAAGCCGCCGCCGCGAGGAGTCCGAAGAAATGCGGCAAGATCCTCGGCATCGCGGTGAGCGAAACGAAGCTGTCCTTCAGGCGGCACATTCCTGTAACTCGAGATACCGATAACGACCGCCCAGAGTTGTCCTCTGCCGTCTGGAGCAAGTCCGCTCGCAAGCTGGCGCACATTCAACGCGCGATCGCTTTGAGCTGGCTGCTTTGCAGCGGGTGTTTTGTTTTGGAACGCGACTACCGAGCCCAATGAGACGAGGATGAGAATTGTTGTGAAGAGAACACGATGATTCATCGTGACTTTTCCCTACTTCGCGCGATCCGAGCGGCGAACCGAACGATCTATGGTTACGACCCACTTATCCGGAAATAATGAGCCTACAAGCAAGGGTCTTTTATCCTAGTGCTTGATACCTGTCAACAATTCGACTGCTCACGTTATCCACCAGCATAAGCAAACTCGTTCCGGCATCGCTCCCATTTACTAAGACGTCAAACATCTTAACGAAAATCCGCAAAACCCGGCTTTCGTTTGTATGTCTTTAGCAATAAGAGAGCTAAACCTTGCCGTTTAAGAACTCGCTTTGCTACGATGCGCTACAGGTGGAAAACCCACCGAACAAACATCTCATCGTCGAGAGGATCCAACATGAAGCGCATTACTACAACCCTTACGGTTGTGTTGACAATATCATCTGTCCTTCTTCTTAGCTCAACGTTAAGTGCTCTTGGTCACCCACAGGACGGCAATCATTCCAACAACCGACCGCTGAAACCAGTTCGTGATCCGAACCAGCCAATCGACGAAGAGTACACCCAGAAGATTCGCGAGTACACCACTGAAAAGTTCTTCAGCTCGCCGCTCGTGGATTACCTTCCCGCCTCCAAGAATGTGCCAACTCCAAAAGTCGTGCTTGGCGACGTTGCCGGAGCGCCCGGAAAGCTGCCTTATTCGCACGAGGTCTACAAGTACATGCGGATGCTTGAGAAGGCTACTTCACGAGTCAAGGTCTTTTCGATCGGAACGACCGAAGAAGGGCGAGAAATGATCGCGGTCGCCGTAAGCTCCGATGCAAACATGTCAAAGCTGGAGGAGAATCGAGAGCGTCTTGCCAAGCTCGCTGATCCCCGCACGATCAACATGGATGACGCCGAAGCGGACAAACTCGTTGCCGGCTCAATTCCAATCTATTACGTCACTGGAACGATACACTCGCCGGAAACTGGCGCACCGACCGCACTGATGGAACTCGCTTACAGGCTTGCTGTCGATGAGAGCCCGTATATCAAAGCAATCCGCGAGGGCGTCATCACGCTTATCACACCTATTGTAGAGGTCGATGGTCGCGACCGGATGGTTGACATCTACAAGTGGCATCTCGCGCATCCGAATCAAAACTGGCCTCCGTTGATTTACTGGGGGCACTATGTCGCCCACGACAACAATCGAGATGCAATGGGCTTGACCCTGAAGCTGACTCAAAACGTTGCGAAGACTTTTATGGCCTGGAAAGCCCAGGTTCTTCACGATCTGCATGAATCTGTCCCGTACCTCTACGACAACACCGTTGGTGATGAGCCTTACAATGCATGGCTCGATCCGATTCTGACCGACGAGTGGCAGTTGATGGGATGGAACAATGTTTCCGAGATGACGAAGCTGGGCATGCCCGGAGTCTTTACTCACGGCAACTTTGATACCTGGTCACCGGGCTACTTGATGTTCATCGGCGCCACACACAACGGCATCAGTCGTCTTTATGAAACATTCGGAAATGGCGGAGCGGACACTGTGGAGCGAACTCTGTCGCCCCAGGAGTATTCGCGCACCTGGTACAAACAGAATCCGCCACTTCCAAAAACAGTATGGTCACAACGCAATAACAACAACTACGAGCAGACTGGGCTGCTAACCGCGCTCGCGTATTTCAGCGCCAATAACAAGCTCTTCCTCCACAATTTTTATTTGAAGAGCAAACGTTCAATCCTGAAGCCAAAGACTGAAGGACCGTCGGCATACGTATTTCCGGGCGACGACCCGAGGCCAGGCGGACAAGCCGAATTGCTTAGAACGCTTCAGCTACAGGGCTGTGAGATATCACGGGCTACCGCGCCGTTCTCGCTGACAATCAAAAAGAAAAAGCCTCAGACCCCAGCGGCAAATCGGCCTGCGACCGCTTCCTCGGACCAGAAGCCTGGGGAAGAACAGAGGAAACCCGAACAAACGACTACCGAGACCCGACAATTCCCTGCCGGTAGCTATGTCATTCGAATGGACCAGCCCTACAGCCGTATCGCAGATATGCTCCTGGATCATCAGTACTGGAGTCCTAACGATCCGCAAAAGAGCATTTATGACGACACCGCGTGGACGTTTGGCGAACTCGGGAATGTTCAGGTTGTGCGAGTGACTGATGTCAAGGTACTCGACGCCGCGATGGAACGGGTGAGCGGCGACGTCCGCGCTGCCGGCGGAGTGAGTGGAACTGGACAGATATTCATTGTTAATCACAACACTGACAACGCGCTGGCCACGTTGCGTTATCAATTCAAACACGCTGCGATGGAAGCAGCCGAGGAACCATTCGAAGCCGCAGGTCGAAAATTCAATCGCGGGTCATTTGTAATTCGCAACATTAACAGCAATGAGCTCGGTCGTGCCGCCTCCGAACTAGGTTTGAAGGTCGTCGCGGTTGACGCCGCGCCAGCGGTGAAGACTCATCCAATACGCGCCGCTCGAGTCGCAATTATGCACACGTGGCTGAGCACTCAAGATGAAGGCTGGTGGCGAATGGCCTTCGATAATTTGAAGATCCCATTTGATTACATCAGCACCCAGGACGTATCCAAAGAATCCAATCTAAAGTCAAAGTACGACGTGATTCTGTTCGCGCCAGTAGGCCGCGCTAATCCGCTGGGCATCATTGAAGGCATGCCGATGTACGGGAACCCGTTGCCGTGGAAGGTCACTCCTGACACTCCCAATCTTGGCAAGACCGATGAAACCGACGACATGCGACCCGGGTTAGGATGGAGCGGCGTCGCGAATTTGAAGAATTTCGTTCAGAGCGGTGGCGTACTGCTCAACGTAACAGATACAGCCAGCTTTGCCGTACAGTATGGATTCACCCCCGGCGTTTCAATTACGCCTGCACAGCGATTGAAGGTTACCGGAAGCATTTTGAGATCGAAGTTCGTGGATGCTTCCAGCCCAATTGCGTATGGCTACGGAGATACACTTTCGATCTACACCTACGAGGGTCCTATTTTTAATGTGAGCAATATGTCTGCTGGTGGTCGCGGGCGCCGGCGTTCACCAGAAGACCGCGAGCGCGTGACTGGGCGAGGCTCCCCTGACGACCCTGATCTTCCTCAGGGGCGGCCTGGAGTCGAAGCGCCTGAAGACCCGCGCGCTGAAATCTGGCAGGCGGTTCCTATTACCGATGAGCAACGCCGCAACGGCATCAACATCATTCCTCCTCAATATCGTTCGCGGGTAGTGCTTCGATACGGAGAAGCCCGTGACTTGCTCGTCTCGGGTCTATTGGACGGCGGTGCCGAGATTGCTCAACACCCAGCGGTAATAGACGTGCCAGTCGGGAATGGTCACGTAATTGTGTTCTCAAACAATCCGATTTGGAGAGGCGAAACCCAGGGAAGTTACTTCCTTGTGTTCAATGCGATTCTGAATTTCGATAATTTGAATGCCGGTCGAAAACTTGATGAGAAGTAGCGCGAGCAAAAAAAGCCGAGGAAAGGAAGAGTCATGAAAAAGCTATGGAGTGCAGTCGTGGCGATTCTGTTGTTTGCCCCGGTCGTCGAAAGCACGAGGGCGCAGACGCTTTCAAAAGCGGATCTGGACCGCGGACTTCAGTATTTGGAAACCACTAAGCAAAACATCGTAGATGCTACGCGGGGGCTATCCGAGGCGCAGTGGAACTTCAAGCCGTCGCCGTTCAAATGGTCGGTGGCTCAGGTGATGGAACACATCGC
>DATFWY010000327.1:0-49038 GCA_035258805.1 Blastocatellia bacterium | reverse complement strand
CCATCCAGCACCCCCTGGTCCAAACGCAAAGGTTATGTCAGCTACTCCTCCACTATTGGTGTTCCTCAAGAACCATCCCCCAGTCGCCGGATTATATAACCCTACCGTGTCTGTCCCGTTCCCGTCCCAGTCGCCCACTATCGGTATAAATCCAGCGCCCGCCGGTCCGAACGCAAATGATATGTCTGCTACTCCTCCGCTGTTGGAGTTCCTCAGGAAGAACGCACCGGCCGCTGGATTGTACAATCCTATTGTGTCTATACCGTCCCCGTTCCAATCGCCTACGATCGGTATAAAGCCCGCTCCAGCGGGTCCGTACGGGAAGCTGATATCCGCTACACCTCCGCTGTTCGAGTTCCTCAAAAAGAATGCACCAGTCGCCGGGTTGTACAATCCTGTTGTATCTATCCCATCTCCATTCCAATCCCCCGACAATGGAATAAGTCCAACGGGACCATACGCAAACGACACGTCCGCTATACCGCCTGTGATGGAATTCCGCAAAAAGAACGCCGCGCCCGATGGATTGTACAGGCCGATCGTATCCACACCGTTGGTGCTGCCTTGCGTTACCGTAAAGTTAGTGTTGGACACATCGAAAAACACGTTGCCAACCGCCTCTACCTTTATTCGAGCGCTGCCAGTCGAGATATTTGGAACGGACACGGGCTCGCTCCCATCATTCGGAGTACTTGCCGATAGCACTATAGGAAAAGTATTCCCGCCATTAGTGGACAGGGATATTTTTACGTTGGAGCAATTCACTGGCGAAGACGCAGTGTTTGCGACGTTCCAGGTAACGTTCTGCGTCGTGTTGCCAGTCCAGGTGACACTGCTATTGGGAGCGGTAACCACAAATGGGCCAGCCGATGCGCTAACGTTGAGAACGATTGCATCCGAGCTCACTCCACCACCACCGGCCCGATTGTCTCGTGCGGTCACGCGGAAGTTCATTGACCGGGTAGTCGTCGGCAGCATTTCGCCGATCGTAGACGTGTTGTTCAAGATGTCCGATAACTTTGGAAAAGTACGCGAGGGACTAGTTGTTGCATTAAATGAGCGGAACAAAGGGCGAGTGCCATCATCAGTCATCGGGGGAGATGGGTTGCCGAGGTCCAACTCCTCCCAGGAATAGGTCAGCGGGTCGCCATCCGGATCGGTTGCGCTTGCAGTTAGAGTAAACGGAGTACTGATCGGGATTGTAAAGTCAGCACCTGCTGAGATCGTCGGTGGGTTGTTGCCGGTCGTCGTAGCCGCTGCACACGCCGCTCCGGCACCGGCAGCATAATTAGCGATCTGGTCAAAACTGCCGCCGAGAAAATAGTTGTCACTGTTCTGTTGTAGATTTTCAGGAGAGCAACTCCCCGGATAAGCCATCAAAGTAGAACCACTTCCCGGCTCAAACGATGTCGTGGAGCTACGCTGCCCACTAAGCCCGCAGTTACCCGACGAGCTGTTAAAGGTATGTCGGGCGCTGAATTGATGTCCCCATTCGTGTGCAACGAGCCCACTGTCGATCGAGAAGTTGCCAGTCACCAGCGCTATTCCGAGCACCGATGCACTGGCGCCTTTGTTTGCGGAGCACACCACACCAACCTGGGCGACCCCAGAGCTCGAGCCCGGGTTTGAAAGCCCGAAGACGTGACCGATGTCGTAGTTGGCCGACCCCAGCTGCGTATTCAGAACTCCCGGATTCTCGCTTAACATCGTACTTACATTGCTATTTGTGTAGCCGTCCGGTTCGGCGTCAAAAATTATCGACAATTCTCCAGCAACAAGTTGGAATCGAATGGATACCTCGCGCTCGTATATTGCGTTAATCAGATTGACGATTGTATTTAATTTAGTGAGTGTCGCGCTCTTACCACCACCATATGTTGAGTTGTTTGTGTATTCAACAGTAGTCGCGAGAGCTAATCTATAGGTCCGCAGCGATGTGCCAACAATTGCCACGGGAAGATTCTCTAAACCTTTTGCCAGGCTCCCTTGTAGCTCTTCTGAAACTTCGCATTGCGGAGGAGTGAATCCGTCCTGAAGCTGCTCTTTGAAATAAACCAGATAGTGCTGGGTATCACGGGCAGTGTAGGGTTCCACATATACGCAACCCTTGGCCGAAAGAATTGTCGCGTGGAATCCGAGTGGGCTCAAATCGAAGCGGGTTGTTGCGGTCGGATCATCGAGCCCCTGGCCTCGGTACGACTTGATCTCTGGGAACTGCGCAGCGAGCTCTGATTCCATCACGGGTGATTCTTCTACGGCAAACCGCTCGAATGTTCCGTCTGGCATCGGCAGACTAATTACTCCACGGCTCCGTTTCGCGGCTTCGGTGAACTCCATGGGAACGTTAGATAATAGAGAGGTCAGGACGCTCTTATTCAACTCCATGCTCTGATAGGTCCTCGGCGAAGAAGATTCGACTCGAGCAGTTAACAGCGTTGAATCAATTGTTCGCCAAATCCCGTCGTTCGATGAGCCCTTGTTCGTTGAAGATTGACCGGGCGACTGACGATCACCGCTACCCGACACCGATGCCAGACCGACCGAGCAAATGCTTGCCGCGAGCGCAATCACCAATACAATATGCAAATGAGAAAAAGGCTTTTGTTCAACGCGCGCGCGACTGTGACTTGTCTTCATTTGTTGACTCTTGTTAATGGTTAGCTGATCGACAGGTGTACGCTTGGGGGCGAATACTTATATTTCTTTGAATAAATGCCGCTGAGAGGCGGCGACAATCAAGCACCGCTGATTCGAGCGTTGGGCTACAACCAAGAGTTAGGCAACTTCGGCTGCAAACGTCTACAGCCCGTTCCAATCAGAGACGAGCGGAGTAAACCCGACCATCGAAGGCCCGTATGTAAAAGTAACATCAGCAATTCCACTGGTATTTGAATTCCTCAGGAAGAATCCAGCGTGGGACGGATCGTATAAACCGATCGTATCGATTCCATCATTATTCCAATCCCCAACAAGCGGAATAAATCCCATTCCGGCCGGACCATATTTGAAAGTGATATCTGCTACCCCCACCGAATTGGAATTGCGCAAGAAGAATGAGCCTTGTGTCGGAGAGTACAGGCCTATCGTTGTTATTCCATCGCCATTCCAGTCACCTGTAATCGGCTGTAAACCCATATTCCCAGGGCCATAGGAGAAAGTGATATCAGCGACTCCTGCCGAGTTAGAATTCCTGAGGAAGAATGCTGAATTCACCGGATCGTACAACCCTACGGTATCGATGCCGTCGCCGTTCCAGTCTCCAACGATTGGAATAAGACCCATTCCGGCGGGACCGAAGTTAAACGTGATCTCAGCATTGCCGCCGCTGTTGGAATTTCGAAGGAAGAATGCAGCGTTGGCTGGATCATACAATCCGATCGTGTCAATCCCATCACCATTCCAGTCGCCGACTATTGGAATCAACCCCGCTCCGCTGGGACCGTAGGGAAAGGCGGTATCAGCCGTGCCAACCGAATTAGAATTACGTAAGAAGAACGCTGCATTCGATGGATCATAAAGACCCGGTGTGTCTACGCCGGGGCCGGTACCAATGCGATAAATTGAACTGCCGAGTTCAACCACATAAATCTCGCCTGCTTCATCTTCACCAAAAGAAGAAATCGTGAAATTGGTGTCGAAAAGCACGCTCTGCACTCCTCCCGCAAGCTTGAAAATCTCTCCGGTGCACAGGTCACCGTAGATGTATGTGCCAGGTGTTAAGGTAGACAATGTGCCTCGATAAACATAGCCGCCTATTATGCTGCAACGGCCGGCCGAGTGGCCGTATTCAGCTATCGGAGGGATTCCAATTGGAGTGCAAACACCATTATTGATGTTCGGATTGCAATGATTTCCTTCCATCACACGCCAACCGTAGTTTCCGCCATTAGTAACGATGTCAATCTCTTCCCAGGCATCCTGTCCAACGTCCCCCACGTATAGCTGGCCGGTACCGCGATCAAATGAAAACCTCCAGGGGTTCCGCATACCGTAGGCAAAGACTTCATCGGCTCCAGGAGTCGCGCCGAAAAACGGATTTGACGCGGGCGATGAATACGGGATAGACCCGTTCGGATGATCAACATCTATTCGCAATATCTTGCCGAGAAGGACATCAATATTCTGCGCATTATTTGAAGGGTCGTTACCTGAGCCGCCGTCGCCGATTCCCAAATACAAAAACCCGTCTGGTCCGAACTCGGTCATCCCGCCGTTGTGATTTGCAAAATTTGGATGAGGAATCGTCAGTATGACAGTCTCGGCAGTGTCTGCTACGTTAGGATCCGCTGGCGAGGCATGATATTCAGCAACGGTAATTGCGCCATCGGTCTGTCGAGTGTAATAGACGAAGAACCTTCGGTTCGTGGAATATTGTGGGTGAAACGCCAACCCTAAGAGACCTCGCTCGCCGCCCGACAGAACCCTTGTCGTAATGTTGAGAAAAAGAGTCGGCGACGTTGATCCCGGTTGGACCACTTTGATTCGGCCAGCCTGCTCTAAAATGAAAAGACGATTGCTGCCGTCGTGAGCATTGGTGACGTAGACCGGGCTGGAAAGACCGACGACCATTTGTTGTACAGTCGGTCGCGGAATTGATGCCGGAGCTTCGCTTTTCTGTGCAGCAGGTATTTTTAACCGCGATTGCGCTCCAGCCGGGAGAGAGACAAGAGCCACGACAAAGACCACCAATAATGAACAGCCGTTTCCAAGGCTCGATCTACTCATCATCCCCCCTAATAGAGATACTTAAATATCGGCGTTGGCGAACACATAACCACACCGGGAAGTTTGCCCAAAAGGAAAGGAGTCCGTGGATGACCGAGGATTTCGAAGTGAGGTACGCTCCCTGTCATTACGCAACGACATCACTTTTCAGCTGGCAGCAACAGTGTATTACAAAAAGAATTGATCGCCAATTGAACAGAGTGTTCTTGCACAGCCGTTAAGTTACGGAAGAGCGTACCAAGTGGTCCTCATAACCCGTCCCAATCTCCCAGAATCGCCATGAATCCCAGACCACCTGGGCCGTATGGAAAACTGACGTCCGCGATTCCAGAACTGTTGGTGTTCCTAAGAAAGAATGCGCTATTTGCTGGATCGTAGAGACCAATCGTGTCAGTGCCATCTGCGTTCCAGTCGCCCACAACTGGCTTGAACCCGAGGCCCGCCGGACCATACATGAACATAATGTCGGCGCCGCCGCTGGTGTTTGAATTTCTAAGGAAGAAGCCCGCGTTTGCCGGATCGTAAAGACCAATTGTATCAACGCCGTCGCCATTCCAGTCGCCCACAATTGGAATGAATCCCATTCCAGCGGGTCCAAAAGAAAACATGATGTCGGTAGCGCCAGCCGAATTTGAATTCCTCAGGAAGAACCCTCCATGCGCGGGATCATACAAGCCTATTGTATCGACTCCGTCACCGTTCCAGTCTCCAACAAGTGGAACAAATCCTAGTCCCGCTGGCCCGAAGTTAAACGATATGTCAGCAATTCCTGCTGTGTTAGAATTTCTAAGGAAGAATGCTCCGCTTGCCGGATTGTAGAGTCCAATCGATTTGACACCGTCGCCATTCCAGTCTCCTACTAATGGAATGAACCCTGCACCAGCTGGTCCGAACGCAAAGCTTATGTCGGCGACCCCTCCGCTATTAGAATTTCTTAAAAAGAATGCGCCTCCGGCAGGGTTGTAAAGTCCGATCGTATCAGCATGATGCGGCGGAGCGCTTCCAACCTGGATCAGCACATTCGTCGACATCTCACCGAAGAAGCCAGCCCCACCATTCTCATACATCTGCCACTGAAAATTGTATGCTCCCGGGGTCGTCGGAGCTGTGGCGGTAAAAGTAACATCCATTACTTCTCCGGGCCCAGCTGCATACCCGAAGAGCGAAACTCCATTGCCGCCCCACGTTTGATTCAACGCCGGATTCTGCGAAGCATAATAGTAAGCAACGCCGCTCCATGTCGTCGTGCCTGTGTTTAGAAACTTTATGTTTGCTGTGAACGACTGGCCCGGCTGCAGGCTCGCGGGCACTGACTGCGACATAAAATGCGAATTCAAGGGACCACCGCCGCCGCTCGCACTAACGACGATACTCAACGCCCTTTGTGCCGTCGCCTGCGCTGCATCGGTAACCTTCACCGTAAAACTGTATGTTCCTTCGGTGTTGGGAGTACCGCTTATCACGCCTGCGCCGCTCAGGTTAAGTCCCGGGGGAAGGGTGCCCAGTCCTGCTACCAGACTCCACGTGTAGGGCAGCGTACCTCCCGTCGCGCTCAGTGTTTGGGTATACGAGGAGCCGACTGTACCACCGGCAAGCGCCGAGGTAACGATCGTCAATGGTCCGCCACCGCCACCTGCTGCGGGATAAATAAAAGTGATACCGTTTATGTCATCAGGTCTTAGAGAGGCGCATCGCCCATCAAAGTGCGCTACCCAATACATTGTAGCTTGCTGCTCGGCGGGCGTAGGACTTCCGCCAAACGAAGAGTCCCATGAATGGTGAAGCCCCAAAGCGTGACCCATCTCGTGGGTCGTAATCTCCTGGACGTTACAGTGGTCGCCAAAGTTACAGGCAGAATACGGGTTGAACGAGATATTCGATTCGAGCGCCTTATAGAAGCTTACTCCGTTCACCGTCCTCGTCTGTGAAGTGTCATAACTTGCGATGCTCGCTACTGCGAGAATTCCTGAACTGCAG
Organism: Blastocatellia bacterium; assembly: GCA_035258805.1. Classification (GTDB taxonomy): domain Bacteria; phylum Acidobacteriota; class Blastocatellia; order UBA7656; family UBA7656; genus Onstottus_A. The sequence goes on along the minus strand of DATFWY010000327.1, from coordinate 42,336 downwards.
TTTCCTGACCCGTGGAAATAACCGTCACAATTATTGAATGAGATCGTATTCTCTCCGTCTGTTAGAAACAGCCCGCATCCTCCGGTAGTTCCGCCGTCGACTACTTGCAGCGAACAGCCGGCGACCGTGGACCACGCGTTCATCGCCGCCACCGCATCGGCAACAGATTGCGGGGTTGGAGCCCCGTCAGGATTGGTTTTGAACACAACTGGTTGGCCGTTGTCAGGCTGAAACCACCGGATCGGTGGGTTCCAGAGATGAAACTGCGGCGAGACATCATTGCCATCGTTACTGGGCTTGTACTCAACTGGACGCGACAGAAGTGGTATCCTGCCGTAGACTTCGGATTCGAATTCTCGCGCGCGTCCCCAGTTGGCCGTCAGCCGAGTTCGCACCATCTCTGTGTATTTGGCTAAATCGGCCTTGTTGGTAATAGGCCCATTGTTAGATTCTCCGATAACGCTCACGCCAAGCTCAGGAACGTTTCTTGTTACAATTAGTCTCCCGCTCTGGGGATCCTGAATTACCGCAAACCGCCCAAGAAACATCTGATGAACACGAAGGCTTCCGTCATCCCAGGTATCAAGGTAAACGAGCACTCTGTCCCCACGAACAAATCTGGGCGTTCCATACACCAGTGTTCCTCTGGTACCCACTTCACCACCGGGTTCTTTAATAACGATCTTTCGTTCGGAGATCTGTCCTTTTAGTACTTCCTGCACTTTAAGGGTGACGTATGTGAAGATTCGATTATTAGAGTCGAGAGCCGATTCGACCCATGTGACCTTGCCGCGCACGATCGCGCGCGCTTCAACGATCAGAGTGTCATCTGAGGGCACGATCGCGGTTGTCGCCAGAGCGGAGTCGACGGCAGCAAAAAGAAAAATGAAAAGAAATAATAACGATTTGAAACCGAAGCATTGACGAACGCGATCCATACTTGCCTCCACAGAAGGCCCAGCCAGAGCTTACCTTCACTAACTCACAAGCTTTGGACACTGCTAAGGACTTGACGCGTTCTAACAGGCGTGTCGGGGCTCGATGATCAGAGTTTTAGAAGGAGCCTACTAGCCTGGCACCGCCTCTCGTCACAGACAGTCACCGCTTGATAAATAAATTTTCCACGTCGTGAGGGGCCGAAACTGCCAGGTTTACCGGAACCGCAAACTTGGGAGACGGCGGTCCGCTACCCAAAAGGTAGCAGCGCTCCTGGCAATGCACGAAAAAGATCGAGGGGCTCGCAAGCTTCGGTAGCAGGATTCAAACATAAGGAGATATCGATGTCAATACAATGGTTGTGGGCAGATCTCGATCGTTTTCAGTAGTCAGAGGTGGATTTTCTCAAGTTCAGAGGTTGTGTGAGAACGTAAAGGTATCGTTTGTGATTGAAGGCCTTAAAAAAACTCTCAATTCCACCCATGGCAGAGACTCTATGAAAAAACCTGAATCAATCTCTCATGAACTGGACTGGGCGGCGGTTCTGGATTGATAGTGCTCGACCACTTCGGAGGCGGCTCCCCTTTTTATGATCTGCCCGCCATCCAACAAAATGGCTCGCTGGCAGTGCTGAGTTACCATTCCCAAACTGTGCGTCACGAGAAGCACCGTCCTTCCGCTTCGAGTTACATCGTCCATTTTCCCGAGACACTTCTTCTGAAAGCTCGCGTCGCCAACCGCCAAAACTTCGTCGACAATCAGCACTTCCGGTTCAAGATGCGCTGCAACGGCAAATGCCAGCCGCAAATACATACCACTCGAGTAATGCTTCACCGCTGTATCGATGAACTTCTCGACTTCGGCGAACGCGACAATTTCGTCAAACCTTGAGTCGATCTCGCGACGCTTCATTCCCAGAATCGCTCCGTTCAGGTATACGTTTTCTCGACCGCTGAGATCGGGGTGAAAACCCGTACCTACTTCGAGCAGACTTGCGACCCTGCCATAGAGCTCGACTCGTCCGCTGGTTGGCTCGATGATTCTTGAGAGCACCTTCAGCAACGTTGATTTGCCGGCTCCGTTTGGACCGATGACGCCAAAAACCTCTCCGGGCATCACCTCGAAGCTCGCATCCTTCAACGCCCAGATCATGTTATCTCGATTCCCGTTTCGCCCTCCAAACGGAGAACGCAGCGTTTTGACGATGGACTCGCGTAACGTCTCGTAGCGAACCGAAGGGCTTTCGCGAGGCTGAATGCGAAAACGCTTACTGATTCCTTGTACCTTTATTATGGGTCTCATTTATCTGACACAATACCGACAGGGCCGATATAACTATTCTCTCAGATAAGCTCGGCGAAATTCCGCTCCATTCGGCGGAATGTGTATGCCGCGTATGCCAGCATTATTATGGTAAATCCGGACGAATAAGCTAATGACCCCCAGGGAAACGTTCGGCCAAACAGGGAGGCGCGAAAGGCCTCTATCACACCGGTAACCGGGTTCAGAATCATTACCCATCGCCACTCCGCCGGCACCAGGCTGGCTGGGTAAATGATCGGCGAAACAAATAACCATATCTGAATCAGGAAAGGAAGCGCGTATCGCACATCCCGATACCGAACGTTGAGGGCTGAGAACCAAATGCCGACGCCCAATGCAAGCAGTGTAGTAAGGGCTATGAGAGGCAGGAGCATCAGATAACCCAACGTAACCTGAAAGTTGTAATAGATCAGGAGTCCGATCAGCAAAAGCGATGCGATGGCGAAATCGAGTAGTCCCGCTCCGACTGCCGCCGATGGTATTATCAGCCGCGGAAAATAGACCTTCGTGATCAAGTTGCTGTTGCCAATTAGGCTGTTTGCGCCGCTATTTACCGCGTTTGAAAAGAAGGTCCAAAGCAACAGACCGGTATAAAAAAATATTGGATAAGGAAGGCCTTCCGTCGGTACTCGCGCAAGTTTACCAAAAAAGTAAGTGAATATGATCATCGTCACCAAAGGTTGAATGACCGCCCATGCGGCCCCCAGCGCTGTCTGTTTATAACGAACTTTGATATCGCGCCACATCAGGAAGTAAAGAAGTTCGCGGCAAGCCCAAAGATCACGAATATTCAACGGAACCCATGACCTGTGGGCCTCAATTGTGACTAGCGGCTTCTCAGGAAGATCGTAAGCTATATTACTATGGTCGCTGTCAGCAGTGCGCGCTGCTTGCAAGGTCATTACATCCTCGGGGGGACATCTTCGTCGGGGTTGATTTGGTCAATTAAGATTTGAGTCTAGTTGTCGTTATGAAGGGCTGTCAACGATACGTATGTTTGGGTGTTCAGGGTTTAGCGTTGAAGTTTTACGTTCGACGTTTGACGTTCGGAGTTGATCATTTAGCCCGGGAAGCCCTTCGTCTGTAGATGCATCATAATCACGAAATCGAGATTTTTAACTCTGGACGCTGAACTCCGAACGCTAAACATAAAACGCTGAACGCTACGTGTCTTCATCGCTCCGCACATTTCCGCAACACCAGCTCAACAGTATCCGACAGCGTTCTTAATTCCATCGATTTGGAAGCTTTTGTTCTCACCTCCGACAGGTACCCGCGCGCTTTCTCACAACTACTGGCCGTCGGATTGAGGTCAAGCATCTCACCCAGAAGCTTCGATGCCTCATCATAACGCTTCTCTTCCACAACCACCGCCGCGAGCCGCGCCCGAATTTCGTACGCTGAAGGATTCGCGACAAGTGCCTCTCTCAATACGTCCTGCTCTTTTCCGCGATCCTGATTGTGATAGAAGTTCGCCAATGAATCGTAGGCGGTCAGGTTCCTTGGATAAATCGCCATCGCCTGACGCAGGATTTGCTCGGTAGCCTGGCGATCTCCCGCCTCCCACTTTGCCGCTGCAAGCGTTGTAGTGAACTGTGACTTCAATAGCGAGGTGTTACGGAGAATGAATGACCTGTTAGGTGAGTCGATGAGATCGAGACCTTGTCGAATAAGCGTCTCAGCCTCGGTTGTTCTTTTTTGAGTCACATACAACTTTGCAAGGGTTAAGTAGGCGGGTTCAAAAGTCGGATCGTTGGAAATCGACTCCTTCAGCAGCTTCTCGGATCGCTGCGGGTCTTTGGCTATGTACAGCCCGCCCAGGTTGTAAGAAGCCCTGGGCGAGTTGGGTACCGACTCATAATTCGCCTCCCATACTGATATCTCATCTTTCCAGTCTCGATTTCGAGCCACGGTTTGAATCCCAAAGATCACGACCACAGCGCCCACCACGCCGTAGCCGACCTGCCTGCTGCTTTTTCCTCGTCGCGCAATCGAATCCACCAGTACGGCCACAAAAAGCCCGAAGCTCACCATTGGAAGATAAAGATAATGATCGGCCAACAGTTCGTGATGAGGAATGATCTGGCTCACCGGTAGCAGTGATGCGCAATATGAAAACACCGCAAACGTAATCAGCTTGTCTTTCTTAAGCCACATTGCGCCAATCGCGAGAATGCCGACAATCAACAACAAAGAGAAGACGACCCGCAGATCAATCAACGAGTTTGATATATCGAACGCGCCGAAGTATTGGGCGATCGGCGTCGGAAACACTAGTTGTTTGATATACCAGGCATGAACTCGCAAGACGGTCAACACTGTTGCATAAAAGCTTCCACCCCAATATTCCAATCCTCCGCCTCCAACTCGACCGCTAGCTTGCCGGATAAAGACTACATATATGCCAAACGCCACGGATGAGATCCCAAGTAACGCGTAAAGCCATTTGTCTTGAGAAAGAGCGCGTTTTGTTGCCTGAATCGCGCGCGCCGGCAATGATCCGGAGACCTCGTTCCAAACGTCACAGAGATTCCAAATGAAGATGATCAGCGGCAGGCTCACTGCCATTTCCTTTGACATCAAACTGAGAGCCCAGCAACCGAGGAACAAAACAAAAAACTTTTTTGATCCCTCGGCTCGATATCTTAGATACGCAAGAAATGCCGCAAGGTAAAACGTTGTAAACAGTATGTCACGCCTGCCAGATATATAAGAGACGGCGTCGGTCTGAATCGGATGAACCGCGAAAATCAGTGACGCAATTACTGCGATTCCCTTTCTTGGCGTCAGTCGACGGACTAAGAAAAACACCAGAACCGAATTCACTGCATGGATCAAGAGATTTGTCAGGTGAAACCCAAACGGCCGCGGTCCCCAAATCAGGAAATCAATCACATAAGATGCGTTTCTTACTGGTCTGTATGAGTCAAACAGGACCTTAAGCAGCTCGGAGAGGTTCCACGTTCGGGTGTAAGCAGGAATCAGGAACTCGTCGTCAAAAACGAAGCCGTTGCCGAGGCTATTAGCATAACAGGCGATGACGACGGCACTGAGCGCCGCAACGATAAGAAGAGTCTCCTGGCGCGAGCGTTTGACAGCCTTGCGCTCCGGTTTTGAGACTGATGGTCGCGGCTTGGTTTTGCTCTTACGCGCGGCGGCGGTCATCAAATTTCACTCGCGGGTTTGGAACAGTGTGACGGCAACAATAGTATTTTAGACAGCGGTAGAATGAAAAGTTCTTTTTGCTCTGATATACCAACACCAGAGGGAGCTTGCGTCGCTTTTTTTCTTCCATACCCACCTAACGAGGTGGGTATGGAAGAAGCAAACGTGTTGGTGGGATTTGGCGATTTGTCGCCTTTTCGAACACGACGAACTGATTTCTTCCCGTTATTTTGATTTGTAATCACCGACTTTTCGCTATATCTTACAAAAGATTTTCGATCAATTCGCCGCATTTGCCGAGCTGAACCGCAGGCGCATAACGGTAGTATGAGCTCAACGTCAATTTCTGTAGTCGTACCCCTTTATAACGAGCGTCCAGCTCTCGATGAACTTTGCCGCAGATTGTCCGCCGTACTCGAGGAACTGTCACGACGCTATGAAATAATCCTGGTCGACGACGGTAGTACCGATGGTTCAATCGACAAGTTGAGAGAGCTTCGGTCGCTGAATGCTTCGATCAGATACATTCGTTTTAGAAGGAATTTTGGAAAATCGGCAGCGCTTGCCGCTGGATTTCGAGCGGCCAGATACGGCTTTGTCGCTACGTTGGATGCTGACCTGCAGGACATTCCCGAGGAACTCCCCCTTCTCGTCGCCCACCTGAAAGCCGGTCACGATCTTGTTTCCGGATGGCGCTACCACCGCCGAGACAAACTGGGCCGCCGCATCGGATCAAGAATTTACAATTCGGTGACTTCGCTGTTGACCGGAGTGAGGCTTCACGACATCAACTGCGGATTCAAATGCTATCGCAGAGAAGTGCTGGATGAGGTGATGGTCTATGGTGAGCGGCACCGGTACATTCCGGTGCTGGCAAGCTATAGAGGATTCCGACTCGGCGAAGTGAAAGTGGAGCATGCGCCGAGAGAACACGGCAGTTCACGATACGGAATGGAAAGAGTGTTTGGCGGCTTTTTCAGCTTGCTGACAGTCATCCTGATGACCAGATACACGAACAAGCCGTTGCATTTTTTTGGATTGATGGGGTTGCTGCTGGCAGGCATTGGCTCCGTAATCGATCTCTACCTGATTACGTTGCGCTTGTTTTTCAACCAGTGGCTCAGCAATCGGCCGCTTCTGATCATCGGGACCTTTCTGATCGTAGTCGGCGTGCAGCTGATCCTTTTTGGACTTCTTGCGGAAATGATTGCGTTTTCGTACCGTCGCGAAAGTGATTATTCGATTGTCGAAACCAGCGAACAAGAGGATCTCACGGTTCGTAGCGAGCATGCATTCGAAATCGGTCGAGGTAATTCGGCTGAATGAGAATCAGCATAATCGGCCCGGCCTACCCGCTGAGAGGTGGCATTGCTCACCACGTTTACTGGGTGAAGAAAGCTTTGCTTTCACGTGGTCACCAGATTCAGGTTATATCCTTCCGCAAACTCTACCCCGCTCTCTTTTTTCCAGGCACTAGCGAATTTGACAACAGTCGCCTGAAACTAGACTCAGGAGCTTTGCCGATACTAACTCCGCTCAACCCGATATCGTGGCTTCGAGCAGTCAATCGTCTCAAGGATTTTTCGCCTGACCTCGTGCTCATCCAGTGGTGGCAACCGTTTTTCGCGCTCGTAGTTGGAGCCCTTGCGAGATGGTGTCATAAGAACGCGATCAGATGCGTTATCGAATGTCATAATGTTTTTCCGCACGAAACCACGCCCCTGGATCGCCCACTCCTTAGATTTGCTCTTTCACCAGCGGACAGACTGATCGCCCATTCAAACAATGATCGCCAGGAACTTCTCAACCTCCTACCCGGCAAGGCGGTATCCGTGACCTCTCTTCCTTTTCCCGGCGAGTTCGCGGCATCGACGCGGAGGATCCGCAGCGGACGCACGATTCTATTCTTCGGAAAAGTTCGTAAGTACAAAGGACTCGAGGTGCTGCTAAAAGCGATGCCGATCGTGCTCGAGAAGGTGGACTGCCGGCTGATAGTCGCGGGAGAGTTTTACGATTCTATAGATCGGTACCAGCGAATGATTTCAGAGCTACAGATTGAAGGCCAGGTGCAAGTGAATAATCAATACATTCCGAACGAGGACGTCCCGAAGCTCTTCGCCGAAGCGGACGTACTTGTTCTGCCGTATGTGAGCGCAAGTCAGAGCGGTGTGGCGCGCATCGCACTGTTGAACGGCGTGCCAATTATCTCGTCGACGGCTGGTGGCCTCTCCGAGTCTGTTATCGAAAACGTCAATGGTTTGTTGTTCCCGTGCGGTGATTCGACGGCTCTCGCGGAGCGGATCATAACCTTCTTTGAAAATGATCTTGGTCCGACCTTTTCGCAGAACATTTTAAGATCGAATGAGAATCCAAATGATCGGTTCGCGGAGTTGATTGAGACTATGATCGAGCAATAAAGTTTGCGAACTTAAATTCCACTGCTTCTTCACCCACACGTGAACATGGAACCGTTCCAGGTCACTTCGTTCAACCATTGCGCCAAGCTTCTCCAAAGGCCTTCAAATGCGCGCTGGCTGCTTCACGTTTCGATTCGCTGCGGGACAACGATCGTTTCATCGACAAAACAAACTTCATCAACACAGCAAAAAGGACCGCAGAACCACGCCCCCGATGTTTAGCCAAAAATAGAATCTGGCTCCTGTAGAATTGCCGTAGCGCGTCATCCTTATTCAGGCTGCTGGAAGCGGCGCCGTGGTGAACAGCGGTCCCGTCACTGCAATAACATACCAACCATCCCAACTTCCTGAGCCTGAAGCACAGATCTTCATCTTCCGAATACATGAAGAACTGTTCATCAAACAGGCCGGCTTCCTCGATTGCCGTTCGTCGCAACAGCAAGCACGCGCCGCTTGTCCAATCCACTGTACAATCAGGACGTCCGATGTCAGCGTTGGGTAGTCTTGTTCTTCGCAAAGCGGCTCCAACCTGAACACCACCGAGCTCAAGCACCTGGTTTAGTGGGGTAAGAAAGTTTCTGGTAATTGTTTCTTCAACGCCATCAGCGTTGATCAAGCGGCATCCGGCGGCTCCGCACCGGGCATTGTTTTCCAAACATTCGCACAATGCATCGAACGCCTGTGGTGTAAGCCGTGCATCGCTGTTGAGCAAAAGAATAAACGGAGAATCGGTAATCCTTATTGCCTGGTTGCACGCTGCGCCGAATCCAGCATTTGTCGGATTGCTTTTTACGATCGCCTGAGGAAAACCTCGGCGCACTGCCTCCCGGCTACCGTCCTGCGAGGCGTTGTCGACGACCACGACTTGCACGCTTCGGCTGTGGGCGCTCTCGAACACGGACGCCAGGCACTCGAGCAACAAGTCTCTTGTATTGTAGCTTACAACTACAACGTCGACTTGAGGGTCCATCTCGCTTAGAAGCTATTTGAGCGGCGCTCAGACTGTCAATCTTGCTTAACGGATGTTCGAAGGATATATGTGTTGTTGAGGTGGATACACCGGAGATCCGTGTTTTGGTTAGATTGCAGATTGGATGCAGATTCAGATTGCAGATTCAGATTGCAGATTCAGAATTGCATATTTCAGATTGCATATTTCAGATGGACACATTGATCAGTAACCCGGTTGGTTTCCCTAAGATCTGCTAGTTGCCCAAACGGTCCGTGGCAAATGGTTTGTGGCTCAAATGGTCCGTGTGCCAAATGATTTGTGCCTCAAATGGTCCGTGCAAAACGTTTTGTGACTCAAAGGGTCCGTCTGCCAAATGATTTGTGGCTCAAATGGTCCGTGCCAAACGTTTTGTGACTCAAACGGTCCGTGGCAAATGGTTTGTGACTCAAATGGCTGACTCAGATAACAAATCTACAATAGATCCGATCGTATCCGTAATCGTTCCCTGCTACAACTCCGAGCGTACAATTCGAACTTGCCTGCATTCTATACTGGCTCAACAAACCTCTGTTCCGTATGAAGTCATTGTCGTAGACAGTTCTGAAGATAAAACTCCCGAGATCGTCGCAGGCGAGTTCCCCTCTGTTCGGCTGATTCACCTCGAGCGGCGCACTTTCGCCGGCGCTGCGCGAAATATCGGAGCGAAAGCAAGCCAGGCGCCTTTCTGCCTGATGATCGATTCTGATTGTATTGCCCAGCCTGACCTGATTGAACGAATGATGATCCGTCATCGCGAAGCCGAATACGCCGCGGTAGGCGGCTCGCTACGCAACGGAACACCTCGAAGTTTGAGCGGGTGGACCGGCTATCTGCTCGAATTCAAGGAATTCATTCCGGCCGCCCCGATGCGACTGGAAAGTAGTATCCCCACGGCAAACGCAGCCTACCGGCGCGAGGCGCTGGAACGATATGGATTCTTCGATGAAGACATGTGGCTCGCTGAAGACATTCTCTTCAATTGGAAAATGCACAAGTCAGGCGAGCGCATTTTGTTTGATCCGGCAATCGAAGTTATTCATTTAAATCGGACCGGTTGGCGAACGGTTCTGTCTTATCAAGTCAGTCTCGGAAGGTGCTCGGCAGAAGCCAGGCGCAGGGGCGGTATGCCTGGGGACATTCTTCTTCGTTACCCGTTGTTAATTGTGCTTATGCCGATCGTTCGGGTGTTCAGGGCCGCAAGCTGGCTCGCGAAAACGGACTTGCGAACGTTGCTTATGTTTGTCGCGATCTCACCGATGTATTTTCTTGCGGCCTGCTTCTGGTCATTTGGTTTCGCCGATCGAAGGACACCCGCCAAGCCAGAGTAAACGCTAATGTCGATACACGGTCACATCGATACCGTAACGGCGAATTTTCATGAACAACGTTGTCGGCTTGACGCGCAATAACTGCGCCGCTTTATTTTGAAGTCCATGGCTGCGTTTGAGCGCAGCGCAAATCAGATCCACTTCAATTCTTCTTACTTCGTTGTCGAGATCGACCCCCGCCTCTGGAAAAGTTTCTTCCGGACCCGACATGTATCCGGGAAGCAGCGAAACATCGATTGACGGCGGATTCAGCTGCTTCACTAATTGATTTATGAGGACTTTTAGTTCGCTAACATTTCGAGGCCAATCGTATTCAGATAAGAGCTTCAGTGCCCTCGGCGTAATCCTGCTTATTTCCCTCTTCAGCTGAAGACACCGCTTTTTTATGAAGTACTCAGCTAGCGCACGAATGTCGTCAACTCGTTCGCGGAGCGGGGGGATCTGGACTTTCTCATAATCCAGACCGCGCGCCGTCGTCGACATTGTTGATTGACCGTTTCGTGTCGTCAGTCCAAGAACGATCCGAATAGGGCGTGCTCCATCCCCGAAGGCTTGTGACTCGACGAGACGAATGATGTCCTCCGTTAATGAACGAGAAATCTCTGATAGTCCATCGATGTACAGCGTGCCGCCCTCGACATATTCCAGGAGTGACTTCTCGCCGTGACCGTCAAACAAAATCGCGCGCGCCATTTCATCCGTCGTTGATCCGAGCGCCAGGGGCACAAACGGACCACGACTACGGGAGCTGGATCGATGTATAGACCTCGCGAGCAGACATTTGCCGGTGCCGCGCTCTCCTTCGATAATGATTGGCCTGTCATGTGAGGCATGGAGCAAGATCAGACCTCGGGCGGTATCTGCCCATCTGCTGACACCGATGTAGGGTTCCTCGGGGTTAACAGAAGAGAAATCGAGACTTGCCTGATTGTGGATTGGAGAGGCGGCTGGATATCCGTACCTTATTACTTGCATGATATTTCCCAACAACTTAAAAATCAGTCGACGTGGCGCTCGCCGCCTTCGGCACCACTTCCCCGCTGGCTACGCGGCGGGCCATAACTGCTGACAGTTTAGAATGAACCCTAATCGAACAAACGGATTTTGGGACAGATACCATCTGTAGCGTGACGAATGGGCCGTATTGGACTGCGAAAAAAGTTGGTTTTGTTGTTGAATTAAATACCTTTACAGGTACGTCAAGTGAGTCCGGGCTTAAATTTCACTTTTCGTTAACCGATTAGGACTTTTTTTCGTACAGCAGTAGACGAATTTTTCTAATACAGACTGTATTGTCCCTGGCCGCTCCATCAACTAGCGGCTATTCTCGTATTGACGTTTTTGGTTAACGGGCATCGGAGGAAAGAACATGTCTGAAGTGCCGCGTCAAATGACTATCAGGGAGGTCCTGCAGCTCAAACCGATGCGCCGTCTTTGGTTGGCGCAGGTCGTGAGCGTTTTCGGAGATTTTCTTGCGATATTTGCAGTCCTGAGCTACGTCTCCTTTAACCTGCACGCGAGCGCCAGCCAGGTAACGGGCATTAGCGTGTCTTTCATGATTCCATTCGCACTCATCGGCCCGTTAGCCGGTGTGTTTGTAGATCGGTGGAACGTTAAGCGCACGATGATCGCGAGCGATTTAATTCGCGCGGTGCTGGCGATCGGACTGGTATTTTCAACCACTCTGGCTCAGATCTATATCATCCTGTTCTTGCTCAGCGCCGTCTCAGCATTCTTCATGCCGGCGCAGACAGTGACCCTCCGCACGATTGTGCCCCGTGAGGGATTGTTGTCAGCAAATGCTCTCGTCCAGCAGGCGTTCCAAATAATGCGCATAATCAGCCCTGCGCTGGCAGGAGCAATGGCAGGATGGTTCGGTGCCGGTTCGTGTTATTGGCTCGACAGCGTTACATACATTTACTCCGCCACCATGATCTCCACGTTGGTGATCGCCCGTGAACCGGTGGCTCCATCAAAAGACAGTCATCCAATCAAATCGGTTCTGTCGGATTTGATGGTGGGGGTGAAGTTCATTTTCACGCACGCAACCATCTCATTCGTAATAATGGCGATGACGGCAGGGATGTTCGCTATCTCTTGCTTCGGGCCACTGATAGCGGTCTATGTCCGTGACGAATTGCAGGCAAATTCAGTGGTATTCGGCATCGTAAACTCTCTGATCGGAGTAGGTATGATCGGAGGCACGTTGTTAATGAACCGCTTTGCTCAAAAGTTATCGAAGACCCATCTGGCGCTCTGGGGGTTGTTGACAATGGGCGCGTTCGTGATTGTTTTGGCAGCGTTCAGGACCATTGCGGCAGCTTCGATCAGCATGCTGGGAGTCGGGGTTGGAGTGGTATTTGTCTTCGTGTCAGCTCAGACGTTGATGCAGGGACAAACTCCGATGGAATTGATCGGGCGAGTCAGCAGTAGCGTGATGTCGGTTCTATCGATTGCGCAATTAGTGGGTCTCGTTTTTTCAGGCTCGCTGGCGCAGACCCTTGGCATCAGGAACCTCTTTTATGCCAGCGCTGTTTTGCTGTTTTTGATTACGGTCTTCGGTTACTTCCGTTTACCGCAACCGCATCAACCGACGCTAGCTACTGAACCGGAAGGCAGCAGGCAGTAGGCGGAAGGCAGAAGGCACTAGGCGGAAAGCAGAAGGCAGCAGGCAGAAAGCAGAAGGCAGGAGGCAGAACGCGGAAGGCAGTAGGCGGAAAAGCAGAAGGCAGCAGGAGGAAGGCGGTAGGCGGAAGTAGCAGCTAAGCAGCAGTACGCGGAAGCCGCTGCCTTCTGCTTTTTCTGCCTGCTGCTTCCTGCCTGCCGCCTTCTGCGTTTTGCCTTCCGCCTACTGCCTTCTGCTTTCTGCCTTCTGCTCTCTGTTTTTCTCTACGCTGCCGATAATCCATCCTGCCCAGCTGTCCGTTTTGTACCGCCACTGCGCCCTTTGAAGGCTTTATTCGCGAGCCAGAGATATTCGTCTACACTTGAGTCAGTTCCGCACCAAAGAAGACGATCTGCGCCGAATAATAAATCCAGACCAGGATTACAACGAACGACCCTGCCGCGCCATACGCACTCGCAAATGTGCTCCGCCCAAGGTATATGCCTAACCCAAGTTTTCCAAGCGTGAACAGCAGCGCCGTGATTAACGCTCCAATCCATACGTCATTCCAGCCAATCTCCACATCCGGAAGGATCTTGTACATCAAACCGAACAGGATAATTAAAAAGAGGAATGACAAGATGAAGTTTCCTACTTCGACGGCTATGGCAGGCGCCGTGACCCCCTCAAAGAGATTCTCGCCTAACGCCGACAGTAGAGTGCTAATGACCAGGGAAACCAATAAGAGAAAACCAAGTCCAAAAACCATGGCGAAAGAGAGAAATTGGTCCTTGATTACACCAACCAGGCCGCGGCCCCCCTTTGCGCTGGACGTCCAAACTGTATTGAGCCCATCCTGTAAAGCACTGAAGACTCCTGACGCACCAAACAGGAGTATGATCACTCCTACAATCGTTGATACCAATCCACTGGCAGGCCCGTTCGCACTCGCGATTATATCCTGAATAATTTGAGCTCGTTCGTAACCGAAGAAAGTTCGCATCTCAGCGACCAGTTGACCCGTCGCTGCCTCGCGGCCAAAAACGAAACCAGCTATTCCCAAAACTATTATCAGCAGCGGGGGGAGTGAAAGCGCAGCGTAGAACGAGAGAGCTGCGGCTAAACGAGAAGCATTATCTTCACTCCATTCGCCATAAGCAGCCGTTACAAGATATTTCAGACGACTCAGTGACATTGTTCACCCAGCTACCAACTCGACTCATTTAGATCACGCTCTTAGAGATTCACCTCCGGTTCGTAGAGCGCTGAGTCATCGTTGCGCAACGCATGGACCAAATCAGAGACGTATCACCCGACCACTTGGGATTTATGTGCGAGTCAACCAAAAATACTTCCAAAAGTCGGGGCGTGAGCGCATTCAGGACACTCTGCAACAAAATCCGACAGCTACAGCAAAGCTGCTTTCTCTCCTGTTGAATTTCATCTTTGCATGCTCTTTGCAGTCGTTAAATTTGGCTTTTCGCAGATTCATTGGTCAGCCCGAGGGCCCGCTTGAGGGTAATTTGGCGCTAAGTATTTCTGGCATTGCTGTTGCACGGGAAACTCTGCGTTCGCGTGCGGAGCGCACTCACAGGACTCATTTGACACAGGAGCAGGACAATGGAAAACAGAGATAAGGTGGGGGTTCTCGGTCCCGATGGCATCAGCTCAACGGGTTCCAGTTTACAGGACTCATCGACATTTGATGATGTGAAGCAGCGAGTAGCCGACAAACTTCATGCGGCCGCCCAGACAATACAATCGAAGGCAGCGGAGAACCAGCAAAGCCAACTTGCCGGTTACGCGAACACCGCGGCTGAATGGCTGGACGATACGTCGACATATATCCGAAATGCTGATTCACAGCGAATCAAATCAGATATCCAAACTAAAGTCAGACGAAATCCCGGCAAGAGTCTATTGATCGCCGGGGCCGCCGGACTTCTCCTCGGAGTGCTCATTAGGAGGTAGAAATGCAACCGCGCAGGGAGGTTAATGAAAGCGCGACAAGCTTATCCCGCGAATCTTTCGGAGAGTTGCTCGGGCAATTAGCCAACAACTCCAGCGCCCTGGTCCGCGACGAGATTCAGCTCGCGAAGCAGGAGATGAGCGAGAAATTCATCCGGCTTCGCTCTGCGATCATCGTGGTGACTGCAGGGGCGTTCATTGGTTACCTGGCGACGCTGGCACTGATCGCGGCCGCCGTTATTGGTTTAGCCACGTACGTCGGAGCAGGCTACGCTGCGCTAATTATCGGAGCCGCGCTGGCGATAATTGGCGGAATAACCGTGTTAATCGGCGTGTCACAGATCAAGCGGACGAGCCTCAAACCTGAACAAACCATGGAGACGCTCGAGGAGGATAAGGAATGGCTGAAAGACCTAATGTAGCAATCCAACAAAGAGTGCCGGATGAAGTGTCGGGTCGCAGCGCGGTGGCAATCCGCAATGACATCGCAGCCAAACGTGAATCTATATCGGAGACGGTAGACAAATTGGGTGAAAAAATTAGTCAAACATTCGACTGGCGTGAATACGTAGCGCAGTACCCCGCGATCGCACTCGGTCTTTCAGCCGGATGCGGTTTTTTGGTCGCCGGCATCTTTAAGCGAAATCCAACTCCAAAGGAACGAATTCTTGACGCAATTGCCGACTTAACCGAAGAAGCCAAAGATCGAGTGCAGGATGCCATGATGAGTATGGTACAGAAGAGGCTGCTTTCAACCAGTACTTTGAAAGCAACGATCACAGCAATGGCGACCAAAGCGGCATTGGATTTCCTTAAACAAAAACTGTTGACCGCATCGGCGTCATCACCGCGACAACGCACGGGTTCAACGTCCCACGCCAAAACAGTTTATTAGCTGCGCCGGTGCCGCTTCCGGATTTTGTTCGTTGGCGTTTCATTGGGCGGTCACAGAACTGACTCAAAGTGCGGACCCGCCGAAAGCTGTTGTGTCCCACACCAGTCCTGTGCCCACCCGATCAAACGCCTCAGTTAGTGGGACATTTTTAAAAAACAGGAGAACAAGCAATGGAATCTAATCGGAATCTGAGTGAAGGAACCAGCACAAATAGACCAACGACAAAGAGCCAACCTTCAACGGGGTCGATGCCACACACCGCAAGCGCGCCGCAGAAGGCGAAAGAAATGGCCTCGGAAGTCGGAGCTCGTATGGAAGCTGCCGTCGACCAGACCAAAAGAGCGGTAAGCGATGCGTACGATAAGACCAGTGAAGCGCTTAGCAACACTTATAATCAAACGCTCGAATATGGTCGGGAAAACCCTGGCAAGCTGACGCTAATCGCTTTCGGGGCTGGTATTGGTATCGGTATTCTTCTCGCCTCCGGTCTCGCTGGCGGCCGCAGCCGAACCAATCGCATTGCAGAGCCTGTGGTGAATGCACTTTCACAGATAGCGATGGAGTTCTTTAGATAGCGTCTGATCTACGGAAGAATTCAGGAATACCAACCAGGGGCACGGACTGTGTGAAAAGACGTTTGTAGTTCGGCCTATAAGGCGGAAGTTGTAATTTTCGCGAAAATCAAGATACGAACTTCTGTCTGAAGGCCGAACTACTAACTCTCACACAATCTCGTGGGTGGGATTCAGGATTTTTCACACTGGCTCTGCCCTCAGGGTGACGGCTTGGAAAGCACGGTCGGAGAGCCAATTGCAAACCGATATCGATCAAAGGAATACCAAAGATGGGACGTCGCATTGATTACACGAAAGTCAATCCTGACGCTGCGAAGGCGATGTATGCACTCAAAAGCATTCATCAAAGCCTCATCGCTCGGACCGTCTCTGATAGGGTTAATTAAGGTAAGAGCATCGCAAATCAACTGTTGCGCCTTTTGCATTGATATGGACACAAGGTCTACGCTTGCATCAGCCAAATAGCTTGCGCGTCTAAAATCGCCTTATTTCAGGTTCGGAGATTAGACAGGCTACGCTACTCTTGTGCTCAGTCTTCTACCGGATAGCTAAGGGGCGCGATCTCATCAATGGCCTTGCCCGTCCAATGCCATTCAGGAACCGCGTTCCACATCCGCTCACCTTCTTGCTGAACGTCTCGCAACATTGCGGCCTCGTCAAAGCGAACGGCCTTGCCATTCTCCAGCAGCATCTCGCCGTCGACAAAGATGGTCTCGACATCCGTACCGCTTCCACACTCGACCAGGGAAGCTATCGGGTCGTACACCGCGCCATAGTGTACCTGGAGCAGATTGATAACAATAATGTCAGCTTTGGCGCCGACAGCAAGCCGTCCAATGTCGTTACGTCCAAGGTGAGTCGCTCCACCCAGTGTTGCCGCGTCGAACACGTCTCGCGGCTTTCCAACCGTGAAGCTCTCGTCTGCCATTCGGCTCATCATCGCTGCCCATCGCATCTCGTGGATAATGTCTTGCGGATAGGTGTCGGTTCCAATCGAGAGATTTATTCCGGCGTCTCGATAGCGGGGGAATGACTCGAAAGTAATGCCCATCTTCGCATACTTGAAAGGCGCGTGAACCACGGTGACGCCCGCATCAGCCAACAGCTTGAGATCGTCGCCGTAAGGGTAGTGACACCACGAATGCCTGTTGTGAAACACGCAATGGCCGAGGCCAGTCCTGGGTTTTAGGAACCCGATCGAATCCAGCAGCGAAATTGGCGTTTTGCCGTGCTGCTCCAGGATCCTATGAAACTCTCGCTGATTCATTGCGGCGTGAAGCTGGATCGGCACATCGAGGTCATCGGCTGCGTTGCGAGCGGCGCGCAGCAAATCCAACGAGCAGGTATCCATCTGGCCTGGAAAGATCATGGCTTTGATCCTTCCGCTGTGCGCGCCATCGTACTGTTTAACGTAATCTACGGCGCGCGCAAGGCCAGCCGTTCCGTTCTCCTCGTTCCACTCCCAGCGGACTCGGTCTCCGTCGAAGCGGTATTCTGACGATCTGAACCCAGGGCCGAGATACGCGCGCACCCCGAGGTCGCCGACTAGCCCGGTGAATAAGTCAGGACCGCCGGGCATGGTGCCAACATCGAGGATCGTTGTGGCACCCGCTCGCAGGGCTGACCACATGCCATACTTGCAGGCGAGCACCGGATCTGCAGTTTTTCCTGGTGGCATCGTGCCCAGCCTGGGCGCCGCGTAGCCAATGAAATTACTGCCAAAGTAGTCACGCTTACTGTCGATAATAAATACGGTTTGAGCGGCATTAACCGCCGCATGAAGATGACAGTTGATGAACCCGGGCGAGACAAGCTTCCCCCGCGCATCAATAGTCCGGTCGACCGATCCCTGGAAGTCGTGCCCGACGTAGACGATGAGATCATTCTCAAAGACAACAGAACCGTCAGGAATAAGCTTGTGGCCTCGGCGGTTGTACCCGACCACCCAGCCGCCCTTTATTAACGTGCGCATCGCGATATCTCCGCAACCTGATTGCATTCAGAGTTCAGCTGACTAGCGTTCAGCATTTCGTTTCTCTATCTGTGAAATCTGCGGACGAATTCGCCTCCCAAAGTACACAGATTGACCGGATAAAGAAACATTATCCGCAGATTACGCAGATTACACAGATTACAAAGGGAATGAAACTTTGAAACGCTGAACGTTAAACGCTGAATGCTGAAGATAACTAGATAATTTGTCGAAGATATTCGAAAATGCTAGACTCCGGTTCGTGGCTTCCTGTCTCGTTTCATATCTTGATACTGAAGGTTTGAGGCATACCGTCGAGCTCGAAGCAGAGAGTCTTTACGAAGCCGCAGTGTTAGCCATTCGCATCTTCCGGCAGCATAACTGCGAGCCTGGACAAGTAAGCACACTGGAGGTCGAAGTGCGCAGTTCGGTTATTCATACGATCACCCCCAAACGTATTTTCGAGTGGCTAAGCGGCGGAGCGAAGACGCCAAAAGAAGCAGTGATAAAAGAAAGGTTGAGAACCCTGCTCTAAGCCGAACTCTGCTCTGAGCCGCCGGCCTAACTGCGCGCACCCCCCGTAACTACGCTGAATGCATTTCCAACAGTGTCGCAAGAAAGTGCTCGCCTGTGCTACGCAACCTTCGACCCACTGCCGAACCGTACAACGTTAAAGACTCAGATTTGCAGTCTGCGACACCAACGCGGCTCATTTTGTAGCAGTGGTCGACTCCCGTGCAGTGGCCTCTGTTTTGCTCATTTCCACGAAGCGCGGAAATCGGGAAAAGAGAAGCTATGTCAGTGACAAACGTCTAGAAAAACGCACGCGAGTAACCAGTAATCATCAGCTCGATTTTTAAGAGGGTCGCCTGCGCACCACACAGGAGTAACAATGGTGGACATCATCACGGACCCATCTCGTTCATCTCGCCCAATTAGATCCTCATAAGTACATCGATGAACACTTTCGTTTTGCGGCCAATGGTCTGTTTCTCGCTGTACAGAAGCGACAGAAGAGCCTCTGTCCGGGGATAGAAAGGCTCTGGCATGCCAAAGAAAAAGGTTCGTACCTTGATCGTCATTGGAGGACGCGAAGACAAAGTCGGCGATAAATTGATCTTAAGCGAGGTTGCTCGCCGAATTGGGCGCGGAAGGCTTGTAATCGCCGCGGTTGCTTCCAAATATCCCGGGCCGCTGTTCGACGAATACGATCACGTCTTCAGAAGCCTGGGACTCAAACATGTTGCAAAACTCGAGATACATAACCGCTGCGAAGCGAACGATGAAACCAAAATCCGCGTGTTGGACGACGCCGCCGGCGTCTTTTTTACTGGTGGAGACCAGCTCAGGATAACGAGTCAGCTCGGAGACACACCTGTTCACCGAAGAATAAAGGATATTTACGAATCGCAGGGGTTGATAGCTGGAACGAGCGCCGGCGCCTCCGTGATGTGCGAAACAATGATCGTTAGTAGCGGAAACCCCCATTCTCATAAGGTCAGTGATTCGATCAAGCTGGCGCCCGGTTTTGGCCTCATAGGCGGAATGATCATTGACCAGCATTTCTCAGAGCGCAGCAGAATGGTGAGGCTGCTCGGTTCGATCGCCCAGAACCCCAAGAACCTCGGTCTCGGAATCGATGAGCAAACGGCGATCATTATCGAGGGAGACCGTACCTTCTATGTGCTTGGAAGCGGCGCGGTTTACGTGATAGACGGCGGGGGCATCAGTTTTTCGAATATTGCCGAGGAAGAAATCAACACGACAGTGTCGATGTACGATGTCAGGCTGCACGTCCTCAGTCAGGGAGACAAATTCGACCTGCCTAATCGAAGACCAGAAAAACTTAGCGTTCGCGCTGCGGCGGAGCTGCCAGAAGTTAAGGATATTGAATATAAGCATTACTGACGAACCAGAGGTTAAGGTCAATGAGGATTAATGAAATTCGCACAATGTCTGGACCAAATTTCTACAGCCACCACCCGGTGCTGCTGATGAAACTGGATCTTGAAGACCTCGCCGGTAAAGAGAGCTTCGAAATCCCGGGCCTGATAGATCGAATGATCGATCTGCTTCCTGGCCTGCATTCTCACTACTGCTCAAAAGGCAGATGCGGTGGTTTTGTGGAGAGACTGCGTGAAGGAACATTCTTCGGGCACATAGTCGAGCACGTAGCACTGGAGCTGACCGAATTGGCTGGTGTACCGGCAACCCATGGGAAAACTCGCGAGACTGAACAACCAGGCGTGTACAACGTAGCTATAGAGTACACGGCGGAGCAAGGCACTCGGTTTCTGTTGAGCACCGCCGTCGACCTCGTCGACCATCTGGTTAAAGGAACTCCTTTCCCCCTCGATAAGAGGCTTGACGAAGCTCGCTCCATTATTACCAGAACAGAACTGGGTCCAAGCACAAGGGCGATAGTCAATGCGGCAATATCGCGCGGCGTACCATGTAACAGAGTGGGAGATGGTAGTGTCGTTCAGCTAGGATATGGGAAATACAGAAAACTTATTGAGGCCGCAATCTCCAGCAATACCCCTTGCGTTGCGGTGGACATCGCGGCTAACAAAGAGTTGACGAAGCGGGTGTTGTACGGTGCCTCGATTCCTGTGCCGCTGGGCGAGATCGTAGAAGACGAAGACGCTGCCGTTCAGGCCCTCACAACCGTAAGCACACCGGTTGTAGTCAAACCACTGAACGGACGTCAGGGTAACGGCGTCTCACTAAATGTTAGAACGCCTGAAGAAATGCATCGCGCTTTTAAGATTGCCGGTCAGTTTTCGAGTCGAGTGCTCATTGAAGAGCGCTTCACCGGCAACGATTATCGGGTACTCGTGATAAATGGAAGAATGGTCGCCGCAAGTCTCCGCCAGCCCTGTAACGTCGTGGGTGATGGCGAACGCACCATCAGCGAGCTCATTGAGATCGAGAATCGAAACCCGCTCCGAGGCAAAGGCCACGAAAAGCCTCTCACGAGAATTGTGGTCGATTCCATCCTTATCTCATGTTTGGAAAAACAGGGAATGTCGCTCGAGACTCGTCCGCCAGCGGACGACCGGGTGTACGTGTTGGAAGGAGCAAACCTATCCAAAGGCGGCACGGCGCGAGATGTGACCGATCTCGTTCATCCGGAAATATCCGCAATGTGCGAGCGAGCTGCCCGGATAGTAGGCCTCGACATCTGCGGCATAGACTTGATCACCGACGATATTTCCCAACCACTGGGAAGAGGCGGAATAATAGAGATCAATGCATCTCCTGGTCTCAGGATGCACCTTCATCCTAGCGAGGGCGAGGCTCGCGACGTCGGAACAGCGATAGTAGATATGTTGTATCCGCCCGGCTCACCTTTTCGGGTGCCAATCATTTCAATCACCGGAACAAACGGTAAAACGACTGTCACGCGGATGATAGGTCATATAATTTCACAATCAGGGCTCTGTGTTGGAATGACGACGACCGACGGAATTTACATCGGCTCTCAACGAGTGGTCGAAGGCGACACAACGGGTCCGCATTCTGCAAGAACGGTGCTTGCCGATCCACTTGTAGATGTCGCCGTGCTTGAAACCGCAAGGGGTGGAATCGTAAGGCGCGGCTTGGGTTATGACTGGTCTGATATCGGAATAATTACAAACATTCAGTCGGACCACATTGGCCAGGACGGCATTAAGACAATAGACGATCTGGTTTATGCCAAGTCTCTCGTTGCAGAGCGAGTACGCGAAGGAGGGACGCTGATTCTCAATGCGGACGACGAGCGGTTGTCTAAGCTTATGCAAAATACTCGGGTGAATAAGCTGAGAAAGAACATCGTTTATTTCGCATCGTCACAAGGTCAGCGCCTGATCAGGGATCATCTCGCCGCTAACGGTGTTGCATATTACATTGATAATGGCTGGATCATTGAGGGCATTGGAGAAAGGCGAGACCCGATCATCAGGACCGACGCTCTACCTGGGAGCTTCGGGGGAACGGCAACTTTTCAACTGGAGAACGTGATGGCCGCGGTCGCTGCCTGCCGATCCCTGGGTCTCTCAGCAGCGCAGGTTGCGTCCTTTATCGCAACTTTCGGAGATGATCGACACAATCCTGGAAGGCTGAATCTTTATCAGCTTCGCGGCGCTTATGTGTTGATAGATTACGGCCACAACCCCCACGCTTTTGAAGCGATCGGGAGGTTGATCTCCGGCTGGCCAGTGCGAAATGTGACCGCAATAGTTGGTGTGCCCGGCGACAGATGCGATAGTCTAATTCGTGAAGCTGGAAGAAAGGCCGCCGAATTCTTTCAACGGATTATTATTCGCGAGGACAAGGACTTGAGAGGTCGTAAACCCGGTGATGTCCCGTGTCTGCTCAGCGAATCAATAACCAGCTGCTCAAACCGCAAATGCGAAATTGTACTCGACGAATGTGAAGCGCTCGAGCAGGAGCTTGGTTCTGCAGGGCCCGGAGACCTGATAATCGTTTTCTACGAGGATTTTGATGCGTTAGTCAAGGTGCTGAAGCGTTCAGGAGCGGGCCCTGTTAACCGGGTTGATGCTGCGAGTGAGGAGCTTGACTCAGGAGTGATTCCGGCGCTCGAAAGTGAGGCCTTTAAATCGGCTTCGTTGACACGATGAATTCAGCTTCATTCGAGAGCAGGAACTTCCCCTTTGACCCTCTAAAATTATTCCGTTGCGAGCTTTGGGCCTTTGCGTTTTTGCGAGAACATGACAAGCACATTCTGGCTCGCGCAAGGCTGCAAAGGGTCTAAAGCTAACTGGATAAAAATAGACCGATGAAGGCTTCGCGAAGATATCAAAGCCTCATACCGCTGTCGCGCGAGCACCATTATGGGCTGATGCTCTGCCTGAGAATTCACCGCGGTCTACCGAAGAACGGAGACGACGAAGCGTGGGTCCGTGAAAAGGGAGTTCAGGCAGCTGCGTTTTTTACGACAGACCTCACCGCGCATTTCGAGGCCGAAGAGCAGGTGCTGTTTCCAGCTATGCGATCTTTCGCGGGCGCGAGAGAATTGCTCACAGAGTTAGTTGCCGAACACCGAAAACTTAGGCGGATTGCTTCCCGGCTGGCCGGGTCGAAAGTCGCCGGACTAAAGGCTTCGCTTGGCCAGTTTGCTGATCTGCTGGAATCGCACATCCGTAAAGAAGAACGTCACCTTTTTCCGCTCTACGAAAAACAAGTAGGCAGAGAGATTGATTCCGAGGTGAAGCGGGCCATACGTGCCTTGATCGGGGATGCTATGCAGCCGCGAGGTCGTCGGCGGCTCGAGTAAATGTCTCTCCCGAATGAGTCGGTTGCGGATGAAAGAATCTTGCATATAATTTGATGCCAGAACTCGTGACTCATCACGAGTTGCTACTACATCAGTTTTTGAATCGTGATGCTGTAGCAAGCGGCGATTGTCCGCTGCTTTTGGTTACGCGGTTCATCAGCCTGGCGTTCTAATAAGCCGAGAAATGCTTGTGACCACAACAAGCCGCCGCCGCTCTGTGTTGCTGGGTCTCGCAGCTTCCGCGTTACTGACGGGTTTAGTAATAATTGGCTCTCGCAAGCTTGAGCACTACGACCCGGCCCTCTTCGGTTACACCGTAGCAAGCATCGTTGCGTTCGGAGCACTTGTATTCCGTTACACACTGTGGATACAACGCCCGGCCACTCGAGTCTACTGGCGGCGCGGTTGGCACCTCTTTCGCGACCGCAAGAGTCTTGCAGCAAATTCAAAAAGCGCCGTCCTTACATTTGCTCGCAATCTGATCGCGCAACAATTCATCGCCCGCCGAGGTCTCTCGCGCTGGCTTATGCATGCACTGATCATGTGGGGATGCGTACTTTCCGCGCTCATCACCTTTCCGCTGGTATTCGGTTGGATCCATTTCCGACTGGAAGGTGGGGAAGGTTACAGAGCCTATTTATTCGGGTTTTCAACCGGAGTCTTCCAAGGCCGTAGCCTGCTGGCCTGGGTTACTTTTCACGCGCTGGACTTCACTGCGATAGCGGTCATTGCCGGCTGCGCGATTGCAATTCACCGGCGTTTGCATGACCGTGGTGCGATTGCGTTGCAACAGTTCACGTTGGACTTTGTTCCTCACATGTTGCTGATTGCAATCTCAGTGACCGGGTTAATGCTGACCGCATCGTCCCTTTGGCTCGAAGGATATATGTATTCGTTTATCGCTCTCTCACATCAGGCGCTGGTAATAATGACACTCTTCTATCTGCCATTTGGTAAGTTCTTTCACATTGTGCAGCGGCCCGCATCGTTAGGGGTCGAGCTTTACCAGCGTCGAGACAGGGACGCCGAGCAGGCAGTCTGTCCTCGTTGCGGAACTGAGTTCATGGGCAAGATGTGGCTCGATGACTTAAAGGAAGTAGTTGACAGGCTTGGGTTCGACTATCGCATGGCAGACGGGCACACGCTACAAGAATACTGTCCGCGCTGCAAACGAATCATGAGAGGAATGTCTTACCTTGCGGCTTCGGGGAAAGACGGCGGCCTTTATCGTGGATCTAGAGTTGAACATAAATCAACTTAACAACATTTCTTAGTGTGAACAACAGAGGGAAAACAGCACCACATCATTACTCCTCGTGCGTGACGGCATCGTATGTCCAAAGTCGGTAACTTTGAGCAAATAGTTGAGGCGTTCGGACCGCATTTACACGATGAGCCGTACGACGGCTGGCGATCAGACCGTATCATTGATCGCATCGTGCCGACGCACTGCCCGTACTGCGCGGTTCAATGCGGAATGAATCTGTTGGTCGAGAAGAATCACGTGGTGGGATTTGAGCCCCGCTACGACTTCCCGGTCAACGAAGGTCGGCTCTGCCCTAAGGGTGTAACGGCCTACCTGCAAGTTCATCATCCTGATCGTCTCACGTACCCGCTCATCAAGCGTAACGGGATGTTCGAGCGTGCAAGCTGGGATGACGCGCTAAATCTGATCGTCTCAAAGCTCAAAGAGCTCCAATCGAAATACGGGAAAGACGCGGTGGGAGTCTATTCCGGCTCTTCGCTTACCACCGAGAAGACTTACCTCATGGGTAAATTTGCGCGTGCGGGTCTCGGCACTCGCTACGTCGATTACAATGGACGGCTCTGCATGGTGAGCGCTGCGGCCGGCAACAACAAAGCCTTCGGAATCGACCGCGCTGCCAACCCGTGGTCGGACATCCCATTGGCGGAAGTATTGTTAATCGCGGGGGCCAACGCCGCTGAAACATTCCCGGTGTTGAACAAGTTCTTGTGGCAGCAAAGGGACAAGGGAGGTCGGTGGATAGTCGTGGATCCGCGAGAAACGGCGACCGCAAGACAGGGCGACCTGCACCTTCAGCTCAGACCCGGAACCGACGTGGCTCTTACAAACGCAATGTTGTGCGTGTTGATTGATGAAGGACTGACCGACCAGCAATTCATCGACTCACGAACCAACGGTTGGGCCGAAACCAAATCTCTTGCGTCACGGTATACGCCACAGATCGCTTCCGAAATAACTGGCGTACCGGCGGAGAAAATCGTACAAGCTGCGCGCATCTATGGCGGTGCGCGTACAGCAATGGTAATGCATGCTCGAGGCGTCGAGCACCACACAAACGGCGTCAATAATGTTCTTTCATACATTAATCTCGTGCTTGCCACAGGGAAAATCGGCGCTCCCGGCCGCGGTTACGGAACCATAACCGGACAGGGCAATGGTCAAGGCGGTCGTGAACACGGACAGAAAGCAGACCAGCTTCCTGGACAACGACAAATTGCCAACCCGGAGCATCGCAAGTACATCTGCGACGTCTGGGATCTCCCCGAAGACGAACTGCCACAGGCGGGTGTTTCCGTCGTCGAGATGTTTCAAAAGATGCGCGAGGGCGAGATACGCGGGCTCCTTTCGATCTGCAACAATGTGATGGTAAGTCTCCCGGACATTAATCAGGTGCGGCGCTCGCTCGAAGGACTGGACTTTTACGTGTGCTTGGATTTCTTTATGTCGGAAGGCGCTCGCTATGCTGATGTGGTCCTTCCAGGCTCAACCTGGGCTGAAGATGAAGGCGTGACAGCAAACAGCGAAGGTCGTGTAGTTAAGATTAACAAAGCCGCCGATCCCCCGGGCGAGGCGCGAGAGGACTGGTGGATCATTCAGGAAATTGCCCGCCGAATGGGCCGCGCCAAGTACTTCAGCTTCAGCAGCCCGTTGGAAATCTTTAATGAGATGCGTATCGCTTCCAAAGGAGGCAATGCGGACTACTACGGAATCAGCTATGAGAAGATCGAGCAACAGAATGGGGTCTTCTGGCCATGCCCAACTGAAGATCACCCCGGCACCCCGCGTTTATTTGAGAAGCGATTCCATCATCCGGACGGCAAGGCGAAATTTCATGCAGTGGAGTATGCTCCATCGAATGAAGTGCCCGATGAACTCTATCCTTTGTTGCTGACAAGCGGCCGCGTTGTATACCAGTACCTCTCAGGAAATCAGACTCGGCGTATCGGTTTCCTGGTCCAACAGTGTCCGGAACCTTACGTCGAAATCCATCCGGATACGGCAATGCGGCTTGGTGTTGCTGATGGAGAACACGTGAAGGTGATATCTCGTCGCGGGGAAGGTATCTTTCCCGCTCTCGTGGTAAGAACCATCCGGCCCGATACAATCTTTATCCCTTATCATTGGGGTGAACAGTTGGCAGTCAATCAATTGACAAATCCTGCACTGGACCCAGTTTCGAAAATTCCTGAATTTAAGTCCTGCGCGGCACGTGTAGAGAAGCTTCATACGCGTCAACTTCCGCTTTACGGTCAAAAGAGGAAGGGAGCCGAACGCAGTTCGGTCACCCGGTTGAGCGACAGCGGCAAGAAATAGTCAGGTCCGGATATGGAAGAGACGATGTTCATCGATCCGCAGAGGTGTATTGGCTGCCGCGCGTGCGTCGCGGCCTGTCGCGAGTGCGGAACCCATAAAGGTTATTCGATGATTTTTGTGGATTATCTTGATCGCAGCGAGACCACCGCGACGTTGCCAACAGTATGTATGCATTGCGCTGAGCCAACATGCGCTCTGGTCTGCCCAGCCGACGCTATCAAGCAATCCGAAGATGGCATCGTGATGACCGCGCTCAAACCACGCTGCCTTGACTGCCGCAACTGCGTGAACGCCTGTCCATTCGGGGTACCTAAATACAATTCCGCGATGCACCTGCAAATGAAGTGTGATATGTGCTATGACCGCACAAGCGAAGGATTGAAACCGATGTGCGCGAGCGTGTGCCCGACCGGCGCCCTGTCTTTCGGGAAGTACGAGCAAATCGTTCCTTACCGGCGCACGAAGCCGGTCAACGTGCATATCTTCGGCAACCAAAAAGTCGAGACAAAGGTTTATTTGATGTTGCCTAGCGAGTCCGACGAGATCGTCGTGGATGGCTGCGGTGTATTCGGGGGTCGTCTTGGAATGGTTGAACAAAACCCTGTGGAGTCGTGGATAGACACACAGGTGGAGGAGTCTGATAAGAGCAATGAGTTCTAACGAATTTGCAGGCAAGAAAGCGACAGATGGTGTTTTTTCGGATGAAAGAGACGTACGCCGGGCGGTCGCGCCCTATCAACATGACTTCCCTTATGACCGGGGTGAGGAGACGCAAGTCACGCGCCGAGAATTCTGCAATTTCCTCGCCCTCACCTCAACGGCGTTGTTCATTAGCGCCCTCGTAATCGCGAGTAAGGCAGCTTTCGACCGCCGCGGGAAGCAGGCCTTTTCATCCATGAAGATTGAAGGCGGCGAGTCGCTTGTGCCCGGTTCTGCATTGAATTTCCGATACCCGACAGAAAACGATACAGCGATACTCGTCCGCGACACCGATGGCAGCTATTTCGCTTACGGGCAGAAGTGCACACACCTGGCTTGCCCAGTTTACTACGAAAGACAGCGACAACGCCTCGAATGTCCGTGCCACGAAGGAGGCTTCGACGTTCAGAGTGGACGCGTGTTGTACGGCCCACCGCCACGACCGCTTGATCAGATAATGCTCGAGCTTCGTGGTGATGAAGTCTGGGCTGTCGGCAGAAAGGCATCAAGTTATGCAGGCTCCATTTGATTCTGCGGATCGGGCGCGAATAGAAAGCCGACCGGAGTCTGGCTTCCATTTAAACGAGGCACCAGTCCGAGGTCGCGCCGGTCACGGGCGAGCGGCTTTAGAGCAAGCGCGACTAATAATGCTGATCATGATAAACGTAGCGCAGCTCTGGACTCTCGCAGCGACAATCGAAGCAACGCTCGCCGGTAGATATCAGGAGATATGGCCCTTAATCATTGCGTCCGGAGTATGCTGGATCATTTCGCTTTCGATCGTGTTTTGGTGGCGGCCCGCGTCACGCCGATTCACGAGCACCGGCTATTTGCGCAACAAGCGATGAGGCGCAAGATCACAGGTTACGAGAGGGACGACGAAGGACACTGGAAAGCGGTCCTGGACTGCGGGCATCACCAGCACGTGCGCCATGACCCACCCATGATTTCCCGCGAATGGGTGTTGAGTGAAGAAGGTCGCAGGTCGCGGATCGGGCTCGAAGTGAATTGCAAGCACTGCGACGAAGAAGTAATGCAGAAATCGTAAGAGCCGCAGAGCCCCACACCACCCTCAAGAGTAAAGCCGTTTTGTAAGGAACCTCGATAGGTAAACACTGTGACAAACACCATGCCACAACAGGGCATTATCGCAACCGCTGCGGCTAATCTTTTCCCAGGCTACTTCGCCCTGGTGATGGCCACCGGGATAATCTCCATTGCCGCATATTTTGTCGAGTTCAGATCGTTGGCATGGGCGCTTCTTGCTCTCAACGTCCTGGCGTATCTAATCCTGTGGGCGCTGCTGTTGATTCGTATCATCGGTTTCTTCCCTCGTGTAAAGGCCGACATCACCGACCACGTTCGCGGACCTGGGTTCTTCACGGTGATCGCCGGGACATGTCTGTTAGGCAGCCAGTCGATCATTATTGCGGGGCGTTACACGGTGGCGGGTTTTCTTTGGTTGTTCGGCCTCGTGTTATGGGTGCTGATTATGTACACGTTCTTCACGGCGGTTACCGTACGCGAAAACAAACCCCCTTTGGAAATTGGGATTAATGGCTCGTGGTTAATCGCGGCGGTTTCGACACAATCAATCTCTGTTCTTGGCACTCTTCTCGCGGCCCGCTTCAGTTCACATCGCGAGTCGCTGCTCTTCTTTACACTCTGCATGTTCCTGCTGGGGTGCATGATCTACCTGCTGTTGATCACTTTAATCTTTTATCGATTTACTTTCTTCAGCCTGACGAGCACAACTCTGACTCCGCCGTATTGGATTAACATGGGAGCGGTTGCGATCACGACGCTCGCGGGGGCTAGGCTGATTCTTGCTTCCAGAGATGGGGGTTTTCTGACGGAGATCCTGCCTTTCCTGAAAGGGTTCACGCTATTTTTTTGGGCGGCTGGCACCTGGTGGATCCCGCTATTATTCATACTGGGATTCTGGCGACACGTCTATAAGCGTTTTCCGCTAGTCTATGATCCGCAATACTGGGGTATGGTGTTTCCCCTGGGCATGTACACTGTCTGCACTTTTCAATTTTCAAAAGCAATCAATTTCGAGCCACTGCTTCTCATACCTCAATACTTTATTTATATTGCGCTGGCGGCATGGCTGGTTACGTCGGTGGCGATGATAAAAAGCTTGCTATCTAAACTGTTCCGGTAGTGGATACCGACCGTGGGAGGTCTTCCGATTGCACTTTTCTGTCAGTATTCTTTTCTCAATTGATAGACGTTTACTGGTCGGCCGATTCCTTTGAGCGAGACTAAACGGCTTTCTTCCACGTATCCTCGGTCGGCGAATTCCCGTCTTACGCCGTCGGATTGAAGCACCGGTTCAGTTACGCATATTTCGTCAGCCTGCGCCAGGCCTTGTACCCTCGAAGCGACATTCACCGAGTGTCCAAAATAGTCCAACCGGTCCTCGGCGTTTACCGCCAACGCCGATCCCTCGTGCAGCCCGATTTTTAGGCCGAGGGCGTATTCCGGCTGGCTTAGTCCCGCATTGAACTGCTTCATCTTTTGCATCATCTCAAGGGCGGCCCGTACGCCGTCTAACGGCGTCGAGAAGGTCGCCATGATCGCGTCACCCATGGTCTTAATAACCGCTCCGGAATTCTGTCGCACCGATTCCGTGAGTATCTTGTAGTGCTCTTTCACCAGGCTGTAGGCGTAGACATCGCCGGTCTGATCGTAAAGAGCAGTCGAACCCTTTAGATCAGTAAAAAGTAGCGTCAAACTTCGGAGCTTAAGCTTGAGGTCCGGAATTAGAGTTTGTATCCGGAAGAGTTCACGGAAACTCTGATTATTGAGGAGCATCTTGCCGGTCAAGAATGGGCGGAACGTTGAAGGATGGTCACGCAGAATAGCGTGCATCCGCGGAAGATCGGTCAGCACTACAATCACGCCGGTGGGAGTTTTGCACAGGTTCCGAACGGCAATCGTGACATCTCCAGCGTCTATCGTTACCTCCTTGGGAGTCAGGATGTTTGGCAGAACTGAAAAGTCAATTCTCTGACTGGTAGTGGTTTTCTTGTCGCTAACGTTGATAAAAGCGGAGATATGATTATCGATGCTAATGACCCGATAGACTGCTTCACGCTCTGCGGGGAGTGAAACATTCTGGATCTCTTCTGGAGCGAGCAGACGCATGGCGCGGCTAACTTCGGCTACGTACTCTTCAAGAGCCTGTGAGCGCTGATAGTTCGCGGAGACGAAGTAATTCCAGTAACTCTCGGGGTCTTTGAACGGTTCGATCTCGAGCGAATGGACGCTCGGATTAATCGTGAAGGCAACTTCCACAATGTCGTCCAGGTTGATCGACACAACGCAGTGGCACAAGGCGCAATGAAAGGCGTTGTTCTCGACGTCATTCATGGACACATAGCTATCCACAATCGTTCCGCATGACGGGCAGAGCATGTTCCAGGCAAAGTCGAATAACCCAACTCTCGCTCCGTGGACAAAGATGTTAACAACTTCCGAAGTATCGAAGTTGTGTTCTTCTGCGAACCGAAGAGGATTGATACGGAAGAGGTCACAGTTATTGAGTCCCTCGAGCAGTCCGCCAATTTTCGCTACCGTGCTGCTTTTTAGTTCAGGAAAGGAAGATAGGGCCTCGAGTTTTTGTTTGAGCGTACTTTGGTTCATGGTGAATCGCAGTCGAGCCGCCAACACCAATTGTAAGGATCCAGCAGAATTCTCTCAATCGCAGCATCGGACCGGGAATCTACAAGTACCAAAAAGGAATATCTACGCAATCTGCGTACTCAGCGGATAGGCGTTCTCAGCACAATCCCGAACCGCCAGATTTGTCCGCAGATTTCGCAGATTACACACAGACATTTAGGAACACTGGCTTGACAGGTCTAGTATGATTATAATATTACGAGCGTAATATATAGGAGGGTACAATGAGCGCGTTTGTAAATGAAGTAAATGATACGAATTTCGAGGATGAGGTGTTGAAATCCTCTCAGCCTGTACTGGTCGACTTTTGGGCCGAATGGTGCGGACCCTGCAAGCGAATAGCGCCGACGGTCGAATCTATTGCCGAGAAGTACCAAGGTAGGGCAAAGGTAGTCAAACTTAACGTTGACGAGAACAACAACAGGCCTTCCGGCCTGGGCATCAAGGGGATTCCCACGCTGATCCTATTCCAGGACGGCAAAGAGGTCGAGCGTATCGTGGGCGCCCCACAAAACGCCAAAGAGTTCTTGTCGGAAATCCTCGATAAGCACTTGCAAAACGGCCAGAAAGAAGCCGTTTCGGAATGAGAAAGCATGGCGTCGAGAATCTCGCCACAAAGACCCTAAGACTCGAAGTTGCAGAAGGTTGATTGGGGTTCCTTCGTGACCGGTGTCTTTGTGGCAGAACGTCGCCAGCGCGCCAGAATTTCAAAGCGTAGCACAAACTCGAGGTTCGGGACATGAATCAGAAGACTCTTCAAAAGCAGAAATCTCGTGAAGCCATAGCTGCGTCAGCCGCTGCGTTGCTTCGCGAACGGGGCATCAAGGCAAGTTCGGTGATGGACGTGATGAAGGGCGCCGGTCTCACTGTGGGTGGTTTCTATAGCCACTATCACTCAAAAGACGACCTCTTCGTCGAGGCGCTTCGGAACGCGGCATCATCGAACTGGTCGCATCTATTGCGATCTGCGAAGGGTGCCTCGCCTCAGGCGCGGGCATTGAGCGTGCTCAGGCACTATCTCTCGCGCAAGCATCGCGACAATAAGGAAACTGGATGCCTTCTGCCCAGCACCGCTCCAGAAGTTGCGCGGCAGGGTGAGCCCTATCGCAGCGCGCTCGAGCAGGAGCTTTCGTCATTTGTTGACTCATTCGCAAATGTGATCGATTGCGGTCGCGGTAGCCGGGAAAAGGCACTCGGGTTGATCGCTATGATGTATGGCGCGTTGTCCCTGTCGCGAGCACTCGCCGGTACCCGGCTCAGCGACCAGTTTCTTGAGGCTGCGAAAACACTCGGCGAGCAAGCGATATGTAGCGAAACCAAATAAACATTCACCGACAAGTCCTGCGGAACCACGTTTGTCCGAACCTCACACAAGAGCTGCACGTTGACAGTGTAGGAGCCTGATAAAGATGAAGCAGGAGATTAATTTACTCAATAGCGAGCATTCTGAGCGGGAGGAGTCCGGAACCAGAAAGGATTTGACCAACTCGGATCGAGCCGAAGACCTTCTGGCTGATGACCTGATGGACGCCTATTCGCGCGCCGTGATTGCTGCTGCTGAAAGGGTCAGCCCATCGGTTGTTTTCATAGAAGTCCATCAGCCGAACAGAAGAGGTAATGCGGCGCGCATGCCGCAGGAAACCCGGGGCAGCGGTTCGGGGTTCATTTTTACTCCCGACGGTTTCATTCTGACTAACAGTCACGTCGTGCACGGAGCTACGAAAATCGACGTAACAGTTTCGGACGGCCACAAGTACCAGGCGGACTTGATCGGAGACGATCCGGATACCGACCTCGCGGTAATCAGAATCAATGCCCCCAACCTGGTTCCCGCGCATCTGGGTGAGGCTCAAAAGATTCGTGTTGGACAATTAGCCATAGCGATCGGCAATCCCTACGGCTTCCAATACAGCGTTACGGCTGGGGTTGTCAGCGCGCTTGGGCGCTCGCTTCGTGCCCAATCCGGACGATTGATGGATGATGTTATCCAAACCGACGCCGCGCTCAATCCCGGCAACTCGGGTGGGCCGTTGGTTAACGCTCGAGGCGAGGTCATAGGAGTGAACACTGCGATGATTCTGCCCGCGCAGGGGATCTCTTTTGCGACGTCAATTGATACCGCCAAATTCGTAGCGAGTCGCCTGATTCGGGATGGTAAGGTCAGTCGCAGTTATATTGGTTTAGGCGGACAGAACGTTCCGCTTCCACGACGAATCGTGCGCTATTACGATCTTGCGGTGGAGAGCGGGATCTTAGTCGTATCTTTCGAGACTAACAGTCCGGCAAGAAACGCGGGCCTTCGCGAAGGCGATGTCATCATTGGCTTTGACAGTCATCCAACTGCGGGAATCGATGATCTTCATAAGCTGCTTACTGAGGATCGCATAGGACACAAGTCATCTGTAGTGGTCATCAGGGGCACGGAGAAGCTCAGTTTCGAGGTTGTACCACGTGAGGCTCAGAATAGAGGCGGCAATTGAGCGCGACGACAGATACTATCTTTCATATAAGAAGCCTCTGCCCTAGACTGTAGAGATTATCGTTCTTACGTGATCTCTAAACTTCCTGTCTCCTGCACCGTCATCACTTCCAGCAGGTGCCCGCTGGGATCCTCAAAATAAAACCCGCGGCCGCCTCTTCGCACGTTGATCTTGTTGTCTGTGTGACTGAATGGCCCGCTGCCGTAAGGAATACCCTTCGCCTTCACACGTTCAAAAATCGCATCAAACTCCGTATCGCTAACGTGGAACGCATAGTGATGGCCTTGGATCGCCGTGGGGTTAAAATCAGGCTCACCACCCGGACCGCGTTCGTCAGCGAAATCGAATGTCAGGCTGTCGTTGATCTGGACTTGCGCGAAGTAACCCGGCTTTACCGTTAGCCCAAAAATCTCGGCAAAGAACTCTGCGGATTTGATCTTATCCCTGGCAGGTACGATTGTGTGATCCAAACGAATCGTCATTCTTGCCTCCGGTCTCATTGGTTACAAACGAACGCTGGACAACAATGATCTTCCTTTTGCGTTCATTCACCGCGCAAATTTCCGGCCATCCTGAGTGCTTTTTCTCAGTCGTGAAGGACCGAAAAAACCTCATTTCAAGCGATGAAAAGTTCGGAGCGGTGACGGAATATAGTCAGATGACTCCGGGTCGTCATCGACAATCCCGTCACACAGCTCGCACTGATCTCTCGCTCAAGAGTAACGAATCCTCGCTATAACTCAAACAACTCCGCCGTTCGCCTGGAGATTTTGACCGGTTACCCACTTTGCAGCGTCGCTAGCAAGGAAAGCGGCCACGTCAGCTACTTCTTCGGCGCTGCCGATGCGATTGAATGCCGAGAGGCTCGCTCCGTATGTGCGGATTTGCTCGTCTCCTGGCAGCATATCGGTCTCGGTGAACCCTGGAGAGAGAATGTTGACGGTTATGAATCGCGGACCGAGCTCACGTGAAAGCGAGCGAACGAATTGTTCAACGGCGCCTTTGCTACCTAAATACAAAGAGGCATCGGGAAATGGCATCTTTGTGCCGGCGGTTGAAACGGCGACGATTCGTCCTCCTTCGTTGACGCGCCGGGCCGCTTCTCGAAGGGTAAAAAAGACTCCTTTCGTATTGACGTTGAAAATATTGTCGTAGTCTTCGTCTGTGCTCTCAGCCAGCGGCTTCAGCAGCAACACTCCTGCGTTCGCGATGACGATATCAGGGCGGCCGCCGAATTTTTCGGCTTCATCGAACAGGTGTCGGATCTCGACAGGATTTGAGACATCCGCTCGAATGGCGGTGGCCTCGCCGCCTCGATCGATGATGCGTCTGACGACTTCATCAGCCTGTTTCTGGCTGCGAGAGTAATTGATTGCCACGGCGATACCATCGGCGGCCAATCTTTCGGCTATCGCGCGTCCTATGCCGCGCGATCCGCCAGTTATTACTGCTGTTTTTCTCCGTGTCGACATTACATCTCCTTTGTTATCTTCGTTATGAGTTACTTGGTCTCGGCTTCCACGATGTTCCTTACGACCGTGTAGATATTTAAGTTCAATGGTTGTTTAACTATTTACTTATTTGAGGTTTTAATTTATTTGTAGAACTACTGCTCGGAATTTCGTACTATATAGTCGTGGGAAAGAAGTCGAGCTCATCAAAACACATTGACACCGAGCAGCGCGCGAAGGTTTTCAAGGCGCTCTCGGATCCAACTCGCCTGCGTATGGTAGAAATGCTGGCCAACTGTAACCAGATGTGCGGCACCGAAATAGCCGATAGCCTGGGTATAAGTCTCGCCCTCCTTTGTCACCACTGGAAAACCCTCGAACATGCCGGATTGATTGCCAAAAAGAAAGAGGGCCAGAACGCATCAGTATCGTTGAATCGCCAGCTCTTATCCGATTGCTTTAGTAATGTGATTGACTAAAACGACTTCGTAACCCATTGTCGCAAAGGTAGTAACGAATTTGTTCATCCTGATTTAATCAACGCGCATTCCGACCAGAACGAATAAATTCGTTAATTAGTGCGAACGTTGCTACGTGGGACGATTCGTTCCTTGCCTCACAACCACCAACGACATATCGTCAGCCTGCGGGCAACCACCTACGAAATCCTGCACGGCTCCAAGCATCGAAAATAGAACAGCATCCGCATCGCCGGTACGAGCCATCCGTAGCTGCGACTCCAGCCGCTCAAACCCAAACTCCTCATCATTGTAGTTGTGGGCCTCGAGAACCCCGTCCGAATAGAGCACCAGCAAGTCTCCATCACGCAGCTCCACGCTTCCTCTGTTGAATGAGGCATCCGAAACCACTCCAAGGAGCGGCCCTCCATCTGAAAGCGAGTCAAGGTGTCCTTCCGATCGGAGGAGTAACCCGGGAGGATGACCGGCGCTGCAGTAGTCAAGACGTCCGGTGTTTGAATCGATCCTTCCAACAAACAAACTGGCAAGCGGAACTCCCAGCGGAACTCGACAAACGTCCCGGTTAGTCTCGGCAACGATCTCTTCGGGGTTAACACTCGATTCGCTGTGCATACCAAGCAGCCCCAACAGGAGCGTAGTCCACATTCCCGCCGCCAGGCCCTTGCCGCTAATGTCCCCGAGAGCAAGTATCGCGCTGTCGCCGATATCTTTGATCGTGAAGAAATCGCCCGGCACATGCCGGGCAGCAAAAGTCTCGCTGGCGATTTCAAAGTTACCGTGTCGAACCAGACGTGGCGCGCACAGTCTTCTGTAAACCTGCGAAGCTTCGAAAAGCGCTGCGTGTAGATCGGCGTAGTCTCTCCGAAGTTCCGTAAGTTTTACCTCCAGATCCTCATCTCGAGTTCTGTCTCGCAAACCTTGCGCCGCAGAAGGCTCTGCGGCAGGTTCAACATCGACTGCGCTGCCTGCTGCGAATCCGCTTAGCATCACTTGACTCATGATAGCGCTACCTCATCCAACGAACTTGTAACCACTGCCATGCACGGTAAGAAACAGTCGTGGTTCCTCAGGATTCGCCTCTAATTTCTGCCTGAGGTGAAGAATGTGTGTGTCTACGGTGCGCGTATTCGGGTAGTTCTCGTAGCCCCACACTGCATCAAGCAATCGATCGCGGCTTAGCGTTTCCGCGGGGTGAGCTACGAAGTACGCCAGCAACGCGAACTCCTTCCCGGAAAGCTCGACGGGGCTGCCGCCGCGTAGCACCTCGTTCCTTCGGACATTGACTTCAACATCTCCGAATCTATAGATCTCCGGGGCCGGTGCAGGGGGCGCAACACGCCGGAGCACCGCCTTCACGCGAGCCATCAACTCACGAATCGAAAATGGCTTGGTGACGTAATCGTCAGCTCCCAACTCCAGCCCGACAACTTTATCGATCTCCTGGCCTCTTGCCGTCAGCATAATGATGGGCAGCGACGGCATCTTGCCTTTGAGGTGCTTGCACACATCCAGGCCGCTCATTCGCGGCATCATCACATCCAACACCACCAGATCCGGGCGTTCGGCCAGGGCTCGCTCCAGACCTGCGACTCCGTCTTGCGCGCTTATGACCTCGTATCCCTCGTATTCAAAGTTATCGCGCAGTCCGGCGACCATTGCGGGCTCGTCCTCGACGATCAAAATCCGCGTTTTCATATTTGCGCTCCTCTCGGCGTCGCCATCTCGCGCAGGAACCATCCTCGTTTGATTTTCATTTAGCGTGCTCATTTTATGCTGTCGCACCGGCGGCCATGCGGTCTTCGGTCCCGGTAACTCCTGTTGTCAAAGGCAAAGACAAAGTAAATTTACTGCCCTTTCCCGGCGTGCTTTCTACCTCCACCTGGCCTCCGTGTGCATGAGTGATGTGCTTAACCAGCGAAAGTCCAAGACCGCTGCCCTTGGTGTTGTGCACCAGCGGGTCACCGGTCCGATAGAATTTCTCGAATATCTTGGTCTGGTCGCGGCGCGCGATGCCGATCCCGCGATCAACCACCTCGAGCTTCACCGTAGCATTCGTTCGATATAAGTTAACCTTCAGGAATTTTTCATCATCGGAATACTTAAGAGCATTGTTCACAAGATTGAGGAGAGCACGGGCGATTGCTTCGCGGTCGAGCCGCATTCTCGGAATATTGGGTTCAATGCTCGTTTCAAACTCAAAGCCGTTCTTCTCGATTTGATAGCGATAAGTATCCAGCGTGTTGCGCACCAGCTCGGCGATGTCGGTCTCGCGAAGATCGTACTCTTTGCGCCCGGCTTCTATTCGAGAGAAATCGAGAATGTTGCTTATCAATTTGCCGAGCCGCTCACTCTCCTTTCGAATAGTTCGGTAATACTCCTCTTTCTTTTCCTGCGTACTGATTCGGCCGAGCTCAAGGGTTTCCGCATAAAGTTGGATCAATGACAGCGGGGTGCGAAGCTCGTGTGACACGTTGGAAACGAAGTCCGATTTCATACGCGCCAGGGACATTTCCTTGCTTACACTGCGATAGGTTAATACCAGTCCTCCGATCATCAGCAGCGAAAGCACGCCAAGGATGATGAAGCCTTGTTTAATCCAGCGGCTTGCGATCGCGTCGGCGCTTGTGCCCTGGAATTTGATGCCGAGCGTCAGCCCACTAAACGCGTCTTCGAGATTGCGAGTCACCTCGGGCTTTCCTTCGCCCCAACCCGTCGAAGAGACGAGTGATTTATCCGGATCGGGGTCGGATCCATCTGGACGTGGGAAAACGGTCAGAGCCAGCGGATCACCTCGATCCTCCTCAGTGATCTTCTGTGAAATAATTTGCTCGAACATCTCCGGAAAAAAAGTTTGCTTGAGGTAGTCTGGATCGAAGCTGATGCCTCCGAACACAACTTGATCACTTGGAAGCCCCGGAAGCGTAAAGAATGCAGTCGCCAAGAATCCACTACCGCTTGGTCTCTTAACCATCTCCCCGTGGCAACTTATCCGGCGCGGCCTCGACCTTATCCCATCGCATACCATCTTGCCTTCCATCCCGAACCACCCCGAGTACAAAGTATTCAAGTGATCGTGTTCCCTACGGATATAGGGATCAGCCATCGGCTGACACTGTGAGCGAAGCAAAAGCCCTTTTTCGGAGTCGTAGATGAACGCGTGGGCGGCCCAGGGATGTCCGGACAGGATCTGGTCAAGTGCCCTTCCCCTTTCTGAATCGGTGCCGGCGGCTGGCGAAGGAAACAGAGCGCGTATTTCGTCCGTCATCTCGAAGATTCTGTCATTCATCTTCTTCTCAGACATGGACAGGGTGTACAGGAAGTCACGATGGATTGTCGCCTCAACTTTCTTACCGTGCTTAAGCGACTTCAAATGGGCGAAGTTCACATATATAAGCGCCGCTGCCGGAAGCATTACAGCCAGTTCGAGAGTTAGCATGATTCGGAAGCGCTTGTTGCTCCAGAAACGTCTTTTCGTCGTTTGCATTCGAACCTCCATCCGGCTGCGGCACTTAAAGCATACGCCAGCAAATGTCAAAAAGTGTCAAATCAAGGTAAAAGGATGTCGAGAAGATGTTAAAACAGAAGGCGGTAAGCAGAAAGCAGTAGGCAGTAGGCAGTCCGTAATCTGTGTAATCTGCGTAATCTGAGGATGAATCTCTTCGGGCGGGCCGCGGATTACGCAGATTACACAGAATCAACAATCTGGGCGATTTTCACCGAAGATTCTTGATAAGAACAACATCGTGTTTCCAGCCACCGCGAGCGCAAAGCAAATCCTTACCGTCGCTCGAAATGTCAAAGTGAAATATTTTATCCCTCTTGAAATCAGTGATCCGTTTCGCCGGGCTTCCATCGATAGATTGCATCCAGATGTCTCCGACATCATCAGTCGAGAGTGCATAGAGCAGGGCTTTGCCATCTGGCGTCCATTTCAGCACCCTGTTGTTCAACGCGGGAAATTTATAATCGAATCTCTTAATGACCGAACCATCTTTAAAAGAGCTTACTGCAATTCCCCAGCCAGTCGTTCCGGGGAAGAAATAACCTATAAGCTTGCCATCAGGCGAGACCGCTGAAACTCCAACCGCGTTAATACCAAGCCCGGTTGCCTCGCCACCCTCCAGGGAAACCTTGTAGAGC
The DNA here is from genome assembly GCA_035258805.1 of Blastocatellia bacterium. Taxonomy (GTDB): domain Bacteria; phylum Acidobacteriota; class Blastocatellia; order UBA7656; family UBA7656; genus Onstottus_A. The sequence goes on along the minus strand of DATFWY010000327.1, from coordinate 2,361 downwards.
TCGCCCTCGTCGCAAGACATATATGTCACCCATTTACCGTCGGGCGATATGGCCGGCATGTTCGCGCCTTTGCTGTTTGTTAACTGAACCGGATTGCTGCCATCGGTATTCATTCTCCAGATCTCGAAGTTACCTGTCCGGTTAGAAACGAAGACGATGTAGCGTGCATCCGGAGAAATTAACGGGCTAAAATCATTGCCGGAATCAAACGTCAGCCGTTTTCGCTCTTTGCCATCAGAATCCATCATCCAGATTTCATTAGCTTCTGCCGATTCTTTTGCCGAATAAAGGATTCGTCCACCCGGCATAAAGCAGAGACCTGCCATACCCCAAACGCCGATCTTGTTCGCACCAGCCGAGTCGGTCAGGGGTCCATGCCAGATTTCGCAAACAGGAAGCATCTGATCCGCGACCATTGTGTGCCCTGCGCCCGTCAAGCAAACATCATTGAAGCCATCAAGTTCGTTAGAGATTGGGAGCGCCTCTCCAGACGGATACTTCACCAGCCAGAGCCGATCGACATTTAATCTCTGCTCTCGGGCAACAACGATTACTCCACTACCGTCGGGAAGCCATCTCTTGCGTCCAACGTGGACCCATTTTCGCGTGGAGAGTTCTCTTTGGGAACCATCATCCAAACGAATTTCATTGACGCTCATCGTGTTCGCTCCTGATGCCGCGCTCCCTACGCTGTAAGCGATAACTTTTCCATCGGGTGACCAGGCGGGAGCGTCCAGACGACTCTCGACCAATACTTGCTCCTCAACGCCATCTCCGTTTGTTATCAGGAACTCTGACTTTCCTCCAATGCTACGGGTGAAGCCGAGTCGGCCGTCGGGCGAAAATGTAATTGCAGAATCGATGTCGTCGCGTAACTTTCTGGGAACCCCGCCAAGCACAGAAACTCTATACAGCGTTCGTAACGCCTTTGGGCCCTCTATCCTTGTAAAGTACAGCTCGCTGCCATCCTGGCTGAAACGCAGATCAAAATATGTGTATTTTTCGGGCGGAAGAATCTGCTGGCTCGCCGAGGTACCTGGCTGGTGAATCCAAACGCTTTGTCGGCCCGAATCCACGCTCACGTATGCCACATACTTTCCATCAAGAGAGATATCAGGCCTAAACGAAATTCCGTCGCGGGTGAGCCGGACGATGTCCCAATCCCGGTAAGTGTTGATACCTTCACTGTTCCTTCGTGGTTTGATGAGCTTGAAACTGACGAGGATCCCAAGAACCAGAATCACAGCCAACACCGTAATCCAAATTCGATGACTACTTCTTGCCTGAATGTTGACAATCTTCTGTTCGCGGGGCGAATCGACTGCTGTTAAGCGATCAACGTTGCGAATCCCTAATTCGTCCTTAGATGCAACATCTGGACTGACGGAATCAGCATTCTGTGTTACGGGAATAGCTTGCGCATTCCTGTTAATTACGGTTTCGACTGGCGCAACGAAACTGTAACCTCGTCCCGGCAGAGTCACAATGTAGCGATGATCATTCGGACTTTCCTCCAACGCCTTTCGTAATGTAGATATGTGGCGAGTCAGGTTGTTTTCTTCTACAACTCGCTCACCCCACACCAACTGCATCAACTCATCCTTATCGATGACGCACTGGTTGTGCGCGACAAGCGCCAGCAGGACGTCGAAGGCCCGAGACGGCAATTGGACGGGCGAGTTATCGTGTAACAGGACCCGCTTAACGGTATCTAACTGGAATGCACCGAATTTGTATAACTGTATCTCTTGCTTAACCATAAGCCACGGTTCATAAGAATTCAGAATTATTCAGTGGCCTTCAACGACTGCCTGGCACCGGTGAGGTAGGATCAACGCGAAGGTTGAACGGGAGGCAGATCACAAAACGGCCTCCATTTTACTCAACTCCTCACCTCAGAACAACGGCCGAAGCGGCTATGGGTTGGGAAGTCAGGTTGGAAGATTAGTCAGAGGTCCACTATTCGTCGAGTCGCGGTCATCGCGTCCCGCTTGGCCGAAAATAATGATGCAAACAACCGGGATTTATTGGCTGATAACAATGACGTATTTCTGTCACGGAGGTATTCAGAAAAATTATGAACGCTCAGAAAAAAACTAAAATCTTCGCTTTGATTACCGGCGCCGGCGCATTGTACGTGTTCACGTCTGCCGGTCTCGCGCAGCTTGTCGACAAAAATAAGGCCCCCAATCTGGCTCAGGAAGGAATCAACAAAACGCTCGCTCAGCAGATTGGCACCGGTCGCGGTGACTGGATGACGCCCGATTCTTCGTCGTTCATCATCGCTCGCGATCCGTTTCGATCCATCCGTCGAGGACGGCAGCTTTTTCAGCGCAAATTCACGCGAGCTGAAGGACAAGG
>DATFWY010000326.1:0-9940 GCA_035258805.1 Blastocatellia bacterium | reverse complement strand
ATAGATTCGAAGTAACCGGTTGTCACCTGACGAAACTCCGCGACCGGACCCTCGCCGGGGTTTGAAGTTGGCTTGCCCTCGATGCTGAAACCTCCGTTTACGCTTGATCGTCCGGTCACCGGTAAATCATTTATCGCGCCGACGTTTTGAACTCCGAGGATCCCACCGATCCTGGTTCTGACTTCGCTCAAAAAGTTTGTTGCCTGTGTTGCTGCCGAATTCTGGCCTCCCGCAGCGTTGACAGCCGACGAGTAGGGGAATGATATGTCGACGGCGAGTGTCTTGTTAGGATCGAATCCCGGGTTAACCTCGCCCAGTCGCTTTATGCTGCCGATCAATAACCCGGCGCTGACTAACAACACCAGCGACAACGCGATTTCAGCGATGACCAGCCCGCGTCTTAGCAGGGTTCGGTGCCCCTCAGAACTCCCACGCGAGCCTTCTTTGAGAGCCTCATTCAGATCGGGCCTGGAGGCCTGCACTGCCGGTGCGAGTCCGAATACCAGACCGGTAACCATAGAAATCGCAAGTGTAAAAGCCAACACCCAGTGATCGATAGCTACTTCGTTGATACGGGGAAGACCGGTCGGCGCCAAAGTAACGAGCAGTTTGACTCCCAGAATACTGAGCAGAACGCCCAGGACTCCACCAGTCAAAGCGAGCAACATGCTTTCAGTCAGAAGCTGTCGCACAATTCTCAGTCTGCTGGCTCCAAGAGCAGTTCGAACTGCGATCTCACGAGTCCGACCCGCCGCGCGCGCAAGCGACAGGTTCGCGACATTCGCGCATGCAATTAGCAATACAAAGCTCACTGCGCCGAGCATTATCAGCAGGACCGAGCGAAGACTTCTTACCTGTTCTTCAAGTAAAGGGACAATCTTTACAGTGAGGTTTGCATCGTTATTTGGATATTGCTGATCAAGTGAGGCGGCTATCTGGTTCATCTGTGCATCGGCCTGCGCTTCGGATACGTCATCTTTCAAACGCGCAATCACCTTGAGATAGTTTGAACCGCGTTGCGTTTTCTGTTCGTCGAGAATCGCAGGCTTCCACAAATCGATCCTTCGCGGAAACTGGAAGCTTGCGGGCGCGACGCCGACCACAGTGTAGACATCGCCGTTTAGTGTGATGTCCTGTCCGATCAAATCAAGACGACCACCAAAACGTCGTTGCCACAAGCCGAAGCTGATTACTGCCACTCGCGCACTTCCTGGCTGATCGTCGGACTGTTCAAAGAAGCGACCGGCCGCCGGCGCGACGCCGAACATTTTGAAGAAGTTTCCGGTTACTCGCGCTCCATTTATTCGCTCGGCTTGATCGGTGCCCGTCAAATTGAGAGTTTGAAAATGATAAGCGCCAATATCGGAAAATACTTGTTGCTGATCTCGCCACAAGAAAAAATCAGGTCGTGAAATCGGGGCACGTTCGATCGGCGGTTGCATTCGATGAACGTGTACCAGGCGCTGCGAATCTTTATAAGGCAAAGGGCGCAAGAGGACCGAGTTAACAACGCTGAAGATCGCGGTGTTGGCGCCGATTCCCAGAGCTAATGCGAGGACCGCGATTGCGGTAAAGCCGGGAGTTCGGAGCATGGTTCGAATTGCGTAACGAAAGTCTTGTAGGAGGGTGTCCATCTTGTGCCTTGAAGTACCGTACACGTACCGTAGACTATCTAGTCTGCGGATGTTTTGAATTAACTTAGGCTGTCAGAATCCGCAGACTAGACAGTTTACGATCCGTCAATCCGCAGACTAGACAGTCTACGGTACGTGTACAGCCTTCTTAAGACGGCCGCTCTAGCTTCCCGTTAACAAGTTCGTACCGAGCCTCAATGCATCGCGAGAGCTTTTTCCTTTAACTCACCTTCGCTTATTACACGACCATCGAACAAATGAACGCTTCTATCTGCGTGAGCTGCGTAGCGCTGGTCGTGGGTAACCATGCAGATGGTTGATCCTTGTTGATGCAGCTCCCGAAGAAGCTCCATCACTGCTTCGCCGTTTGTTGAATCGAGATTCCCGGTAGGCTCATCAGCAAGCAGGATCAGAGGATCACCCGCTACCGCGCGTGCAACCGCCACTCGCTGCTGTTGGCCGCCTGACAGCTGGCTTGGCAGGTGTTTTCCTCGGTGGGCCATTCCCACTCTCTCCAGCGCCTCCACTACTCGCCTTTTTCGTTCGACCGCCCGCAACCCGCGATACGTAAGCGGCAGTTCGACGTTCTCGAAAACAGTCAGGTCACCAATCAAGTTAAAGCTCTGGAATATGAACCCGACCTCACGGTTTCGGATTCTGGCCCGTTCTGATAGCGGTAGATCGGCCACCGGCTTGCCTGCAAGCCAATAATTACCCTCGGAGGGTGAGTCCAATAAGCCAAGGATTGAAAGCAGTGTGGATTTGCCGCAACCCGATGGCCCATTTATCGATATGAACTCACCTCGATTAATCTCCAGGTGAATGCCCGATAGCGCGTGCGTTTCGACCTCATCAGTTAGAAATACCTTTGTCACTCCCTCGAGCTGCAACAAAGCTTGATCGGATGAACTCATCTTTCTCTTTCCTCCGAAGTATCATCTAGAGGGCATCTCGCCCTGGCGACCCCTGGCACTCGTGCTGAAAGATCCTGCTGGACAAAGATAAGGCGTTCCACTTAATAAACGTCCCGCAATTCAGTACGGGTGCAAGAGGGTTCGAGTGACCGTGTTCGAGACGCACGGACACATTCAGGGCACAAATGTAGGTGACGCATGCTGGGAAAAGGTTTCAACCAATCTAAGGGCCAAAAAGGGGCGCTTAAAAGTTGGCTGGGAGCTTTCTTCTGAATCCAGGTTGGGAACATTGAAACGCGAGGGGGCGCTTACACGTTAATAAAACGGTTGGACTGCCTGATGAGTACTCGGAAATAATTCAGGCAAGAGACTTAAACTGAAACCTTTTCGCCGCGTACGCCACTAACTGGTTGAACTTAGGATGTAGCCGGATATGATTGAGGCGATCAGCCTGGTGGGCCAGTCGAGCGGACACGCCGGGACATTGATGAATAGCTCGGAGGAACTCATAGCAAGCGCCCGACGTGGCGACGACGAAGCTTTTCGTCTGATCTTCGATCGATACGGCAGGCCCATAATCAGCTTTATTTATGATATGGTCGGCCAGCGGGACCTGGCCGAAGAGCTGTGTCAGGAAACTTTTGTGCGCGCTTACAAGAATCTTAAGGGCCTCAGAGATGATACAAAACTCTCAACATGGCTTTTCGGAATCGCCAAGAATGTCGCCCGCGAGTCCTTGCGTTACCGGCACCGGGAGACGGATAAAGTGGGTATCGACGACGATCGAGCTATTGAGGTCAGCGATGGGAAGCTTCCGCCCGATCGAGAGTTATTGGATAAAGAGTTGAATGGCGTCATCCAGGACGCATTGGGCGCACTGGATGAAGACAAAAGGCTGGTGTTTACGTTGAAGATATTCCAGCAAAGAAGCTATGAAGAAATAGCCGAAATTACAGGCTCCTCAATTCCAAAGCTAAAGACCGATCTGCATCGGGCGAGGGCCGAAATGCGCCGGCGCATTAAGCCGTATCTGGGAGCAGGTTATGAAGTGTGAAGAGTATCAAATTCTGATCGAGGACTATATTGACGGTACGCTGGACGAAAGAACGGCGGCCCGTGTGATTTCTCATACCGCTGAGTGCGCTGGGTGCGCGCAATTCCGCCAGGAACTGGTACGCGAACAAGAGTTGTATTCGCGCTATCAGCGAGATGTAGAAATCACGCCTTTGATGTGGACATCGATAGAGTCCAGAATTCGCCAGGACCGCGCGAAACAACCATCTGGCTTAGGTTCACGTTTGCGCGAGCAATTTGCGGGATTGTTTGCCGGGCCGCGATTGAGCCCGGCGTTCGCCGCCGTGCTGGTAATGCTGGCAATAGGTCTGACTGTGTTCGTAATGAGCCGGTTGAACTCACCACAGGCGCCTACGCAGGTGGCTGAAAAGAACAAGAACAATCAGACGGAAAACCCCGGTGCGGTTGCTCCTCCGGTGACACCTGCTCCACCGCAACCGCCGGAGCCGGCTACTCCAAAAATCGAAAAGGACCAGGTCCCAAGAACTCAGGTGGCTGCTACTCCTCCCAAACAACCGGCGAATGTTGCGCCGACGCCGGCTCAGCTCGTTCGCGAGGCCGAACAGAAGTATTTAACTGCAATCGCAATGCTCTCTCGCGATGTGGATAAACGACGATCACAGCTTGACCCGATGGTGCTTGCGCGGTTTGACGCATCGCTGGCCGAAATCGATCGAACAATCAAAGAAACTCGACAAGTAGTAAAAGGTAATCCTGATGACCCGATTGCCCTTCAGTATTTACTGGCTGCCTATTCTAAGAAGGTTGATGTTCTAAGAGAGATGAACGATTCCAACAATTAAAGCTCTTATGTTCAAGCTAATTTTTTCAATCCTCACACTATTATTTTTAGTGGCCGGTGCAACGACGGCATTAGCTCAGCCCAGTCCGCCGCAAGCTGCACAGGGGCAGCAGCCTCCCAAAGCGCCAAAGGCCAAAGAAAAAGCGGCGCCGGCACCTGCTGTTCCGTACACTTACTCGCAGGACCAGGTGCCCGTCGAACCCGTTAAAGTGCAGCTCGCAAAAGGCGGCAAAGTCGCAATCAGTAGCCGAGCTGGACAGATTTTTGTCAGCGGCTGGGATCGTGACGTCGTTCAAGCCTCGGCGACTGGGGACAACGGTCCCGTGCCAATTGAAACACAAACAAGTGGAGATCCGGCTCGCCCGAGGTTGTTATTGCGGCTTTCTGCACGAAGATTTAGCGGCGAAGCCAAGGTCGACGTGAAGGTTCCTCGCTACGCCGATGTGGAGACACTCGAGGGCTATCGAGGTGATATCCAGGTAACAGACGTCGATGGAGCCACTTTGATCAATGCTGGAAATGGAGATGTCCGAGTTGTTCGTGCAGGTACTGTGAAAGTTAGCCGGCGGACTGGAGACATAAGAATCAAAGACCTCAAAGGGGATCTAACAGCCCGAAGCTTCAGTGGTGATGTGGTGGTGGACAACGTCGCCGGTCTGGTTGATGTCGCTGCAACAAACGGTGATCTTAGGATCCAGAATGCCGGTGGTGACGTGCGCACAAACTCAGCAACCGGAGATACTGAAATTCGCTGCGCCAAGGGTCGCGCGGATGTTGCCAGTGCCAGTGGCTCGATTACGCTGATTGGTGTTGGAGGCGAGGTGGAGGCGTCCACCGCGAGCGGCGATGTTACCTTCAGAGGAGCGATGCGCTCTAGCGGATCCTACCGTCTAAAATCCCTCTCCGGGAATGTTTCGATGACGATTCAACCTGACGCTCCAGGCTTTACTGCGACGCTTACGACGTACAGCGGTGAAATAAATACCGATTTTCCGCTCAAACTTGAATCGCCGGTGCAAACTGGAGCGCCCCTTAATCGGCGGCTCATTGGGACCTTTGGAAACGGACAAACAAAGCTTTTCCTCGATTCCTTCAGCGGGACTGTAAGAATCGCTAAGGGCACGGCCGCGATGCTAAAAGAATGCAAGTAGAAGCCAATAATTTGAAACTTTAGACGCCCAGATAGCACCTACACCTAAAACAGGTCGAAAAAACTGGAGGAGAACAGATGAGAAAGAACTTCCTGGCGCTATCTCTTGTAGCCGCAACTGTTATGTTCCTTGTTCCCCAATCATTTGGGTTAACTCAGGAACGTGAGCGGCGTCGCACCTCGACATCCACCTCAACCTCAACCTCGACTTCCCAAAGGTCGTCTGATGACAGTTTTGATCGGGGTGACCTGCCTGAGCGCGATGAGTTCCATCAAAGCTATCCGCTCTCCGCCGGGGCACGCGTTGAGGTACAGGGTATCAACGGCACAGTCCAGGTCGAGACCATTCCCGGCGGTACCGCGGAGGTCCACATCGTTCGCTCAGCACGTAACCGGGAGGATCTGGAGTACCGGAAAGTAATCGTTGAGCACACGGCGACGAGTCTCATCGTGCGGGGTGACAAAGAAGGCGAATGGAGAGGTGGAAGAAACCGTGACGTGCGACAGCGGGTTCTGCTTCGGATCCCTCGTCAGGTAGATCTTGGCGTTAGCGGGGTCAACGGCCAGGTTGGCGTTGGAGAGATAGACGGGCCGGTACGACTGAGCGGCATCAATGGAAAAGTCGAAGTAGCCCAGGCGATGGGTTATTCGAACATCTCAGGAATCAACGGCCGCGTGAAGATCACCATTTCGCAACTCAGCGACAAAGGCATTCACGTAAGCGGTGTGAATGGCGGCGTTGAGCTTTACTTCTCCGAGGATTTGAACGCCGATCTGGATGTAACCGGGATCAACGGCAGTGTGAATACCGACGTTTCGAATGTCACTGTTTTTGGCAAACTGGATCGCCAGAATTTTCATGCCAAAATCGGGTCGGGCGGTTCGCCAATCAAGGTTACTGGTATTAACGGTCACGTTAAACTCGCGCGCGCCGGATCGCCAGGATAATGCGCGCGCTAAACGCTCACTCTACTCTTGAGGTGCTAGTCTTTTCATAAGAACACCAGACCAGTCGACTGGGCTGAATAAGCGGAGGAAAAACAATGCGACGAATTGCAGCTCTGCTGATTACCCTTACCGCGCTTTTGGTGCAAGCCGCCACCGGTCGGATGCAGGAAGCTCGTCATGAACGCGGCGACCTTCAGGAGCGTGAGGAGATACGACAGAACTATCAGATTGCTCCTGGAGCAACTGTGGAAATATTTAATATCAATGGACCGCTGGAAATCGATACTGTGGCCGGCAATACCGCAGAGGTCTACGTTGAACGCTCCGCGCGAACCAAAGCCGATCTGGAGTATCGCAAGATCATCATCGAAAACACATCTTCGAGTTTCAGACTCTATAGCGAACAACCTGAAGATGAAATAGGCAAGCGAATAAACGTAAGGCACCGAGTAGTGTTGAAACTTCCTCGCCCCTCCGCGCTTAACGTTCACAATATCAATGGCACAGCTCGCGTCGGCGATGTAGCCGGGCCAATCACTGTCGGTAACATAAACGGCCGGCTCGAGGTCGGCGTGGCAACGGAGTTCGCTGAACTATCAAACATAAACGGCAGTACGGATATGACCATCGCTCAGCTCGGCTCACGCGGGATTCAAATGCGAAATATGAATGGGAGCATAAATATTCGCTTTTTGAGCGATGTTAATGCCAATCTCGAGATCACTTCATTTAACGGAAGCGTGGATTCGTCGCTGCCGAACATGTCTATTCAAAAGAAAGATCGCGGTGAATTTCGGGGACAAATCGGGTCGGGTGGGACGCCAATCGTCGGAACGCACGTAAATGGCGCGATTTCAATTCGACGAGGCACCGACACGACGCGGTAGATCTACTCGAACGGTATTTTTAGTTCTGTAATTATGGAACTACAGCGCACTTCGGGCGAGTAATAGTGCAGGCAGGACTTTCCTTATCCAAGGAGGAACACAGCGTTATGAAACGGATGTTGGTTTCTTGTCTGGCCGTCCTTTTGGCAAGTGGTTCCGTAGCTGTAGCAAGCCCTAATTCTGACTGCGAGCAACAAACGCCGGAGCGTCCGCGGCGCGTTCAGCTAACGCCCCGAAGTTTTCTCGGTGTTGAACTGAGCGAGGTCAACAAGGAGACCGTCTCACGCTTGAAGCTGCGCGAGGAGCGAGGTGCAGTAATAGACGGCGTAACTTCAGGTAGCGGCGCCGCACAGGCAGGGCTTCAGAAGAATGATGTGATAATCAAGTGGGACGGGCAACGGATAGAGAGCGCCCGCGAGGTATCACGACAGATTCATGAAACTCCTCCGGGTCGTTCGGTCCGCCTCGGCGTAATGCGTGACGGCAAGGAAATCGAAGTGAACGTGACAATGGGGGAGCGACCTTCTCCAGTCACTCGCGTTACGGTTCCGCGTCCTGCGGTAGCGAGCTTGCGAGTCAGACCCGAACGAGTCAGACCTGAAATAGTGGTCGGCCGTGGTCGTGCCCGCGCCCTGGGCGTTGAGCTTCAAAGTATGACGCCACAATTGGCAGAGTATTTTGGTTTGTCGAAGAGAAGCGGCGCACTTGTGATCTTTGTTTTTGCCGATTCACCGGCTGCCAAGGCAGGACTCAAGGCGGGCGATGTCATTCTTTCTGTAGGGGCTGAAACGGTGCAGAATCCAGTGGATGTTCGCCGGGCATTGAGTGACAAGCCTGAGGGCAGCCAGGTTGAATTCAAAATCATACGCGACAAGCAAGAGAAGACCTTGAATGTACCGATGGAGAAGGGCGGCAACTCATGGCTGTTCACTGATGCTGATGATGGCGCTTTTCGTTATGCACTCGCACCGTTAACGATTCAGGCTCCGAAGTTCAAATTGGCTTCTGGTGCTCTCAAGGTGCCGTCGGTCAATTGGAAGCCAATGAAGATTCAGATACCAAAGTGGCATCTAGAGCCATTAACAATCCCGCGCGTAAATCTCGAAGATATGGATCTCAACATTCCGGAGATCAATCTGGAACCTATGGATATTCAGATCCCTGAGGTCGATCTGAAGCCGATGGATATTCAGATCCCTAATATCAAACTGGAGCCGATGGAAATTCAGATCCCTGAGATCAATCTGCAGCCGATGAGGCTACAGATCCCTCACATCAATCTTTCTCCGCTCAACATTGTTGTTGCTCCGCGACGCGTTGTGCTTTAAGCCCAGACCGGAGATACGAACAAACACAAGAAGGGTCGACCCGTCCACGTAGTAACGAATTCATTCGTTACAGGTTCAATAACGAATATTCGTCACTACGCGGATCTGGATCGACCCTACTGGTTAGTGGAGGAGGTTTCTGGCTCCGATCAAGGCTCGAAATAGAACGTTAGTGTACCTATCACCCTTACTGCAGCGCCGGACAGCTGAGTAGGACTAAATTGCCATTGTCGTGCAGCCTCAACCGCGGCATCTTTTAGTAAAGGATGACCCGAAATCGCCCTCGCGGAGATTACATTTCCCACCTCATTGATCAGTACTTCAACCACAACCGAACCGCTGATCCTTGCTGCTCGTGCTAACGGAGGCATAACAGCATCGACGCGATGCGTTGCCGAGCCCGCGAGCACACCGCCTGACTTGCGAAGCAACTTTGAATCGGAGTCCAGCATCGGTGACGGCGGCGGAGGTGGTGCCGGGAAAGACGTTCACCAGACATCGCCGTCTTCAAATCGAACCCCAAGCACTGTGGCTTCCAATCCATTCGTGCTTCCGTGAAAAACTACGTAGCCGCTTGGCAACAGCAGCTTTTGCGAAGCGCGCGGTTCGATTTTTTCGGTTGAGAATACAGTATTCGCAAAATATCCATTTCCAAGGCGAACAATGGCGCCGGCGATTCGCCGATCAGTATTATTGGAGACGTCAAATGTCATACTGACCAGGTGCACTTCCTCCGTCTGGGAACTGGGATTCATTCTGTCGTCCATCCGAACCATTCGTATGGACGCGCTGTTTATGGTTAGCGGCGTTCCTTCTCGATTCGCGAATTGAATTGTGTTTTCTGGGGCTTGCTCGAGACGCTTCAGCGCCTCCGACTGGACCTGCACCGGTGGCGGCGGGGGAGGAGGAGGCACTGTTCCCCACACTTCACCGTCAGAAAACAGGACGCCGCCAACCCGCACCGACCAGCTCTGTGGATCACCGATCAGAGTGAAGAATCGTTTTTGCTTTCCAGAAATATGTGTTGCTTGCGGTTCGATAGCAGGGTTGGGAGCTTCAAAGTATGCTCTGCGCTCGCCACTCTTACGGAACTCTAATGCAAAACCGCGCACTTGATTGTTCGAAATATTGACCACAGTAATGAGCGGAATTACGGCGAACTCATCGCCCGGCCCTTCCGTTGTTCGGAGGACCGCTTTGATT
>DATFWY010000325.1:0-37990 GCA_035258805.1 Blastocatellia bacterium | reverse complement strand
ACAAACAGGCCAAACGCCGTAATAGCGGTGAGGCCATGCCCATCATCCTGAAGGGTGCCTCGAACTCCCCAGAGATTTCCGAAGTTGGCATTTGCGGCGACCGCGTTCCAGCCCACTACCACGCCGAGTACGATTAAAGCTATCAGCGCCCCAGTCTTTGTAATTGTAAATACGTTTTGCACGAACTTTCCGAGACGCAGTCCGCGAGTGTTCATCCAGGTGAGGAGCGCAATCAAAACCAGACCGACCAGCTGAGCGGTAGAAAGCGAAATTGCGTAACTGGATCCCAGATGAATCGGCTTGATGATGTAGTTGCTTTCCGAAAGCGTCGGCCAGAGCACACCGAAGTACCGCGCGAATCCGACCGCTACTGCTGCGATCGTCCCCGTCTGGATCACCATAAACAGCGTCCAACCGTACAGGAATCCTGCTATTGGGGAGAACGCTTCTCGGAGATACACGTATTGTCCGCCGGCCTTTGGCATCATTGCCGCGAGCTCGCCGTAGCTCAATGCTCCAATCACTGTAAGCAAGCCGGTGATGATCCAAGCGACCAGCAGCCAGCCGGGTGAGCCCACCTGCCTGGACATCTCGCTCGACACGATGAAAATTCCGGAGCCGATCATGGAACCGGCAACAATCGTCGTCGAATCGAGCAGTCCGAGACCTCGGATAAATCCAGTTTTCTTGTCTTCGATTAAGACGGCTGCCTCGGCCATTTTTGTTCCCTCCAAAACTGCCCTATGAACGCCGGTCTGGCAAACATAATCTTAATGAGACGACACCATCAAGAAATAGATCACCGTCAACACTGCCAGAACGATCGCAACGATCAGACTCATAGCTGTGATGCCGGCGCGTCCTTCCGCGCCGCCTTCGCGTCCAGCTCTAAGCGCTCTGTACACTACGATTGGACAAAGCACAAACGCGTTCAGCGCCAGCGGCACGATTAAAAACCATGAGACTTCAAGCCAGGGCGCGGTATTGAAGACATCGCGGAGAGTCGCAGAAAGCTTCGCCGATCCACTCATTTCCTGGTGAACCTTCTGCGCTTCAAGCCATATATCAAAGCCTCTCATGAAAACGAGCAGCGCCACGCCGATAATGGCCAACCAGGCGCCGGTATATGCCGTGTGAGCGTCGTGCTCAGCTGGTCGTTCGGCGTGCTGCCGTCCGGTCAACCTACTATGAACCGCGCCGTAACCAACATAAATTACAAATCCAAAATTAAGCCAAGCCGCAAATCGCAACCACGACGTCGGAGGCAAATAGTAGATCAAATAAAGACAGGATACGATTCCGAGGATCGGAATTATCATACCTCCTGGAACGCGAAAAGAACGGTCTCTGCCTGGCTCCTTAACTCGTAAGACAATTATTCCCGCGCACACAAGTATGAAAGCAAAAAGCGTCCCGATATTCGTCAGGTCAACCATCTCATCGATGCTTGCGACCGCGGCGAAAACGGCCACAAACAGACCTGTCAGTAGCGTTGAAATGTGCGGAGTCCGAAACCGGGGATGTACCTTGTAAAAGAGTGGTGGCAGAAGCCCGTCTCGAGCCATCGAGAAAAAGATACGAGGCTGACCCAGCTGAAACACCAATAGAACAGCGGTATGCGCGATTACGGAACCGAAGGCGACTGTTCCGATGGCCCACCCAAGGTCGGTATTGAATTGTTCACCGACATGCTGAAGGGCCATCGTCAACGGTTCCGCCTGCTCAGTTGCGAGCTTAGCTTTCAGCTCCGGATATGAGATCAAGCCGGTGAACACGCAAGCGACTACCGCGTAAAAGAGTGTGCAGATAATTAGTGACGCGATTATCCCTATTGGCAGATTCCTGCGAGGGTTCCTGGTTTCCTCGGCGACCGTAGACACGGCATCGAAGCCGATGTAGGCGAAGAACACGATAGCGGCGCCTGCGCTGATCCCAGCAAACCCGTTCGGACTAAAAGGCTTCCAGTTGGCCGGCTGGACGTACGTGAATCCAACAACGATGAAGAATGTAAGTACCAGAATCTTGATACAAACCATCACTGCATTGAATCTCGCACTCTCACGAATGCCCCAGATAAGCACTATCGTGATAAGCGCCACAATTCCAACGGCAAGCACATTGAAAATGATTGGTTTGCCGAAAATATGTGGCGCGCTTTCATAAACTCCCGGAACCTTTGCGGCGGTGCGATAGTCCATCGAAATCCAATCGGGAATATGAATTCCGTTTGGCGCTATTCCCCGTAGGTGCAGTCCAGCTAATAGAGTCTTGAAATAGTTTGCCCAGCTTATAGCGACCGCGATATTTCCGACCGCGTATTCGATAATCAGGTCCCATCCGATGATCCACGCAATCACTTCGCCTAAGGTAGCGTAGGAATAGGTGTACGCCGATCCCGAGATTGGCACCATCGACGCGAATTCGGCATAACAGAGCGCAGTGAATGCACAGACTATCGCGGTGATGACAAAGGACAACATTAACGCAGGACCCGCGCCCGGGCGATTCACATCGCCCGCCGCTGCGGTTCCGACAGTAGCAAAGATTCCTGCCCCGATTATCGCGCCGATACCAAAAAGGGTGAGCTGTACCGGTCCAAGAGCGCGCTTTAGCTGATGCTCGGGTTCCTCGGCATCCTCAAGGATCGCATCGAGTGGTTTGACACGGAACAGTCCGCGGAACGTCGTTCGATTGACGCTCGAGCGGTCAGGTCGCACTGTCTCCATCCGATTGCTTTCCCCTATTCATGGATGAGAGCCTGCGCCTGAGCAGAGCTCTGAACCAGTTCTGAAATGAAATCGCTGGACCGACCGGAATAGGTCGTTGAAGCGCCGCGATTATTAACTTTCATATGGAGTCATGTCAAGGCGCAACACTGTGAAAACCCCCGTGTAACATAGTCGATTCGCGTCTTTGGAGCAAAATTCCAGCATATCAAACTGCCTACGCTACTCCGTTTCTTTCGAAAACCAGTTCTGTCGTGTATATTCGCTTCTTTGCGCAATCGGCGCTTTTCGCAATAGAATGAACGACTATCAAGAAAAACCGGGAGAAGAGATGGCAACAAAGGGGTTTACATTGTGGTTTACCGGGCTTTCGGGGGCAGGAAAAACTACGCTGGCGAGACTGCTGGAAGCTGAAATAAAAGCCCGAGGCCACAAGGTTGAGGTGCTGGACGGCGATATAATCCGAACTAATCTTTCAAAGGGGCTTGGTTTCTCAAAGGAGGATCGGGACACAAACATCAGGCGGATTGGTTTTGTCTGCAATCTATTGACGAGAAATGATGTTGTGGCAATAGCTGCGGCGATCTCGCCGTATCGGGCGGTCCGTGACGAGGTAAGACGCGCGATTGGCGCTTTCATTGAGGTCTACGTCAGGTGCCCGATTGACGTGCTTGCGGAGCGCGACGTAAAAGGGCTTTATAAGAAAGCGCTTGCGGGCGAAATCAAGAACTTCACCGGCGTTGATGATCCATACGAATCACCGCTCGCCCCTGAAGTGACGGTCGATACCGATAGTGAAAGCCCCGAACAGAGCGCGGCCCGGATAATCGCAAAACTTGAAGAGATGTCCCTGCTTGCCGCGCCCTCCATTTTTAGCGCGGATGACGACGAAGAGGTTGGGCGCCGAGTGGAAGCACCCGGTTTTGTCTAGCATGAAGACAGTCATCATAGGGCTTGACGGCGCGACCTTTGACATAATTCAACCTCTCGTGAGAGCGGGCCGGCTACCGGTCCTCGAAAGGTTGATGCGCGAAGGCGTCAGCGCGCCTCTTCGTTCTACAATTCTTCCCAACAGTTTCCCAGGATGGGCTAGCTGCACGACCGGCACAAGCGAAGGGATGCACGGGGTCTTTTCGCCTTTCATCAAGAACAAATCAAGCTACTCTGTCCGAGCGATGAGCGGTCGCGACATCATGACAAGACCGGTCTGGAGCATTTTGACCGAGCAAGGAGGCAGATCAATTGTAGTTAATGTTCCGACCACATATCCTCCTGAACCCATCAACGGCCTGATGGTGACTGGTATGCTCACACCGGGTCGTAATTCGGCGTTTACATACCCGGATTCGCTCAAGACCGAGCTGCTCAACGAGTTCCCAAATTATGTGATCGAACCTGAACGAATCCCCGACAAACATGCGAGAGCAAACGAATTTCGACGGACGATTGAGGTACGTGAACGAGCCCTCAGATTTCTTATGCAGCGAGGTGAGTGGGATTTCCTGATGGTTGTGTTTTCGGTGTTGGACCGGGCTCAGCACGATTACTGGTCCGATATGGATCCCCAGCACCCCAGGCACGATCCCAACACGCCCGCTGAGTTTCGAGAGTTCATACACGAAATATATCGGAGGTTGGATTCGGCAGTCGGAAGCGTGCTTGAAGCACTGCCCGCGGACACAAGAGTGTTTGTTGTGTCGGATCACGGATTCTGTTCCGAGCTGTTCGAGGTACGAGTTAATGAGTTGTTGGCGTCGGCAGGCTTGCTGACATTCAAATCGCCGGGTTCGCGTAAAAACATCGCGCGCTTTAAAGACTTGAAGCAAAGGGTTGCGCGTCGGTTGCCTTCAAAAGCTCCGAACGGGAATGTTCTCGACAAGAAGGTCCGGTACGGCAGCGCTTTTCTCGACGAAATAGACTGGTCACGAACTAAAGCATTCTTTGCTCAGGACAAAGGCGTATGGGTCAACCTGATCGATCGTGAGAGCGAAGGAATCGTATCGGAATCCGAGTTCGATAGTGTCGTCGAGGAGACGCGCAAAGTGTTGTTAGGGATCACTGATCCGAGGGACGGAGCTCCAGTGTTTGAGAAGGTCTTGCGACGTGAAGAGGCTTTCCGCGGAATTTTTTCGACTCGTCTTCCTGATCTGGTAATGATTCCGAGTCGGGATGAATACGTTTACAACGAGCGGCCTAGTTACGGTGATGTGATCGTTCCGGCGGACTCGACTACTGGTACACACTCGCGTGACGGCATCTTTATCGCCTGGGGTAGTGGTATCAAGAGCGAAGCGGCCTTCGCACAACCACCGAATCTTCGAGACGTTAGCCCAACTGCGCTGTGCTCGCTCGGCTGTCCTTTGACGACGGATATGGACGGTCGAGTGCTGGAAGTATTTAAGGAGATGGAACAGCCTCAGCGGCACGGTACTTCGTATAAGCTGGAAGCAATAAGCTCGAGTGCGTCAGCTGAATCGGTTTACAGCGTGGTTGAGGAAACCGAGCTCAGTGAACGTCTGAAGGCGTTGGGCTACATCAAATGAAAGCAAGATGAAGGTCTTAGTAATCGGTCTCGACGCAGCCACGATGGACCTCATTGAGCCCTGGGCTCGCGCCGGTCATCTTCCTGTGCTTGCCCAGCTGATGAAGGAAGGGACCTCCGCCCGCCTCCTATCAACCCCCAACATGCATAGCGCATCCGCCTGGACTTCGATCCTTACTGGATTGAATCCAGGTCGTCACGGTTTATTTGTTTTTTCGGATCGCGACTTCGCAACCGGCAAACAATTGTTTTTCAAGGGTGGCGATCGACAGGGTGAATTGATCTCCTCACACCTTGCCAGACACAATTTGACATCCGGTCTTGTCAACGTTCCGATGACCTACCCGGCGAACCACGAAGAAGGCGGTTTTGTGGTGAGCGGTCTCGATGCGCCTTCTCTGAACGAACGAGCATTCTCCCCAATAGAGCTTCGAAGCGAATTACTGAATCGCTTTCCGAAATACCACTTTTCTCCGCCGGGCCTGGGCGATCTGATGAGGTCAGGGCGTCTCGATGAAGCTATCGCCGCCTGGAATGATTTAACCGAGACGCAGACTGCCGTTGCTGAATATCTAATTACAAACAGACCAGTCGATTTTTTTATGACGGTCTATACCGCCAGCGATTGGGCGGGGCATAATCTGTGGAAGTCATGGGAAGCATCTCCTCAACAGAATCCGCTGCTTGATATCTACCGCGCGCTTGACGCTGCCGTTGGGCGTCTCCTGGGATTGGTTAATCCGCAGACTCAGGTTTACGTCATATCCGATCATGGGATGGGGCGACACACGGGTGCGTCGTATCAGCTGGCCGAGTGGTTGGAAAACAAAGCCTACATGGTTCGAACCAGGAAGCCGCAGGCTCGGCGTTCGTTCGTCAAAGCAGGAAGTAAAGCTGCTAAAGCCGTATTGCCTGCTTCTATAAGGGAACAGCTAAAGGCACGTCTTGGAGAGGATCGGGTTGAGCGTTTGAAGGCTGTGGAAAAGGATTCGTTCTACTCCTCTATTGACTGGAGTCGCACGACCGCCTACTCCGAACCTGGTCGGCACGTGATCAACATCAACCTCGAAGGCCGGAATGAAACCGGTCGGATCAAGACCTCTGAATACGCTGATATCTGCTCGCGGATTGTCAATGATTTAAGTGGCTGGATTGATGTTCACGGAATCAAAGTAGTCGAACGAGTTGCGCACAGAGACGAGGTTTATGCCGGGCCTTTCACCGAGCGCGCCAGTGATCTATACGTTTACTGGAACGGCCTGGCCGATGCGGGTGCGCCACCTCAGGAGGTACAAGACCGCGGCTTCTGGTGGAGTGGCGATCACCGGCCCGAGGGCATCCTGATCGCAAAAGGACCAGGCATCAAATCTGACGCCGTGGCGTCCTCGGTTTGTGTTTATGATCTGGTGTCCACATTGATGTACGGGGCGGAGCTGACCGTTCCTGACAAGCTCGATGGTCGTGTCATTCAAGATCTCTTTACCGGTGAGTTCACCGCTGCGCATCCACTAGAGTTTGGCGATGAGGCGGCGCTGGGCAGAAAAGATAAGACGCTGCTGAGCCCTGAAGAAGAGCAAATGGTCGAAGAGAAGCTGCGCGGTCTTGGCTATATTTAATGATGGGGATGAGGGCTGAGACAGAGGCTGAACTTTCAGTGGAGACACGCACCTCGCGTAGCCCGGTCACGCTATTCGGTGAACCTCAGACGACCAAGACACACATCGTAAACCTGCTCATCATTCTAGCCGCCATAATCCTTCTTTTCTGGCGCGTCTTTTTTCTCGGCGAAACTCTGATTGACGTCAACACTCTTAACAACCAGCTACCGTGGGGCTATGCGGCTGGCGTATCGAATTATCCTTATAACCGGCGAGATCTTACCGACACTTATGTCACTCGAGAATATTTTGTGGTATCCGCATACAAAGATGGTGAATTCCCCCTTTGGAATCCTTACACAATGGCTGGGCACCCAATCTATGCAGATGGCGTAACTCGGACTTTGTCGCCTTTCTTGTTGGTGTACAAACTCTTTGACGTACCACTCGGTTATTCACTGGCCCGACTCTTCGAGCTGATGCTGGGTGCTGTCTTTGTTTATTTGTTCCTGACCGCGATTGGGGTGCGAGCGAGCGGAGCGTTGATGGGCTCGCTAGTGTTTGGGTTCTCTGCGCATTCGATGCTGCATTTGACGGGACTCGGCTGGTGGGGCGGCCTGATGTGGTTGCCGCTTGTTTTTTTGTTTGCTGATCGCGCAATCCACCGGAGGAGTCAGGCGCAAGCAATATTGTCAGGGGTGTTCCTGGCGGCATCATTCTTTTGCGGGTACCTGCCGAACCAGGTTTATTACGTGGCCGCGGTTGCTTTGTACTACCTGTTCTTTGCGAGTGTCGATCGTCGCTCGAAGACCAATCGCATCGTACAGACCGTCACAATGATGATGCTGACGTTGGGTGTCGGTCTCGCTCTTTCTGCTACGCAATGGGTTCCATCGTTAGAGTTACTTTCTTATTCAAATCGAAAGATCGTTGGCGCGGAATTGGGTTACGTTTTCTTGCCGCCGTGGTATGCGTTGACCCTTGTGTTCCCCAATCTATTTGGCGAAGCCTATGACGCCAGAATCCTAAAGCTGTTCACTGCCTTGGGAGTATCACACGACCACATACTCTATTTGGGTATTGCTGCACTAGTGCCGCTTGGGTTCGCGCTCTATTGGCTCTGGAAATCGAGAAGGAAAGATGATCACGGATTCTTGATCCAGATGACGTCTCACGACGAACCGATGCGACGCCGTGCGGTCTTCTTCGTGTTGCTTGGAGCACTCTCCTTAGTTCTTATGATGGCGGCGCCGTTGTATGTTCACCTGACGCGGTTTATTCCAATTCTACAGGTGATCAGGGTGGCTGTTCGTGCCGGGGTTCTGTTCCTGTTTGCTGCTACAGTGCTTGTGGCCATCGGCATAGACTTGCTTTTGCGCAGCACACGGGAGGCGCAATGGCGATTTTTTCAACTCGCGCGAAGGTTTGTCGTAGGGAGTGCCGGGTTCGTTTTGGTAGCAATCGCCGGTTCATACCTGATAAGAGTTGTTGGCATCACTGCTGATCCGGGAGAGCGAGGCCGTTGGGCATTTGTGCGGAAGACCGCTCTTGCGTTAAGCGGACAGTTTACCCCGCCAGGCTTGAGCATAATTATCCCGTTAGTACTTCTGGTCACGGTCGCGACTCTATTGTGGGCGTTTAGTGAGACACGCATCAGTAGCCGTGTGTTCCTGCTTTCGATGGTCACCGTGTTGATGGTTGATCTGTTCTGGAATAGCAATCAATTCGACCACACGTTTGATCGTTCGCGCGTTTTTCCCAGGACCGAAGTAACTGACTTCTTGCAGCAATTGCCACCCGGAAGGGTTCTCGTTGCACCGGCGGAGCTTGAAACAAATCGTAGTGATACTGCTGGCGCAGAACAGATCATCGCACCCCCAAACACTCTTTTGCCTTACAGGATTTCGAGTGTAACCGGAAAGAACCAGCAGTTTCCCGGGTGGTATCGTGAATTTGCGTCGCTGATTGAACCTCAAACCAATCTGAGTCATGTCGTCTTCGATCAGTACCAATCACCTTTCTTCGATATTCTGAACGTGAAATACGTGATGACTCGCGATCCCTTACCGCCTGTCCATGGCTACGGCATGCTTAGAGAAAGCGAAGGCGTGATTGTGTATGAGAATCGGAACGCCTTGCCGCGAACCTATTTCGCGAGCGATGTGGTCGAGGTACGCAGTTCTGTCGAATCGTTGGATAAAATGCGGTCTCCGGATTTTAATCCGGCTTCTCAGACGGTTGTTGAAAACGACCGGAGTTCGTCTCTTTCTTCCGCAGCAAACCTACCGGCGAACACAACATCCCAGGTTCCGGCGGCAACAATAATTGCGGACAAGCGCAATTCGGTGTTGATCGAGACCGACAATGAGCAGGATGGGCTTCTAGTGCTGAGTGATAATTACTATCCGGGTTGGCGCGCGACAGTGGACGGCTCTCCGGCACGAATTCTGAGGGCGAATCACACTATGCGCGCGATCGCCGTGCCGGCCGGGCGGCATCTGGTATCATTCGTGTTTATGCCCGAAGCTTTTCTTCTTTCTGTGTACGTAAGCATTTCTGGCGCAGCAGTCACACTGGCCTTCCTGGGGCTTTCGGTTTTGAGGAGGAAACAGGGTTACGATATACGACAAGATTAAAAAGACAGTTAAGCACACGTTGATCTTCGGCATTGGCAGCGTGGTCAACAGCGCGTTCGGGTTGGTGTTGGTGCCGGTCTACTCGCGCAAACTTCCTGCTGGTGCATTCGGTGTGCTGTCGTTGCTGACGGTTTCGTTGACGTTGGTAACGATCGTTCTGAAGTTCGGGCTCAATCACGCATTCTTTCGGCATTATTACGAAACCGAGGACGAGCAGCATCGGCGCCGGATCGTAGGTTCGACGCTTATTTTTCTGGTTGCGTCTTCGATTGCTGCAACTATGCTGCTGTGGAGCGCGGCTCCTCAAGCCTCGGCTCTCCTATTCAAAGGGGATCAGAATCGCGCCAACCTGGTCCAACTTGTCTTCCTTATTTGCTTTTTTGAAGTCATTTCATTAGTTCCCGATTCGATTCTAAGAGCCAAATTCAAATCGGCTCAGTACTCAGCTCTGAACATCACCGCTTTTTTGTTTCAGCTTATCGTGATCGTCTATCTGGTGATCGGGATTGCGCCGACGGTGGAAAACGTGTTGATCGGCAGGCTTATCGGTGCGGCTTTTGAAGCGCTCCTGTTTTTCACAGTGGTTTTCCGCGATTTGAGTTTGCGGTTCTCATTCA
This sequence comes from Blastocatellia bacterium, assembly GCA_035258805.1. GTDB lineage: Bacteria > Acidobacteriota > Blastocatellia > UBA7656 > UBA7656 > Onstottus_A. Next base: position 27,871 of record DATFWY010000325.1, on the reverse strand, counting down.
ACGAGCTGAAGAGCTTGCTTTCATTTGGTACGCCGCTGATTTTCAGCCAGGTATCCATTCATCTTTTCATGATGATCGATCGCTTCTTCCTAGAAAGATTCGCCACAGAACGTGAATTGGGTGCTTACGCGATGGCGAATACGCTGGTGTCAGTAGTGACGGTGCTGGTCACGGTGCCGTTCAGTCAGGTCTGGACGGTGATGCGCTTTTCGGTGATGAACGAAGATGGCGCAGTCGAATATTACTCGAGAGTCCTGACCTACATTCTGTTTGTAAGTATGTTCTTTGCACTCTGTGTTTCATCGGTAGCCGGCGACGGGCTCACGCTGTTTAGTTTGAAGAGTTATTGGGCAGCAGCGACCATAATCCCTCTGCTGGGCTTGGCAGCGGTTCTTGATTCGGCATCAAGGGTACTGAACGTCGGAATCACCTTGAAAAAGCGGACGATCTACGCTCCGCTCGTGATTATCATCGCGCTCGCGTTCAACATCGGCCTCAATTTTCTTCTGATCCCGCGCTACGGGATGATGGGGGCGACCATCGCTACTCTGCTTTCTTATGTTCTCTTTTGTGCTCTGAGGTACTGGGCTTCGAATCTTTTTTTCAAGGTTAGATACGAGTGGAGTCGCGTGTTCATGATATTGACGGTCGGCTCGGCAATTATCGCGCTGTTCTATTTGAACGACTGGTTGCGCGGTGATTTTCCGGGGGAAGCGCGGCTTCTGATTTCTTTGGCAATTAAGGCTACGATTGCTTTGTCGTTTCCCCTTTTGTTGTTTTGGCTTCGGTTCTTCGATGCACGCGAGTTGAGTCGGATAGCGGAAATCTGGCAGAAGGTGACGTCTAATTTTAGAAGGAGCCGGTTGACTGAGGCAGGTTGATGGGTATTCCGAAAGACGCTAACGGCGTCGCACCTTGTTGAGAACTCCTGCCTCGATCAGGTATAGTTCCGATCTTTTGTTATGACCAAGAAAGTCATCTTTATTGGGCTCGACGGGGCGACATTTGATGTTCTCGACCCCCTGATGAATCAAGGCTTGATGCCCCGACTCAAAGAGTTCATCGATCAGGGGGTTCGCGGCCCGCTCGAGACAACCATCCCTCCGATTACGCCGACCGCATGGGTTTCCTGGATGACCGGCAAAAACCCGGGCAAACACGGCGTATTCGAGTTCCTGCTTCGCCGAAAGGGAAGCGGTGCATTGCCGGATTCACCGGTCAACTCCAGATCGCGTGACGGACTCCCGTTCTGGGATTTACTCGGACAAATGGGCAAACGAGCAATCGTTACAAACGTCCCTTGTACTTATCCGCCCGGGCTTTTGAACGGAGTGATGATCTCTGATTTCCTGACGCCTCGCGGTCGCCGGGACTTCGCTTACCCTGAAAACCTGATTGAAGAAGTTGAGAGTAAGTTCGGACCTTATGAACTCTACATTACAGAAGTCTATTCAAAGGGCAACGTAGACAAGATTCTCGATCAGCTCTTCACTGAGCTCGAATACAAGACCAAAGTAAACCGTTATCTGATGGAGCAATACGGCTGGGATGTGTTTGCGACCCATTACTGGGGAACGGACCGGTTTCAGCACGAGCTGTGGCACTTGCTGGATGAGTCACATCCTTTCTTTGACCGCGCCGAGCATGACGCCCACATTGGGCGCATAAACGAATATTGGAACACTGTAGACTCGACGTTAGGAAAGTTATTTGACGATGCGGACGATGGAACCACGGTTTACCTGGGTTCGGATCATGGCTTCGGTCCAATTGAAAAGTTTCTTTGTTTCAATGTCTGGTTGATCGACGAAGGGTTGCTCGTTTTAAAGCGCGATGCGATGACGCTATTCAAGCGCTCGCTGTTCAGAATGGGGCTGACACCTGATCTTGCTTATCGGTCGGCGATGAAGATGGGGCTTGCTCATATCCGGTTGTCGGTCGGCGTGACCAATCGTTCAAAGCTGATGAAGTTGGCGAATCTATTGATGCTCTCACTGCAGGACGTCGACTGGTCTCGTACGGTGGCGTTCTCAAAAGGGAATTACGGGCAAATTTTTATCAACGTCCGTGGCCGCGAGCAGCATGGGATAGTCGAGCCAGGAGCGGAGTACGAGAAGATTTTGGGCCAGGTGATCGAGAAGTTGCGTGGGCTGATAGATCCGGATACAAGAGAGCCGCTGATCGGTCCAGTGTGGCGCCGCGAAGATTTGTACAACGGTACGCACATCGACGAAGCGCCTGACATTCAATTTCTGCCGAGCAATATGGCAAACAAGCCGTTGGGCACTCTCGATTTGACATCGAATAAGTTCATAACTCCGGTTTATGGCAACTCAGGTGATCATCGAATGCATGGGATAATGATGGGACGCGGACCTGAGCTTCGCCGGGGCGTGCGAGTCAACGATGCTCGTATCATCGATTATGCACCGACCATCCTTCATTCTTTTGGGGTTGAGGTTCCATCGGACATGGATGGCCGCGTGTTGGAAGAGATCTTCACAGAAGCGTATCTTCGCGAGAATCCGGTGCGGCTCTCTCAACATTCAGGAGGAGAGTACGAGGCTCCCGAAGGCTCTCCGGAAATGACTGACGAGGAGAGCGAGGAGATTCGCGCGAGGCTGAGAGGGTTGGGCTACCTGGGTTAGAGTTCGATAAGTCTCCGTTTGAATACCACCCACGTGAGAGACTGTGTGAAAAAAGTTCGTAGTTCGGCCTTTTAGGCGGAAGTTAGTAATTTTGACGAAATTCGCTGTACAAACTTCCGCCTAAAGGCCGAACTACGAAGAGTGGTTTCACACGATCTTCCACGTGGCTGGTATTTGGACTACTCTCACGCCCGCTGTTGGTGGCATTCACACAATGATCTTCTAACCGCCTATGCCATTCGATACCATCTCAGCGGTCCTCCCTGCTTACAACGAAGAAGAAAACATCGAGACAGCCACGAAGCGGGTTGCTGACGTACTTGGATCGCTCGGCTTTCGCGACTGGGAGGTCATTGTTGTAGACGATGGTTCAATAGATCGCACAGCGCAAATAGCTGATCGACTGGCAGCCGAGGATCCGACGCACATCCGAATCTTTCATCACAATCCGAACCGCGGTTATGCCGAAGCGCTCAAAACAGGCTTCACAAATGCCCGGTATCAGCTGATCTTTTATACTGACTCGGACAACCAATTTGATGTACGTGAAATTACAAATCTGCTGCCGCTCATTGAGAATGCGGATATTGTCAATGGCTTCCGAATCTATCGATTTGATCCGTTGACTCGATTGGTCTTGTCCTGGGGTTTCAATCTCCTGGTGCGAATCATATTTAGAATTAGAGTTCGAGATATCGATTGCGCATTCAAACTTTTCCGTAGGGAAGTCTTCGATAAGGTTACTATCGAGTCCAGGAAGTTCTTCGTAGATGCAGAGGTTCTGGCAAAGGCGAGATATTTTGGTTTCAGAATGACCGAAATTGGCGTGCGACACTATCCGCGACCTGCCGGCCGGTCGACGGTGCGCGCGAGTCATATTCCAGCAACCCTAATGGAGCTTGCACGAATGTGGGTCAACATACACTCGAAGCCCAGAGGTGGACGCAAATCGGAATGACACCGCAAAACGCAGAAGGGGCAGTATCGAACGTTGAGCTGGCTCAATCGCGACGGAGGGGGAATCTTCGCGGCTTGGCGCAGGCCTTCATCGGTATCGTTGCGCTTGCTTTAGTGATAATAAAGTCGGATGCACACGCCTTGCTCGAGGCCCTCAGAAATACACGGCTTGCTTTGTTGCCGCTCGCGGTCATTGCATCTTTTTTGGTTACGTGGCTCATGGCATACCGTTGGCAAGCGATTCTCCACGCCAGAGAATTGAATCTCAAAACGAAGCGTCTTTTTCTCTTTTATCTGATCGGCATCTTCTTTACCAGTTTTGTTCCGGGTGGGGGAGTAAGTGGCGATGTAGCGCGCCTGATCTATGTTGACCGCGAGGTGCGCGACAAGGCTCTCGTTCTCTCGACTTTGGTCTATGAAAGGCTCATCGGAGTTTTTACACTTCTGCTGATCGGGTTGGGCGCTACGCTGATGACTCGCGCGTACGGGCAGACTGATCGGGTGATTTATGTCAGCGAGGGAATTCTCGCGGGAGCATTTATCGTTATTGCGGCCTTGATGAGTAGTTACATTTCCTCAAGGCTGGCGTACCTGATTAGGACCATTGGGCATCGACTTCGGGTGGTTCGAGTTGCCGAGGCAGCGGCACGGACTCTTGAATCTATATCGGTTCTACGACGAGACTCCGGCTTGCTCTTGCGAACGTCGATCATCTCAATCTTGATTCGAATTGTCTGGAGCCTGGGGTGCTATGTAGTTTCTCGGGCGATGGGTCTGCCGATAGATCTGATGACGCTATTTGCTTTTATTTCTTTGGTGGATCTCGTCAGACTGATGCCCATATCGATTGGTGGATTAGGTGTTCGTGAATGGACGGTCATCGCTCTGTTTGCGACCGTGGGGATCACGCGGGAGCAGGCCCTGACGTTTTCAATTCTTGCGTTCGCGCCGATTTACCTGGAGGCGGTGCTGGGTGGTTTGCTTTATATTTCAACGGCCAGAATCAACCTCTAAGGGGGAGCTTTGATGCCTCAGGGGTGTTTCTAGACGCAAAGACTCCGCAAAAGCACGCTAGGATCCAACACACAATTCATTCCTTTCGAATATAAAGCGATTCGTAGGAAAAGGAATCAACCTTGTCATAGTGATCTGCAACCCACTGCTCCAGTTCTGCACCGTGATTAACCTTCCGCAATCGGGATAAAGCCACGAGCTTTGGAGCTTGCGCATCCATTTCCTGCACCAGTGCTGTGAAATCAGTGCCTCGCCGCGCTGCGGCAAAATCGTCAGCACCCCAATCTAGAAACACATATGGATTCAAATTCGCTTTTCCAGGAAGGACCAATATCTCCACTGTACCGTGAACATAAATTTTGTCATTGGGACCCAGCATCAATGAAACGGCTTCCATAACCTTATCTTGATCCTTAAGCTTCCAGCCTTGGATTCTGTAAAAGGCGGCGTGAGAGAAAATAATCAATAGGATGATCGTGATCGATAGGACAGGGACTAAAATTGCGGAACCAGGTAACGGGCCATTCTCCCCGGTCCTGGATAAAGCCCGTTGCCCTTTAACCATTAGCCAGCCGATAAAAATACCTATAAAAGGCACGAACGGAATAAGATCAGGACCTGATTGGATGTTGATCAAACAGAATGCCAGATAAATCAGCGGCGGCATCAAAATGGCATCCGCGAATAAACCCGGCTCCCGAAACGCTTGCTTCTGTTTTACTTTTGTCACAATGCGCTCGATCAAATATCCTGCCAGGCCAAGCGCACTGAGAACGAGCAGAAAGATGTCCCGGCGAAAGATACGATGCATTATCTTGAAGAGGTGATCGCTTGCTTCTGCAAGGGGTCGTTTGGCGGCAGGGCCGAAGACGCTGTAATTGTAGGTTATCGTCCAGGCCCACATCTCACCCAGCGAACCGCGCACATAAAAATATGCGAGCGTCACGATCAATGGAATCGCTGTTCCGGCAAACACCTTTAGTGCACGACCATCGCGCCACGACGAAAGATAGCGAGAGAAGATTAGTACCGCCACGCCGGCAAACATCAATCCCGGCTGCCAGCACAAGCACGACAGCATGGAGCAGAAGCCGGCCCAAAACGGCTGGTCCTTTGCAATCAGCACCAGCGAAAGCAGCCCAAAAACCATCATCGGCAGCTTCGGCTGTGTGCCCGCCACCATCATCTCGATGAACGTCGGGAAACATAGTGGAACTAACGCGGCCAGGATCCCCGCGGCCCGGCTTTTGAGATAGATGGTCCCAACAGCAAAAGTTGCGGCACACAAGAGTCCGACCATTAGTACGTGCAGCAATCGCACGGCAATGATATCTCTTAATCCGACCGGTTTACCTGCAAGCATTGACAACGCGCTCAAGTGCGCTGCAAGCGGTCCCTTGATATCGACAACATCACGGTACGGCATCTGGCCACGGAGGATTGATTGTGCAATGTAGTCATAGATTGCCGGATCTCCAACCTCCGGTTGACTGAACGGCCTATACATCAATGTGATGGCCGTACCTAAAAGAAATATCGATAAGGCGAGCTTGGTCGAACTGGTCCGATTCGCTTGCTCAACCAATGCCGACACTGACCGTTTAATCACCATTTTCAGAGATTTTATTCAAACTGGCATTTCTTCAGACGCAAGGCTACGATCCTGAGCTTGCTGGCCGAATTCCTGGTATCGCTCGATGGTCGCTAACTTTTGTGCGCTAGGCTCCGAATTTCGCTGTTTCTGATTGTCTTTCTTAAATCGAAGGCCGTAGCGAGGGGCTCTCACGATTGTACCCGGGCATAGACTGGGATCTCATTTCCGCTACGCCGATAACTGATAATCCAAACGGAAATACAACCCGACCGAGAACTTGAGCTTCAAGTTTGAGAAATGTCAGCAGAAAACGATTGAGCCAACTGGGAACCGGCTTTACGTCCGAGTCGGCGCTGCCTCGCCACTTTGACAGCAATCGATGCGGAGCGGCAAGCCAGAACAGCAAAGTGTTGGCGTAAGTCGCGCGTCTGATTTGGAAGCCGTTGGCGATTAAGAGACGACGCAGATCGGTGAGCGTATACCTCCTATGAGTGCCAACAGCGACGTCATGGGCTCCGCGCATCCATTGGTATGCTGGTTCGCGAATGAACAGCAGCCCACCTGGTTTAAGCACCCGGCGCATTTCCGAGACAGCGGCGGCAGCTCGCGCATCATTAAGCTGGTAGATCACGTCAAAGCATGTAACCACATCAAATTCGGTATCACTGAACGGGAGCTTGTCTGCAGATGCTAATGCGACCGTATCGATGCCTCGCTCTTTCCAAAAGACTGAAGCGTGTTTTGAAAGATCGACCCCAAACACCTCTCTAAACTTAAGCCGCTCCTCGAGCCACTTCATCGAATATCCGGTTCCACAACCAATATCGAGGGAGCGCAGTGTCAGGTTCTGATTCAGAGAAGGGCCAAGCATTGACTCGGTGATAGAGCGCATGCCTTCGTACCACCAGAGGTGTTCTTCCAGCTCAAACATTGCGCGATACTCTTCATCTCGCATATGGATTCGTCGAAACGATAAGAATTAATGTTCTATTTTTCTCTTATCTCTTTCGAAACAGAGATGGCCTTCGGAGCTTCCTCTGCGGGATGGACAATCTGCGCGCGCCGCAAGATAACCAGGCGCCACCAGAGCGCACTCAAATCCCGGAATGTCTTAAACAACCTTTTGAAATTAAAGAATTGAGATTTTCCATAAGCGCGATGGTAATGATTCACGGGAGCTTCAGCGAATCGAAGCCCGGCGTCCTGGAAGCTTTTGATCATTTCCACGCATATTGTGCCGCTGGTAGAGGCGAGTCGCACTTTGTGATAGCTTGAATTGCGAATCAGCCTGAAGTCACAGTCAACGTCCCTGAGCCGAATTCCAAAGGCAAGCTTGACGACCCAACGATAAATATTCCCGATGAAGATCCTGTGCAGCGGATCGGAGCGACTGATCTTGTAACCATTCACAACATCAATATCTTCAGTCATCAGCGCCGCTAATTGTTCCAATTCACGCACGTCATATTGAGCATCCCCATCGGTGTAAAAAATCAATTCCTTTGAGGCGTTTTCAAAACCAGTGCGAAGCGCGCTGCCGTACCCGCGGTTTACTGGATGGTGGACCACGCGAAGACGAGGATAGGTGGTCTCGAGCTCAGAGAGCACTTGTGCCGTGTGATCTCGGCTACCATCGTTTACCACTATCACTTCATAGTCGTCCGTGAGCTTTCTGAGTGTACTGTCCGCCAGCACGACCATGCTGGCAATAGTTCCTGCATCGTTGTAGGCGGGAAAGAAAGCTGTGATGCTTGGCCGGTTACCCATTAATCTCCTTTAGGTGCTACTTGCCGTGATTGTGGACTTGCCAGAATAAACCGTTTTAGTGATCGCGATCAGAACCTCTTCAGGGCGGATCGTCATCAGGCAATCATGATGAGTACACGCGTGTACTGCATCGTCCCCCTCCAGTTTGAAGCAAGGGCTGCACGGCAATTTGTGACGAACGACGGTATGCGAATCCCCGATCGGAGCGGTACGACGAAAATCGGTCGGGCCGTAAATCGCGGTTACCGGTGTTCCCACCGCTACCGCCGCGTGCATCAGGCCGCTGTCGTTGCAGACAAGCAGATCGCATTGCTCGATCAGCGCCGCGGCCTGTTTCACCGAAGTCTTCCCGGCGGCCAGTGATACTCTTCCGTTCAAACCCTGCGCCATCTCCCGAATCATTTCTACTTCTGACGCCGATCCGAAAAGCACAATCTGCGAGTCGGGTCGCTCCGCAATTACTCTCGAGATCACCTCTCGATATCTTTCAATCGGCCATTGCTTCCATCGCATCGTCAGCGAAGTACCAGGTTGAAACCCGATCACGGTTTGCGCTCTGGTTCTGCAGCCATCCTCGAGGAATCGCCGGGCGAATAATCTATCTTCGTCAGTCAGGTGGATGAACGTACGAGCGTTAGAAACTGGCACAGGAGTTACACCCGCTGCCGCGACGAGGCTCATGTATCTCGCGATTTCGTGCTCGTCCTCGCGCATCTCCACCGGCAGGTTGAAGATAAAGCTATATCGGCTGAACCGCCTCGACCATCCCGGGCTTGTCACGTGTCCTAACCTGTGAGGAGCGCCGCTTGCGGCTATCAAAAGTGCAAGTGGCCAGGAGTGGCTGTGGAATTCATTGATGGTCAGGTCATATTGAGTATCAGCGATCTCTTTCGCACGAGTAATCCAGGCTCGAAGACCTGCTGAAATGGGGAGATTATAAATGTTATCGAAGAGATCGGCGCCGGCGAGCACCTCCTCGCACCCGGTGTTATTCCCGACCTGAAGGTCTATGCGCGCGTATGGATGGTGCTCGCGCAAGAGCTTGAGCGCCGGAGTGTACATAATGAAATTACCGAGCCCGTGATACGCGAAGACCAGTATTTTTTCGATCTTATCGGGTGAGAATTCAGCGCGAGGCAGGCTCGAAAGGTAGACCTTCAGAAGAGCTTCGCCGCAGAATCGTACTGTTTCCTTTAGAATGTGCTTAACAAAGGTCATTTAAACCAGTGATTATGTGTTAGTCGTTTATTCTAGCGTTTACTCTCGGTCGTAGCGAGTGCAAGCAATCTCCGCTCGATATTCAAGAGAAACAAAATGCTGAACCGTAATCCCACTAATGAGGAGCGAAAATCCGAAAATCCCACACACGCTGCCCCCTGTCTGGTATTTCTACTCATATTACATCCTAGGCAGCGTTTATTGAGATAGCATATTAATCGAGAGCGACGACGGATCTGGTTTTTCCCTTCCGATCGGATAGCGCTCGATCTGGCCACGCCATCCTGCGGGTGCTCGAAAACTCATGACTACCTCTTTGCTATCGAGAATACCTTGCCACTCGGGAACGTCCGATTTGACGCTGAAGCGCTCAATTGCAAAACCGGCCAACCATCCGCTCATCTGGCTAACAGCATTTTGATAAAGCGGAATCTCAGCCGGATCAAATCCCATCAGTCGCGTAGCAACCCAGTCCACTGCAACAGGATTGAATCCGGCCAACACGACTCCTGAAGGATACGCATCAGGATGCAGCGGACCTTCCCCCTCACCGCCGATAATTCCATCAATCACCGAAAAGTATTTTCGAACAGGCTCCGACCCGACGTTGCCATCTCGATCGGCAAACATAAGGATACGATTAAGATCGAGCACCATTCTCCATGCGGTGTCATTCCCATGCCAATTCCCATAGGCAAATGCAGATTGGATTTGTCTCCGCTGCGCAATTCGAGAAGCCTTTCTAAAAGCGCGCCACGCAAGGAAGACGTACTTTCCCGACCGACGCCCACTCCCAAGGAGCATGTCGGACAGTCGCCGATCCGCCCGATCGTCCCAGTTCGGGCTCGAGAATTCATCACCGCCATTCGTCGGCGAGCCCACCCGGTAATGTGCCAGGTGATTTTTGTCACAGTTGATTCCCACCATGTTCTTCAGGTTCAGCGTGGTGCCAACTTTGCGGTGCACCTTGAGCTTTGGCACTGAGATGACTACATCACTATTGAGAACCGCGGAAGCGATTATGTACTCATGTTTGTGTCCATCGTGTGCTCGAATTGTTTGAGTGCGATCGTAGTCTGCCCCATATAGCCGCGTGTTATCGATCGCCTCCATAAAACTTTCCTTACCAAGTGCGACTCGGATTGCGGAGCTCCCGTTTGCGAGTGGTCTTCGATTCCAGACGATTCCGTGTTTGTAAAAAGCCTGTTCATCGCGAAAATCCACAACTTGAAGTTCTATGCCTCGCGAAGCGCAAAGTGGATTGAGGTACTGCGCTAATCGATCCATCCCCAAAGATTGATTGAGCTTTTGAAAGTCACAATTCATCTGAGGCGAGTCGCCAATCAATATCGATCCATTTTCGCCCAATGCGATCACCACGTAGTCAACTATCGCCCGGATGATCGACGGGTGCGTGACAACGGCATTCAACGGGCCGCCCCCGGCGTTAAAGTGGAGCACGAAATTTGGCTTTATCAGGACCCGCTGGCCTGGTGAAATCAAGCAACCGAGCGGATTCCATTTGGGCGTGCCAAAGTTTGTGTCGTCTAGCCGCAAAAACCGAAGACAATCGCGCACCATTGAATACACGTGGTTGCTCGAATCGGCAGAAGCTGCGAAGGGAGATTCAGGGTATCTCTCCGGCGGATTGAACGGCGGGTTCTCGGGATAGGAGCTGTCGCCGGAGGCCACCGCGACTTCGAAGTTATCAAGATGATGCTTCAACGCCGCCTCCATTCACGAACGCTCTCGGAAGCGGAAGCTCCCTGATGACGAATCGAAACTTTCCTCTTGGCATTAATGGAATCTCATCGGGAAAAGTCAACGATAGTTCCAGCGTATCGCCAATCTTTTCGTTCAACGCCGCCAGAATCCGACTGCTATCTCGTTCCGAGTACTCAGGCTTGCGGATAATCCGCAATTGAACTTTGCCTTTTTCTCGCTGGTAGAACTGAAACTGTCGCACGTTGTCGAAGACATCGCTGTGAACGTTGAGTGCAGTGACTGAGATAAGATTGTCGAGCTTTCCGACCATCATCTCCTGAAGCCTCCTGCCGCGAGTCTCTTTCAAGAGTTTGTAATTACGCCCACACGTGCAACCGGGTGGACCGATTACCGCCCAGTCTTCGGTGCGATATCTGATCAGCGGCATTGCGAAATTATCAAGAGAGCTTCCGACGAGCTCTCCCAACTCGCCTTCTTTATCGGCAGCCGATCCGTCTTCTTTGACGACTTCGGTAACCCCGTATTCGGGAAAGACGTGATAGTGATTGCTCACCTCGCACTCTCCCGCTAGAACCACGTTTTCAGTGTGGCCGTACCAGGAAAACAGCCTTGCCCCGAAATACGACTCGATGAACTCTCGCTGACCGGGATAGAGATTCTCGGATGCCGCGAGGACTGCTCGAAACGGCGGAGGATCGAGTCCAAGATCCCGCAGTCGCCGAGAAAAGTCGATCACCGCCGATGGGTAAGAGTGCAGATAAGGAAGCCGTTCTCGCCGAATGACTCTCGCATATTCGGCTACGTTCTCGGGTGTCATGTGAAAGTTTGAAAACACATATGCGCGTTCCGATGCTTCATAAGTCCAGTGGCGTCTGTTCCGGACTGCCCAGCCGCGCAGCATCGCACGCCGGTCATTCAGCTGAAATCCGACGCGGGCCCATTGAGCATGTATGAACGCTCTTTCTCTCCCGCCGCTGTCTCGCATGTTGAAAAGTCCTAACGGCTTGCCCATCGTTCCGCCGGTGGTGAAATAGTGTCGTTGACTCGACTTTATGTTCTCGGCAAGAAAATCGGAGGGATTCGATTGGATTGACCCCTTCTCGAGCAACGGCAAAGCAGAAAGCTCTGAAAGCGTCCGAAAGTCTTTGGGATCAAAGCCAACATCGCGGAACAAGCACCGATAGTAGGGGACGTTTGCGGCGCAATGGCGAAGCATGACCTTCAGTTTGGCTATCTGATAATCAACGAGGCGCTCTTCACTCCAGGTCTGGGATTCTGTGAGTAGTTTCAAGGTGTTTGAAAAGGACGGTCCATAACAGATGGACACGGGCAGCCGGTAGTAAATCGGCTTCAGGATGGTTTTGATCAAACCTTTCGCGCCTGCGAAATTCGCCATAAAAGGATAGTTCTAGCCTACGTAGCCGAGGCTCTTCAATCTCTCGATCACGTCTGAGTTTTCGTCTTCCGAAAGCTCGATTTCATCCTGCGGTGTGTCTTGCGATTGGGAGGCGATTCGAATCGGGTTGGCTGACAGGTACTGCGGCGAAATCATTTTGCTTAAGATTCGACCGTCCACATCATCAGGAACGGCTTCTCCTGACAGGTAGAGAAGCGTCGGCATTATGTCGTAGATGCGAGCGTTATCTAACTTTAACCCACCCTGGATTCCGTTTCCGCGGGCAATCATTACGCCATCCATCCGGTGACAACCCGAGATCCCGAATGCGTCAACCATAAACTTGTTGGAAGTAAAGTCTGCATTTCCCAAGGGAAGATAACGCATGTCTGCTGGAAGGAAAGCGATGTCCGGGGCATCGTTTACCAGCGGGCCGTTGTAGATCTCCTCGCGGCGAAAAACCTTTCCTACCCACGCTGCTCCGGTGGATTTGTCGATTAATGCTCGCAATCTCTCTATGATCGCATCGCGCACGTCGTCGTATTGCTCAATCGGTACGATGCCGTGAGGTTCGCGGTCTTTGAGGTTGATATAGATCTGTCCATAATTGCCTTTTGAAAAGGCCAGTGATCGACTCCAGTCGACATCATTGAACGACAAAAAGAACTTGCCGAGCAGCTTCGATGCGCCGGGTTGCGAGCTTACACCTCTTGAGGGACGAAACGCGCGAGGAATCTTTCTGGTAACTTTGAAAGCTAACTCAGGTGTCAGACCTAAGGAAAACATCAGGGTTTTCGTCCGGGTCGCCACATCGGATTTCAGTTTTAGAAATCCCTCCTGGAGCAGCCACAAATTCAGAGAGCAATACTTGTGTGCAGGTCCGAATCCGTGGTCCGAGGCAATCAGCACAAGAGCGTCCTTGCCTGCTAGCTCGACCAAACGGCCGACAATTTCATCAACTCGACTAAAGTAACGATAGACTCGATCCTTGTGCGCTGCCGCTTCTTGTTCGTCGTGCCGGGGATGCTGATCGTCAATGATATGCCAGAGTTCGTGTTGAATCCGGTCGGTTCCCCAGAAATACTGAAAGAATGCATCCCATGAGTACTGGGTCATCAGGTGCTCGGTTACTTTAGCTTTGTACTCCAGTTCATCGAAAAGCTCATCTAGTACCGCGCTTACATTTCCTTCCGCATAGGTCTGCGAAAGGTGCAGCTGGTAATTGCCAAAATTCTGTTCAAGCTCGCTGAGTAATGATTCAGGATAAGTAAAATCCCTCCGCCCGCGAGGCGTCATGAAATCGGCAATCATCAGACCGTTGATCGCGTGTGGCGGATAGGTGCAGGGAAAGTTGTGAACGATGACCTGCTTGCCGGCATCGCTCAAAATATCCCAGATCGCCCTGCCTTTTCGAAACGAGGCATTTACTGCCATCTCCCGATTTGACCGGTGATCGCGTCTGACGAACTCGAATATTCCGTGTTTGCCGGGATTCTTGCCGGTCATGAAAGAAGACCAGGCAACCGCGGTGATCGGAGGAAAAGTGGTTTCGAGGTTGGCCCGCGCGCCCTTGGAAATCAGATCAGCGATGTTCGGCAGGTGACCGCTTTCAATCAACGGATCGAGCACGTTAAAAGAAGCGCCGTCGAGCCCAATAACCAGCAGTTTGTCGCTCATACACTCGATTGAACCAAGGTATGACTATACGTTGCGCAGGTTATTTGTTTCAACCAGATCACGTGAACTGAGGTCGTTGCGTTGGCAAATATCTCGATCGAAAAAACGCATAAGTATGCTCTGCACGGCGCGTGCGGATTGAAGTATCTTCGCCGGGTGGTCAGCGGAGTGAAGATATGCTGGCCGTGTAACTTTATTAAGGAGACTTATTATGTTTCGAAAAACTCTTATCTTATTAGTTCTCTTCATGTTGACGATTGCGTCTGGAGCCGATGCTGCTAACTCCGCAAGAGCAGCTGCGACAGGACAGGCTAACCATAATGCAAATGCCTGCACGCCGGCGCAGGGGCAGTCACTTATCGATCAGGGGCAATATGAAGACGCGATCCTTGTATTCACGTGTTTAATCGATGCACAGCCGACTGAAGTAGAGGGCTATCGCGGCCGCATCGAGGCCGAAGTCCTCCTCGGGCGATACTCGGATGGCGTACGCGACTACCAGCGTGTGATGGCGTTTGTGCTGCCTGTTCACCCGGACGCGGAGGCCACAATAATGGCTGGGTACGACGCCCGACTCGCGGTCGAACCGGACGATGTCCGGGCGCTTACCGGCGCGAGCTTTGCGCTCTGGTGGTTCTATCATTACGCGTCGGCAATTCATATGCTCAATCATCTTCTCGATCTCAGGCCGAATGATGTATATGGCAACCTGTTCCGCGGCTCGAGCCGCTTCCTCCTCGGTGCGACCAAGGCCAAGGGTGCCGAGGATCTCGAACGCGCGCTCACGCTAGCTCCGCAGAGTGCCCACGTCCGATTCATCGTCGCCGACGCTTACACCTACGGCCAGCCTGATCTGCCGCGTGCGTTCGTGGAAGCGTCGCTGGCGCTGGCCTGGGGACTCGATACGCCGCGCGTTCACGCGATCCTTGCAGCCTGCTATCTCTCATTCGGCAACCTCCAGGCCGCGGCGGCGGAGATACGGAAACACATCGAACTCGCGACCACCGAGTATTTACCGGCGGCTTCGCTCTCAGCCGGCGGATCGCTCGAGTTGGGACTGGTGCCGGGTCGAACGTATGAGATACCAATCGCAGTGATCGTCGGGGAGACAATTTCGATCAGGACGAGCAGTCGCGATTTCAAAGACACGATTATGGTTTTGCTCGCGCCCGATGGAACGCCGGTTGTCGGCAATGACGACTTCAAAGCCTATTACGCAGGATTTGATTGGGTCGCGGCATCAACCGGGACCTACCGGCTGCAGGTCACCTCGTTCGAGAGTGTTAGTACGGGTATGTTTGTGGTAACACGCAACTGACTCAGTACGTTTTGTTTGCGCGCTTTGTGGATCTTTTGGGTCTTTGCGCGAATCCTTAGTATGCGTTCCGAAAATCGCGGTTCGTGCAAATAGGCAAAGACTGCGAAGCTCGCTAACATTGAACGATAAGATAATTAGGCATTGCCTGTCTTGCTTCCACTAAAGACAGGCAATGCCTAAGAGGGTTTGGGGAGGCGAAGAGTGCTTACGCCTAAGAGAAGTGCCTTCTATCCGATTGGCTTCTTCCGTTTGAACTCCAACACCGGCGAGACCTGCCCAGTGCTGGGATTCCGTACCTCGATCCTTACGAGAATCCGATCAGGCACTCTTTTGTTCATCTTCTTATCGAAGCTCGAAACACGCTTATACATCCCGTTGCCGGTGAAGTACCTGTCCTCGTACTGAAGCTTCCTCAAACTAAATTCTCCGACCCAAATCTCCGTTTCACCGGGTCGGAAATTTCTGCCGGCAATCTCGAGCTCCGGCCTGTCGGCCTCTGTTACTGAGGCGCCGTTGATGATTGGCATCGGCCAGATCTCAAAGTTCTTGTTTGAAGAAGCCCTTGCCGAGTTTCCCGCACCGTCATACAAGGTGACGCGAACTTTTGCTTTGCCCGACCAAATATCTGCAGGAACTGGCCAGTCAAAGGTCTGAGTTTCTCCGCTGCTCGGAGCATTCAGCGTCGCAATCTCCTGATACGTATTCCCGTTGTCGAGCGATACTTCGATAACACGTTTGATCACCCCAACGTTGTCGGTCTCTCTCCACTTGACCTGACTGGTGGTGCCTCCGCCCAGTGGAGCCTGGGTGTTGTGCGATAGAAGAGTTACAGCGGGCGGGGTAGTATCAGGCGGTCCGCTCTCGATCACGAACGCTGACGCGCTCGTAGAGCTCACCGGCAGATTGACGCCATCCATGACTGTTATTCTGATTCTTGCTGTTGAGGTCGGCCATCCTGGCACCCTCCAATCAAAGCTGCGAGCATTCGCGCCGAGGGTCGCAATTGGATTAAAGGTCGAACCATCAGGTGAAAACTCAACCTTCTGACTGATGATGCCCTTGTCATCGGAGGCGGCCCAACGAATCTGAATCGTATTTCCGACAGTAAACCTCTCGCCGCCAACCGGGGATATCAGGCTGACATTGGGCGGGGAATCAAGTGGTCCACCACCCTGTCCCTGAACGTTGTACACGACTAGAGCGAAATCCTGATCCGTGCTATCGCCATTACCCGGGACCCCGTCGCCCGCTATGTTTGCGCCGACGATACGAATCGTAAACTCGCCGGAGGCACCCCCAGGCGCCCAAACGGATTCAACATTGTTGAGATGATCGGCCGTCCCACCGGTACTCGATACTGCACCAGAGAAATGGTTTCCCAGGTATGTCTGTCCACCGATATCGACTTGCAGGTCCAGATCATTGACAGCCGGATTGGCTGCGGCGTTGCCCGGAGCGTCGGTCCAGGCCAATGTCACTCGGAACGGCTTCGACGGATCCGAAACTTTTCCGGAGATTGTAACGACCTGCCCGGTATTGGAAATCATCTTATCCTGATCGACGAGAAGTCTTGGAGTCCCATCAAGCGCGCGGGCAAGATTCATCAGGCCCCATCCCTGATTTGCACCTGGCAAACTATCACCGGCCATAAATCCGGTCATGTAAGATGCCGTGTTTGTCAGATAGGCTTTGATCAATGCGGGGCTGGGAGGGTGTCCGATTGTCTGTTGGAACAGCTGGCGAAGTATTGCCGCACCGCCTGCAACTGCTGGAGCCGCATGGCTGGTACCGGACGACCAGGTATACCACGTCTGCCCGGTCGGATAATTAGCCGGCCCACAGACGCCGGCTGCGTTGAAACCGCGCGATTGAGACCTTGCGCCCTGAATATGGGTTCCCGGTGCACAGATATCGGGTTTTTTTCGACCGTCGGTTGTCGGTCCTCCCGAAGAAAAGTTTATTAGCGAATTGATATCGTCAGCGCCGGTCGAGTCGATGCCGCAACCGTCAACCCCTGGTCTGAGATTTTCGCTTGCTCCGACGGTGATTAGATTCTTGGCGCTACCCGGTGAAGTTAGATTGCCGTTTGGACCTTTGTTGCCGGAGGAGAAGACGACAGTAATCTCCTGATTCCCGGGCACGGCTGACTGAGCATCTCTTACCAGCGAGTCGTAGGTCTGGCAATCCGCGGTGTAGGTATTGTTATAAGTTCCCCAACTATTATTCGATACCCTAGCCCCGTCAGCATACATTCTGTTCACCATGTCAGTGAAAGAAGGATTCGTGTAGTTCGGTGAGAAAATCTGTGTGACACCAATGCGCGCAAACGGATGAATGCCTAGCCCGAATTTGTATCCATCGCTGTCAGCCCACGGTGCGCTGGAGTTTACGCTGTAGCCCCCGGCGATCGATGCGTTGATGGTACCGTGTCCGGGATAGTCCTGTGGAATGACGCCTTCACCATCGAACTGTCCGACATACCTCGCATAGCCCACGCGAGCGAGACCAGAGGCGCTCAAGAAATCTTTATGCAGCACTTCAGGGTCAAGATCTCCCTGGTCGATTCCCGTATCAGCTATGTCGATTAAGAAATCAGGACTTGATGAGATGCCTTTGGATTGAAGCCACGAAAGGTAGGTCGGAGATCCGGAACCCGGAAGTTTTCCCGCGAGTATCAAACCTTGTTTCTCATCATTAAGAACTGGTTCGCTCCAGGGCTCGATCCATACAACGTCGCTCATTCGCGCAATATCCGCGATCCGACCCGGCGAGACTTTGATCCGAAGATTAGTGTAACTGAGAACTCGCTCTGGCTGAGTAATGACGATGCCGGAAGCACGGGAAGCAAGCTCTTGAACCTCAGCGTCGACCCTGTCGTTTGTGACGAACTGCACAGTTGCAGTGACTTCTTCCGCAGAATCAAGCTGGAATTCCGGTGCAATCTTAAAAGCCGGTTTGTAAGCGCCCGTCCATTGAACGTAGCTGTTCGTAGATCTCACGGTCTCAAGTTGTGCAACACCCGCAGCATTGGCTCGCAGCAGATAAGCGTTATTTGGAATATAGGAAACGATTTCACCACAGGATTTTAGTTCGTTGACCCATTGTTTCTTGATTGGACCAACAAACTGCACCAGGTAGAGTTGTTCATTGGCAGAGTCCGGCTCGCCGAGTGATGAGAGGGAAGCGGGCTCGCCCTCCGTGGTGTCGAACGCGCCTGCGCGGAGCATGAGAACATTAAGGTCATCGCGTACCGATGAACCAGCCGTTGATTGAAGACTCACGCGATCCGCGGATGCGCCCGGCGCGGACATTAGAAGAAAAGCTCCGTAGTCCTCGATGACCGAACCACCATCTGCAATGATCGCATCCCGAAGCTCGGATTCATTGGCTTGAACGAGTACCTTATGACTGGCGGAGTGACTGCGATAAGAGGCGTCGAACACCGGACGTTGTGCGCTCGGCTTCGAGGTTGAATCAGACTGTGCGCCAAACTTGCCGACGAACATTATTGCGAAGATCGAAAGGGTAATGGTTGCCAGGCGATGGAAGTATCGAGCCATGTTCGCGTGCTCCAATTACGCAGAGAGTAAGGTCTAGATTCGGGAGTGTGTAACGATGAAACGTGAGGAGAGATGCCGGCGATATTTGGCCCCGAATTATGAACCCTCTAATGCGCGTTTCTCTGAGAATCAGACCGAAGGGGCAGCGCGAATTGATACTCAATGAAGGGGCAAACTGAGAGACTTTGGGGTGTTGCGAAGCTGGCTCGATGGTAAGTTAAGGGATTGGGAGAGTCAATAGTTTTGGCCCTCAAGGTATGGAAGAAACAGCGGGTTGGAGAAGGTTCTCGTCGAATGACCCCCTGTTCAGGGAATCCGAGGTCGCGCGTCAGATGTAGCGTAGACGTTCCAGTCTGCGCATGACATTGGGATAAGTGAGATGAGTGATTCGTGACAATTGATTCGGGATTCGGGTTTGCTGATACCAGTCACGAATCAATATCACGAATCACATATCACGAATCACGCATCAAGAATCACTCATCACGACGCCATGCGCAGATTAGACAGTCTACGCTACATCTCAGACTAGACAGTCAACGCTACATCGCATACTTTCAAACCGAAGGTCTAAAACGAATGAACCATCGCCTGGTAGAACTAGCCTCATCAGTATCTTCTAGTGTTGAGAAGCGGCTGTTCGCCGAGTACGGAGCAGTGTTCGCCACAACCGCCACACCGCCGCCAACAATCATTTTTGAAAACTCAATTCAGGTGGATGCATTCCAATCAACTCTGACTCTCAAAGCCGGTGTTTTTGGCGACTACGAGATCCAACTTCAAGAGGAGGCGCTCAACGCTCTGTGGGCAGCAGCCGCCGCGTCGGCGAGGATCGGTTTCAACATTACCGCTCGGGCTGCGGATTCCGGAGGACGGTCATACGACGATACTGTCAGGCTGTGGCTGCGAAATGTGAATCGCGGACTCGAACATTGGGAAAGCGAGGCGAGGATTGCTGCTGAACGGGCAAAATCGATCAGAGACCTCTCCCCGATCGAGCAAGTAGGGGTCATCCTCGATCTGGAAGAAAACGAGAAGCTGTTTTTCGGAACCTTCTTTGATCGATCGATCTTGTATTCTGTGGCAGCTCCTGGGGCCTCGCAACATTTGTCGATGTTGGCGTTTGACGTCACCGAATATGACAATGCTGAGGTTACAGCGGTCCTTGGGAAACACGGCTGGCATCGCACCGTACCCAATGATCTTCCGCATTTTACCTATCTTGGCCACCCCGAAGCAGTGCTGCCTGAACTGGGACTTCGGTATTTGGAGCAGCCGTACGGGGATCGAGTGTACGGTTTTTGGACTCCGGATCTTAAATCCATTGGTGTACGTGGTTGACCAGCCTTAGTTCATTCCTGTCTCATCGGTGTGATACGAATGTGTTACCGATAACTTCCGAACGCAATCTGCTGAAAGGAATCGGGTTCCGATTGAGCCCATTTTTGTTAGTTTTCCTCGATTAATCACCGATTGAGGGAGGTTCCATGACAGAAGTGCGAAATTCTGTCGTTGTGGCACACGGGTTGTACTTAGACAACACCGAGTTCGGATATTAATCTCGAACACTCACAAGCGTCCACAGCTCGCACGCTCGTTTATTGAATGATATTTTAAAAAAGACGCGTGGCAGCTAGAGACGATTGTTGAAAAGAGAGGGAGTTTTTAACTCCCTCTCTTTTCGTGTTTAGGCCCTTTTCCTTTTTGTATTAACACAATTCGATCTAGCTGGCCTGGTGATTGCAGTAGCGTGGGAGCGCACAATAATTTGTGCGCAAGATTGTACGATCACAATTCGGGTTTGTAGTCTGCGGCCGAGGCCTTTGGTTTCCCCGATACGGTTTCAATCCACTATGAGAGAGGCAGGTCGGGCAGATGAAGCAAGCTGCTGGAAAAGCTAGGCCGGGCAAGATACTCGTGGTAGAGGATAATACTGATTCGCGAGATCTGCTCGCAAAGTTACTCGGGATGAGCGGATACGAAGTGCTCTCCGCTCCGGATGGTGAAAGTGCCTACTTGACTGCCTTAAAGCAACTACCTGACCTCATAATCACTGACATCAACATGCCAAGAATGGACGGGATCGCTTTGCTGCGCAAGGTGAGGCTTGAGAGCGTTCTGGACAAAACTGCGGTCTTCGTCGTAACTGCTTTCGGCAGCGAGGCTGCACGTGAAGCGATGGAAGAAGGAGCCGACGCCGCTACCGCTAAGCCTTTTGATTTTGAAGAATTCGTCGAGACAGTCAACAGGCTTATGTTTACTCGACACAACCTTGCTGAAGCTGGCGTCGAAAACGACGTCAGATAAAGAACGCTTAAGCAGAGCGCGGATTCATAGAGGCCTGAATTTTACTGCAAAGGCTTGGCGGCATTTTTTGCTTCCTGAACCTTCCCAAGAACCTCCAGAAATAAAGCTGACGGTTCCTTCTTGCTATCTCGTGTTATCTCACCTGCCGGTGCCGTAAGCCTGCCTTGAGGTGTGATCAAAGAAATGTAGACCTTACTCTGCTTGCCAATCTTGGTTACATCAACAAACAGAGACCACTCGTGCTGCTCCATCAGGCGAGTGGTGATCGGGGAACTGGACCCAACTTTTTCTTCGGAAAAGGCAAATACTTTTGCCGCTTCGAGCACTGCTTCGAAAATCTCGACCTGCTGAAGAGTGAAGCTGCCGGCCACCGTATTTCCGCTGCCGTCTCCGAGGAGAATGCTAAACATCCCTTTTGAGCCTTCGACGGGAGCGATATAGAAGCCCGGTCCTGAAGGCGGCCTGATAAGCTTCTTTTGATCGACTGGTTCCGGAGGTGTGGTTGCCGGTTTCTGCTGGTATTTCTTGGGAACATCCTGAGCTTTCCCAAAACCCGCCAAGAGCAGGAACAATACCCCCAGCGCGGCAGTCCTGATAACCAGCTTAGTGTGCATCTTCTGACCCCCTAACCTCTTCGAGCGACCATTGACGAAACGCCGGGCGCCAACGAATGTTTCGTTTGATGACTATTGCCCAACAACAAATTCAATTTTGGGCCGCGCCAGCAAGTGCGTGCGCCGATCAGGGCTCGAATGCTGGCTCGCCTGCGCCCCGAGCAAGATAAATGATTCCACCGGGCAAACTCGTCACTACAACGATTCCCAGCCAGAGGAGCGATAAAGCGGCTGCCTGATGCGTTTCAGCTCCCACCGACTGAAAGAGAAGAATGTAAGACGCCTCACGCCAGCCTGTGCCATTTACCGAAAGCGGAATCATGCTAATCAGTCCAATCGCTGGTATCAGCACCATGTAGTCGATCCAGCCATGCTGCGTTTGCAGCCCAATAGCATTAGCAGCCAGCATGTTCACGATAGCGCACCCTACTTGCACGCCCAACGATATTACCAATGTACTTGCGACGAGACCCCATTCCCCGCGGTATGAATTCACCGAATCAAAGAGTCGCTGGACCTTCTCGTCCGCTTTCTTCATCCGGAACAAGTTGAGAAGACGATGAAGAAGATCATATGAACGTCGATAAAAGAGCGCCAGATTTGCGACGATGAACGCTATTCCGACCAAACCAAACAGAGGCGCCAGCAGCACTCCGTTTTCTGGTGGGACTCTTATTCCGCTAAAAATGGCCACAAACGTAGCCGATACCAAAAGGCCGGCCATACCAATATCGCGATCGAGAAAGACAGATGTTGTCGACGCGCCCAATCGTCCTGTTTCTTTGTGAAGGTAATAAATCTTAAACACATCTCCACCGATGGCCGACGGCAGAAAAAAGTTGAAATACATTCCGAGGTAATAAAGGGATAGAATTCTCGGGAAGCCTGTTTCGATTCCGATAGGCTTAAGGAGCAGGTACCATCGATAGGCGCTCAGACTCTGGACCACAAAATACACCAAAACCGCGGCGACAAGATATGCAATGTTTGCGTCCCTTAGATTCGTCCAGAGGTCACCTATATGAACCACCCTGGTGAAGATATAGACCAGGATTCCCACGCTAAAGACGATTTTTAAGATTAAGAGGGCACTCTTTTTCATTATGGAACGCTTGCTCCGCCTTTGTTGGTTATCAGCACCACTCGAGGGGGTTCAGCTCTATCAAGAATAACGTTCAACTTTACTTGAAACGTCGGAGTACTGGCAAGCACACGGCTCTGAGGTATTCTCTGCTGAAGCGCTGCAAATTCAGACGATGACATGAGACAAAAGACTTCCTTACCAGATGAAAAGGCGGCTTCAATCTCCTCCTGATGGTAGTACTCAAAAATCGGCCGGTGGAGATAGAAAACCATGCTCGGATAAGCTGTGCGATAGTAACCCACGAGCGCGTCAGGACCGGCCTCGGTTGATATGACTTCGCAAAGTGAGCGTACTGGCTTGAAACGTTCGAAATCCGGAAGCGCCAAAGCTACAAAAACCCAGTTGCATGCGGTCACGCTCAAAGCGGTGGCCAACACGGCAACCTGGTACTTCCTGATCGACAGCGCAACTGAGGTGGTAACGCCCCCAATAATCGCAGACCAGCCAATCAAGTTCCCACCGGTGATCACATAGGGCGGGAGTCCCCGGCCGAAAAGATATGCGATTACCGCACCCGCCCCAGCTGTTGATAAACCTATGATCAACAGGGTCGCTGTGGAGATCCTCTGCCGTCGTTCAATAAGGCTTTTTGCGATTAAGTTGCCAACGAGCGCTGCGGCCGCCGGATAAATCGGCAGGATATAAAGATCCTCTTTGCTTTTCGATAGAGAGAAAAAGAAGACGATCACCAGGATCCAAAGCGTCAGGAGTGCCGAACCCCGCAAATCTTCGGAAAAACGGAAGTTGCTACGGACGAAGGACCACGCTTTCTTCAGCCCCGACAAGGCGAGCGGAATCAAGAACAATGACCACGGAAAGAAGTCTCCGATCAGTGCTGGAATATAAAAAAAGAACCCTCGCCGAGGGCCCCAGATCGGTTGTGTGTATCGCGATAAGTTATCCTTGAGGATAAAGCTCTCGATGTGCCCCCACCCATGCTGCAGATAGATCGCAACGTACCAGGGCAAAACAATCAGTGCGATGATAAGGCATCCAAGAGGCAACATTAACTCGCGGATTGCGTTGATTCGTCGAAAGACCAGGAAATAGACGAATAGTGCGGCTGCAGGTAACACGGCCGCTACGGGTCCTTTAGTGAGTACTCCCAGACCAATGCTGACATACATGAGCACCAGATATCGCCGGCGTCTTTGGGGCTGCCTCTCGGCAAGCACATACATCAAGAGGGCCAGAGCCATAAACATCGAAACATATATGTCAATAAGGATTCGTCGCGAGAACATCAAAAAGCGAGGAGCAATGGCCAATCCAATCGCGGCGAGCAGCCCCGCTTCCATCGAGAAAAGAATTCGGCCTAACCCGTAAGCGGTGGCGATCATTACGAGGGAACCCAGCACGATTGGCAGCCGCTCCGTCGATTCGGACACACCGAAGAGCTTATAGAATGGAACGACGACCCAATAGCTCAACGGAGGCTTATTGAGACGAGGGTGATAATTGAATGTTGGGTTGATGTAATTGCGGGCTTCAATCATCTCTCGCGGTGTCTCGGCATAGAACGCTTCATTTGCGTCCCACAACGATGAGGCGCCGAGACGAACAAAATATGGAGCTACAGTTAAGGAAAGGGTGGTTATCAGCACCCACTGCACGCGGGTCAGGGAGTTTTTCATCAGCGAGATATCGTAAGTAACACAGGGAAGGGGAAAGAGCAAAGGGGCCAAAGATGGTTTCTAGTTTCTTTGCAGAGAAACTAGAAACCAGAAACCAGGAGATTCATTGAATGAGAAGGCTAACAACGATGGGTTCTTTGGTTCGAATTACTTTGAGCGTAACTGCTCCACGTTGGGATGAAAGAAAAGCTTGAAGTTGAGCAATGCTCAGCAGGACGCTTTCCTGAGTGCCAATGATAACGTCGCCTGCTTTTAATCCGGCTTTCTCCGCTGGGCTGCCGGATATCACCTTAGTAATAAAGACGCCCCCTCGCGCGTGCAAATTATCGGCGAGCTGTTTTGTAAGTTCGCGACCGGTGAAACCCGCAGGAAAACTCACATCAGACCAGCCGGTTAACGCCGGGGTTGGATACTCCGGTGTGCCAGCCAGTCTTGGTGCACCGCTGTTCTCGGGTGGCAGTGTTCGAAAAATGTCCTGGAGTTGACGAATCTCGATTGTCAGCTCATTGATCGCTTCTTTTTCTTCTGCAGTAAGCTTTCTCGTCGCGGATTCGGCTTGATACTCGCGGTAGCGGGCTACCAATTCGTCGTATCGCTTTTGCACTTGTTCGCGCTGAGAAACGCCAGGGTGCCAACTCTGATTGAGTAGGCTATTCCAGTCCTGAATCTCCGCGTTCGGGCGCGCCCCTAAAACAGCTGTGATTTCGACAGGCTTGTGATCTCGGACTGCGCGAAGCTTCACCGACTGGCCCGCGGGAAACTGGGATAAGAACGCTCTCAGATCTGCTGTTCCAGCGACATCAAAATCGTCGACTCCGGTAATCACGTCTCCTGTCAGCAGACCAGCGTGAGCCGCAGCACTTTCAGGCGAAACGAGTCGAATAATCACTCCTGCGCGGCGTTCCAAGCCTAGCGCCAAAATATCGGAGTCAGGAAGCTCAGCTACGCTATCGCCTCTAACTCCAAGCCATCCTGCGGGAACGTTGTCCTTCCTATCAATCACTCGCTTCGCAATTGTGTTGCGAACGTATTCAATCGGATACAAATAAGCGCGACCAAAACCCGCGTATTGAGCGATGCCTACAACTTGATTGTCTGGCGTTACTACAACGCTGCCATCTCGACGCGCGAGAAGATTTGCTGATTGCAGTGTCAGCGCGCCGCGGGCTTTAGAGTAAAGGCTATCAACCAAAACCTGACCTTGGGAAATGGTGATTGAGGGCACGAGGTATACCTTGTCGTCGACTGACTTCTGCACGACGTCGCTGCTGAGGATCTTAACTGGCGCTCCGTTAGACAGGTTGGTTTGAATGGTGATTTTCGGGGCCGTTGATTTGAGAGATGCCACATCGAGAACAGCAAAGCCGGTTGCGAAATCGACCCCAATCAGCTTTGCCGCAAGCATCCTTCCATTGCTGGTGGTGACAGATAATCTGTGCTCCTTGTTTTGCGGATCGAGGTTGACAAGTCTGGTGACGACGTGACCCTGGTCATCCAATATGATTCCGGTCGTTATGTTGTAAATAAACTGAGGCGCAGTCCCCGCAACTCCTACCCGGACCTTCTGCTGGTCGCGCATCGTCTCGAGCATTTTTTGTACATCGATCGTGTGGACTACAGAAACTGCGCAGGGAACGGATGTTTGACCCGACCCCGGTTGAGTGAGCGGTGTTTGCGCCAACGCTGCGGACGCAAAGAATAAAAAGAATAAGATGATGATTGCTGCTGCGCTTCTGCCCATGAGACTTCTTACCTATCGAACATCAGAATGAACTACCGACGTTTCTAACGGTCCGTTGGCCGGCGCTGACGTAAAGCAAGGGTTGCGCTCCAACGCTTACGGTCGGAACTGGGACATCTATATCTCCATTCCGGCCGCGAACCAAAACGACTCCGCCATCCTCAGCTGTGAAATAGCCGATAGGCACCGATGCGGAAGCGGCCATCGCATCCCGCCTTGGCCTTGCGGCATTGGTGTAACCTCGATTTGAACGCGGAACAACAGGGACGGATGCGATCGAAACTTCAGGCGGGCGCACGCTTGGAACATGGGTTGGAGCATCCGGTACCAAAGCGATCGGCGGTTCACTCGTGGGAACGGCGGTCTTTGTAGAAAACAGCCCTGAGAACTGCGCTGCAAAAACCATGACAACAACGGCCGCTGTCGCGGTCGCAATGCGTGCGTAGCCAACTGAACCGAGCCACCAGAACGACGATCTGGACTTAACCTCCGCCAATCTTGCGTTAAGCATCGCATCGAAGTTGACAGGGGCATTGACCCTCGTGCCTCCTGAAAGAAGCGCTCTCAGCCCCGAACGCTCAACTGCAAAACGCCCACAGTCCTGACATTCGGCAATGTGCTCAGCAACCTCAAACGGAAGAAGGTTGGGATTGTCTGCTTCGTCGATTCGTTCTCTGATGTATTTACAACCGTTCATCTTTCACCTTTAACTAAATATAGGCGCTCAGTTTCTCCTTCAGGAGGTTGCGCGCCCGGTTGATTCGGGACTTTACAGTCCCCTCCGACAGATTCAGAGTCTGAGCTATCTGATCGTAACTCAGACCCTCTACGTCTCGGAGTACAATAGCCGCCCGATATTTCTGCGGTAGCGATGTGATCGCGCGAGCCACCGCCCGCCGGCGCTCATTCTCGATCATCGTTTCGTCCTGAAGCGTGTTCAGGTCCGGCGGATCAATCTCAACGGCGTCACCGTCATCGTTGGTGAACGGTGAAAACAGCGAGATCGTCTTCCGGCGCTTGCGTCTGCGAAGTTCGCTAATCGCCAGATTGGTCGCGATCCGGTAAATATAGGTGGAAAAGCTGTAGTTCGCCTGGTAGCGGGATGCGCTGGTATAAACGCGTATGAAGGTTTCCTGCGCCAATTCCACGGATCTGTCGTAATCGTCAATCATCCGGTAAACAAAGTTCGTTATCGGGTTGCGGTACCGGCGCACTATCTCCTGAAACGCGACTTCATCTCCGTCACGTATCGCGGCTAGCAGCTCGTGATCACTTGCTGCCTCTACAGACCGGCTGCCGCCTAGTTCAATCGCTTGCGCCTGGTGAGTGACTGCTGCCATTCGGCCCGTATCGTCCTCTTTGGGGGTGTTCCTACGGTTCCATAATTATACCCACTTAGATCACGTCTGAGTAGGTATAAAGTTCCGAAATGTTATCGTTAAGGACACTTGAAGCCATTTCTCGCCTGCAACCTCGGTTGACAATAGAATTGTCAACTATATAATGAATCTCTTTTAAGTGGTGTCCTGATTTCGATGTCGCGAGCAGTAGCACGCG
>DATFWY010000324.1:0-40871 GCA_035258805.1 Blastocatellia bacterium | reverse complement strand
GGGATGCTGTGCTCCCATGAAGACCGTGCTTCGCCGCTCAACAGGTAGGCAGAGCAAGGCTCCACGGTCATATTCGCGCGTTCCCACTTTTCACCTACCTTACGTCTGAGGCGGAGCACACACGTCGCGAGGAGCGAGAGGCCGACAACTTGTCCAAACACAGCCTTATCGCGATGCCATCCGATACCCGCGCCCGGCGTGTACTCGGTGACAAGTGCCTGCTGAAACTCTTCCGGCTCGAGGTTCGCGAACGAGGCAGCGAGCACGCGGAGCGGCAGAAGAAAATCAGGAATCTCTGGAGCCTTGCGGATCCGGCGACTCGAGTACTCATATTTCCATCCGAATGAGACAACACGACGCTTGCCGGTATAGCCGAGGAATTCGAATTCGCGGAAGGGCAGCTCCTGAATATGCGTTACCAGTGCGTGTTGTTCACCCGGAGTTATGAACGCCTTCTGATAATGAAAACCCTCAGGAAGATTCGTCTCTCGGACTGGATTGCGCCGGCAAACATCAAATAAGTTTTTCTGCAACATCATAAACATCGGGCGGGGCGAACAATTGCGATTTTGCCTCCCTAGATTAGTTTACCTGAAGAGGAATTTGCGCGCCTGGCGTCGAATTAAGCTCGTCGCGATCACTTCAAAGAAACTCGTTGGCGCGTTGCCTCCCGTAAAGCGTCCCCTAATGACCCCTGCATCACCAACATCTTTACTTCAAGGGTGAGCCGTTGCTGCGGCGAGAGTGACGCCTGTGGATCAACGTGCTGACATGTAAGCTCCGGGTTGCTCCAAACATTCCCGGGAGATCGCGAAAAACTCGCAACTACCCATTTATTGTCATCAGACCGAGTGACAATCAACGGAATATCGACAGCTCGCGCCTTGTTGTAATACGTGATCCCGTCGTCACGCTTCTCAATCTGTTTCGTTGGTACAGGCCAGGTAAACGAGGCCAACACGCGACAAGGAAGCCATTGATCAAGCGGCAGGGTCAACCGCGTCGGAAAGTCCGAAGCCAGCAAGTCGAATCCATCGGGGTGGTGGACATAGGTACGCTCCATACGCACATCATGAAACATGCCGGTAAGGCGAGGATCAGTGACGGCATAGATCATGTCGTATTGGTTGGAAGATCGATTAGTGAAGTCGTACTGAAAGCGAATGCCATCCTCCTCCAAAATCGCGCGGACCAGCATCGCGATCGGTCCCTGCAGTTGCAGGTCATACTCAAGTGCATGCCCGACCGAGCGCCACCCAATTTGTTCTGCCCGCGCACCCGCTCTTGGCAAAAACAGGTGTTCTGCGGCCGTGCTTCCGTGCTTTAAAGCGGTGACGTGCTCAGGGACAAGCACCTCGATGGTGCTGTCTGCGATTGCTTTTCCGGGCAGGACCACGCGCAGTGTCGGTCGACCGGCGTCTGTTAAAGCCAACAACCGGAATCCAGCCTTATTCTGCAGCGCTGCTAGCGGCTCCACCTGAGCGAGCATTAAGCCTCTCATTACCAGCAAAACAGAGATGACGTACAGCACGACAACGGAGCTTTTTAGCGCGGTCTTCATCCGGCACCACAGGTTGATTTCGAACAAATTGGCTGCGCAGTCCACGGGTGAATCGAATACTGCACGCCTCACCCCTAACTAATGTTCTTGCGGCCCGTGCATCTGCCACCTTAGATTAACAGATCCACGGGGCACGAATGAATGAATCGAATCCTCGTCACTGGGGCCACAGGAACCGTCGGCCGGCAAATTGTCTCGCAACTGTTGTCTACTGACCGCCGTGTGTGCGCAATGTCTCGCAATCCGGACGCTGCTCGCCTTCCATCCGGGATTGAAATCGTACGCGGCGATCTCACCATTCCCGACAGCCTCGATGAATGTCTCAAAGACGTCGATGCGGTTTTCCTGGTTTGGACAGCGGGGCCAGGCACTGTAGCAGCCGCGATCGAGAGAATCGCTAAACACGTCCCGCGTATTGTGCTCTTAACGTCTCCGCACCAGACTCCGCACCCTTTCTTTCAGCAGCCCAACCCGCTAGCAGCAATGCATGCCGAAATCGAACGATTGGTGAGAGCTTCTGGTGTTGCCTGGACCTTTTTGCGTCCGGGGATGTTCGCCGCCAATACTCTACCCTGGTGGGCTCCTCAGATCCGGGCCGGCGATGTGGTGCGCTGGCCCTATGCCGACGCGCCGACCGCTCCAATCGATGAGCACGACATTGGCGCTGTTGCAGTGCGTACCCTGCTCGAGGCTGGACACAATCGAGCAGACTATGTTCTTACGGGTCCTGAATCTCTGACACAGGCCGAGCAGGTGGCTACGATCGGCGAGGTGATTGGAAGGCAGTTGCGCTTTGAAGAAATGTCGCCGGAACAAGCGCGCCGGGAACTTCCTTTCTCTGAGCCAGCCATGGATATGCTGCTCAATGCCTGGAAAGCTGCAATAGGCCAGCCAGCATACGTTACCGCCGCGGTCGAGGAGATCACCGGAAGAACGGCACGAACGTTCAGAGATTGGGTGAGTGAACATTCAGCGGAATTCAGTGTTGATTGACACGACCTTCGCGGTATTGATATTTAAGGGTCCAGAGCGCCGGTTAATCGCGACTTTAAGGTCCGCAAAGAACGAATGAATTCGTTACTACGTGGTTAAGATCCGCAAAGAACAATTCGTACTACGTGGTTATGATCCGCAAGGAACAAATTCGTTACTACGTGGTTAGGATCGGCAAAGAACAAATTCGTTACTGCGGGTAAGGGTCCGCAAAGGACGAATATATTCGTTAACATACGCGGTTAGGCGGTGAACATGATTATCAAACGAACCTTTTCGTCGGCGATCGGCGTATCGGTACTGCTTCTCTGTCCAACGATCTTCTCAGATGATGGCCTGCAGCTAATTCACAAAATGCAAAACGCCTTGGGCGGCGCCGACAAGATCGCTGCGATTCACGAGTTCGAGCAGCAGGTGCGCGCACAATCGTGGAACGGGAACACCGGCCAGCTAATTGGGGATGTAATCAAACGCACCCGCTGGATTCGCCCGAATTATCTTCGCGTGGATCAAGTCGGGCCAGGTTCTACGTATGTGCTCTACTTCGACGGCAAGTCAGGCTGGGAGATCCTGCCTGGTACCGCAAAGGTCATAGACATAGCCGGAGGCGAGCTGACGTTCGCGAAAGGTTATGTTCGAACGTTCACACTGAATCTGTGGCTCGCCGATCGCGATCAGAGCTTTCGGATCACCTCGCCAACAACAAACGTGGTCCGCGTAACAGATGGTGTTATGAATAGCAATAACGACATTACCCTGGATCCTGTTTCCTCGCTGCCGGTCAAAATCGGCTCGATGTCAGCCGCGGACCCAGCTAATCCGATTCCGAAGGAAGACGTCATAACTGAATGGGAGACGGTGCAAGGTATTCGCTTTGCGCGCCACTGGATTGTCACTCGAAGCGGCATAAAGGTGGCAGAAGCCACTCTCGAGTTAACAAGATTAAATGGTGGCCTCAAACTCGAGGATCTGTCTGCACAGCCGGGTGACTTCAAGCCTGTGCTAACCTCGCGTTAGAAGAGATCGGGCGGACAGTCCCTTTCGCCATAAACAGCTTCCGCGCCAAGGTACAGCGAGAATTTCATCAGTTTTAGAAATGACTATCAGACCTATCCTGAGCATTGCATTGACGTGAAGTTTTTTGTGGCTCTTGTTCGCCGAACTAATCGTTTCTGCAATCCGAACGCTCGATCTGGATACTATAAACGAGGGCGACGTCGAGGGCATTGATCAAAATTTACGGATCCATGGGAATCCTCACTGGATTCCTCTTCGCCCTACTTGTTTCGATTCGTAAGGACATCCGGACAAGAATTGATCTGTCACTTTTGTGGAGCATCACTTGTGGGATTCTTGGCTCAGCGCTTGTTCAGGTCGCCTACCTGGGTAACACCGGCGACACGTTTCTCTCTCCGGACGAAATCGGAATGGCGCTAGCGATCTCTACCTTCAGCGCCTTCATTGCCGCTATTTGGTTTCTTCTGGCGCGGCGATGGGCTTATTCGCGTTCAGCGCATTCGTCCCGCGGCTGAGCCGCGGGACGAATATATGAAGAAGCTGGTGTCAACAAACACAAACCGGCAACCTTCATTGGCCAGCGAGAGTTGCTGTGATCCATCGATTGATCGATTGCCATCCCGCCTTATTCACCAGGTGTGTATTGAACGAGTGTCCAGTCACCGCCAGGCTTTCGACCGTGATGCTTGATGCGTTTGTCCAATATGCAGCTTCACCGCTTGCATACTGAGAGGACCAAAGCGCGTCATTCTCTCCAAGCTGCACTAACACCGGTCCGGTCACCGATCCCACCTGGTCTGCTGCCGGATTGAATATCGCCGCGAAAGTAGTGAACAACTGACCCCTCGTCAACAGATCCGCGAGGTTCGTGTTGTCGTAGTCGATGACAGCGGAGTCAGCGCCACCGGGAAAGTAGAACAGCGCACTTCGTGCTTCCGCTGGCAACGGAAAGTACGGGAACTGCGCGAGCTGATTGATCAACTCAGGCGGAATCGGAAGCGCGTGCGGGACATGACCAAGCGCGGTTACCACCAAAGCGTCCGCGTCGTGGTAGGTGCCCTGAACGAGTATTGAGTTGATGCTGCCGAATGAGTGACCAACAAGAACGATCTTCTGGAAAGCATAATCCAGCGGATTGCTGCCGTTGCGCATTTGCACCAGCACCTGATGAAGGCTGCTTGCTGTTTCGCTGAGAGTCACGAAATCGCCTGAAGGCTTGCTGCTTTCCCCGGCGCCGAGCTGATCGATAGCAAGCAGCGCATACCCCTGTTCGGCCATAAAACGAGCGTAGGAGTACTCATGGCCATTCATAGCGGGAACGTTCCAATAGTTGTGATTGTATGTACCTCCGTGAACAAGAACCTGAAGAGGACGATTACGGAAGTTTCCATTGTAGTAGAGGAAACCCGCGATCGTGTACGTGTTACCGTCGGACAACGAAACTGAAAAATCAAGGCGTTGTACTTTGAACTGATCGCCATCAGCCTTGATTAGAATTGGTGTGAGCAACATTACCAGCGCGAGCGTGCACACACTGGCGACGCGGCGCAGGCGAACGAACGATTGCGACTGCCTAAGTTCCATAGTTTCTCCTTTCACCCTAAGGTGATGAAAACTACAAAAACATCACTTTGAACAATGAAGGAGAAACGGGAAGTTCATTTATCTTATCCTGTGTAATCTGCGTTATCTGCGGACCAGTTCGGGATTTAGCTACTCTACTCATCCACGGATTACGCAGAATATAAGCCGCATTTTGGGAGTCGTTTTTTGATCCCTCGACAGATGT
Organism: Blastocatellia bacterium; assembly: GCA_035258805.1. Taxonomy (GTDB): domain Bacteria; phylum Acidobacteriota; class Blastocatellia; order UBA7656; family UBA7656; genus Onstottus_A. The sequence goes on along the minus strand of DATFWY010000324.1, from coordinate 35,511 downwards.
CTGGTCGGCGGCAGGCTTGCTCCAAATACCACCTGATAGTACGCTCCTCATCCTATGAATACTCGCCGTCAGTTCCTGATTCGGGCACCGCTCGGCTTGCTCGTTGCCGCCACTGCTTGTCGCACTGACTCGTCGACAAACACTTCGCAATCGACATCGACAACCGCCGGCGCGCCGCCAACCTGGGGCACCGGAGCTGGCGCCGGTCCGCCTGTCACACCCGCGACGTTCGCTGAGGCCGAAAAACTGATGCAAGTCACGATGACTCCGTTGGAGCGCCAACAGGCCGCCGACTCGTGGCGACAATCGCTGGCTATCTATCTCGAACGTCGGGCCGGGCCGCGCAAAATAACGATCGCAGACACTGATGCTCCGGCGACACTGTGGAACCCAATGCTTCCGGGACTAACTCTGCCATCGGCGACTGATCGGTTTGTCAGGTCAACGCCCGATTCCAAGCCGCTGCCGTCATCGGACGACGACATCGCGTTTGCGCCTGTTACGCAGCAGTCTCGATGGATCGAGTCGCGACAGCTCACATCCGAGCGGCTCACAAACATTTATCTCAGCCGAATCGAGCGCCTGGATCCAAAAATCAGGTCTATCATCACGTTGACCAAAGATCACGCGCTTACGCGGGCGAAGGCGGCCGATGCCGAGATCGCCTCCGGCAAGTACCGCGGTCCCCTGCACGGCATTCCCTACGGCGTCAAAGATCTTCTTGATACCAAAGATATCCCAACCACATATGGCGCTGAACCTTTTCGCAACCGAGTTCCTTCGGCCGACTCATTCGTAGTTCGCAGGCTGAATGAAGCGGGGGCGGTAATGTTGGCGAAGCTTTCGCTTGGTGCGCTCGCACTCAACGATATCTGGTTCGGCGGCCAAACAATGAACCCGTGGCTACTGGAAGAGGGCGCATCAGGATCAAGCGCGGGACCGGGCGCCGCAACGTCCGCGGCACTCGTGTCATTTTCCATTGGCAGCGAGACTGGCGGAAGCATCGTCAGTCCATCGATGCGCTGCGGCATAACTGGCCTACGTCCGACTTTTGGGCGTGTAGCACGAACAGGCGCAATGACGCTCTGTTGGTCGCTCGACAAGCTGGGCCCGATGACCCGGAGCGTCGAGGATGCGATGCTGGTCCTGCAATTCATCACTGGGTTCGACCCAGGCGATGCTTCAAGTGTACCGAGCCGGCTCGATTTTGACGCCACCGCTCCGGTTGCCGGGTTGAAAGTTGGCTACATCGCTTCGTGGATGAAGGAAAGTCCCGCCACAGATGTGGACAGGGCCGCAATGGAAAAGATGAAGCAGTTAAAGATGGACTTGAAGGAGGTAACACTTCCTGATTGGCCTTACAGTTCGCTGATGCCGATTCTCTTCGCCGAAGGCGCGGCATCTTTCGAGGAGCTGGCGCTGAACAATCAACTCGGTATGCTCAAAGCGCAGGTCAAGGATGCGTGGCCCAACATCTTTCGCCAGGCGCGGTTTCTTTCGGCAATTGATTTTGTTCAAGCTGATAGGCTTCGGCGAAAAGTGGCCCTTGAAATGGCGCGCGTCTTTAAAGATGTCGACCTGCTGATTGTGCCGTCGCTCCGGGACGAACAGTTGACGATAACGAACTTCACAGGTCACCCATCTCTGACGATGCGCGCGGGCTTTGTGGAGGTCTCGGAAGCGCGAAGCGACTGGGCTCCCGATCCAGAGAATCCGCTGCCGAAGTTCAGTCCGCCTCGTCGCGTGCCTCACGGAATCACGCTTATTGGCAGGTTGTTTGATGATGGATTGATTGGGCGAGTGGGAGTGACGCTCGAACGTGCGTTTGGAGTGGTGGAGGAAAGGCCGGCAGGGTTCTAACGGCGGCGCGAAGTCGAGTAGGCTTAATACAGGTTGGGAGTTGGGAGTTAGGGTTAGGGAGGGGAGTTGGAGTTGAGCTTGGTTTGGGAAGGTCTGGATTGACAGGATTGGATATTGGGGATTGGTTTGGGAAGTCTGGATAAACCGTCTAATGTCCAATCCCCAACTCCAACCCCCAACTCCTAACCCCCAACCCCTAAGGAACTGATCTATGCCTAAGACACTTGAAGCTGTACGTCCAATAGAGCTGACCGATGTCCTGGAAGCTCGCAAGCGAATCGCGGACACCATTGTGCGCACCCCATTGATCCGACTTCAACTTGGATCCGATTTCCCCGACATACGTCTGAAGTTGGAGAATCTGCAGCCCATAAACGCCTATAAACTGCGGGGCGCTGCGAATGCGGTAGCACTCCTTCCGGAGTCCGAGCGGAACAAGGGGGTGTGGACCATCAGCGCGGGGAACGCCGGCCAGGGCGTCGCTTATGCAGCGCGCCAGGCGGGTGTGCCCTGCTCGGTTGTAGTCATCGAGACAGCTCCCAAATCGAAGATTGAGCGAATGCGCGCTCTCGGCGCGAATCTAATTCCGGTTCCGTATGAGGTGGCCTGGAAGGCTCTCGAAGAGCGCTCGTTTCCTGGGATCGAGGCAACGTTTGTCCATCCGTTCGATGATTACAACTTTATTGCCGGTCACGCGACGATGGGCCTCGAGATCCTTGAAGATGTGCCTGACGCTGCAGCAGTAATTGCCGCTATTGGAGGAGGAGGGCTTATCACCGGTGTGGGCAGCGTGGTCAAGGCGCTCAAACCGGGCATCAAAGTTTGGGGAGCTGAACCCGAGACCGCAGCGCCAGCCGCGCTTTCTTATTCCAAGGGGTCACCGCAAGTATTCAGTGATTGGCAGGCTTCCTTTGTGGACGGCGCTGGCGGCCAGAGTTTATTTCCTCGCATGTGGGAGCGGATAAAGCCAGTGGTTGATGGATGTATTGTGGTTAGTCTCGACGATACTAAGAAAGCGATGCGGTTGATGGCAGAAAAAAGTCGGGTCATCGCCGAAGGTGCCGGCGCCCTGTCGTTGGCGGCGGCATTGTCTGGGAAAGCGGGTCAGGGACCCATTGTGGCGATTGTATCCGGCGGGAACGTTGACCTGAAAAAATTCTTCGAGCTGATTTCGATTTCGTCATAACCTTTGGCTACTAGCTGCGGCAACTGAACTAGCGGGAGGTTTGCGATGAACAGGTTGTTTCGACGAATCGGCGGTTTTGTGAAACGTGCAGCGCCGATCCTGAAGACGGTCGCTAAGGTAGCCGCTCCGATCATAGCCGCTGCAGTAGGTGTGGCCTTGTTGGCAGAGCGCAGAGCGAAGTCTGGCGAATCAGTGGGCGAGATCGAGGCAAGATTGAGATAGAGTAGGACCCTGAACGCCCGGCTTGGGACAGTCTACGCTACGTCTGATGATTCTGTTCTTAAAGAACCTTTTGTTTACCGTGCTCGTCCCAGGGACTGTCGCAGTCTATATTCCTCTTCAAATCGCCGGCAATCCAACGCAAACGATAAACTCGGGTTGGCGAGTATGGCAGATAACAGCGCTAGTGCCCTTTTCTATCGGCGCAGCCATCTACGGATGGTGTTTGTGGGATTTCGCACATCGCGGGCGCGGCACTCCTGCGCCGATCGACGCGCCGAAGCACCTGGTGGTCAATGGCCTCTACCGATACGTCAGAAATCCGATGTACGTCGGTGTTTTGCTGGTTATTGCCGGCTGGTCGTTGTTCTTCGAGTCCTGGCCAATCCTGTTTTACGGAATTGCAATAGCTTTCTTCTTCCATCTTTTTGTGTTGCTAGTGGAAGAGCCGATGCTTCGAAAGCAGTTTGGTGATTCGTATTTGAGCTACTGCGGCGAAGTAGCGCGATGGCTACCGACGGTCAAGAAATAGTTTTACCGGTAATCTTTAGTGTCTCCGCGCTTTAGCGACTCTGCGTTTTACAAGGAATGTTCAGATTGAGAAACGTTTACAACTTAGTCAACACTATCAACCAGTCGCAGGTAGTAATAAATGGGGGTGTCGAACAAATGATCCTAGGAAATCAATGAAAAGAAACCTCTCTCTAATTTTGGTCGCCTTGGCCTTGAGCGATGTTCTGTACGCTCAAGCCAACCTTGAAATCGCCCTCAAGCGTGGCAGCAAAGGTGAACTGCAGACAAGAGATCAACTTCAAAGGCTTATCAAGACCTACGACCTTGCTAAGTGGACGTTCACCAGATCCATTCTGATCGACGAAGAAGCCATACCGCACAGTCATCCCGTCCTGACCTTAAGCGCGCGTCACGTTAAGGACGATGAGTTACTCCTCTCAACGTTTGTGCACGAACAAGCTCACTGGTTCCTGACGCAGAATCAGAAGGCCACAGAGGACGCAAAAAAGGAACTCCGTGCGATTTTTCCGAAGGTTCCGATTAAGCCTCCCGAAGGCGCATCCGATGAAGAATCTACCTATTTGCATCTGATCGTGATTTATTTGGAGTATCGGGCTGACAGAGAGTTAATGGGAGAATTGAGAGCCCGACAGATTATGGAGTTCTGGGCTACGGATCACTACACGTGGATTTACAAGACCGTGTTGGAACGGCCACGGGACATAGGGAACATTGCGTTTAAATATAAGCTTGTTCCCCGAGTACTCGGGTAAGGGAAGCCGACAACGCGAGCCCGCGCGAAAGCATGTAGCCCAAGGCTCGCGTTCGGGCCTTATCAAAGGTTACTATCAACCCGCTGTCACTCCTAACTTCTACGGAGGCTTCAATGAAACGCAGAATTCTGATCGGAGCCAGTCTGGCGATTGTTCTTTCTATCCTGGCGCTGTACTCAGGCCATGCCGACGCTTCGGATGCGCGATTTGAAGTCTCGTATCAACCCGGCGTCGCCGATGGTCCAATAACAGGTCGTGTCTTCGTGATCATCTCCACAAATAATCGTCTCGAACCGCGTATGCAAGCTGGCTCCTATAACGGTTCCGTTCCGTTCTACGGGCTCGACGTCAATGCGCTTAAACCACGCGAAAGCGCCGTCATCGATTCGTCCGTCCTGGGTTATCCAATCGAAAGCCTGAAGGTTCTGCCGCCGGGTGACTACTACGTTCAGGCGGTACTGAATGTCTACACCCAGGTCCATCGAAAGGACGGCCACGTGATTTGGGTGCACCTGGATCAGTGGGAAGGTCAGAGATGGAATCGTTCGCCGGGAAACCTTGTGAGCGAGGTTCAACGTGTCCATCTCGATCCTCGCGCCGGCTTCAACGTGAAGCTAAGCCTGACAAAAACGCTTCCGCCGGTTGATGTTCCGCCCGACACCGAGTGGGTAAAGAGGGTCAAATTTCAAAGCAAGATGCTTACCGAGTTTTGGGGTCATCCAATCTTCCTCGGAGCCACAGTCCTTCTGCCAAGAGGCTATGACCAGAAAACAACCCAAAAGTATCCGGCGATCTATATTCAAGGCCACTTTGGCCTTGGTGCCCCTTTCGGTTTTACCCCTCAGGCCTCATCGATTCCCGAAGGCGAAGAACAGCGACAGGCACGGTTGAGCAGAAGCGCCAGGGAAACGGGTCCGGAGTTCTCGCGGGCGTGGATGTCGGATAACTTCCCCCGAATGATTGCGGTAACCTTCCAACACCCGACTCCTTACTACGACGATTCTTATGCGGTCAATTCAGCCAACAACGGTCCGTATGGTGACGCGCTCCTGAAGGAACTGATTCCATACCTGGAGGAGCGATTCAGAATCATTCCGTTGCCTGAGGCACGAGTGCTCACTGGAGGATCAACAGGGGGATGGGAGGCTCTTGCGCTACAGGTTTTGCATCCGAAGTTTTTCAACGGTACGTGGGTTCTATATCCCGACCCAGTCGATTTTCGCCGATATCAGATGACAAATATCTATGAAGACGACAATGCATTCGAAGTTCCCAATGGTGAATGGGGGAAGCTCATTCGCCCATTGTCGAGAAACGCCGACGGCCAGGTCACATTGACGATGCGGGACATGAATCGGCTCGAAGCAGCCCTCGGAAGCAACGTACGGTCGGGCGGTCAAATCGCCGCGTGGGATGCGGCGTACGGACCAGTGGGAAAGGACGGATACCCGCGTCCAGTCTGGGATCGGATGACTGGTAAGATCGATCGTGATGTCGCGCTTTACATGCGCGACAACGGATACGACCTTAGATACACCCTCGAAAAGTATTGGTCACGAATCGGACCGGATCTCGTAGGAAAAATACATGTATATTGCGGAGATATGGACAATTACTATCTGAATCTGTCGGTTTATCATCTCGAAGATTTTTTAAAGTCCTCGGACAACCCAAAGGCCGAGGCTGTCTTTGAATACGGGCGTCCGATGAAACCGCACGGCTGGCAGCCCTTCACAAATGCCGAGCTGATTCGGATGATGGCTGCGAGGATAAATAAAACGTCTTCCGGGAACGTAGCGACGAAATGAAGATTCAGTAAGTATTATCTCCCTTCAACACGACCGGAAGAGTTTTGATCATGATCTTGACGTCAAGCCACGGAGACCAATTCTCGATGTAAAACACATCGAGCCGCACCATCTCTTCAAAGTGCAATCGGTTTCTTCCGCTAACCTGCCACAAACCCGTAATTCCAGGGCGGACGTGAAACCTGGACCGATGCCAGTCCTTGTAATGGTGGACTTCATATGGGATTGGTGGTCTCGGACCGACTATACTCATCTGTCCGCGCAATACGTTTATTATCTGCGGCAGCTCATCAACCGAATAGCGCCGCATCCAACTTCCGATCCTGGTCACTCGCGGATCGTCTTTGACTTTGCCGTAAATCGGCTCAGTGGGTGTTCCCTGATTTGCGTCCTCGCCATTGATGGTGCGCCTCATCAGTTCGCGATGCGCCTGATCGTCCACCCCATCCATCATGGATCGAAACTTGATCATCAGAAAAACCTTGCCGTCCATCCCGACGCGTTCCTGCTTAAGAAGCACGGGACCTCGTGATTCCCTTTTGATCAGGATTGCAAGCGCGAGCCAGAAGGGCCAGGTGACAAGCAATAACCCGGTCGAGACCAACACATCCATGCCTCGTTTGAGCGCCCGCTGTGAACCTCGCAGTCCTTCTTCATAGAGCTTTATCATCGGCAGCGTGCCGATAGTTGCAATCTCAGTCTTCCCAGGCAAACAATCAAACAGATTGGGAATGACGCGATACTTAATGTGATGATCGCGACCGCACTCCATTAACACCTCGAACATTTTTCGAGGATTGATCCGAGTATCGGTGATAAGCACTTCTTCGACGCCATACCTTTTCACGAGCTCAGGCAGATCATCGAATCCACCCAGCATCCTTACGCCTTTGCTTGTAAGCGCCGCTGCGTCCTCGTTGATGCGTGCTCTTACAGCGCCAACCAGCTTGTATCCCAAGCGACGTCGTTCGGAGATCTCTGAGATACAGACTTGGGCCATCTCGCCACATCCCACGACCACCGTTGGAATCAGGTTTCTACCGTTCGAACGGTAAAGAATTTGAACGACTCGCACAAAGGAGCGTACAACCCAGAAGGCGCCTATCGATATTAGCCAATCATAGACGAATACAAGACGCGAATAAGAATAATCGAGCCACACAAATTGACCGTCGCGATAGGAAACGCCCTGGCGAAATAGAAACGCGATCAGCACCAGCACCAGCGACGCCAGCGTAGTCGCCCAAAAGATTCTCGCGAAATCATTGCCGAAGGAGAATTCGCCTCGCAGCTTGTACAACCCGGACCTGCGCAGCATGTAGATCTTTACAATCGGGACGAAGAACAGGAATCCTAAATAGGGCTCAAAATCATTAACCACCCCGACTGGCCAAAAAGACTTCCTGGGCCGCCAGATAAACATATCGGTGTGCTGGCGGAGTTTGTACGAGATTACAAATACCGCTATCGACAAAATCACGTCGCAGAGCACCAACGCAGTGATAGGAATGGTATTCGCAAGCGTGCCTCGCCTGCGGGTTTCTGATTTCAATGCGTGTTCAGCAACAACGGCTGCGCGTTCAGACATTATCAATTATCCGATTCCGGGAGAGATAAAGACTGAGCGCATAAAGCATCCATGCTTGCGCCCAGCGCATGTATGAGGTTTTGATCGTGTAGAAGCGATGAATTTGAAAGTAGAAGAAACCGCCTGGGTCTTGAAGGTGGTCAATGCTCCATCTTATGACTCGCGCGGCCATCTCTTTGGCGTTCGGCGTCAGATCTGTCATCTCGACGAAGGTAATAATGCCTTGCGCTGCACTGTGGACATCGTGAGGATGCAGCCGGTCATGATAGTACCCGGGTGTGCCGTCCGCAAGAAAGAATCGCTTCTCATAAAAGTCATATCCCGCGCCGAGTGCCGCTTGCCAGCAGGGCATGTCGAGCAATTCGATCAAGTGCTTTAGCGAAACTAAAATGAAACCGGTATGAAAGCTGTCGATCCATGATTGGGACCCATCTTCTCCGTACAACCATGATCCATCACCCTTTTGTCGCGACAGGGTGTACCGAGTCGCTTGCAATGCCGCTTCGCGATACTCGTCTATGCCGGTGGCTGCGAAGGCCCTCGCCAGCAGCTCAGCCGCAAGCATGTTGACGTTGTGAACCCTGGAATGATCCAGGGGTGTATAGCTGAAACATTCACCGCCCGCTTCGGACCACCGATTTAGGCGATCGAGCAAGAACCTGCAGCTGCTTTTCACTATTTCAAGAACGGCTTCATCACGGATTCTTTCATACCAATCGAGATACGCATGAGCCGCAAATACCGTGCAAACCACGTTCGGGGTATTCCTGGGGGCGAAAAAAGCTCGCGACTGCCAGTCGAAGTTGTACCCCCAGCAGGCCTCTGCGTAATCCTGACTTCTTAACGCCGCCAGTTGCCGTATCAAGAATGACAGGTCTGCTTCCAGCGTGTCTTTTGCGTCAACTATCTTATCAGGCTGCAAAAGGAGTTTTTCTCCTACCATATCCGCCTGCAGGAACAGTGCTCGAATCGCAAGGGCAATACCTTTTGGATTCGGCCCTTTATCAATACCGAGGATTGGGCGCAGGTTGAATAGGTTACGCTTGACCAACTGGGTCAATGCAGTCCGTGCAAACTTATTCTTGAAAGGTAGTGTGCGCGCCAGCGGACTGCTCAAGGCATCGTACGGATCGTAACCAACCCACGATTCGCTCCGGCAGTAACGAAGGAGTTTTGAAAGAGCCTGCTCGAAGACATCATTCATCGGCATCCCGCGCCTGGATCGTTGGATTTGCGCTCGTCGCGGGCAAACTCCCTGGGGATGGGTAAGGACAAACGGTTTGCAAAATCGGACATCGATGAAGGCGATTCCCTTAAACTTCCTGGAGCTCTTCACTCGACCTGCAATGCGATACTTACATCCACAGTTTGCGGCCGTAGACACTGTTGATTGTTGCAGGCTTGCACGGTCAACTTCCCTTTTAAATTCTGAGCGCCTGGAGAAACCGATTGAAGCGCACGTGCAGTTAGCTTCAATGTTGTTTTTCCTTCAAAAACCGAAAGCGGCTTTTGGGAAAATTCGAACTTTTGCAGCTTCGCTTTTGGATAGATGATCGGGCTGGTAGTGATGCCATCGATCCGGTCGAATTTTAGCGATGTAGGAATAAGATACTTTTCTGCTGGCCGGTTCGAGTTTATGTGATAGCCCTCGTCCACATCGATCGCCACCCCAATCTGGACTGTTCCACCGCGCTTGAGCTTATAAGTCGATTCGACGGGACTTACTTTGACGACCTTTGCTGAGCCTTGGGCTAGGGCGGTGGCACTTAGGGCGACGAGGATTATTGGCAGAATTATTAATCCGATTGACTTCATCATTTTCTCCTGGAGTGACTAATTGGTCTTATTAGCCCAATTGATCCTATTCGTCACAATTCAGACTTCGAAATTTCAAATTTCAAATTTCAGATTTCAAAAGCCCGCAAATCGATCGCAACCGGCTCATTCGTCCTTGTAGACTCGACCGCCGCGAATGATGAAAGCGTAGTTGCAACAAGCGATTCAATTCCGATCGGTGCGCTGTCTCCCCGCACAACCGCAGCCAGAAACGCGACGACCTCTTCTGAATGCCCCTTATTCTGCGTTCCTTTCCCAAGTCTGACTGTCTTTCGGTTGGAAACAAACGTTCCCCGTCTGAAATCGTCTAGGGTCGCCACACTTCGATCACAGAAAATCTCTACGCGCTCCTTAGGAACAGTTGGATCTCCGCTTGCAGTATAGATAACGGTACCGATTGAACCATCAGTCATTGTAAGAGTTAAAACACTGCTATCGTCGACTGCGGACGAATTCGAAGCAGACACCGCCGCGGCACTGACGTTCACCGGTAATGCGCCAGTCATAAACTGAATAAAGTCGATGAAGTGGCAGGCTTCGCCGATGATGCGTCCGCCTCCCTCTTCGGCATCGTGAGCCCAGTGTTCGCGCGAAAGCTGTCCCGCGTTCACGCGATAAACTATCGTCATAGGTCCGCTGCGCTGGTCAAATCGCGATTTGATCTCTATTGCCAAAGGGGCGAAACGCCGGTTGAAGCCAACCATCAACAAGCCCTTTGACTCTCGAACGGCAGCAACAACGTCTCGAAGATCTCCCTCGGTAATTGCTAACGGTTTTTCAACAAACACGTGCTTGTCATTTCGCAGCGCTTCTGCTGCGAACCGCGCGTGCGAATCGTGTCGCGTGGCGATAAAAAGAACCTGCGAATTCTGATCACTCAACAATTCCTTGTAGTCGGTCGTAGAATATGCAAATCCGAATTGGTCGCCTGTGCCCTTGGCGCTGAGTCCAGTAGCCGCACACATTCCGGCTAGCCGAAACTTAATACCGTTAAGCGGCTGCCTGGTCCCTCGTTTAGCGGCAGGCAGTAGTACCCCCCTGGCGAAGTTCCCTGCGCCTAAAAAACTGATTCCGATTTCGTCACCGGCTACGCTTCTCGTTCCTGGCTCCAGAACCTGCCGCGGCTTCTGTTCTTCGGCAGTTGGATATTCGAGAATCACTCCGCAAACCCGTTCACCGCCATTCACTATTAGATCGTATGCCTTACTTGCGTTAGAAACTGTATACCGATGGGTTGTGAGTAGCGTTGTGTTAACCTTCCCTTCAGCGACCAAGCGAAGGAATGATTCCATATTGCGTTTCTCTGTCCATCGAACATAACCGACGGGATAATCGCTCCCCTTCTCTTCGTATTCGGGGTCGTAGCGACCGGGCCCGTAAGACCGTGAGAGCTTAAGCTCGAGTTCTTTCGCGTAGAAGCTGTGGCGAGGCACATCCATTCCAACCGATCCGACGACCACGATCCGAGCCCGGTCGCGCGCCAGTTCCGCGGCGAGTTCGATTGGCTCTGAGGACTTTGTTGCAGCGGTGATCAAAACACTGTCCGCACCCCTGCCGTTGCTTAACGAATCACAAGCAGATCGCGATGAGGAAAAATTACTCGAGACGGAGTCGGCGCCTGACCTCAGCGCTAACTCACAAGCTGCCTGATCGATATCGAATCCAAGTACCCGACAACCAGCGGCCTTCAGCAACTGGACAGTGAGCTGCCCAACGAGCCCCAACCCGATCACCGCGACGCATTCACCCAGGCTCGGATTCGCCTGACGAATCCCCTGCATAGCGATTGCACCGACGGTCGAGTAAGAAGCTGCTTCCTCTGTAACTTCTTCCGGGATTTTGCAGCAGAGATTTCGCGGGACAAAAATGAATTCCGCGTGGGATGCATAACCTCCGCCTGCGCATGCTACACGGTCGCCTACGCGGAACTCTGTAGCGTCGTGGCCCACCTCCGTCACAACCCCTGCCGCGCTGTAGCCCAGCGCTTTGCTCTGAGAGAGCTTTGCTTTTACCTTCTCATAAGTAGAGCCGAGTCCCTCACGCTTGAAGGAGTCCAGGACTTGTCGAACGAGATCAGGTCGACTGCGTGCTTTTCCAACCAACGAGCTCTGCGCAGTTTCTACTGCCGTTCTCTCGGTTCCTGAGCTGATAAGAGAATATGAGGTGCGCACGAGTACGCCGCCAGGTTTGAGCGCGGGCGGTGGCAGCTCATCCACCTTCAATTCGCCGGTGCGATAGTTCTGTACAACCTGTTTCATTCAGAAGTGTTCTCGATTGCGAGAGAGGCTTGTACTTACCAGGGCTGCGATCTGCTGGAAGAGCTTTCCACGTAGTAACGAATTTATTCGTTCTTTGCGCCATCATTTTCGCGAGGCCGCAGAGAACGAATAAATTCGTTACTACGTGCTCTGTTCCGTGTCAAACCAGCGGATACTCGGCTCGCATCTTGTGTCGGTGGTTCTGGAGCACCTTGTGAACCTGGCGAGGGCTTACCTTCGCAATCTGACCGGCTATGCTGTAGTGCAGGCCGTGTTCCGGGGGCGTAGGTGAGTTCAAATACTCGATGTAGGCGTCCAGAATCTGTTTCTGTGCCTCCGGCGGCGGATCGGGAACGTTCGCAAAAGCGCGCTCATCATCGTGAAGCACATCCAGCCATCTAAGCACCTGCCATCTGCTGACGTAGCCGAGCTCATCCGCTATCTTCGTCGGCAGCTCTGTAAGCCGATATCTCTTTCGATTCAGCTCGTTCCAATACATCTTTTCGATCTCGAAAAGCTGTTGGCGGGTCGGATTCGGGGTCGGTGATGTTTCGTATTCCGCCATTGACCACTCTCGGATGATTTTCATCACCTGTTTATAAGGCAAGCCCAGCGACGAGCTGATCGCTCGGCGACGCCCACCTTCGGGCCGATGTCCGCTTTCGACGAAACGTTGATACATTTCGATTGCTCTCGCTTTTAGCTCATCGGTAAGAGCAACCTTGGATTGTGTAATTTCCCGGATCACGTCCGCGACGAGCTGGCGCTTTAGCCACAGCTTGTTCGCGATCTGTGCATGAACTTCTCGGGTCTGTACCGGCCTTGACGCAAATTCCTCTTCGTAGATTTCGATGACACGTCGCCGTAGCTCCGGAGTAAGCGCGGTGATCTTCGCCACGCGAGGCTGCCGCTGTCTGGAACTCTCCGATAATGATTGCCTTGGAGCACTAATCGCCCGAGGCGCGACACGAGATGTTTCCGCTACCGCCCTCGCTTCCGCTGGCACGTGCTTCACCACGCGTTTCTTAAGACATTTCAGGCAATAAGCAGCTTTTCGATCCGGAGAGAAAAAGGTAGCGTTGCAAACCGAACAGGTTCGACGAAATTTCATTCCGCTCATAGCAGTGTTCACAGTCTAATAGCCGCTGTAGCAAACTTCAACCCGACACTGCCGGGTTCGGTCTGCGGTCGGTCAACCAAGATACAGCGCTCAGCCCTTGGAGCGACGAATAAATGCTGCAGCAAGAGCTTCTCGATCGGCACGCCGCCTGATCGAGCGCCTGCGTTCGTTGCCCTCCCCACCAATCCACGTTATTCCATCGATGATCAAAAGCGTGCGGACGTTGTAACGCATCGTTCGACGACGCTCGGCTACTCGGCGTTCACCGCTCGTCCTTCTTTCCTCTCGGGATTGCGACATAGATGGACGGATCAGCGCGGATGTCTGGAACGGGACAGCGACCACAGGACTAACATCCTATAGGATATATAGGACCGATTCAATCTTTGAGGCGTCGGGGGTTTCTTGGCGAATGCAATTTCAGAAATGAGGACGCGCCGCATTCGCTGAATGATCGGCAAGCAAAGACGGCAAGGCCGGTTGCGATAATTCCACACGCTCCTGAAGACTTCGGTAATAGATAATCAATGTGCCAACGACTACAGCCGCAGACAATAACGCCCAGCCGCCTGCCCAGAAGACCGGCGGCAGGAATCCTCCAGTCGCTTGTGACATGTTTCCTGCGTCGGTCGGAAATGCAGGATCAAAGGCGGAAAGGTAAAGTAATGTACGCAGATCGTAAAATGCATTCAAGAGACATTGCACCGCGATAAAGCTCATTAAGAAGTGCGCCAATCTCGGTTTCGCCTTCACACCCAATAAGAGGCATCCTGCTCCAAATACCAACCCGGAGAGCCACGCGAGGATGTTTCCGCCAAACAACAGAGTTACGGCTAATAAAGCGATACCGGTACCGATAGCGGCGATTCGCGCATTCCGCTCCCGCCGAAGAAATAACAACAGCCCCGCTCCGTATAACGTCGTTGTTAAATACCCGGCACTTGAGATCAGAAAGCCTAACCCACCTTGAGTAAAAGTAACGCCGCTGCCGCTCCAATCCAATGCAACCCTGTTGACGCCGCCTAACGTCGCCAATGCCGCCAGGGCGTGTCCGATTTCATGTATGTAGGTAACGAAAAGACGGATCGGAAACGTGATTACACTAGCGAAGGGGATAAACCAAAGAACCAGGGTCAATAATGAAGCGAGCACCAGAAGGGTGAATGAACTGCGGACTTCAGAGTGGCTTTTCATAAGCACTTATACGCCGTCGCAGCATTCCTGGTTCGACCACAAGGATATGCTCACTGATTAATCCCGGGGACGAACATAGTCACCGGATCGGCCTCCTGTCTTCGATTCCAACCTTATATCTGTTATGACCATCGACTTATCAATCGCCTTGCACATGTCGTAAAGCGTGAGCGCTGCGGCTGATGCTGCCGTTAGCGCTTCCATCTCGACGCCGGTTTTTCCATCAGTGCGGGCGGTGGCGGTGATGGCTATTCCGTCGGACTTAAGATCAAGCCGAACGTCCGCTTGGGTTAGCGGGAGATTGTGGCACAGCGGAATCAGCTCTGAGGTATGCTTTGCAGCCATAATCCCAGCAATCCGAGCGACTTCGAGCGGGTCGCCCTTGGGCGTACGGTGCGCTCGAATTGCCTCCAGAGTGGCGGCGGCCATTCTTACAAATCCGCTTGCCGTCGCAGTCCGCGTGGTGACCGGTTTATCACCGACGTCCACCATCTTCGCCCGACCTTCCTCATCTGTGTGCGTAAGACTCATAGCGGCATCACTTCAACTTGCTCGCCTGCGGCAATCTCATGAACTTCTTCGCTGACTATAATCAACGCATTCGCTTTCATGAAAGCAACAAGATCGGAAGAGCCTCCCCACTTAAGAGATTCTACCATCGCTCGGCCTTCTTCGATGAACAGCCGGCCCGGAAGATAACTCCGCCGGCTTGAAGAGTCTTTGATAGAAGTTGATAAAAATGCCTGGACTCTGCGCGACTCCGGTAACGAATCACCCAGCATTCGTCTGATCGCCGGCCGCACAAAAACATTAAAAGTCACTGAGGTTGATACAGGATTTCCCGGAAGTCCAAAGAAAAAGGTCGTACCTCGTTTTGCAAAAACTATTGGTTTACCAGGCCGAATGATTACCCTGTCGAAGAAGATCGCTGCTCCGATTTCCTTCAGCGCTGCCTTCACCAAATCGTAGTCGCCCATCGAAACGCCCCCCGAAGTGATGACGATATCCCGGTCATCAGAAGCTTCAAGCAGGGCGTTTCTGGTAGCCTCCTCGGTGTCCTGCACCGTGTCAAACAAATCGACGGTCGCGCCGGCTCGTTGAGCGTAAGCTGCAAGCGTGTAGCTGTTTGAGTTGCGTATCTGTGCGGCGGTTGGCTTGGCTGTTACAGGCACAAGCTCGCTGCCAGTGGAAAGCACTGCAACTCGAGGTCGTTTTCCAACTCTGACGCTCGCATAACCGAAAGAAGCGAGAACTGCCAGTTCAGCGGGGCCGATCTCGCTTCCCGGAGGTGCAACCATCTCGCCCGCTATGACCTCGCTTCCTCGTGTCGTCACGAATTGACCGAGCTTTACCGACTCGAGAATCTCGACCGTTTGGCCATTCGCGCGCGTGACTTCCACTTTTTGCACTGAGTCCGTTCCCTTCGGGAGCGGCGCGCCGGTAAAAATCTTAACGGCCTCGCCAGGACCAACCTCTTGGTCGAATTGGGCTCCGGCTGCAATCTCGCCAATTACTCGTAGTTTAGCAGGCGCGACGCCAGCATCTCGGGCCCGAAGGGCGTAACCGTCCATTCGTGCGCGATCGAAGGGGGGAAGATCGATATCGGCGCGGATTTCCTCTGCAAGAATTCGTCCGTTTGCGGCATCGATTGCGATAGCCTCGGAATCAAGGACATCGACGTTATCAAGCACGATGGCGAGAGCTTTATCGACGGTGATCATATTGAAATTAGGCTAGAGATGCGAAAGACTGAGCAACGAGGAAGGCTCGCTGCTCAGTCTTTCTTTCAAACTGGCGGAGCCGACGGGATTCGAACCCGCGACCTCCGACGTGACAGGCCGGCGTTCTAACCAGCTGAACTACGACTCCGCGTTCGAACTCAATCCTGACTCGCGGCGTTATCGGCCGCGTCAGCTATGTAGCTGGACAACGAAACCGAGTATAGCTAGAAAGCGGAGACAATTGCAAGAAACAGGTTGCTTTATGTTGGCCTGTGATTGGAATCACGGTGATCGGTGACAGTTGTCATATTTTTCATTCCGTTATTGAAGTAGACTGCCTATGTAATTCATAGGGCATATAGGTCCTATTGAATCTGCAAGTCCTAACGAACCGCGCGTCTAGCGGGGAGCGCGGCCAGAGGGGACACCGGGCGGAGGGTCACGCCTTGAGGCTCGACCCTCCGCTACGCTTGAGGATTTTCTAAACGGCAAGCAACGGGGCAATTCCCACGAATTCCCCTTTCAGACGATTCCGATTATAAGTCCTATTTTGGGGGCTTTCGCCCAATTTGGTGTGGAAGTTTGCCCATTGCCTACCTTCCCTGTTTGACTCTCATTTCAAATGTGACTATTCCGGTCCGGCACCTCTCTTGCTCGGCCTTGATGGGGTCAGTAAATAAACCGCGAATTAAAAGCTATGGAGGGAGCTATGCAGTCGCCGTACGGTCTGGAAGTCAGCGATAGTTGCGTCACCTGTCCTGTAAGATCCCAGGGTTACTTTTGCGATTTCGAGTCCGATCTCGTAACCGAGTTCGAAGCGCTTAAGTATGCGACTGTCTTTCCCAAGGGCGCAGTGTTGTTTGTAGAAGGACAATCACCGCGCGGCGTGTTTATGATTTGTAACGGACGGGTGAAGCTGACGACCTGTTCCAGTGACGGAAAAGCACTGATCACCCGAATTGCCGAAGGAGGAGAGATACTGGGACTTGGCGCGACTGTTTCGGGCAAGCCTTACATGGTTACCGCTGAGACTCTGGTCCCCAGTCAAGTAAACTTTATAAAACGCGAGGATTTCTTGCGTTTCCTGAGGGAAAACGGGAGAGCTTGTCTTCGGGTAGCTGAGCATTTGAGCAACAACTACCACAATGCCTTCGAGCAGGTTCGGTCGCTCGGGCTCTCGCATTCGGCATCCGAAAAGCTCGCAAAGCTTATGCTCGAATGGTGCGCAAAAAGTGGTAAGGAAACCGAAAAGGGGATAACTCTCAAAATCACACTTACCCACGAAGAGATCGCCCAAATCATCGGTTCATCCCGTGAAACGGTTACGCGATTGCTGGGAGATTTCAAGAACCGCGAAATAATTTACGTGAAGGGATCAACCCTGATTATTCGGAATTTGTCCGCCCTGCAGACGATGGTTAGCTCGTAACGAGCCTGCAAACGTCAGTTCAGCGTTCAGGGTTCAGCGTTAAGCGGCCTGCCGGGTTCCGTTTTCATCATCTGTGTAATCTGCGTCATCTGCTGATAAAGCGTTTTTCAGTTTCAAACCAATTTTGTCGAACCCTGCGCAGCTGACGCGGACTCCGCAGATAATGGGTGACCATCAACCACAAACCAGGAACGCTAAACCCTGAACGCTGAGCGTTACCCGCCGTTTTGTGACGCCCGTCACTGCTGTGCGTGATCTCAATCATATTCTACCTAACCCAACATGGGAGAAAGTATCATCGCCACGGCGAGACCGCGTCGATGTTCCGATTAATCACTCGCCAAAACACGGAAGTACGGCGAAAGGACAAGTGCAACGTTGGCATTCGCAATAGGACGAGTCCATACCGAGGCCGTAGTGACCTCGCTCGAAAGCGCTAGTCGCGGCGCCTCAGCGAAAGAGAATTTTGCTGGAATGATGCGAGCAGCACTGATCGGCCACACGAGTGCCGTGATGAGCTTTCTTGATCTCGGAGCCGACATAAACTCGGCCGACAACAGCGGTCGAACAACATTGATTGAGGCTGTCTTTGGCGGTCATCTGGATACCGTCCAGGAGTTATTAGAGCGTGGCGCTAATGTTAATGCTCAGGACGCGGACGGCTGGACGGCGTTAATGGAAGCTGCGTCAAAGGGCCGCACTGACATCGTGCGAACCCTGCTTGTCCACGGCGCAGACGTGCGACTGAAAAACAAGAACGGTTGGACCGCCTTAAGAGTCACCTCCAAATTCAATACCGAGCTTATCCGGTTACTCCGCGACGCAAGCGCCTCGTAGCGTAAGTCAGCTTTGACTAGGGCGGTAGACTGTTGACGTACCGTAGACTGTCTAGTCTGCGGGTCCTGACACCCGAGACATTTTGACCTTAATGCAACCGCAGACTGGACAGTCTACGGTACGCGAGCTTCGGCACGATATTTTCTTCTTTGCTAAGAATTGGGGAATTACACACAAGGAAAGCCAGCTTATGATATAGCGAAATGACGATGAGCGTAGGGTCTTTAGCAAAGGCGTCAGAGTAGCGGTAGCGATAGTCGCGCCTCACGAATCACGAATCACCATGGAGGACGCACAATGGACCTACAAACCGACTATCTGGGAATGCGGCTTAAGAATCCGATCGTACCTTCATCATCCCCGCTTTCTCATACTGTAGACAGCATAAGGCGGCTCGAGGACGCCGGCGCTTCGGCCGTTGTCATGTACTCTCTCTTCGAAGAGCAGATCACCAGCGAAAGTTTTTATCTCGACTACTATCTCAGTCATGGAACGGACAGCAATGCAGAGTCGCTTAACTACTTTCCAGAGATGCAGACTTACAATGTTGGTCCTGATGAGTATTTGAACCTGATTTCTCGTGCGAAAGAAGCGGTTGATATTCCTATCATCGGCAGTCTGAACGGGACATCGACTGGAGGCTGGATCGATTATGCCGCCAAAATCGAAGAAGCCGGTGCGAATGCCCTGGAGCTAAACGTTTATTACATCCCTACAAGCACTTACCTAATGGGCGCTGAGGTAGAATGCCTTTACACCGACATACTCCACGACGTTAAGAATACCGTAGAGATCCCAGTCGCGATGAAGCTGAGTCCAAATTTTAGCTCAATCGCCAATATGGCGCAGCGACTTGCCGACGGAGGCGTTGAGGGACTGGTTCTGTTCAATCGCTTTTACCAGCCAGATCTGGATCTCGAAAAGCTCGAAGTTGTTTCGCGTCTGGCGCTGAGCGGCTCGCATGAGCTGAGGCTTCCCTTGTCTTGGGTAGGTCTGTTGTACGGCCGTGTCGACGTAGATTTTGCGATCACCAGCGGAGTGCATACTTACCAGGACGCGCTGAAGGGGCTAATGGCAGGAGCTAAGGTGACAATGATGGCTTCGGAACTGTTGCAGAATGGAATCAAGCGCATCGGCGAGATTCTTGAGGAGATGCGGCGCTGGATGGAGCAACACGAATACAGTTCAGTGAAGCAGATGATCGGAAGCTTGAGCCAGAAGAACGTAATCGAAACAGCTGCCTTTGAGCGAGCTAACTACATGAAAACGCTCGCGTCGTATAAACCTCCCCGATAATTCCGCACATATAAATAGGTAAATTGGGCCCGATGTGATGGCCATCACATCGACGAGTGACCGCGGTCATAGTCCCTTCAATCAAAAGGATTTATAGTCTGCTTACGGTTTTAACACCGTGGGCCTGTAAGTAGTGGCGGGCACAACAGGAGCCCGAAGCAGGTGACACCCAGGAGGCATAATCAGGAGGAAAAATCATGAAGAGGCTTTTTATTGCATCATCAATGTTAGCAGCGCTCGCGATAACAATTGTCGCCTTCACGGCGCACGCCAAGGCTGAAGCGAAAAACAATGAGAGGGCGACAGTCGAGTTCACCCAGACCGTGAAACTCTTGGACGTAGTTCTCAGAGGTGAGTACCTGGTCGTACACGATGACGAACGTATGGCTAAGGGAGACGCATGCACCTACATTTACGACAAAGCCGGGAAACTGGTCGTTTCGTTTCATTGCACACCGGCTGAGCGACCAAAATCTGACCGATTCAGAGTGGTTACACGGCGTCTCGATCCGAACGGTTTGAGCGAGATAATAGAGATTCAGTTCGCCGGCACGACTAAGGCACACGTCGTTCAGTAGCGGCTGCCTCTTGGATAGCGGCTCAGCGCTGGCTCCTTGCTGGCTGCTACTAGTGCTCCTGCAGCCGCGCCGGCTGCAGGAGCACTTTTCAAAAGCGCGTCACAGTAACCTAACCGCTGCAGATCCAAATCGGAGGTGAGAGCCATGTCGAAGGATGATCGAAACCCTTTAGGCGTACTGAAAGCGGAGCTCGACTTCATAGAGAAAGGTGGTTACGGCCGCTCGGTTAGAACCCCCTGGCAGCCAACGTCAGTCTTTCAAGACTCTCCCAGCTGCCTCAACTTCGGTGACATTGAAAGATCCCATCCATGTAGCGAGTGTATGCTCATTGACTTTGTTCCACCTGAAGCTCGTCACGAAGATGTCCCTTGCCATCACATTCCGCTTAATCCCGGGGGAGAAACGATCGACCAGCTGGAGTGGCAGGAGGATCAACGCAAAATCGAATCACGCGTTGAGAGCTGGCTGCGATCCACCATCAATAAGCTGCAGCAAGGAATCGCTAAGTAAGAAGCAGTGATCGACGCTAAAAGTCGATCGCCTCGATGGTCCGTTAGTCTCCCGAATTCGCTAACCCGAATCGTAAATCCCAGGAGTTAGAATGATGTCACTAGAAATCTATCTAATCGTGATTCTCATAACGCTCGCGTCGATCTATTACGTGACGCCACTCGCGATCACCACGTTTCGTCGCTACCGAGGCATGCGGAGTGTCACCTGTCCGGAAACCCTGAAGCCTTGTGCGGTCGAAGTGGATGCTCGACGCGCCGCGCTCACCACCGTACTGAGTCATCCTGAAGTGCGAATGAAATCCTGTTCGCGATGGCCTGATCGAGAAAACTGTGGGCAAGAGTGCGTGTTGCAGATACAGATTTTGCCCTTCGATTCTTCACTTAGAGAAACCCTCTCGTGTTGGAACGCCGGACGACATGGCGAATGGAGTTAGCGAACTGATGGGGAATCGTATCCTGGAAAAACACTCAATCGCCGAGGGAATTGTGCGCTTCGAGATTGAAGCTGCAAAGATCGCCAAGAAACGAAAAGCCGGCAACTTTGTTGTTGTTCGCGCCAATGAATACGCCGAACGCATCCCGCTGACAATTGTGGATTCTGATCTCGATCGCGGCAGCATCACGCTGATCATTCAGGGCGTAGGCAAGAGCACGCACCTTCTCAACTCGTTATGCGCCGGCGATGAGATTGCGGATGTCATCGGCCCACTGGGTCATCCCACTCCTATCGATAGTTTCGCCAGCGTAGTGTGCGTGGCCGGAGGAGTCGGAACCGCTGAAGTGTTGGCAATTGCAAGAGCGTCGAAGGCCGCCGGGAACGAAGTCATCTCAATCATCGGCGCCCGCACCCGCAACCTCTTGATACTCGAGCCGGAGATGAGAGACACCAGCGATGAGCTCTACATAGTTACCGATGACGGGAGCTACCAAAGAAAAGGATTGGTCATCGACCCTCTTGAAGATCTGATTCTTGAAGGGCACCACGTGGATGTAATCTATGCGATCGGTCCGATGCAAATGATGCGTGCCGTCTCCCAATTGACTGAACCATACAATATCAAAACTTTTGTCAGTTTGAATCCGGTGATGATTGACGGTACAGGCATGTGCGGCGGTTGCCGTGTAGTGGTAGATGGCAAAACAAAGTTCGCCTGCGTCGACGGCCCCGAGTTTGATGCGCACCAGGTGGATTTCGATACTCTGATCCTGCGCAATCGAGCTTACATTGAAGAGGAGAAAATCGCGTTAGAGCGCTTTGAGACTGAGCAGATCGCCAAATTCGAAGGGTTGGTGTAAGTCTCCGTGCACCCGGTCCTCTGCGATTGTGATCTATGTTTGCAAACGGATAACAAAATAAGGAAACGGAGATATCACCGAACTGTGGGAATTGAAAATGCCAGGATCAAACGAACACCCAAAGCACCCCGCCAGGAAATGCCTTGCCAGCTACCCCTCGCGCGGCGAAGAAACTTTTGTGAGGTCGCGATCGGCTTTACTGAAGAGCAGGCGCTACTCGAAGCTCAGAGGTGCATCGATTGCAACAACCCGACATGCATAACTGGTTGTCCGGTTGAGATCAACATCCCGCATTTTATTCGATCTATTTTGCAAAAAGACTATCTCGGGGCGGCTGACATTATTCGTGAAAAAAACAGCCTGCCAGCGATCTGCGGTCGGGTGTGCCAGCAAGAGGATCAGTGTGAGCGACGCTGCGTGAACGGGATCAAAGGAACCCCGGTTGCCATCGGCCGTCTCGAACGCTTTGTCGCCGATTTTCAAATAGACCGGGGCCTCTTTCCGTCTCCATTGATTGCGCGACCTACTGGGAAGAAGGTTGCACTCGTGGGTTCAGGACCTGCGGCGCTCACCGCAGCGGGTGATCTTGTCAGATTGGGCCACAGGGCTACGGTATTCGAGGCGCTCCACAAGCTCGGCGGCGTTCTGGCGTACGGCATACCCGAATTTCGCCTTCCAAAAAGCATCGTCGCAACCGAGATCCGTCAACTAGAGAATATTGGCGTCGAGTTTTTGACCAGCGTAGTAATCGGAAAGACCGAGACGGTCGATGAGCTGCTGGACGAAGAAGGATTTGACGCAGTATTTCTGGCCACAGGAGCAGGCCTTCCTTTCTTCTTAAACCTTCCAGGGGAAAACCTCGCTGGCATCTACTCGGCCAATGAGTTTCTGACTCGTGTGAATCTCATGAACGCTTACAAGTTCCCCGAGTACGACACGCCAGTCCGAGTCGGAAAAAGAGTGGCGGTACTTGGCGCTGGAAACACCGCGATGGATGCCGCGCGTGTGGCGTTGAGACTTGGTCCCGAGAAGGTATACATGGTTTACCGTCGTTCGCGGCCTGAGGTGCCGGCCCGCGCCGAAGAGCTACAGCACGCGGAAGAAGAAGGAATCGAGTTCATGTTTCTGAGTAATCCGACCCGCTTCTTTGGTGACACTCGCGGTTGGGTGAACGGTATGGAGGTTGTCGACATGGAACTCGGCGAGAACGACGAAAGTGGCCGCCGCAAAGCTCTTCCAATAAAAGGCTCCGAACACAGTTTTGACGTAGACACAGTGATAGTTGCAGTCGGCCAGGGTCCCAACCCGCTTATTCAATCCACAACACTGGGCCTTAAGACGAACAAGTGGGGAAACATAATCACTGACGAAGCGGGACTGACGAGCCGACCAGGGTTGTATGCCGGTGGGGACGTAGTTCGAGGCGGATCAACTGTCATTCTGGCAATGGGTGATGGGAAGAGAGCGGCTAAGGCTATAAACGAATACCTGACGGGTCGGACCCATTGAACTCATCTGACCCATTGAACTCTTCTTCTTAAGTAAGAACACCGAAGCGTGTCGCGTGAATTTGTTCTTTCCTGTTGAAATCTACCAAGCAGTCGCTTTATTTCATTCCAACAGTCTTCTTTTCATACTCACCTCGTCAGTGATTCAGATTGCGAATTCAGATTCAAATTTCACATTTCAAATAATTTCAAATTTCAAATTCAGATTTCAGATCTTTGAGATTGTAAATCAGCTTCGAATTTAGGTTCGGATTCAGTCTCAAATTCAGCGTTATACATTTCAAAATAGTTTCAGAGCTCTGATCGAAGAAATCGGCAGCTGAATATCGTTGAGAATTGAAATCTGAGATCTGAAATAATCTGAAATCTTAAATTTGAAATCTGAATCTGAATTTGCAATCTGAATCTCTGACGATGTGGGCATGAAAATAGAAGTGGTGCGCTGTCGTCCCTGTAGCTATCAAAACTGACGCATCGTTGATTGCACCTTATTAACGTAATATCATTTCCCGCGCCGGTGAGCCGACTCCTCGATCGTCGAGTTCAAACGAATCGAAAGGTTCAAACGAAAGGGACTCTTATATCGAAAGCGAGTCTTAATATCGAATCGAAAGGGAATCCTATGAGGATCAGCAAGAGAACGTGCGGTCTTAAGGTTTCACACAATGCCTAAAGAAAAAGTTCTCATTGTAGACGACGATCAAATGGTTCGTTGGGCGCTAACGGAGGCGTTACGGAGCTGGGGGTACGCTTCTGCGGAAGCGGGAAGCGTTGCGTCGGCGATCGCTGCATTTGAAACCGAGCAACCTGCAGCGGTGCTGCTCGATGTTAATCTCCCCGACGGTTCAGGGCTCGAGGGCCTTCATGAAATCAAAAGACGCCAGCCCGAAGCAGTCGTGATCATGATGACTGGAAACGTCCTGGTTGCGGACACCATAGCCGCGTTACGTGGTGGCGCTTATGATTTCGTTGGCAAGCCGATAAACCTCGAGGAACTTCAAATCACCATACGCAACGGCATTGAGGCGCAGTCCCTTCGAAAAGAAGTCAAGCTCATCAGACGAGAGCGGGCTCGACAATTCAATTTCGATCAGATTGTAGGGGAGTCGCCGGGTCTTCGAGACGTTTTCGCGCTGGCGAAAAAGGTGGCTCAAAGCGAGGTCTCATCTATCCTTCTTCAAGGTGAATCGGGTACCGGCAAAGATCTCGTAGCAAAGGCCATTCATTATGGATCTCGCCGCGCCGATATGCCTTTCATAGCAATCAACTGTGCGGCGATTCCAGCCAACTTGATTGAGAGCGAATTATTTGGATACGAAAAGGGCGCTTTTACCGATGCCAAGGCACGTAAGGAAGGATTATTTGAACAGGCCGAAGCCGGAAGCCTCTTCCTGGACGAAATCGGCGAGCTCGAGCTAAGCGTGCAAGCTAAGCTGCTTCGCGTCCTCGAGGAAGGCTCTTTCAGACGAGTCGGTGGCCTTCGAGACCTACCTTTGGATGTTCGCGTGGTCGCTTCTTCCAACCGTGATTTGCGTGCCGAGAGCGAAGCCGGACGCTTTCGTCTGGACCTTTATTACAGACTCTCAGTAATTCAAATCGATATACCGCCGTTGCGCCAACGAGGAGATGATCCGATCCTTCTCGCACAACATTACATCACTCAGTTCAACGAGCGTCTTCGCAAAAGAATACGCGGGCTCTCGCCGGAAGTTGTGGAGACATTTCGGCAATATCCATGGCCCGGCAATGTCCGTGAGTTACGGAATGTTATTGAACGTGTCATGATTCTTGAAGATGGAGACTTGATCACAGCTAAATACCTGCCGCGCGGTTTCGGCAAGGATGGAAGCGATGTACCCGGGCATCCATCCTCGGCGTCTGCGCCAATCACTGTTCAATCCGCAGACCGTGGATCAAACGTGGAACCCTCAACCCCGGTCGATTCACCCATTCCTTTCCGGCTCCCGGCTGGGGGATTAGTGTTGGATGATGTTGAAATGTCCTTTGTTAGGCAAGCGCTGGAGCGTAGCAACGGCAATCAAACCAGGGCAGCGGAGTTGTTAGGCATATCTCGCGACCAGCTGCGCTACCGGCTCAAGAAGCTCGAAGAAGAGACGCCACAAAGTTGAGCTCCGAATAAAAAAGCGGCGGATGCCTCATAGGCCCCGCCGCTGTCATCTACTTACCGTTATTACCCCAGTCTCGCGAGAGACCTCTACAGGTCTCGAACCACCGAACGGCGTCGCACACCCTTAACTCTGGCTTGACCTTTGGGACGTTTAACGATTTCGTGAATCGCCAAAAACCCATAGAAACAAGGTGCTTAAGCAGCTCTCCGATCCGACGATTGGGCAATTATCCCCTTGCAAAGACGCGATTTTTCCCACACCTCGTCGCCACGGGAACAAAACCGCCGCGTTTTAGACGGCACGAACATTGCTCAGAAAATACACTGCTCAGAACTCGAGGAAGCCGCTCTACAGGAGGTGTGCAAGCGTGACCGTCAACGAACGCATAAGTTTCGAACGCATCTTGTGCCCGGTCGATCTAACATCTGAGTCCGAGGAGTCCCTGCGGTATGCAATAGCGCTAGCAAAGGCATACGAAGCGCGGCTTTTCTTAATTAACTGCGTCGATAGTTATGCGTCCGGTGGATCAAGGGACCATCAACACATCGAACAACTAATGGACGCCTCAGTCCGAAAGCACCTGCGCCTCCCTGCATTATACGACTTTCGCTGGGAGACTATCGTCGTTTATGGAGACCCTCAGACTGCAATTCCGCAAGAAGCAGCAAGAAGAAGAGTTGACCTTATAGTTATGCGGTCACGCAGGCGCCCATTCGCTGCCGCGTTGTTGGGATCAACCGCTGAATCGATCTGCAGAACTGCACCGTGCCCCGTGTTGATCACTCATCAGGACGAGCGTGGATGGGCGGGGTTTACGACTAATGAGATCGAGCTCGAGCGCATTCTTATTGCGTATGATTTTTCGACTGACTCGGAACTGGCACTCTCGTACGGCATGTCGCTTTCGCAGGAGTATCAAGCGCAGCTCCACGTACTCCACGTATTGCCCGCCCAAACAATTCGGTCAGTATCCGCGGAACCCGCCTATGCGTTCCCCGGCGCCGATTATTCGTTTCGCGATGCCGCGAACAGGCTTCAGAGCTCGGTGCCGCAAGAAACTCGGTTGTGGTGCGAAGTAAAGCAGGCTCTACGCGAAGGGCACGTTTATCGTGAAGTACTTTCTTACGCAGAAGAGCAAAACATCGATCTTATCTGCATCGGAGCTAGTGGTACCGGGTTCGGCATGCGGGCATTGTTTGGCTCGAACGCGGACCGAGTCATACGACAGGCTCCCTGCCCCGTGCTGATCGCACGCCCTCTCAGGCCGGCCGTTGCAGCCATGAACGAAAGCTAGAAGGAGGTTTGAGAAGATGAGAATTCTTTTGGCAATTGATGGATCCAAGTTTAGCGACGCTGCGGTTAATGAGATCGCCCAAAGACCCTGGCCGAAGAACTCAGAGGTAAGAATTATTTCTGTGGTTGAGCCGCCGCTGCTACCGACTGTTGAGACATGGGTTCCGCCTGAGAACTATATTGAAGCGCTCGAGAAAGCCGGCGAAGACGCCGCGCGGTCTGTCATCAAGAAGGCTGCCGATTCAATATCAAGCAAGCAGCAAGACCGGATCACCATTACCACCAAAGCGATAAGGGGATATCCAAAACAGGCGATTCTTGACGCGGCGGAGGAATGGGAAGCAGATCTAATAGTTGTTGGTTCACACGGGTATCGCGGCCTTACGAAGGTTTGGCTCGGCTCTGTGTCACAGGCGGTGTCATCACACGCGAAATGTTCGGTGGAGATAGTCCGGAACCGACACCTCATCGCGACATAGTCGAAAACGCAAGAGGTGGTAAAAGAACAACTGTTTGGCTGTAGTCGCTCATCACCAAAGTTCTGTCTTAGGAGTGTAGACAATGATTTCGCGGTTGAGTAACGAGGAAGCGCGAAGCTTGTTGACAGCTTGCAGCGCCGGGCGGCTGGGCTGTGTCTACGACGGTGGGCCTTATGTTGTCCCGGTAAACTATGTTTGTGACGGCGATGGGATCTTTATTCACTCTTTGCCGGGCCGAAAGATCGAGGCGCTCCGCGCAAACCCAAAAGCGTGCCTGCAAGTTGACCAGATCTCAGACGCATATCATTGGCGAAGCGCGATCGCGTTTGGTGATTATGAAGAGATTACGGAGCCTGGCCAGCGGGACTGGGCCGTACGCACTCTGCAGGAACGTTTTCCGAACCTAACGCCAGTGGAATCGGTGCCAGTGCATGATGGTCAATCCTCAGTAATCATTTTTCGGATCCGGATCAGAGAAATCAGCGGCGTCGGGGAGAGGTAAAAGTTGCTCGCGCTGCGATTCTTCGCCACACAGGATCAGAGACTCCAGTTTCAAGAGGGCTCTTGCGTTCCAGTTTTGGCGTGCGTGGTAGCAAAGTTCCTCTAAATGTGCATACAACAGTCGATCGAGTTAGTTTTTCTGAACCAAAATCTCACTTGTAACAAGCCATAATTGCTCTGTAGCATGAAGGTTCATTGGATGCTGGTTCGGCCCTCGGTCATACGGCGGGAGCAAAATAAGCTATAATCCTGGCTAAGCATGGCGACATCTATAGAAATAGACCGAGAAGAGAAAGCCTATCGCAAAACCGAAGAGGATCTACAGAAATCCCTCAAGGAACTGGCTGACATCAAGTTTGCTCTCGATGAATCTTCGATACTGGCAATCACAGACCAGAGTGGAATCATCAAATATGTGAATGACAAGTTTTGTGAGATTTCAAAATACTCTCGCGAAGAGCTTTTAGGACAGGATCATCGAATCATCAACTCCTCCTACCACCCAAAAGAGTTCATCAAAAATCTATGGACCACAATCGCGAATGGAAAAGTTTGGAAGGGCGAGTTTAGGAACCGTGCAAAGGATGGAAGCAATTACTGGGTAGACACCACGATAGTTCCCTTCCTGAACGAGAAGGGCAAACCTTATCAATACGTCGCGGTTCGCAATGACATCACCGAACGAAAGCGCGCCGAGGAACAGCTTCGCGAACAGGCAACCCTGCTGGAGAACGCTCGGGATGCGATCATCGTGAAGGACCTTGACGATAATATCCTCTTCTGGAACGACAGCGCAGAGCGGATCTATGGCTGGCCAAAGTCAGAGGTCACCGGAAGGAACATTGAGGAATTAATCAATAAGGGCGGCGACACTTCCCAATACAGTCAGGCAAAGCAAAGAGTAAACGATGAAGGAGAATGGCAAGGCGAGCTTCGTCAATCAACGAAAGACGGCAAGGAGATCGTTGTTGAGAGCCGCTGGACGCTTGTGCGTGACGATCGCGGAAACGCCAAATCTGTTTTGGTCATCAACACCGACGTTACAGACAAAAGAAAAATAGAAGCGCAGTTTCTACGCGCCCAAAGAATGGAAAGCATTGGCACCCTGGCCAGCGGCATCGCGCATGATTTCAACAATCTGCTGTCGCCAATCATGATGTCGATACAGCTCCTAAAGGCAAAAAACACCGACGAGACTTCTCAGCGCCTGATTTCAATGCTTCAAGCCAGCGCCGAACGCGGAGCGGGCCTTGTCAAACAGGTACTCTCGTTCGCCAGGGGCATCGAGGGCGAGCGTATTTCGCTTCAACCGCTCCACCTGATCAAAGAGATTGTAAAACTGTTGAAGGACACCCTCCCAAAATCGATTGAGGTGGAATTTGACTCCAGCGAAGGCCTTTCGCTGGTTGCCGGAGATGCGACGCAGCTTCACCAGGTCCTCATGAACCTCTTCGTAAACGCCCGTGATGCCATGCCTGCCGGGGGCAAGCTCACAATAAAAGCCGAGAACATTCACATCGATGACAACTATGCGCGGATGAACCTGGAGGCAAAACCGGGCAGGTTTGTTTTGATAACCATAGCCGATACCGGCATGGGCATTTCGCCCGAGGTCATCAACAGGATCTTCGAGCCGTTCTTCACAACCAAGGAGCAGAGCAAAGGGACAGGGCTGGGACTCTCAACCGCACTCGCTATCGTGAAGAGCCACGATGGGTTCATCAACGTGTATAGCGAGCCCGGACGAGGTACCCAATTCAAAATCTATTTGCCAGTGGCCGGCTCAGTCTCTCCAGGCATGGCAGATTCATCGACGTCGCTTAAGGCCGGTAATGGTGAGATGATCCTCGTGGTTGACGATGAGCTCGCGATTCGTGAGATCGCAAAAGGAACGCTCGAGGCTTATGGTTATCGGGCACTCACCGCTTCCGACGGGACTGAAGCCGTTGCGTTGTACGCACAGCACAAAAACGAAATCAAAGTAGTCCTGACGGACATAATGATGCCTTATATGGACGGCTTAGTGACGATTCGGGCCTTACAGAAATTGAACCCCAACGTAAGAATAATTGCCAGCAGCGGCCTCGCGGAAAACAGCAAGATTGAGGGTGTGAGGGGATTCCTTGCAAAGCCTTACACCGCTGAGAGGCTTCTTAATACGCTTGCCGAAGTAATCGAGCAAAGGTGAGAGCCTGGGATTGTCCAGCGACTACTAATGCATCGAGGATAACGGTCCTTCGGACTTCAGTTCGACCCCCTTCTTGTTAACTTCACATTCTAGATCGCCCTGCAGCCACAACTGCGTCTAATTTCCCTTCCTCAACAGGAAACCGAACAAATCCTCATACTCCCTGCGGGAAATCTCGCAGCCTCCTTCGTCACTCAACCTGAGCTAGTGCGATGCAAAGGTTCCCGAATCGCGGCTCACACCAATTTTTTGCTAATTACATCAAGATTATTAGTGCTGTTCAATCAGAGAGATCCATTGTGAACGCCAGTTGCTGTTCGCCGCCTTGAGTGTGATAGCAACTACGTGATGGCGGTCACGTTCACGAGTGATCACGCTCATAGTTCTTTCTGTTGAAACTGTTTAGATTGGCTGCTGAAGGAGGCACAGCTATGAGCTCTGTGAAATTGATAAAGATTTTGATGGTGGGGAGCTTCGCGGTATTGGGTCTGCTATACACAGCTTCGAGCTCATTCTCGAGCCCGGCGGATCGCGGAGAGAAGAAAGGTCAACCGACAGCCTCTACAAAATACTCTCCCGAAGACTTTGTTGGAAGCGAGACCTGCAAAGCCTGCCACGAAGATCAGCACAACAGCTTCTCAAAAACCCTCCACGCCACGCTTACTAAATCCGGTTGGAAGCCCGAGCGGCAAGGTTGCGAATCGTGTCATGGCCCCGGCAAAGCTCACGTAGAGGGCGGCGGCGATAAGACAAAGATTCGAACTTTCGAAAATGAAACCCCGAAACAAATCTCCGAAGCATGCCTTCAATGCCACGCAGGAAAAGAAGAGCACAATAACTTCAAACGAGGCGAGCACTGGCGTAATGATGTAGCCTGTACTGATTGCCACTCTCCACATTTCTCGACGAGACTGGCCGCAAAGCTTTCAGGCGTCCCTCGGGGGAATCCCAGCGCATCGTCTTCGTTACTTCCCGTCAGTCCGTTTTCGGCACACTCTAATGACTTGCCCGCACCGAAGATGCTGGTGAAGACGGAACCTCAATTGTGCATGACCTGCCATAACGAGATGAAAGGCCAATTCACACAGCCGTTTCATCATCGAGTCCTCGAGGGGGCGATGAAGTGCAGCGACTGCCATAACCCCCACGGCGGATTCGAAATGAAGCAGGCAAGGCTCAACACAGGCGCGGATGCTGCTTGTATGAAGTGCCACGCGGACAAGCAGGGACCGTTCGTGTTTGAACATGCGCCCTCCAAAGTCGAAGGCTGTGCAATC
This sequence comes from Blastocatellia bacterium, assembly GCA_035258805.1. Taxonomy (GTDB): domain Bacteria; phylum Acidobacteriota; class Blastocatellia; order UBA7656; family UBA7656; genus Onstottus_A. The sequence goes on along the minus strand of DATFWY010000324.1, from coordinate 4,112 downwards.
TGTCACACACCTCACGGGGCCAGTAACCCAAAGATGCTGAAGCGCAACAATGTGAATCAGCTCTGCCTGGAATGCCACAGCAATGTCGCCTTAAAGGCTGGAGAGATCGAGACGCCTGGAGCTCCAAGCTTCCACAACCAGGCGACGATACGCTACCAGAACTGCACAACCTGCCACTCTAAGATTCATGGCTCGAACACTAACAAGGATTTCTTCCGATAGAACGGTAATGTCTGCTGACTTCAGGAGGACGCTATGAAAGGCAAAATTGAATTCACCCTGCTGTTTCTGTTGGGGTTCGTGCTCGGATTGGTGCTGCTCGCGAATGATGCGCGAGCGCAGCAACTGGATACAGACAAGACCGCGAAACCTGCCGCCGGCGCGCAAACCGGCGTTGAAGGTCCTTACACCATAAATTCGAGCATCGAGTTCGGAGTCCGCGGAATTGTGATAGACGGAAACGCCGACAAATATCGCAGTGATCTGAATTACACGCCGGGCTTCCGCATCTTCGATTCGAGTTTCCTGATGAGGTCGAAGGACAATGATGCCCCGGCTCTGGACAAACTGTTGATCAGCTCATTTGGCTGGGGCAAAGATCCCAACCGGTACCTGCGGGTCAACGCAGAGAAAACGAAGGCATATCGTTTCGATGCGAATTACCGAAGGATGGACTACTTCAACAACCTATACAACTTCGCGCTTGGCCAGCATACCGCGAATACTGAGTACCGTCAGGGTGATTTCAACCTGACCATACTGCCGCAGAGCGAGAAGCTCAGGGTTAACCTTGGTTATTCGCTGGACCGTAACAGCGGACCGTCGGTCTCTACGGTTCGATTCAACGGCGATGAGTATCCGGCCGCCCTTCCAGTGCGAATGGCTGCAGATGAATACCGCGCCGGAGTAGATACTAGACTCTGGGTTTTTGATCTGTCTTTTATGCAAGGCTGGCGTTTCTTCAAAGAGGACAACCAGTACCTGATAGATACGCCAAGTCTTGGGAATAACCTTACCAATACCGCAACCATCAAGGATTTCTACCGCACTGCCCCCACCCGCGGATCAATTCCTTTTACCAGGCTGAGCCTACACACCCTGTTTGCGAAGAGGTTCGACTTTACTGGGCGTTACGTTTACACGAAGGCAAACACAGACTACACATTTTTCCAGAACGGCCATGGAACCGATTCCTCCGCGCAGATTGTGAACTCCGACATCATCACTCAAAACGGTAGCGCAAAGCGGCCGAACGCGATGGGTGATCTGGCCCTCACTTTCTTCGCGACCAATAGCATCAGAATCTCCGAGACGTTTCGAGTGAACAACTTCCGTATTAACGGAGACGACCTCCTACGCGAAACGCTGTTGAGATCGAAGGTAAGCGCCGGGGGCACAACTGTTTTGCCGCCGGTGGTGACCAATACGCTCTCGTTCCGGACGATTAACTACCGGCGCTATTTGAACACCATCGAGGGTGACTGGGACATTAACTCGAGGATTTCGATTCACGCCGCTTATCGTTACGCAGATCGGCACATCTCGCAGCGCGCCAACGACATACCAGTCGGAACCGCGGCAAAAACCCCCGAGGAAGATGTATTTGACAACAGCACGAATACTTTTATTTTCGGCTTCAAGGCCAAACCCCTAAAGATGTGGTCCGTCTACATGGACATGGAGCACGGGACCGCCGACAACGTGTTCACGCGAGTCGACAACTACGACTTTACCAACGTCCGTGTTAGGAGCATTCTCCGACCGACTCGGGCTATTGCGTTCAACGCATCATTAGTCACCAAGAACAACGAGAACCCGGCTATAGCTGAAAACGGGCGGGATTTTGGCGTGAACATAAAATCCAGGATCTTCACTTCCTCATTGGACTGGAGTCCGAATGAGACCTTTTCGCTCAGTGGAGGGTACACAAGAACCAACGTAACCAGCGACGCCGACATCATTCTGTTCCTTAATAACGTTCAGACATTCGCTCAAAGTCGCTACTTTATGCGAGACAATTTCTTCTTTCTAACCGGTTACGTTCGGCTGTTTTCGCGAGCCACCTTGTTTGGCGGTTATCGCCTTCACAACGATCCGGGGCAAGGCACGCGAATATCGTCCCCTACTATGCTGATAGGCTCTTTCCCATATGAGATGCAAAGTCCGGAGGCAAAACTGGTGTTCAGGATTCACAAAAACGTGGATTGGATAGCTGGCTATCAATACTTCGGATATGAGCCATCTTACCCGAACACCTCAACGCAGTTTTACCACGCACACTTGCCGTACACTTCGTTGCGAATCTGTTTTGGTCGGGAGTAATGCAAGTTCGCGGAGCTCATTGAATGAGTAGTTTGTTCTCGCAATTGCTAATGACGCCCGGTATGGGCAGAAGTTAGCAGATCGGGCGCCGGCTGCGTCGGGAGGGCTAGAAAAGGCTCTCCCGAATCCCGCTCGGCTCGGGTGTCCGTGGACTACGTCCTAAATCACCGCAGTAAGAATTCAGGATCCCTGCGGGGGGGGATATGATCCAGAGGAGACACAAGGACCGGCTGGCCACTTCCTGCAGGATAGCAATAACAAAGGAGGTGGCTTAATGCCCAGAAAATTTGTTCAGTGTTTACTTGTTGCTCTATTCGTTGTAGGCCTCCTCGCTCTTACGCAAGCAACCAGGGCACAGACGATGGTTCCAACCGCAAATCCAACGCCCGCACCGCTTGGCAGACCGGATTACAACTATTCGGAATCCAACGGATGCACAAGCTGTCATTTCTCGCGCGGCGCCGGTGGAGATCACATGCCGGAGGCGGTTGGTATGAAGTTCGACGATGCTACAAACGCATTTGTTTTTACCGGAAGCGGTTGGAGAGCATCGGTTCACGCACAATCAAATTTCAAATCGACACAAAACACATACTGTGCGAAGTGTCATTCTCCGCTTCAAGCAAAGCCTGAAGCGGAATTCAAGATCGGGATGAACGTGCCGATTCCGGATGGTAAGGTCGAAGGCGTCACCTGTGCAGCGTGCCATCCATCCCATAATTCAGCGGTCGTTCTTGGTCGAAGGCTCGGGGTCTACAAGTGGGGGATGGACAAGAGCACACCCGAGGCCTATGACGTAGTACACGAAGGCAATGAAGACACACTCTGTTTGAATTGCCATACCAATCGCCATAATGAAGGGAACGCGGCATTTGACTTGATGTACGTTGCAGGGGTCAGATGCATTGACTGTCATATGGCGATTAACGGTGAGATCCCAGGTACCGAAATTCCGAAACGGGCTCATGACTTCAAGGTCGCGAAGAACCTGCCGTATTCGTGCGGCGTGGAGGGCAGCATAACACACTGTCATCCGGAGTTTAGTGTGGAAGCTACCAACGCCTTCATTCCCTATTTGAAGGAGCAGCATCGCACGATGTGGGTACCAGACAGGACTACCAAGAAGTTACGATCCGCAGCGGATTATTTGAGACTCTGGAAGTCGCTTGAAGCTCAGGTTCAGCATTAAGCCTCCTTGAACCACTGCCTTCCCATTTGAGAACGGCAACGGATTGAAGGGAAGTGGTGATGCTGCACATCCAGGAGGAGGCTGGCGAACATAATGGCGTCGTACAACTCGATGAGTTGGCTAAGGTGCTTAACAATTTCGCCGGCCTCCTTCGTTTTAGCACTACAATCTCTCTGTGTAGCTAAAGCAGGAAGTTTATTTGCTGAATAACCTCGATGAAAGGTGGACAGTAAGGATGAATCTCTCGATTAATCAACTAAAGAAAGCCGTGTTTGCAACGGCGCTACTGACGGTCCTGGCTCTCGCCGCGCTGTTTCAATCCAGCTCGCGAGCCGCGGTGCTGACAACCGGCGACAGCGCCGATACGTTCAAGGCAAAGTGTGCCTCATGTCACGGCCCGACTGGAAACGGCAACACTGCAGCCGGCAAAGCTATGAAGGTTCGCGATCTCTCTTCTTCTGAGGTTCAAGCTCAGACTGATAACCAACTTTATGACATCGTTGCGAAAGGAAAAAACAAGATGCCGGGCTTCGAAAAGAGCCTTGGCGCAGACAAGTGCAAAGAGTTGGTCGCATATATTCGGAAACTCAAGAAGTGATTC
>DATFWY010000323.1:0-22848 GCA_035258805.1 Blastocatellia bacterium | reverse complement strand
CCGACGACCTGAATCCTTGTGGATCAGGGGAGAGGTCACGGGGTCCATCGTCTCGCCCCGATCGACCCGGGCTAGCGGGATCCCTTCCGTGTTCTAATGTCGCTCTTTCGATTAGTCGTTGGCGCTCACAGCCGTCTGCTGCTTGCGGAAGGAATTCGGCTCGCCCAAGTCGGCGCGAGCCCGACGACCTGAATAATTGTGGATCAGGGGAGAGGTCACGGGGTCCATCGTCTCGCTCCGTTCGAGCCGGCAGGCGGGATCCCTCTGTTTCAGTACGTTTCTCTCGCACAGCACAACCGCGCGCTTCCGGGCTGTGTGTTGCCTTTGAGGAAGGGATTCGGCTCGCCCGGATCGTCAGGGGTCCGACGACCTGAATCCTTGTGGATCAGGGGAGAGGTCACGGGGTCCATCGTCTCGCTCCATTCGATCCGGGCAAGCAGGATCCCTTCCGGCATTTGCTGTCTAACGGCTACAGCGCTCAACTCGCGGAAACTTGGCGCTTGTGCTCCGCCTCTCCCTGGGCGCGTTCTCCATTCGCTACGACTAAACAACAACTAAATCGAATTGTTATTTTCGAAGCGATCAGAGGCGCGCGAAAACGTCACGCTCCTCTCCGAGTTCCCGGGCGGCCGGCGTAATTATGGTTTTGCCGTTTATGCGAATTTTCTCACGGGCTGCGATGGCTCGCCTCACATCCTCCTCGCAGACGAAATCATAGACCGGACCACTTGAGGCCCCATTCGTCTGCATAACCGGCTCAGATCGGGCCGGCTGTTCAGCGGAAGTCACAGCTGACCCTGCCTGAGGTGAAGGATGGGCCGATGCGTTCGCAATCGGCGGTCGAACCTGACGCTCCGCTAAAAATCGATCGACAAGTGCGGCAATCTCGGCGCGGTCGACGCTGGGTGCTACTCGCGCGGAAGGTCGTGCGGCATCTGTGGCTTGGTTTATTGGTCGAGTCTCAAAGGCTATCCGCTTCACATCAACCAGGTGCCTGGGCGAGATATTGTCTGACGTGACGTTACCTCCCCAGGATCCGCATCCAAGAGTCATTGACGGTTCGAGATCGGTGGTGAACCCAATTGCGCCGTGGGTTGACGGGCTGTTTACGACAACTCGTGATGCAGGCATGCGCACACCGTATTCACGCGCTGCATCACGACTCTGTGTATGGATGGACGCAGTGTGCCCCATACCTCCATAGCGAAGTATTTGAGCACACCGGTCACAGCCTTCTTCCAGGCTATCAACCACATAGTAGGCGAGAATAGGAGAGAGTTTCTCCATCGACAATGGATAGTCCCGCCCAACTCCTGTCAGCTCACAGACCATTGCTCGTGTGCCCGGTGGAATCTTAAAACCGGCCATCTCGGCTATGACTTCTGGCTTCTTGCCGACGATTTTTGGGTTGAGGGTATTCGTAGCAGTAGCAACCACACGGGTCAGGGCTTGTTGGAGTTCGGCGTTGAGAAAATATGCTCCCTCTGCCGAGAGTCTTTCTCGGACCTGAGCGTCAATCGGTCTCTCGACCACTATCGCCTGCTCTGAAGAACAGATTGTACCGTTGTCAAAGCACTTACCCGTCAAAATATCCCGCACAGCTTTGGAGACATTGGCGGATCGTTCGATCATCGCCGGTACATTACCCGGTCCCACGCCAAACGCAGGCTTTCCGGAAGAATACGCGGCCCGCACCAAGCCGATACCCCCGGTAGCAAGGATTACGGCAGTGCGTTTGTGCTTCATCAATTCCTGAGTGCCTTCAATTGTGGCAAGGGTCATACAACCGATAGCCCCAGAGGGCAAGCCTGCCGCTTCACCTGCTTCGCGCATAACACGCGCGGTTTCGTTGATGCATTCAGTAGCCGAAGGATGCGGGCTGAGCACTACTGCATCGCGAGCTTTTATTGCAATAAGAATTTTGAAGATCGCAGTGGAAGTCGGATTCGTCGAAGGAATAATGGCCGCGACGATCCCTCGTGGTGATGCAACCTCGATAATGCTGTCGGTTTGGCGAAGGACGCCAACCGTTCGCATCGGCTTGATAAAATTATAAACCTGCTCGGCTGAGAACCTATTCTTAGTTGCCTTGTCGGCAGCTGATCCATAGCCGGTTTCACGATGCGCCATCTCGCCGAGTCTAGCGGCGTCCGCCAGAGCAGCACGTGCCATCTCGTCGACTATCGCGTCAACTTTTTCCTGGGTGAAAGTGGCGAGTGTCTTTTGCGCCTGATGCGCTCGGTCGACAAGCTCTCTTGCCTGCTCGATCGATTTCGAATCCTTATCGCTGCTCATGACAACTTACCAGCAACAAATCCGAGCGTTACTTTGTTCGCTCTTTCGAGGGTGTTGAGGAAGATAGTGACCGTTTGCCGTCCTCCTGAGTGCCGGACGTCAACTGAGCACGACCGCCGGCAGCAATTTGCGCCGTTGCGTTCACAATACCGCTGGATTCCAGAACCTGCTCGAGTTCTTTATGCGGTCGGGGGATAACGTGGACGCTCACCAATTCTCCAACGCGTCGGGCCGCGGCAGCACCCGCATCGGTAGCCGCTTTGACTGCGCCAACATCCCCGCGCACCAGAACAGTGACATAACCCGCTCCTATGTACTCGCGCCCAACCAAAACGACATTGGCCGCTTTCACCATTGCGTCGGCCGCTTCAACTGCTCCCACAAATCCCTTGGTCTCGATCATCCCCAGCGCTTCGATATTCATTAGAAGGATTCCTCCAAAGAATGCGATTGTGAATCAGGTCGTGCGCGAGCTTTGGCGAGATTGCTCACGAAGAAATCTGAAACTAACAAAATGTAGCGTAGACTGTCTAGTAGGGGTTGGGAATTGGGGGTTGGGGGTTAGGGCGTTCAACCCCCAATCCCCAACCCCCAATCCCCATCATTGACACGTCAATTCCGGTATCTTAAGATGAACTTTCTCCAAATTCCCAATCAACTCTTTGAGTTAGGAGTCGCTCGGCTCTACTATGCCGACACTGGGCGAAGAATTGAGAAACAGGCGGGAGCAGCGCCTCATCTCGCTTGCTGAGATATCGGAAGCGACGCGAATAGGCACTCGCTTCTTGAAGGCCATCGAAACAGATAATTTCGCAATTCTTCCAGGCGGCATTTTTACACGATCCTTCATTCGGGCCTACGCAAAACACGTCGGGATGAATGAAGACGACGCGATCGGGCTTTACCTACGACAAGTCGCGGGTGGCGGCGCAGAACATGAGACTGCCAACGAATCAACTTCTCAACCAACTCCGCCTTCGGAAGCCGCCAAACGCAGCACTCCTCCTCCGAAAGTTGTTGCTCCACAGCGCATTGTCTCACCCGAGCCTTCCAGTAGATTCGAGCCGGTAACGTTTCGCCAATCTCCTTCACACACAAACTGGTCCACTGTGGTTATTGGCGCTGGAATAGTGATTTTCGTCGTGATTATTGTCCTCGCCCTGGTTAAGCAACTCAACCAGGGGACAAGCGACACGAGTTCGCAGGCCACATCCGCGGCGAACAAGACCGCGCCACCAAAACCAGCGCCTTCCGCCAGCCAGCCGCCTTCCCAACCAACGGCAACTTCCCCGAGTGCGCCAAGCGAACAAGCCTCCACTGCTCTGGAAGCACAACCGGGTCAGCCGTTAATTATAAAACTTGAAGCCGCAACCGGAGATGCTTGGGTCAGATACCAGATCGATGATGCAAAACCAACCACGCTGGTCTTAAAGCAGGGGACATCGCAGGACCTTCCTCCAGCGCAAACCCACGTGACTCTTCGACTCGGGAACCGCCTGACATTAAAGCTTAAGATCAACAATCGTGAAGCTAACTTTCCACCCGATACCCCAAAGTTCGCTTCGCAGGTTGTTATTTCCCGCGAAAACTTCCGAACGTTTTTTCAATAACGGAGTGTTGCTGGCCTCTGACCATTGCCTTTGCTAGTATCCAACTGCGAGCCGCTCGGCTCCATCTTTCCCGAAAGGATCTCAAATGACGAGTTCGATGAGCAGTCCACTTGCGGAAGTCGATCCCGATATAGCCGCAGCCATTGCCAACGAAGAACGGCGCCTTGCATTTAACCTCGAGATGATCGCGTCAGAGAATTTTGTTTCTGAAGCAGTGCTCGAAGCGATGGGCTCGGTGATGACTAATAAGTACGCGGAGGGTTATCCCGGGAAGCGATATTACGGTGGCTGTGAGTTTGTCGACGTTGCAGAGAACATCGCCCGAGATCGTGCCAAACAGATCTTTGGCTGTGAGCACGTAAATGTGCAGCCGCATTCCGGGTCGCAGGCCAACATGGCTGCGTACCTCTCCGTGCTCTCCTACGGCGACACCGTCCTTGGTATGAACCTCGCGCATGGTGGTCACTTGACCCACGGACACCCGCTCAACTTTTCGGGGAGAAGTTACAAGATCGTGCCTTATGGAGTGAAAGCCGAGACGGAACAGATCGACTACGACGAACTCGAGCGCCTGGCGCATGAGCATAAACCCAAAATGATTCTTTGCGGAGCGTCGGCTTATTCGCGAGTGATAGACTTTGAGCAAATCGGCAAAATAGCGCGCGATGTTGGTGCTTATTCGATGGCGGATATTGCACATATTGCGGGCCTCGTTGCGGTCGGCCTGCATCCTAGTCCTGTGCCGCACATGGATTTCGTCACAACAACTACGCACAAAACACTCCGAGGTCCGCGCGCCGGGATGGTAATGTGCCGTAATCAGTTTCAGAAAGAACTAGACCGCGCGGTTTTTCCAACGGTACAAGGCGGTCCGCTTATGCACGTCGTGGCGGCCAAGGCCGTATGCTTTAAAGAGGCTATGGCTCCCAATTTTAAGGACTATCAGCGGCAAGTTATCGCCAATGCAAGAGTTCTTGCCGAGGAACTCACAAGTGGCGGCTTTAGGATTGTGTCTGGCGGAACCGATAACCACCTAATGCTTGTTGATGTGTTTGTCAGGGGGCTGACTGGCTCTCAGGCTGAGAAGACCCTCGAGCGATCGGCGATTACCGTAAATAAGAATGCGATACCGTTCGATACGCAACCGCCAATGAAAGCGTCGGGTATCAGAATCGGAACACCAGCACTCACCACACGAGGAATGAAGGAACCTGAGATGCGATTGATTGCCGGGTTGATCAGCGAGGTTCTCGGCGATCCGGAAAATGAATCGGTGCAGGCAAACGTTCGAACTCGCGTCAAAGAGCTCTGCGAACAATTTCCGATTTATGAGAATCGTCTTGTGCGAAGCCGGGCTCAACACAAATAGGTTGTAAAGGACCTATAAGACTCTGGAAGCTCAAAATTGATCCTCGATCCAAAAAACCTCTCGTTACGACTTGTTGTAACGTTTCTCTGCTTCGGTCTATGCGGTGATTTGTCACGAGCGCAACCCCAAAATAATGCCGAACCGTCATCAACTACTGTCGCGCTTCACGTAGAGTTCAACCGACCGTTTATCGATTTGCAATTCATTAAGCCGGATGGCTCTCCTAGAACAGCTCGCTTTTGGGTAGACACCGGAGGAGGCGCTTTTCTCTTCTGCGAACCCCTCGCTCAGGACATCGGTTTGAAACTTGGCGAGGAGGTGCGCGCGGAAGGTGAGAGATTCGCCCCCATTACTCCTCCCCGTACGCTGCTCGGTACGATGGCAATCGACTTAGAAGGCGCACGAGCGTTCGTAACATTAGGCAAAAAGACGGTCACCCCAGGCGTTGATGCGGAGGGCCTTTTTCCGGCTCACCTGCTGCGGCGTTATCACGTGATCTTCGATTATCCGGGACGAAAGTTCACTCTCGCGAAACCCGGCACAGTCAAGCCAAGAGGAGTTCGACTGGAAACACCTATAAACCAGGGCAGCGGTTTCCCTCGTCTGGAAGTGCAGATTGAAGGGCAGACTTACGGTTTCCTGCTGGATACCGGCGCATCATTCACGATGATATCTCGAGAACAACTCGACGCCTGGCTCAAGGCTAAACCCGAATCGCCGAACGTTGTGGGAGCGGTGGGCGCAGGGAATATGGGTCTTGGCAAAACGGAAGCAGATGCTTTAATGCTCGGACTCGCGCCGATCGATCTCGGACCCTTCAAGCTGAATGGTGTTGCGGCCGTGTCCCGCCCGAAGGGAACGTTCGAGCAATACATGTCCAAAATGATGACAAAGCCGATAATAGGTGCACTCGGAGGGAATGTTCTGAGGGCGTTCCGCATCGAAATTGACTATGCCAACAATGCTACTTATTTTGAAAAGACAGGATCCCTCGACACGAATCTCGTTATGAGCGGCCTGACCGTAGTTGCAAGAGAAGATGGTAGTTATACGGTAACAACGGTCGCAATACAAAACGGTAAACCGCTCATAGAAGGCGTCCTCGCAGGCGACCACTTGATAAGAATTGACAAATTAGACGTCACCGGAGCGAGTCTTGCCACAGTGGTCGATGCGCTTCGAGGGAAATCGGGCGAGGAACACACGTTAGTTCTCGAACGAGACGGCAAGCAGCTTACGATAAAAGCGCCGGTACAGCGAATTATGTGAATTGCGTGAGCGAACCAAATGGAAGAAGTATTCGGGCCCGGCGGGTTAATCGCCCAGCACCATCCTAACTACGAATACAGGTCCGGCCAGATTGAGATGGCGGAGGCCGTCCACAACATCCTCAACGATGGGGGCCTGGCGCTCATCGAAGCTGGTACGGGTACCGGAAAAACCCTGGCATACCTCATACCTGCACTTGCGGCAGGACGTCGCGTTCTTGTTTCTACCGCAACGAAAAATCTCCAGGAGCAGCTTCACAAGAAAGACGTTCCATTCCTTCAACAGATCATTCCGCGCGAGTTCAAAGTTGTCTGTATGAAGGGTCGCTCGAATTATTTGTGTCTGTACCGGATGAAAAAAGCCGCTTCTACGCCGATGTTAGAAGGGCTCGAAGAGGTCGATTACTTCGATCAGATTCGAAAATGGGCGAGCGAGAGCGAGACAGGAGATCGAGCCGAGCTGACGGAGTTGCCCGAGGATCTTTCCTTCTGGTCTCAAATTGATGCGCGTGCTGAAACCTGTCTGGGTCAGAAGTGCCCGGATTTTGAGGAATGCTTTATCACTCGCATGAGACGCGATGCAATGGAGGCAGATGTTGTCATCGTTAACCATCACCTGTTTTTTGCCGATCTTGCGTTGCGTAATGGAGACTACGGGTCAGTTCTTCCCGATTACTCGACGGTAATCTTCGATGAGGCGCACGAGCTTGAAGACGTCGCTGCCGCATTTTTTGGGACGAGTGTCTCAAACTATCGGATCAATGACTTGATTCAGGACGCGAACAAACTGGAAATCAAGGACAGCACTCAGCAAGGCGAGCTGATTAAAGCGCTGGCAAGGCTTTCACAACGCTCGGACAACTTTTGGCTGTCTTTCCGCGGCGACGATGCTGGTGGAGGAGAGGAAGAGCGGACAAACCGTTGGCGTTCGAGTCGATCATACAGTCGAAAACGAAGTACAACCAGTGTTCAAGAGAGCCGTTACCCAATCAACAGCACGTACTTCGCACACAGAGACGAAGAGGGCAACATCACTGCGACGATGACCGGCGAAGCTTATATCGCCTTGAGCAAAGCCATCGATCGATTGATCACGACCCTTGGTGTGGTAATCGATCCACCGCCCGAGTTGGATAACATCGTGCGTCGAGCACAGGGTTTGAAGTTTGATCTCGAGTTCATCGTCACTGGAGACCAACCGGACTTCGTCTATTGGTGCGAGAAGAGAGGCCGTGGGGTTTTCATTAATGCAACGCCGATCGATGTTTCAGGCATACTCGAAGAGAATCTTTTTGCAAAAGTCCAGACAGCAGTTTTGACTTCAGCGACAATGACCGCCGGTGGAAGCTTTGATTTCATAAAAGGCCGCCTCGGTATAAATCACGCTCGGCAGTTAATCGTCGACTCACATTTCGATTTTAGAAGACAGGCTGTCTTGTATCTTCCGAAGCGAATGCCCGATCCTCGCAGCCGCGAATTTCTGGATGCATCGGTCGAAGAAATCGTACAGATCCTTCAAGCAACCCAGGGCCGTGCGTTCGTGTTGTTTACCAGCGTTTCATCGATGCGTGAGACATACGAAAGGGTGCGCGACTTGATCGATTATCCTGCGTTTATTCAGGGTCAGGGTTCGAAAACAGGATTGCTTGAGCGCTTCCGCAACACCAATGGTGCGGTCCTGTTCGCTACATCTTCGTTTTGGCAGGGAGTTGATGTTCAGGGCGATGCGCTTTCCTGCGTGATTATTTCGAAACTCCCATTCGCGGTTCCGAGCGATCCAGTGGTGGCCGCGCGCCAAAGGTACATCGACGATCAGGGCGGCAATTCATTTTATGAGTACTCGGTCCCCCAAGCGGCAATCACGCTCAAGCAAGGGCTGGGCAGGTTAATTCGGTCCAGTAGCGACCGCGGGGTCTTATCGATACTTGACCCCAGGTTAAAAACAAAATCCTACGGAAGAGTCTTTCTTCAAAGCATCCCGCAGTGTCGCATCACCGCGAGCGTCGAGGACGCGGCGGCGATCTTTCTAACCGGCGAAAACTAGTCCAGCTGTTGCTCGCTTAAATATGCAATTGCATCGGACGCGGTTGTGTCTTTGTTGGTAAGGATCCGACAAAGGGTTTGGTTACTTTCTTACAAGCACTACTGGTGACTGCTCTGCAGCGCGTATCCGTTCGAAGAAGCCGCGCACCTTCGGATAGTCCGAAACAGGAATCACTGCCGGTCTAACCACAAGTGTCCGCGTAAACAACAACTGACCGTCTTTGACGACGTAACTCGTTGTATAGCTGCCAAATGAGGTCTCCAACTTTACTGGATCCGGTAATTCGTCGACCTCAAAACCGGAGGGAAGCTTAACATTAGTTGTCTCCGTATACGCGTTCGGAGTGAGTATTACAGGATTCTTTCGCGTCGCTTCGGTCAATGAAAGCGACTCTCGCCTGGAGACGATCGCGGGCCGAAAAACGAGAAGCCTTCCTTGCATCAACTGTCCGTATGTAGGTGCTCGAAAATCTGCCGATAGTGAGAATTTTCCCGTGTTTGGATCGTCAACTGGTTCGATCTTCGATACACTCACTCCGGTTGCACCCTGCGCAATCCACCGTTCAATCCGTCCGTTGTACTCCGGCTTAGCAAGCTCCCGAAATGCGCCACGCTCTCTGACCGCTGCCTGGCCTATGGACTGCTCACGGATCGCCGCTACAATTGATCCATCAGGGTTGAGCTGAACCTCGGCGTTGCGACTGAGCATATTAGCTTCGGGAGGGGTGACCGGCATCTTCAACAGCGCGCCAGCCTCTCCCGCAATGATCAATGCGTAGCTTCCCTGTTCGTGAATTGGCAAGTCTCCAACCGGAGTAATGTCATCGGTGGCGTCGAAGATCAATAACCTGCCGATTGTTGGGTGCTCTACCACAGACAGCGCCTGGGTTTCGTCGCTAACTTTTACAGCTATGATGCAATGATTGAACTGATGCGGTGAGGGCCATTCCCGTCGCACGTGATTCGGGTCACCGGAATAAATGCTTACCAGGTAGGACTTGATGCCGATCGCGTTCAGCATAGCCCGCATCAAATTCGCCTTATCTTTGCAGTCACCATACGATTTGGCGAAAACGTCGGTCGCCAAATGAGGGCGATAGCCTCCCCCGCGGCCTGTGCCAATCTGTATAGAAACATAATTAACCGCTTGAACGAATCGGCCAACGGCGGTAATCCTCTCCATCTCTGTTTTTGCGTTCGCGGTTATCTGCTTAGCTTTCGAAGCCAAGGCATCGTTGACGGAAGCCTGTGAATCGCTGATCTCGGTAAGCCATTTAGACACCTCCGCCCAGGTCGCAAAGCTGCGCCTTGCAGCAGGCTTCTCAGGTGTAGGCATAAGATTGATCGCTAACCATGGACTGATCCCGGTACGAGGAGGGCTTAACGGTTCATGCGTAACTGCAGGCAGGTCCCTTAGTTCCCAGGTATAGGTGTTAGCGTTTAATGTTGGCTCAATCTTATCGTGGTTCAGCGTCAGCGCTTCAGCTGTCCATCCCTTCGGTAATGAAACCGAGATCCGTGACTTCACAACTGGAAGCGGCGCCCCCTGGAAATACCACGTCAACTGGCTGAATACTGAACGGTCTTCGGTCACAGTCTCGTATCCAAAAACGGAACCTACCTCTGCATCGCCGCTGGCCACGATAAGCATTTGCTTCGCTTCGTTGTAGACATCATTCTCGACCAGAGCCAGCTCAGTCGTTTCCCCCTTTCCGTACTTTTTTACTTTGCCAGAGGGGCTTATTAGCCACGCCCGAAGCTCCTTCACCTTTTCCGAGTCTGTATTGTAAACAGCACGGGCCACCGCCTCATCGCGTCCTTCACGCGTCAGCACTTTCACCGCGTAAAAGTCACTACGAGTCATGCGGCCGTCATCCTCAATGCTGACCCGAGATTCATCCGCAAGAACAATTGCCGGGATATCGTTAGCGAGCTTTGGAAGCGTTGCGTCGGAAGCCGCGCGAAGCCAGGCTGGCACGTCGTCGCCACCGGCAGCGCTTGCGACCCTCAGTCCCAGGACGCCAGCCGATGTAAGCACTAATAGAAATATGGTAAGGCGCAGGCCTTTGGCGTTGACATTTCGAGGTCGTCTGAACTGCTCGGCAAACATAAGTGATCGATAGCAGATCATAATTGCCTTCCCGATCGTTGTTCTTCCCAACAAAAACAGAACCCAGAGCACCCGGGCGTAGATCATAGAGCGGTCACAGCGAGGGGCGTTTATTGCGCGGCAGCCGCTTGCTTAAGCGTTATCGTATGATTGTCTCTTTCATGGATCATATCAAAGAGATTCTTCAGCGCAGTGTAACTCGATGCCGGTATAATTAGGGCGTTGAACTTAAATGAACGTTTATAGTGAAGCTCGTCACCCTTGGTGGTCACGCCTATCAATACCTCGTACTCAGCAACATCACCAGCCTTAAGCGGCTCAGGCCTGTCAGCATTGTCGAGTGCGAATCCCGCGGGCAACGATATCGTTATGTTGTCCTCTTCTTTCCACGCGTAGTGAAAATAGATTGGAAGCTTTCGAGTGCTCGCGGGGAACATTGCGGCAATTCCCTTCCGAAAGAATGCCGGCTGCAAGAATAGGCGTTTTCCAGTGCGCTGTGCATAACCGGGGACACGAACATGGAATGAGTAGACAAACGGTTTATCGAGGTCGGTGACATTCTCGATCTTAATATTTGAGAGCTCTGCGGTGCTCATTTGGGATTTGACAAGTTCGCGAAGAGTTTCTTCTCGTTGGCTGGGCGAGTCGTCTTCATTCTGATCCTTTTTCTCGACTGCGAGGTGCCCGGTGTATTCTATCCGCACATCGCCTTCGAGCGTTCCGTCTTCGGCGAGAGTCAGATTTCCTGTCCTTTTCTGAACCGTCTTATCTGCCGTTGACGCAGGGGTCTGAACAAACACTGGTTCCTTCTGATCCAGAATCAGAGCGGGTAATGCTTCCTGTTGCCATCTAATCATTCCAAACGGCACATACGCCGTCCCTGGCTCAAAGAAGCGCCATTCATTTCCAACCTTGACTGCAATATCAATGGCGCGAAGAAAGTAGCTATTGGTGAAGTTCTTGTCAAAAAATATGTCGCTGCGATCACTTATCGCTGCAGCACGAGCTTCAAAACCGGCCGCGGTCGCCATAGCTGCGAACAATTGATCAATATCTCCGCTGTCTCCTATACCATGCTTTAAAGTATCCGCTGGAGACTCATTCTTCTTCAGTTTGTCTCGGTCAGCATCAGTAAGTCCGGAGGTCGCGCTGGTAGAGTTCTTGATCCTGGTACGGCAAAACTCAAATATACGTTGTAACTTTTGTTCGGGCGTTGTCGCATCTCCGATTGCCGCGGCCGCAGCTTTCTTGACGTCATCATTGACTTTCATGCCGGATCGCACTGCATCGGAAAGCTCCCTTCCAAGTTTGGGCCAATATTCTTGAGGTGGCAGAGTCCTGTCCCGAGAGTAAAACAAAAGCATCCAGATCTTGACTTGATTCTCGGGTGGCATTCGCGGTTCTTCGTGCAATGCCGGTACGTTGCTCATACTGGTCGTATAGAAGCCATCTTTATCTTTGAGCGGGGGAGAGGCCTCGCCGTTGAAAGTCCTGTAAGACATACCGAGCGAGGATAATCCTACGTCCATCTGAGCTGGCTTTAAGTAATACTTGACAAACTGTATCGGTATTTCGCGTTGAAATTGCAAACGTATATTGTTTGCCATTTGATCCGGCCGGATCTCTTTCCAACGATATTCGATGATAACGCCTGGTTCGACGGCCGGCATCGCGAATGTCTTGGCTTTCACCTTGAATTCGCCCGCTTTGATGATTGTTCGATCGAAGATCGCGTCCTTTTTTAGCTCGACTATCGAGCCGTCTGGCTTAATCGTCCTGCCCGCGATGTCAACAATTTTGTTTTGTCCACGATATGTTATATCAATCTTGCTTTGCGACTCTTTGCCGCGTTCTGTGAAGACCTTTATGCGGATGTAGTGCGAGAAGACTAAATCCCGTGCAGAATCATTGATGTGGACTTCCCAAAAAATCGCTTCGGCATCTGCACCTTTTTCGACAACCGCCTCTTTCATGGCCAGATGGTTCGGATCAATGGGCTTCCACTCATCGCCAGCGACAGCCAAATTAGCGCCACAAATAATACAAACTAGCGTTAACGACAGACGGGTGAGCACACGATAGCCGTTCATTGAGAATCCTCCACCGTAGATTCAAGTAAGCTTTTGCTGATTTAAAACCTGGGCTTTTCTGAAAGGAACAAGTTCGCTACAACAACCTTGGACGCGTGATTATAGTCACCAAAATGACGGATTGTAAATAGATTTATTAGCCGCGACTATCACTTCTGAAACACTTGATCAACTGGAACCACTTCAACCTTTTTGGGACTGAAATTCAACTTGTAGCTCTCAATGATCTTGTCTTCTTCAAGAACCGACTTTTCTGCGGGCGCTGCCGTGTAGCTGATCGGCGAGGGCTTTCCGCTCATTGCTGCCTGCTTGAATTCTTCGGCATCCCTGGTGACAACGACAATCCTAATGTTCTCGGATTGCAGGTATTTCTTGATGGCCCGGTTCACATCTTCAATCTTAAGCTTCGCAAGCTGGTCTCGAACATAATCCGTGAATGTCGGTATGCCATAGTACTTGCTGTCCATCGCATATCCTAACTGCGCATCCTGGGTCTTCGTTAGCGAATTGACGTTCTTGGTTAAAAAGCGGCGGGTTGCTTCAAAGTCCTCCTGCGACATTCCATTACGCACAAGCTTATCCAACTCATAGAGCGCCGCTCGCAGCGCAAACAGACCGTTCTTTGGTTCCACAGGCCTGATCCATACCTGAAAGATCTGTTGCTTGCGACCGAGGTTAGGATCGGGCTGGAATTGGAACATCCCGCGCGGAAAATATTCAATGTAAGCGTAATCGCCGTAGTTCAACCCCCTAATCTCGCGCAATCTCTTGTAAAGATAACTATTGCTGGATCGGTGCTGCCCCAGGTAAGACTGCATCAGCAAGAGTGCCGGCCAGTCGGGATCAGAGCGGGTGACTGCGATCGGAAACCCGAATGAGATCGCGGTACCCGGCGTGTCCTTCTTGATAACCTGCATTTCAAGACCGCTGATACTCTCAGGCTTGCCCAGACTGAGCTTCGTCGTCGATCCAGTCTGAAGTTTCGCGGTCACATCAGCTTGTATCTTCTCATCAAATCCTTTTGGGTAACCGCCCGCCAACCCCAGTGTGAAATTCGCCTGGGTGTAGTTCTCCTTGTAAAACTTTTTCACATCGTCGATTGTCAGCTTTTCAAGCGATTCAACCGTGCCGACATTCTGATGACCGTATGCCTGCCCCCTGTAAATTGCTATGTAGAGCGCTTCCTTTCCGAGTTCTTCGTCATTGTTTCCTCGCAGGTTCTCTTTCAGAAAGTTAATTGCATCGGTACGAACCCGCTTGAAATCGTCATCACGAAAACCGGGGTCGAGAAGCATGCCTGAGATGATCTGATAGTACTTATCCAGATTATCGCGATGGGTCGTTCCGACGAAGACGGTCATCTCTTTATCTACCTGGGATCCGAAGCCAGTCGCCATAGGAAACATCGCTTTTGAGATCTGCTCAAAAGTCATCGTGCGACTTCCGCCATCCGAAATCATTGACGCGGTAAGCGCCGCCAGACCCTCCTTGCCTTTGGGGTCAGATGCGGAGCCGACGTTAAACAGCAATCGAAAACTGACCAACGGAGAAGATGTAGACAAAAGCACTGATGACATGCTCGAAGAGACCTTTCCGGAGCGCGCGTGTCCAATGACCGGCGCGACTGCCGCCATAATCAATGCGGCTGATACCAGCGTCAGCCGTTTACTTACTAGCATTCTGTTTCTCCTTGTACATAAGAACAGCGGTGGTCCGTTTGCTGTCTACAAAGTACTTCTTCGCCATCTGCTGGATATCCTGCGGCGTAATTGACGCGTACAGGTCATAAAGCTTGTTCAGCGTCTCGGGCGTACGCTTCAATGAAATGTAAGGAGCCAGATTCGCGGCGATGGTTTCGGAATTATCGAGGCTCAATGCGAACCCATACTTTAGATTTGATTTTACGTCGCTCAGTTTTGCATCAGCGACTGGTGTTTTCTTGAACGATTCGAAGGCTTTGATGATCTCACTTTTTATGTAATCGACATCCTTCGGATCCTTGACTCGGGCGAGAACGGTCAAAAGATATGGATCCCGGTGGTCTTCAAAATCGGCACCGAGCATATCAACCTTCTGCTCCTTGATGACCAGTTTTTGGTAAAGCTCTGAAGTCTGTGAAAAGCCGAGGCTGCTGATCAGATCCAACGCCGGCTTGTCTTTCGCAGTATCGGAATACGCAGGACCCTTGAACGAAACAGCGACCCACGGCAACGTCGGCGTCGGCCACGCAACTTCTGTCGAGAGTGGAGCTGTCTGTTCGGCCTCGTGTGGGATTTCTGGGGTGTAATTACCGCTCTTCCAACCAGCCCAGTACTTGTTCACCAGTTGTGTTACCGAATCGTGCTTTACATCTCCAACTACAAGTATCGTCGTGTATTCGGGTCGATAGTATCGCTTAAAGAACTCGAGACTGTAGTCGTACATATTCGGCATGTTCTCCACATCACGCAGAAAACCCATCGTGGTGTGTTGATACGTGTGTGTTTTGAAAGCAGTCTCGCGTAGCGCTTCATAAATCTTGCGAACCGGGCTCGACGCGTTCTTGTTGTACTCCCCGAGAACCGCTCGCGTCTCAGTCTTGAAAAAATCGACAGGTACTTTCAAATTCTGAAATCGATCGGCCTCGAGCATCATGATTTGATCGAGGTCCTCTTTTGAAAACACCGTATGATAAACGGTGCGGTCGTCGCTAGTGTAAGCATTGGAGTCTGCGCCTGCGTTCTTCAAGGCCTCGTTATAGGCCGCTGCCGGAACCTTATCGGTTCCGCGGAACATCAGATGCTCGAACAGGTGAGCAAAGCCCGATTTGCCGGGTTCGACTTCGTTGCGAGATCCGGTGCTGACTACGATGTACAGCGCAACGAGATTTGGGTAATCCGTAGGAACTGTGATCACCCGCAGGCCGTTGGGCAAATCGTCAGTGAAATATTTGTACGGGAAAATCTGGTTTTGTGCCGGTGTTGTTAGTGGCATAGCAATACTCAAGAGGAGAAGGGACGTTCTAAACAATCTCATTTCAGCATACCTCAAAATTGGATACTTTGATTATCAGGTGCGGGTCGGGAAGTTCGCAAGGCGTCGCTGTTGGGCCAATTTCGGCTGGCGATTTTGCGGCTTAGCGGCTTAGCGTCTCTGCGTATTTCGACGGTTGGGAACTCGCCGAGACTAAATTAAAGTCGGGATTGTTCTTGCGGCGCCAGATGAAGCCGTCCAGCACATAGTGGACGAGTTGAGGGAGTGCGAGCAGAGGCACTAGTAAAGCCTTGATCGTTCCAACATCCCACGGCGAACCGAATAGCCAGCTCCGATCCTGCCAAACGCCTCGATCCCAGAACATCTCCTCGATGTACGCGATCGCCCAGAGTATTGTGAGGAAAAAAGCAGGACCGTGCGCGAAAATACGAAAAATTCCACGCCCATTTGTTTGATTCATTCGTGTCCGGCTATAGAAATAGATAAGTGCAAAATATGGCACACCGTGAATCACGACGTTGGTCACCGTAAACGCATAATCCGAGTTGTAGCCGACAATTCCGATGTACCAGCAAAGAGCGGTCGTCACTACCACGATGTCTTTCCCTGGATTACCCGACCTTTTCACAACCCAACCGTGCAGCGAGTTCAGAATATAAGCACCGAGTGCGGTCCAGTAGATAGGCGCGGCAATCCGTTCAATAAGGACGGGGATCGACGCAAAATCGTTCGCCATGAACCACCAGAAGCGACGCGGCAAACGTGTGTGCCAATAGATCAGCGGATATAGCGTCGCTGCGTAGATCGCAACCGAATCGATCCACCTTCCAAGTTTGTCGCGCTCCCCCGCCCTCACTCGATAAAGCGCCACCCAGCCGTATTGTTGCCTGATGAAATGAAACACCGCCAGATATGCCAGCGCCCGCCAAAAGACAAGCTCGCCTTCCGAATAGAGCGCGATTCCTATTGCTAATCCGATAATTGGAACAAGCGAATAAAGCCACGGTCTCCGCCGAATCTCATCGGGGTCCAAGTAAACTCGAAAACTGGTCGACCACACGTGTGCTACATCGATCAACAACACAGCGGGTATCCAAGCCCAATCGGGAGTGTCGCCGTACAACACTCCTGCGCGAGCTCCGATCCATAAAGCCAGCAATGAAACTACCGCGCTTCCCAGGAAGACGCTCAAATCGGTTTGAGCCGAAAACAACCAGGGGAATCGTGCACTCCGACTGCCAACTCTCAAATCGGCTACATTGAGATTCTCGTTTGTCGCGATGGAACTCATGTCAAAATAATCGCTCCGCGTAGATCTCTATAACTTAGCACTTATCTCATCGGCTGCTCGGGTGCCATGATAGAAAGCTTCTTCGAATAACGGAACGCCGCTTAGATCGGTGTGCGCGAAATGAACTCCGCGGTATGGCTTGGACGCCGTTTTGCGGGAATCGCTCCAAACAAATCCCGGGCGCGGCCTTATCATCGCATGCCCCCAGCGCATCACATCAAGCCTTTCCACCAGCGTCCTTATCTCCGGATGTGCGCGAGACAAGTCGGTCAATGCTACGTCCGCCCATTCGTCACGACCCGCTTCGAGCAGCTTTGATCTTGCCTGCCGTGGGTCTGCGTCGCAAAGCGGATAGTAATACGTGAAGACAGTCGGACCACGATCGAGTCCTCGTTGATGTGTGGCTACGACATAGCCCAACGAGGGGCTCTCATAAAGCACATTGTCCCAGGCTAGCGGGAAACCTCGATCACGCGGACGATCTTTCAAAAACAGGTTCGCGACCATCCAAGCGCCGTATTGAAACTCTGCCACGTGCGCAGGCGGATTATCACGGTAGGATCGAATGACATAGCTGCTCAAAAAATGAGGCGCGGCAAAGATTACAAAGTTGGCCTGAAACCTCACCGGGTTACTGCCCTCGTGGTCTACTGCGATAACGTCCACTCCGCGCTCTCCACCAGTATCTGTTGGAATAATTTCCGCAGCAGCGAGCCCCAATCTGACCTTCGACTTGACCTTGCCGTAGAGATACGAGACCAACCGCCCATTTCCTTCCGGCCAGGTAATCAACGGGCGGGCTTCGCCGCCGGGCCGCTCCACTCGCGAACAAAAGTAAAAGAAACCGGCCCACGCACTCGTTTGATCGATCGTCAGGCCATAATCATCTCTGCATCCGTAATCAATCAACCATCGAAGCCGCTCCGACTGCAAACCGCGACGGTCGAGCCATTCGGACATCGTCATCCTGTCGAGCGCGGTAATCTCATCGTCGTCTGTGCCGGAAGCGACCGGTATCGAAAATGCGCGGCGGCCACGTGAATCGCGCCACGCGACGAGTCTGCTCACCTCGGCGTTGAACGCCGACAACTGCGCGGCATCTTCAGCGCTCGCGCCTGCATTTAAGTACAACCCTTCATACCATCGGCCTCGATAGAACACTCTCTCTTCAGGATCGCGACAAAGAAATTGCTCGGCAATTATCGGCTCGCCATCATCGTCTCGGCCTTCGATTATGCCCATCTCTTCAAGCAATGATATGAGCGGTTCGTTGGCGCTCATTGGTGCGGGAAGGTAATGAGCGCCCCACGGGTATGGTACCAGGGGCGATGTTCCGCTTCGTGCAGTACCACCTGGGGCCTGCTCGAGCTCCAGCAAAACGAAGTCTTCGATCCCGGCGTTAACAAGTCGCCGGGCTGCGGAAAGCCCCGCGACGCCTCCACCGACAATCACAACACGAAAGCGCTCAGACCTGTCCTGTGATAAAGAAATATTTAGACCGTCACGAATTCGGTGGCCTATGTCATCCGACGCACCGACGATTTCGCCTGGCGGCAACGGCGGCAGTTTTTGTCGAGAACTGCAAGCGGCGAGGGCTGCAGGGACGCCCAAGAAGGCGGCCAGGATTTCACGTCTGGTAAAGCTGTGACTCATCTGGATGTACCGTATACAGTCCAGTCTGCGGAATCGCACGCGTTGGAATCGATTCTAAGATGTTCGCACGGTCCGCAGACTAGACAGTCTACGGTACTCTTTCCGCAGACTGGACAGTCTACGGTACATCTATTCATACCGCTTCCATTCCGACTCGTAATAGCGGACAAGCGCCTGATTATCTAACCGATTAATCTCTACCGGAAGCTCCCTCAAATCCGCCGGAAGCACGAACAATGCAGCCATCGTTGAGTCGTCGAGAAACCGCAGCCCCTTGGGAGAGGTCGACGGCGGCTCAAACGGCGTCAGCTTTGCCAGGGCGAAACCCCACACGCCGAACGACGGTACCGCAGTCTGGTACGGCCTCACCGAGAAGCCTGCCGCTTCTATCGTCTTGACGATGCACCAGTATGAATTCCGCGCGAACAGCGGCGATGTACACTGAACAGAAACAGCGGCCTCGGGCGTGAGACTGGCTTTCAGCAGCCGATAGAAACGAGTTGTATAGAGCTTTCCTAAGGCGAATGTATTTGGATCGGGGAAATCTACGATCGCCGTATCGAAAGGCGCTCGCCGCTCGTCGAGCCAGATCATTGCGTCTTGGTTGATCACCTGAACTCGCGGATCGGAAAATGAGTGATTGTTCAGCTCGGCGAGAGGGGAGAAGACTCCTGAAAGGTTGGTCATCGCAGGATCGAGATCGACCAGAGTTACGGATTCAACCGATGGATGTCTCAGGATCTCCCGCAGTGCAAGGCCGTCGCCGCCGCCGAGCACCAATACTCGCCGCGGTGCACCTTCAAGCATGATTGCCGGATGGACTAGCGCTTCGTGGTACCGGTACTCATCCGCCGAACTGAATTGCAGGTGTCCGTTCAAAAACAGCTGAAATCCCGCGCGCCCACGGGTGACCACAATTCGTTGATACTGGGTAGTGCGCGAATAGATAATCTCATCTGCAAACAGCTCGTCTTCAGAAAGCGTTGTAAGCGCGTTCGCCTTGATTACCCCGATGGAGAGCACTGCTATGACGATGAATGCTCGGGCGCGAAGCCCGGACACCTCACCTTTTATCAGCGGTCTCATGAACCAGGTCGCCCACAATCCTACGCCTGCATTGAGCAATCCAAACAATAACGATGTTCGAATTAATCCAAGCTTCGGCACGAGAAATAAAGGGAACAAAAGCGAAGCTATCAACGCGCCAACATAATCAAAGGTCAACACTCGCGAAACAAGCTCTTTAAAATCCAAGACTTCTTTTAAGATGCGCATCAACAGCGGAAGTTCCAGACCAACCAGCACACCAACAGCAAAAACAATCCCATAAAGCACGACGTGAAAGTAGTTCAATCTGCCAAAGCTCAAAAACAGTAACGGTGCTGAAGCTCCTCCAAGCAGAGCTACCCCGAGCTCAACCTCGATGAACTTGCGCGCGAGCCCCGTATCAATAAACCGCGAAAGCCAGGCGCCGACACCGAGCGCAAATAGATATATTCCGATGATTAATGAGAATTGTGTTACAGAGTCGCCGAGGACATAGCTGGCAAGAGTACCGGCGAGCAGTTCATAAACGAGCCCGCACGTTGCAATGATCAGCACGTTCAGAAACAGAACAGGCGTGCGGTTCATTTACTACCCATGTACAGCTGCCGACACGATCATCGCGATGCCGATTATGACCGCGGCGATCACGATTCCGAGAGCAATGTTCTGATCTTCTTCTATCTCTTTGCGGATCGAAAAAGGCGAGACCTTGGTAATGATCTTGAACGCTACTGAGAACAGTATCAATCCAATCAGAGTGAAAACGAGAGTCTCGACGACCAAATCAGCCAATTGGTTCATGGGTACGACGAAAGCGGCTGTGGGAGCCAATTTGAAGCCGAGCTGGTTCAGCAAGTGTACGGGCATTATTTTCCTCCTCGGTAACCTGAGTGCCAGAAGTGAAAAGAGCGATAACCGCCGGGCGACTGGCGGACATCGGCGGGTATGCGTTCCCGTTCAGGATCACCAAATTCCTTTCCGGTTAATGCAACGAAGCCATAGCCTGACATAATCACCAATCCAACTATCAAATAAAATCGCTTAAGCATTGTATGACCTTCTCTTTCTAGCGTATCTGCTCAGACCTTTAAGAGCCGAATGGGCTGTAATCGCTATCCGCCCAGCGGCGCTTTTCGAAACTAAAGTGATTGATCGCAACCAGAACCGGGATTACGGAGATCAGCAGCATGGCCAGGAATAAGTGGAGCAAGCGCGGAACGCCTTGCTCAATTTTCACGCTAACCGTCGCCGGTAACTGCCATTTCTCCCACTGCGCCTCCAATCGAATCATGTACTGACCCGCAGGCATCGCTGATAAATGAATACTCGGTGTTTGGCTTCCTTCGCTCCAAGATTCACCGTCATCAACTCCGTGGTAATATTCCACCGGCATCGAGAAGGTTTGAACATCTCCCGTCGCGTCGTCTATCAGATCCCCTTCTACGTACAACCATGAATTGTCGACGCTCGATTGCGCCATTACTTTGATATTCCGCCTGCCTTTCAATTCGAAAGGCCCGTCGAAAATCACCTGGGTTGCTTCAGAGTTCGCCAGCGGCTGAAGATCGAATGTCTTTTCGAAGACCTTGGCGTGCGAGCCGGTCGCCATGACAACCAGCCCCAGCAGGAACGTGGCCGCGAGCATCAGTCCCCAGTACTTGTAAACCTTCTTGTGCGGATAGAGTTGGTTGGGTGCGATCTTGGATGTACGAGGCAGTCCTGAAATGCCGAAGGTCTTCTCAACATCCCGACGGTTCATATATGTCCCAAGCGACCAGTTGATTTCGCCGGCAGGCGCTGTCTTGACGTTCTTCTTTTTCTTTCTCTTTTGGCCAGGCTCCGCGACTTCTTCTACGGCGAGTTGGATCAATGACATCTCCATCGACAGCATTCGCGGCGGGTGAACGTAATCTATCGCTCGGGTCTGCTCTCCCACTTCAACTTTCCAATAAAACTCGCCAATCACGTACTCGCAACGGGCGATTGCATCCTGATAAATCTTGTAACGCTCACCTTGAAATTGAACAGTATCGCCTTTTCCGCCGAACGACCCGCTTCTGTGCATCACTTCGCCGGGTGGAACAGATTTTATGTAGCTCCAATTGTCATCGCTGCGGACCAGCCAGCGGAATCCGATCTGTGGGTTGTAGAGCAGGAACTCTTCCCAGTAATACCGCGCGCCTTCGAACTCGACGCTGCGAACCATAAAGCCGATCACCATCTGCTTTACGCCTTCGAATTCGCCAACGGAACCGATTGGAATCACAGGCGGCGTTTTGGGCGGTTGAAGCGCCTGCATGAACGTGAGCCGTCCTTGACTCACATCCAAAAGCGCGCCGCAGTTGGGGCATGTCACGCGAAGACTCTGATCTGGTGCACGCAGTTCGAGTGGGCCACCGCATTGTGTGCAATTGAGTTGAGCTCCGGCTACACGACGAGCTTCACGCTCAGGCGCCTGAGCATTGCCGAGCCCAATTTCGGCTAGCGTAACCTCGCGCCCGACGAAAACCTTCGGTGGCGTTTCGCTATAGTCGAGCGTTGCGAAAATACCGCTTGTCCCTGACAGGTCCGCATATTCATATTGCTCACCGGGCTGGAGGCGATAAGGAATTTCTCCCCTTGCGCCTAGCTGGGTTGCTACACCGGTTTCGGCGACGGTCAACGGCACCGATGTCGGCAATGCGGCGACTGGACCGCCCAGTTCCAGACTATCGAAAGGCGGAATCAGGCTTTGTTCGGGAAGCGATTGTTCAAATGTGAGATAGAACCGGCCCTGTGCTTCAGCGAGCCAGCCCCAGCGACCATTCTGAAATGCGGCGTACCACTCATCCCAGATGCCTCCCGCCGGATGACCTAGTTGCGCTCGACCAGTCAACTCGAACGGGACCTTCTGATAGACACCACGAAGACCAACTTCCAGCGGTGATCCGGTCTCCACGAGAGCGGCAACCTTACCGAGGTCCTCGATTTGCCGATCGCCGCGCGCTACAACAGAGTTGCAGAACTCGCACACGACGACGATGGACGAGCCCGTCTTGAATGCGATCGGTGCGCCGCATGCTGGACACGACACCTCAACACTCACAGACCGCTCACCTC
>DATFWY010000322.1:0-7884 GCA_035258805.1 Blastocatellia bacterium | reverse complement strand
CCGAGTACTAAAAAGCTCACCGCGATAGGTACGACCGGCCCTAATCTGCCGGATGGTTTCTACGTCCCAGCGACCTCGACTGCCGGAGCCAATCCACGGACATCGTCCGTTTCCATCCTGGATGCGCCGGGCGGCAACGGCGCCAATTTGAGTCTATCGCAATCGATTTACCAGGGGCACGAGCTGGATGAGCTTTTCAATGTCGGGGACACGCATCCGTCGGCGACGGCAATCGTCCATCACGGTTCCCTCGATGTACTTTATGTCGCAAAGTCTAACAATGATAGCCTTGGCATTATTACGCTTCACAACAAGCCAGGTCAGCAAGAAGCCCGGACAGATAGCGGTATGGACGGCGATGGGGGAATCGGTAGGGTTGAAGATTTTGATCTCTCTCCAGTTTCGTTGGTACTTAGTGACGGGCATAAGGTTCACGGTTCTTATCCAAATGCGCTTGCTGTGTCTCCTGACGACCGGCGACTCTATGTCGCAGAAGCGGGGCTGAACTCTGTCGCTGTATTGGATGTGAACGACCCGTTCAAGCCTCGTGTGTTGGGACGGATACCGACCAGCTGGTACCCAACGGCGTTGGCACTCGGCCCCGATGGCAACCATCTTTTCATCCTCAATGCCAAAGGCATCGGCGAAGACATCAATCCAAAGATAAATACCGCCGTAGGCACGCCGCCTCCCAGCGGAATTGCGTCTGATCCGAGCGTCGACAGCAACTTCATATTCGGATCTGCTCAGAAGGTCGATTTAGCATCGACAGACGCCGCTGGTGATGAATCAGTGCTCGCCAACAACTTCGCAGTTCATCAACCTGTTGATTCGAGCGTCGTTCCGGCCGGTGGCGCACCGTCGCCCAGGATCAAGCATGTTTTCTTCATTCTGCATGAGAACAAGACGTTCGACTCGATGCTGGGCAATCAGAGCGCGCAGTTCGGTGCTTTTGCCGGGGTCACTTTCAATAATAAAGACGGATCGACATACACCAACAGGCAAAACACCGGCGTATCGGTAAACCTCCAATCACTGGCCAAAGCGTTTGCGGCGGCCGGCAACTACTACTCCGATTCGGAAGAAAGCGATGCCGGACATCAGTTTGCGGCATCCGGTATCGCCAGCGATTACACAGAGAAGACGCTGCTGGTCAAGAGTGGCCGGGGTCTGTTGGTCAACAAGAACTTCGAGCCCGAAGATTATCCTGAGGGCGGATACATTTTTAACAACGCCGCTCGCCATGGCGTATCCTTTAAGGATTACGGCGCGCTCATCCGTATTGAAGGAACGGATACAGGAACCAGCACACCGACTCGCATCAATGACCCGCTCAGCGGCCTGCTGGGTTATCCGCAATTACAGGCGGATAACTTCAGCGTCACCAACCCGCTCGTCAACCTGGGAGACGTAACCACCGCAACCCAGGGTTTGGGCCAATCCTACTTTATGAAACTGCCGATACTGGCTGTGCTCGGGGGCAATAATCCAAACGGTGAGCCACGCCTCGATCGCAATTACCCGGGATACAACTTCAACATCTCAGACCAGCGCCGCGCTGCGGAGTTCATTGCGGACTTCGACCGAATGGTTAGCGCGGGTACGCTGCCGCAGTTCGTATACATTTATCAGCCAAACGATCACACGGGCGGAGTTCAGGCGCCAAACGCGGCAATGGTCGGAAGCAGCCCATTGCAACAAATTGCCGACTGCGATGTCGCACTGGGTATGGTAATAAACCACATAATGAAGAGCCCGATCTACTATGACGGCAGCAAAGGTGAAGGGAGCGCGATATTCATTACCTTCGACGACGCTCAATCTTCGCTCGACCACATCCATCCCCACCGAACGCCGCTGGTTGTAGTGAGCCCATTCGCCAAGCCGGCATATCTTGCGCTGCGGCACTATACTACGGCTTCTATAGTGAAGACCGAAGAATTGCTGCTGGGACTTCCTCCCAACAATCTCGGAGACCTCTTCGCCACGGACCTTCGGGATCTATTTCAGTCCACTTATAACGGAATTACTGCCGCCGATGTCCCCGTAACAAAGATGGCAAGATATCTTCCATCGACCGAAGGCAGGAGAATATGGCAATTGGTACACCGCCTTGACACTTCGGCGCCAGACCGGGACAGCCGTCGACTTGGTGCCCTTGCTCGCCTTTCGATCAACGCGGATGACCTGCACCGTCAAGCCGCAAGAACCCGACGGCTCCGGACCGCCTCATACAAGTTTCAGCAGGCACGGCTCTATCACGCAGCGGTGAAAGTCGTTCAATTCGAGGAACGCCGTGATGCTGACGACTGAACCAGTTTGAATCAGATCATATGAGTATCCGTGTCCATGGATACGGTGAAAGTGTGAGTGATAGTTAAGGGGTTGGTTCTTCAAGCGATGACCGCACTAGGGTTCGTCGGTCCAGAAGAGCGGACAGCATGAGGCTGCCTCGGGTTCTTGTGCGAGAACGCTGAGGAGGAGGCGCTTTCAACGTCACACGGTAAGAGATTTTCGATTCGTCAGCAAGGAGCTTTCGCAACTCAAATCAGCGCTGCCGGACGAATACTATATTTCACCTGTTAGGGATTAGTAGCACTCTGCACTTGAGGCGTTGAGCACCATCTCTGCGCCACCACCTATCCGAATCAATCGCCGGGATTCTATTTGATGAGAGAATTATTTTTCCGCCTCAATAGCCACTGCCAACAGCTGGGGGGATAGACCGATGGACTGGATCAATTGAGCGTAGGGTCGTTGAAAACTCCTGGCCCGCTGGTTCATCGTCTTCCTAACACTAATTAACAGTGCGCGGCGGAGTTCATCGTTTTTAAATCTTTCGAGAAGGTAGCGCATAGCGTGGATTTCGGAGCGGTGTTCGCAAACCTCGCCAATTTCGACAGGTGCGCCTCCCATCTTCTCAGCTAGTTCCAGTAGCCTGGGATCGCTGGTGTTGTAGCCATTGTGAAGGAAAATTGAATTATAGGTATATGCCATCTCAGTCTGCTTGCGGTAGGCAATACCTCCCACGCTAGCCTGGTTGACGTGTTCAAACTCGTGCGCAAGTTTGGCCGCAGCTAAAATGGGTCCGCCAAATTCCCCGAACGGCTCGAGCCGTCTCAGCGAGCTCAATACGGGATAATAGACCGGATTCGGGTAGCCACTATCGATACTGCAACCTAGCGTGATAGTCGCAGTGGTTAGGTTACCTGCATCATCCCATTTGAATTTGTGTGTCAATGCTCCCGTCGCCCACTCTTGAGAGACTGTGATAATCAAAGTAAGCGTGGGGTGATGATCGAAGGCTTCCCATTGGCGTCGGCCAATCTCAGTGGCAAGGAATTCCCTTTTCCATCTCTGGTACTTTCGTCTGTATTTTTCCGAAATCACTTCTTCGATGTGCCCGCGAGACAAATCTACGGGAAGCGAAATCTTGGTGCTTGCGTCGGCATCGATCTGTTGCATTGAGTTCTGCGGACCAAGCTCACCATCACTGCTTTGTCCAGTTGACGGTTTCAACGAGTTTTGTGCATTGAGCAGCGCAAGCCCTCCAAACCATGCAGGCGAAGTGAGAAGTATCAAGAGTGTGGCAACGGATTGGGCTGTAAATTGTCGGTTGACAACCTTCTGCCGCGTGGGGATTCTTCCCAACAAAGAAGCTAGTCGCTTGATTATTGAAATACATTTCAGAACGGTCGGTGTTGGTTGTTGCCTCATTAGACTTTCTCCCTTTGATCGATCAAACCCGCATCTTAGGCGTGACTATTCCCTTGGAGCCGGTGACCGGCAGTCCGTTTTCTGAAGCGGCTAAATGACTTAAGCTGATTTCTGTCAGCGGGTTGCTCCCCGCCAATGGTAGCCTCAGGCGAATTAGGGTTTGTTGAAAGTGAATTCCGGCGACAACGCCCCGTTTGGGTTGCGCACCTGAAGTTTGACGCTCTCCCCGGAGGCGATCTTCTTGCCCGCGTTCTTGCCGATCAATGTGGCCTTTGGGCTCTGTCCATCATTCTTGGTCTTCTGCTCCTCGCCGTTGAGAAGTATCACCGCGCCCGGGTCGAAGTTCTCACCGAATACCAACAGCCTTTTGCGCTCGACCGCAGCGCCCGTAATCAGCAGGGGAACCCCGGTTTGTATGATGGTAATGCTTTGCCCGCCAATGAGCAGCGTCGTGATCCGCGAACGAGTGCTGGTGGTGTGGGCCATCACGTCGAAGCTGACTACCCCATCGCCGTTGCCGGCGCTATCCGAGGTGACGTGGAGCCAGGCTGCATTGGAGATGGCTGCCCAAGTGCACTCACTCCGGGCAATAACGTTGACGCTTGCTGTCCCGCCACCGAACTCAAAAGACTGGTCGGTGCGTGAAAGCAACTCAAAAGAGTGGTCGGTGCGTGAAAGCGCCTCGACACAACCACCCTGGTATCGATAACCGAACACTCCTGACGACGTGCCGGCGTGCAAATCGATTCCGGACGGGTCAGTCGCCAGTGCACCGATATTGAGGTTCGTCAATCCGGCGTTAAATTCACCCCAGCTTGCACCGCCATCGGTGCTCTTGAATATGCCGCCACCATAAGTCCCGGCGTAGATGGCTGAGTTGAAAGAGTCAATTACCACTTTATTGACAGAGTACTCGGACAGGCCGGTATCGGATGTGGTCCAGCTCGCGCCTCCGTTGGTGCTCTTAGCGACACATGGGTGTGGGTGTCCATAACCCTCGACGTAGCTGCCCACGTAGAGGACGTCCGGGTTGCGCGAGTCTATCGCCGCTATACTGCTGGGGCCGTAGATTAGATTGTTGTTCGTGTCCTTCCAGTCCACGCCGCCATTTGTGCTCTTGAGCAGGAAGCATCCAAAAAATTCGTCACATCCTGTGGCATAGAGAGTGTTCGAGTTGGCAGGCTCTATTGTGAGAGAGTCGACGCCGAACAGGCTGACTTGCTTCCAGTTTTCGCCTCCATCAGTGCTCTTGAACACGCCCCCGTAGTAAGCGCCAACATAGAGTGTATTTGAGTCGTGGGGGTCTACGACCAGCGCATTGAGATCGCCTGTTAGTCCGCTGTTGGCTTGCTGCCAGCTTGCTCCGCGGTCGGTGCTCTTGAACACCGTAGTCCCATCCGCTAGGGAGGAGACCGCATAGATAATGTCAGTGTTATTAGAATCAATAACCAGGGAAACGACGAATGAACCGGGGAGGCCAGTCCTATTCCAACTAGCACCGCCATCTTCACTTCTGAACAAACCATCGTTAGTGCCGGCATAAAGCGTGTTCGCGTCGCCCATCGCTAATGAGTTGATCGCTACTCCCTCAGGCCCATTGCTCGTCCATACATTTGTCGTTTGCGGAGCGATTTGTCGCAGTTCCCCATGTGAGGTCGCGGAACAGTTTGGCGAATGTCGAGGTGAGGTAGCCCAACCTGATACTCCAAAACCGACAGTGATTAGGACGAGGAACCGAGCCCACCTCGAAGACAGCCACGGGACGCTGTGGTTGACTTCGCTTTTGAGCGTCTCAAGTTCGTATGAAGCCGTCATCCGTGTTTGACGTCGGCTGTCCTGGTCTCCAGGCTGAACATTTGCTGCCATTTTTACTACCTCCTGCGTGGGTCAAAGGCTAGCTCCCCGAGCTTCCTTGAAACTCTGCGTCACCTTAGTATGAGGCTGCGCCAATTTGGAGGTGGCATGTCGCAAATGTTAGTCGGACGGTCACAGGTTGAAGATGCGGATTACCACAGGAAGCGATGGAGCATTTTCCAGAGGGTTCAATTTCAGCTGGCCTAATCCAGCTGGCATCGAGGCACTTAAGCCACTAGCTCTCTGTGATGCTCGCTCCTGGAGGTGAGAACCCTTCCATCACGGGACTTGAAATCACTGTGGAGTTGAAGTGCTTGGGCGGCGTCGAGTTCGTAGGGCACGGGTAGTTGCTTTTTGCTTCCGACGAAGGATTCGATGTTCTGGATCGCCTTTTCAGCGAAACTCCCATCGGCCGCATCCGTCGGTGGTGAGGGGATGACTCGATATGCTTGGCCATTGTTCCAATCTCCGGAGTTTGGAGTCTTATACAACAAACGGAGACGTCGTCGGTAAGGTCGTCCAGCCACTCAGGGTAGTAGTCCTGGACCCACACATTCCCGGTCCAAACTGGTGCGCCTGCGAGAGGAATCGCGCTTCCCGTATGAGTCATGTCGTTCCTCCTTCGGAATCCGGCAGCGGGCCGGATGCTATGTTCCTAGCTTGGAGCGGTCCTTAAGAAACTTGAATGTAATGGAAATCGCTTTCCGTCTTATATATTAGGAAGGTGCAAGAATCATGGCTTCTGAAGTCTCCTAGCCCCCAAGGAGGATGACAAAATGGCTACAAATGTCGCGCAGATACCCGTTCAACCGACTTCGACAGCAACAACGAGTTGGGCGCCTACGGCCAAAGTGAGCGTGGGCGTCTTAGCTGCTGCCATTTCCACTTTGATTCTGTCGTTCTGGCACGCCCCAACAGCTTCTCAAGGCGCTGCCCTGACAACGGTGATAACCTTCGTAATCCAGTACTGGGTTCCAGACTCAAAGTAGAAACAGATTGCGATTTAGAATCATATAAAAGGGAAGACGTGATCGATGCAGAAGAGCCGCTGGATCACTGGGTTTGTTATCGAAGCGGGTCGCCCACGCCGATAGGCAAATCGCGCCTGGAATAAACCGTCTCCAACGCGAGAATAGGGCGGTTTTTCTAATGAGAAATCATTGTTCTTAGCTTCACAATTGACTATTGCGCTCGGAGCTTCTTCAAAGCCTCGACCGCACCGGTGTTCCTCGGGTCAAGTTTCAGCGACTTCTCGTAATTCTCAATCGCCGGTGCTTTCTCCCCGTTTCGCATGTAAGCTTCCCCGAGGCTGTCGTAGACGTTAGAGGAGTTCGGATAGGCCTCGACGTTCAACTGAAGAACCCGGATAGCCTCCTTGAGTTTTCCCTGCCTGATGAAGTTGTAGCCGAGATTGTTCAGCAGCCTCTCTTGAAAGTCATAAGCCTGAGGCTGGTTCTTCTTCAGCTCATAATATTTTTTGACTGCGGCCTCGAGGCCATCGCTGGAGATCGCCCTGTAGAGCACTTTGTCGATCAGCGTTTTGATGACGACCGGCTCTGGCGTCAGTCCCAGAACCACATCGAGCGCCGCGTTGGTTATGGCGCGAAGCGGGGCGCGGTCGTAGTTGCTCATCATCACCACCGCGATCTTCCTCTCCGGAATCAGAACGAGATTGCTAACGAAGCCCGTATCCCCTCCGCTATGCATGACTACAGCGTGCTCCCTATGCTTGTTCAAGAACCAGCTTATGCCAATTTGCGGAAACTGCTCACCTGCGGGCTTCCACATCAACTCATAGGTCGACGGTTTCAATATGTGTTTTCCGTCAAGCTCGCCTCTATTCAGATTGGCGATCGCCCAGCGACTCATCTCCAGCACGCTCGAATAGAGGGTCGAGCTAGGCGAATGCATGCGGTTGTAGGGGAAAACTTTGCTAACCTCAACCTCATATGTAGCGCTCTGTACGTGAGGGCTTGTCAACAGTGCCGGGTCGGCTTGCTTGACGAGTAGAGTGCTGCTCTTCATTCCGAGCGGCTCCAGGATGTTGCGCTTCACATAGTCTTCGAAGCTTATCCCCGATACTTTTGCGATCACATCGCCGAGGACTTCAAATGCCATATTGCTGTATTGCATCTTGGCGCCGGGCTCGGCGATGAGCGATCGATTGCTCAAGCTCCTGACGTAGCGTTCGAGCGCGCCGTCATCATACTGGGGCTTGTCCCACTCGTAGTCTTGAACATCGGGCATCCCTGATATGTGACTGAGCATTTGCCGGACGGTAATCTGTTTGTAGCGCGCATCCGCGAGGCGAAA